>DATNPH010000236.1:0-23900 GCA_036703315.1 Coleofasciculaceae cyanobacterium
GGTTCAGACGCTTGGCGATAACCGTTCTCCAACTCTTCCAGGCTCAGATGTGCTTCGATTGTTACTCGTTTTGGCATCGCGCTCGCATTAATGAATGCACCTGGATTTATATTATGGGTGATTTGCCGGACATCATATGAAACCCAATACCAATCCGCAGGGCACTAAAGTATAGGCTGACTATAAGCGCTACGCAGCCTGCCCAACGGTTGATACTAAAAACACCTGTGGTAATCACAGCGAACATAGCTGCATGATCGCTGGGAAATGCACCCTGAAGGCTAAGGGCACCTTTCACGTCTTTCCATACTATCGGATCGATAGGAATTTCCAAAAGCGCATTAACTAGAGGACGTGGACGAGCAAAAATCGATGCGAGCACCCGTGTCATAACAAATGACATCACTAGGGCAACAAAAAGTAGCACAACTCTACGGCGACTTTCTAGACGAGTCAGCCTTCTAGATTTGAGCGAGTCAGCTTCAGGCTTACCCAATTCACGCTTACCCACAAACCAAAGAGAAACTATCGTACTTTGAGTTAGCCAGAAGCCGTCAAACGCAATATTGTCAAGCGAACTTATACCACAGTGTGTAATTGTTCTATCTTTTTGAAATCAGTATTTGTTCTAGTAGCTAAGAGACGAGCCCTACCAAAAATCCGTAGTAATACGGACTTTAAATCTTTAAAGATTTTGTAAAGTCAAGAGGTTTGCTACTAATTACTTAAGACATGGAAAACAACAAGAGCCGCACTATAGCGGCATAACCTGCCTCCAGATGAGTAATTAACCAGGAACGATATCACTCTGGAGTTAGTCGTGAGCTTACTGGATTTCAATCATTTTTTAGCTCCTTGTTCATCCCTGCGAAAGGTGGAATGGAAATGCCTCCGATGCCAATCAACAATAATTTGGAGCCTAGGCATTTGGATATTAGGGGCAGGTAAGTTACAGGCTGTCACGAAAAATCTTGTTTCTCCTGAAACATTTGAAACCATGAACTCACCGTCACAATTGACACAACAAATTTCCCCTGTTGTCAATCAGAAAAACCTTCAACCGACTTCTGATAGCAGTATTGAAGGCTCCTCGGTTGAGCTGCACTATCGATTAGAACCACCTCCTATGCAGATAGCTGCACCAGAAAACTTCAATCCGGGGCTGCGATTACCGCCACCACCAGCACCACCACCAACCCCACCAACAGCATCTACAGAGTCTGTTACTCCTGCTGTTGTTCTAGAAAGTATCACAACAGATTTTCGCCGGGACGAGGATAACTTCGATCAGCACAATTTAATTATTGAGCCAATAGCTCAGTTTCGCTTGCGTAATGGTAATAAGATACGGTTCAAAACTGGTTTTAATTCTTTTGAAGAACCAGGTGTTGAATCTGTTACAAACATTCCTCTGCAAGTGGAATGGGAAGGGAAAATTGATCAATTGACCTTGGTAGTGGGCGGGGGAGTTGATATATTCAACCATTTACCAACTGCTCTCAATTTTAATGCTAAAGTAGCCGATCCAATTGCCATTAAGGTCAGTCCATCGGGTCAATTGGAATCAGGAGTGATTGTTTCGGTTGAAGTGGAACAAGGACCGTATAAGTCTAATGCTCGAACCCTAAACAATCAAATCACGGCTTGGCGGTTTGGACCAAGTTTATACTGGCAGATTGACCGAGATACTAGCTTATATTCATCCTTGCGCTTGGGCAGTTATAACGATGGCAATTTTGAGCAGCAATCTTTTAGCAGGCTAGAACGTAAATTTGGACAATTTTCCGTAGCAGCTAACCTGTTTAACTGGAGTTTCACAAGCGATCTTGACAAAACAAGTGGCTATTTTTCTCCGCCAGATTTCCTTGTTTACAATGGCGAAGTTGCTTGGCAGGGAAATGTCTTCGAGAATCTGAACTGTCGCTTGGCAGCTACCCTAGGACAGCAGAGACTAAGGGGAAATTTTGATAACGCCAATACCTATCAAGTTCGCTGCACAGCAAAGCTATCGCCAAATGTAGAAGCAGACTTTGGTTATGCCTACTCCAATGTCCGGAATCAAGACACTGGCAAAAGTGCATACAACAATCAATCGTTCACAGGACAGCTACGGGTCAGGTTTTAAGGTTGTGTCTAGTTGTTGCTGTGAGCCAGAGGAAAACCTTGGGAATCCTAAACAAAAGCAGATGAAACCAGATCGGGTATGGAACAGGACGTCTACTAATAAGGAGTTATAGTGAATCCTGATTTTGAGCCGCCCTCCAAAGGGTTGTCTATCTTAGCCCATGCGGGGGGAGTAGTGACAGCAGTTGTAGCGATCGCAACTTTGCAATATTGGTCTACTCATGTTTCTAAAACTACTAATCAGGCAAATGCGACCTCAGTAACCCAAAATTCTTCCCCTATGCCATTAGTGGACAGCCAAGCCCAGAATGCACTGGATAAGGAAGTTGAGCAGAAGGCTGCTGCTTGCAAGTTTGACCCCAAGATTACTCCAAATCGGGGTATAACCTTTGAATTAAAAACCTTTTACAGCAACGCTATGGGTCAGACACGCACCTACGGTCTAATCCTGCCCCCTGGCTATGATAAGCACCGACAAGACTCTTATCCAGTTATCTTTCTCCTACACGGAGGACATGGGGACGCCGCAGGTTGGCAGGCATGTGGGGCTGTCACGGAGGTGTTGTACAAACTTTACAGCAGTGGCAAACTCCCCCCGGCAGTTGTCATTACCCCTGATGGCAACGATAAGCGAGGCTCAAGCCCCTATTGGGACCCTCAGTACTTTGACGGTCCTAATGGTGAGGTGGCTACCTTAATTGGCTCTGAGTTAGTCCAAGAAGTCCAGTCTCGTTACCGAGTCCTCAAAGACCCTAAATTTTGGGCGATGGGAGGTCTGTCCTCAGGCGGTTGGGGCGCTTTCAACATTGGTCTGCGTTATTTGGATCGCTTCAATATCTTGTTTAGTCACAGTGGTTACTTCACCGACGATAGTGGCTCTGCCAATAGCCCTATCAAGCTTGTGCAAAAAGTGTCTCCTAAACAGCGTTCCTCATTGCGAGTCTATCTAGATGCAGGAGTTGGAGACAAAGAATTTTTGGATGAAACTGCGCAATTTCAGCAAAAGCTTGTGGATTTGGGCATTGTCAACGCGTTTAACGTCTTTCCTGGAGGTCATGGGACTACAAGTCGAAATACAGGTTCGCACTACTGGCACAAACATCTAGAAGACTCTTTGAGCTATGTAGGGGTGCAATGGAAATCAACCCCAGCCCAAAAAGATTCCACTTTCTAGTTCCTGAGCATCAGAATCTGGGAACTCTAAAGCCATTAACGCTAAAGACTGTTGACGGAAGTAGCAAGCGGCAAAGACTAGTTGATATAGAGAGGTTGCATTACTAATGAAGTTTGATTTTAAGCCGCCGCCCAAAGGACTGTCTATACTGGCTGTTGTGGGGGGAGTAGTTACTGCGGTTGTGGCGATCGCGTTTCTAAAATATTCGTCCAGTTCTTCCAAGAATTCTTCCTTACCTAATCTTCAAGTATCCCCATCTCCAACCACTGCCTCTGCTCAAGCAGTGGCTCAAATAGACGCTCAATCTTTGGTTATTCCAGGTCAATCGATTACCTCAGATCAAATCGCCGCCACGAAAACTCCTTATGTGGCATCTGGCGTAGGAGATTTGACACGACAGGAAATGGAAATGGCTCGTCAAGCTTGGCGCTATTTCCAGCTGAACTGGAACAATGAAACGGGATTGGTGAACTCAGTAAATGGGTTTGCCTCAGTGACGATGTGGGATCAAGCGGCTGCGATCGCAGCTTTAGTTAGCGCTAAAGAACTAGGGTTTGTGCAACAGGCAGACTTTGAAGCCAAGATGAGCCAGATGTTGAAAACGCTGGCTACGATGCCCCTTTACAAAGGAGAACTGCCGAACAAAGTCTATAACTCTAAAACCTTAATTCCTGTGAACTACGGTCAACTAGATAAACGGGAAGAAATTGGTTGGTCAGCCCTTGATCTGGGGCGTTTAGCAATGTGGCTCAAGATTGTAGGAGCTAAGTATCCGTCGTTACAGCCACAAACAGAAGCTGTCTGGAAACATTGGCGAGTTGGGCGTCTCACTAAAAATAGTAAGATGTACGGCACTTCTACCGTCAAGGGCAAAGAACAGCTAAACCAAGAAGGTCGATTAGGCTACGAAAATTACGCAGCTTATGGTCTAAAACTGTGGGGTTTGGATGTAGAGAAAGCACTAGATTCTCAAGCTAATGTTGGCTTTGTCAATCTCTACGGAAAGGGTGTTCCCTACGATAAACGGGATTCCAAAACTTCTGGGGCTAATAACTACGTCCTCAGCGAACCGTATATTTTGGATGGCATTGAAACCGGATTTCAAGCGTTACCCAAAGCCTATGCCGATCGCATTTTAGCTGCTCAAGAAGCTCGCTACCAAGCAACAAAACAGTTAACTGCTCTTACAGAAGATAACCTGGATCGCGCTCCTTATTTTGTTTACAGCACCCTATTTGTCAATGGACAACCCTGGGCAACCATTACAGATAAGGGAGAAAAGCATAACGATTTACGCTTTCTCAGTGCTAAAGCCGCAATAGGTTGGCATGTGCTTTATAACACGCCTTACACTCGCCAGTTATCTGATTTTGTCCAAGCCAATCTGAAAGCTGATAAAGGCTGGTACAACGGCTTTTATGAATCATTAAAAGAACCCAATAAGTCCTTGACGGCTAACAATAACGGCGTCATGCTCGAAAGTCTGCTCTACAAAAAGGTAGGCAAGCCTCTTACTGTCTGGGCAGGCGTAAAAGTATCTCCCTAAAGTGGCTAATAATTTGCAAGTAAAAAGGTTAACACGTTAGAGATTAACAAAATCTACTTCTTCAACCTTTTAACCTTCCACCCTTCAACCTTCATAACCTTCCACCCTTCAACAATAATGCAACGACGCCATCAGCAAAAGTGGTCAAGGTTGATTGCTCTATTCCTAGCGGGTGCAGTTTCACAGTCTTTAATAAGTGTTTCTGTGCCTAAGCCAACCCTGGCTCAAACTCCAACAGCTGCGCCTAATGCCTGTTCGCAGATTACCGCCCCTTTAACGCCAGAGGAACAGGTCTATGCTAAGACGGCTTGGCAGTACTTTGTTAAAAACTATCAGCAAGCAACGGGATTTACTAACTCCACTGGTGGGTATCCCTCCGGCACTCTCTGGGATATCGGCAATTACTTGATGGCATTGAATGCAGCACGTTGGCTGAATTTAATCGATCAGGGAGAATTTGACTCTCGCCTCAACCAGTTTTTGAAGACTCTTAGTAGTCTCAAGCTATTTGAGGATACCTTGCCGAACAAAGTTTATAACGCGGCAACTGGGGAGATGACTGATTACGGCAACAAACCAGTGGAGAAGGGCATTGGGTGGTCGGCTTTAGATGCTGGTCGGATATTAGCAGCATTCCACGTCATAAACGCTTGTCATCCGCAGTACAAAGATTGGATCAAGGGGATTGTAGCGAAGTGGAAGATAGAGCGATCGCTTAAAGATGACCAACTCTATGGAGCTATGATTCGACCTGATGGCAGCACGTTGCTGGTGCAAGAAGGACGCCTTGGCTACGAAGAGTATGCGGCTAGGGGTTACGAACTTTGGGGCTTTAAAGCCTCTAAGGCGCTAGCACTGGAACCCTATCAGTTTGTGGAGATTAACGGCGTCAAAGTCCCGGTTGATACCCGTGACTTCAAAAGCACTCAAGCCAACAATTACGTAGTCAGCGAGTCCTACATCTTAGATGGCATTGAATTTGGTTTGGAAGGGTATTTGAAGGAATATGCTGCCAACGTCTTAGAAGTGCAAAAGCGTCGCTTTGATGCCACGGGACAGCTGACTTCTGTATCAGAAGACAACATCGATCAAGCGCCTTATTTTCTCTACAACACGGTTTACTCTAACGGTAATTCCTGGGCAACAATTACTGATGAAAATAAGCCTTATCCGCAGCTACGCAGTATCAGTACGAAAGCTGCATTTGGCTGGCGCTATCTTTACCCGGATAATGCCTACGCTCAAAAAGTTTTTGATGCAGTGAAGGATTTGCGTAGTCCCGATGGGGCTGGCTTCTACGCTGGGCTTTACGAAGAAACGAAGCAACCCAATAAATCGCTGACTGGCAACACCAATGGGCTAATTCTGGAGATTTTGTACTACAAAGCTAGGGGCAATCGCCCGCTCATCGGGTCAAGTTTGGTTACTTTTGCAACACCGGGGAAGCCGAGTAGCAGTACTTCGACTCCAACGGCTACAGGCAGTTCATCCGCAGGGGGGCAAGGCTCTACACCTTCACCTGCTGATGCAGTTGCTGTTGCACCCATTCCTTCAGTAGGAAAGCTTCACTCCTCAGCTTCCCCTAAGCTAGCAAGACCGCTCACAGTTCCAGAACGGCGTTATGCGGAGGCAGCTTGGCAATACTTTCAAGCAAATTATCAATCTAACAGTGGATTGGTTAATGACCGCAGTGACATGAAAGGTGCAACGCTGTGGGGATTGGGGGATTATCTAGCAGCTCTAAATTCGGCACGCGCCCTTGACATTATCACCGCCAAAGAATTTGACGATCGCACGCGACATTTGTTAGGTGCCCTGAAGAGGCTGCCTCTATTCGCTGGACAGTTGCCCCACCGTGGTTATGATACCCAGTCATTGCAACCTGTAGATTACGGCGCTAACCCCAGCACACAGGGAAGCAGCAATCCCACCGCCGAGGGAACAGGTTGGTCAGCCCTTGATGTTGGGCGGGTACTGGCGGCGCTGTATACCCTGAAGAACTACCATCCCGAATACACACAAGCCGTCGATCAAATTGTCCTGGAGTGGTCGTACTCACAAGTTGTGCGGGATGGTCTTCTCTTCAGCGCCAGAGTGACCAAAGATAAGAATGGGCGACTCTTGACACAAGTCAATACTGAAAGTCGCCTTGGCTACGAAGAATATGCAGCCCGTGCGTTTCAGTTGTGGGGCTTTAACGTCACTCGCTCCGCTGTCGGTGGTAAGTATCAAATTACTTTAGTCGAAGGGGTTGAGGTGCCGACACAGAGAGAGGGAGCAGGCGAACAGGCGAATAGGGGAGAAAAACCTCCTTCCTATACAGTTAGTAATCCCTTCCTGCTATACGGTTTGGAATTTGGCTTTGACCCCCAAATGCGTCAGCTAGTGCAACCCCTTTTTCAAGCTCAAGAGTCGCGCTACCGTCGTACCGGAACCTTTACTGCTGCTGCCACTACCCTGCTCGATCAACCACCCTACGTGGTTCACAGCACAATTACTGGTCGGGGAGAGGCTTGGGCAACCTTGGAGGATAAGGGTAAGTCCGTGTCAGATGCTCGTACAGTCAGCACGGCTGCTGCCTTTGCCTTTCATGCCCTGTTTCCAGAAAACGAATATGCCCGTCAGTTACAGCAGGCAACGACAGACCTCTACAATCCTCAACAAGGCTACTATGAAGGCTTTTCTGAAAAAACGGGCAAACCACAAACCGCTCTCAGTGGCAGCACCAACAGTCTGATTCTGCAATCCCTGCTGTACATGGCAACGAATCAACAACCCCTGATTCGTCCAGAAACTGCAATGGATTCTCCCTGGTGGGAGGCAGTTGCGACAGCCGATCCGGGTCGTGGTTTACCTCGTAGTACCACGCAGACAGCTCGATTAATTGTGGACTCCTCCGGTGCTTACTGGACTTCAGGCAGTAACAACACTACACCTGTTTCACTACAAAAACAGCCTGTACCAAGCGCCTCGACCAGCTCATCTACAGCACCTCTTACGGGCAGACAGGGGGGCACTGCCCCTACTGTGGCAATTCCTTCACCAGCACCAACTGTAGAACCGACAGCCTCATCTCCAACTCCTCCTCAACAGGCTGTACCGAATGCCCTATCTGTGGCTTCCCCAGCAAGTTCCAAAACGGGTTTGACACAAGCCGATAGCGTTAGCGAAGCGGGGCGTAGCCCAGCGCTGCTGCCAAGGGCAGATCGCATTGCTGCACAAAAGGCTTGGCGGTATTTCGAGCGGAACTGGAATTCCCAAACGGGTTTTGTGAATTCTGTTGAGAACTACCCTTGGACAACGCTGTGGGATCAGGGTAGCGCCATTTTGGGCATCCATGCAGCACATCAGTTGGGATTGATTCAGCCAGAGCAATTCAAGCGTATGATCGGTCGGCTGTTGCCAACTCTAGAAACCCTGCCGCTACCAGCAACGGGTTTGCCGAATAAAGCTTACAGCACCAATACAGCGCAGATGCGCCGACTGGATAATACTCCCGATCCGAACGGGACGAGCGGTTGGTCAGCTTTGGATACTGCCAGATTCTTGATGGGACTGCATGTTTTGCGATCGCATTACCCAGAATATCGAGAAACCATTAACCGCATCGTTGCTCGATGGAAACTCTCGCAATTGGTAAAAGACGGTTGGCTCTACGGCAACATTCCCGATTCCAAAGGGCAAACCCGCTTATTGCAGGAGGGGCGACTTGGCTACGAGCAATACGCCGCCTATAGCTTGCAACTTTGGGGCATTGAAGCCAAAAACGCGCTACACAATCCCCCTGTGCAAACCATAGAAGTTGACGGCATTCCATTACAAGTCGATCAACGCAACTTGGAAAACTCTGGAGCCACTAACTATCTCACCAACGAGCCTTATCTCCTTTGGGGCTTGGAATTGGGCTGGAACGATGCTGTCAAACCTCAAGCTCTCAGTTTACTCAAAGTCCAGGCACAGCGATTTGAGCGCACACAGATATTAACCGCAGTCAATGAAGATTCCCTCGACCGTCCTCCCTACTTTTTGTACTACAGCGTCTATGCCAATGGGCAACCTTGGAACGCCGTTAACAGTAGGGGAAAAGCCTATCCCCAATTACGATTCTTAAGCACCAAAGCCGCCTTTGCTTGGCAAGCTTTGATGCCCAATAACTCCTATACCAGCACTTTAAAAGAGGCTGTGCTGAACCTTGGCGATCCAAATCGAGGCTACCTTTCCGGGCGTTACGAGAATTCCCGTTTGGGGGCTAATACTTCAATTGATGTTAATACCAATGCCGTCATTCTCGAAAGCCTGCTGTATCAAGCAAGGGGTAGCCGTCCCTTGGCATTTTAAGGGGTCAGGGGTAACCAACCTCCCTCCTAACTGTTGATTTTTGACTTCTCTTAACTAGCATCTATCTAACTATGATGACTCCTATCTCGGTTGTTGAGAACTCACCAACCTTTTCCGGTAACATTCGCTCTCGTTTGAGAGACAGAACTTTACTATTTCGGTATCTAGCAGAAATCAATCTGATATTTGGTGCTTGGTATCTACATTGGCGCATCACTCATTCCGTTAATTTTGCAGCGCTTTGGCTCTCAATTCCCTTACTGCTGGCAGAAATTTACAGCTATTTCGGTGGCGTGATGTTCCTAATTGGACTGTGGCGACCGATAGTCCGAAAGGTAAAATCTCTCAATCAATTGACACCACCATTGCCTTGTTCTGAATGGCCGACTGTTGATGTTTTTATTACTTGCTATAACGAACCCATCGAGATGGTAGAGCAAACCACTAAGGCGGCTCTAGCGATTGATTATCCTACAACTAAACTATGTGTTTATGTGCTGGATGATGGTAACTCTCTAGCCCTGCGAGGAATGACAGAACGGCTAGGTTTAGAAGATTTACAATCACCGCTGTTGCAACAGGAAGCTGAACGAATTAATAGGGAGCGATCGCAACTCGTTACTCGGCTCCATCAGATAGAAAACTTGGCAGCAGAAGTCCCAAAAGCTGAACAATTTCTCCAGTCATTTCAGCTTCAAGTCCATACTGAACCCAAGGATTTATCTCATGTTTTGTCATGGTTTGACCAGTTACGGCAACCTACAATTCCCAGTAATATTTGGCTGGAGTGTCAGACAGCACTAGCTGAAGGATTTGACAATGCAGTTCGCCATGCCCATCAAGGGCTGCCACCAGAAACTCCCATTGATATTGAAGTCACAATTTTTACCCAAACTATAGAAATTCGAGTTTGGGATCGCGGCTCTGATTTTGATTTTGAAGAACATCTACAACAGATGCCCAATGAAGTAGATGAAACTGCCGAAAGTGGACGTGGTGTAGGTATCATGCAGAAGATTGCTGATTATCTGAGCTATACGCGATCGCCAGATCATCGGAATTGCTTATTAATTAGCAAATCTTATTCTCCAATCTCTACATCTGACAGCACAGGCACTCTTGGAACTGTAGTTGGATATTTACAGGGTTTCCGGCAATTGATTCTTTTGTTAAATCCAAAACACCACAAAGTTAGCGATTACCTTGCCACTGAACAGCGAATCTTGGAAAAAGCAATTTATCAAAAAGAGTTGGAGTTAAGCGAACTTGCCCGCTGCCGCTACATTGCTCGTCCAAAACCAAAGGATAAGCCCCATCATGCCAAAGCCGGCAACATTAACTACGCGATTTTTTCGGGAGAAACTTCAGGAGATTTTATCCTTACCCTGGATGCCGATCATATTCCCAAGCCAGAATTTCTGAAACGGGTTTTGCCTTACTTCCATACCTACAATCTCTCTACGGGTAAATATGAAAGCAATCAGATCGCTTTTGTCCAAACGCCCCAAGCTTTTTATAACATTCCCTCCGGTGATCCATTTGGACATCAAGCTCACTTATTTTATGGACCAATTCAACAGGGAAAAGATGGCATGAATTCAGCCTTCTACACAGGGACAAATGCTGTGTTAAGACGTGAAGCATTAATTAGTGTTGGACTGCAAAACTTTTCAGAAGAATTTTCCAAAGATGAAAAACGGTTAGACGAATTTGATTTAGTTGGGGGTGTATCTAGCAACAGTATTACAGAAGATATGAATACTGCTATGCGGCTACATGCCGCTGGCTGGAAATCTGTTTATCATCATGAAGAATTATCAGAGGGATTGGCTCCCGACGATCTCAGCTCCACCCTGAAGCAAAAGCTACGCTGGGCGCAGGGCACGATTCAAGTATTACTGCGAGAAAATCCCCTAGCAAAGTCTGGGTTAACTTTTTGGCAACAACTGCAATATTTTCAGACGATGTACAGCTATTTCTCAGGGTTTGCTACGGTTGTTTTTATTGCCTGTCCCATCATCTATTTCTTTACAGGGGTTATTCCAGTGCGGGCTTATGGCTCTGATTTTGCTCTACATTTTGTCCCAGCTTTTATCCTAAACCGATTGACGTTTATTGCTGCTAGCTGGGGTATTCCAGCCCGAGAACTTTGGCGTTCTGAACAGTACGCTATTGCTCTATTCCCGCTGTTTATTCAAGCAGTTTGGAGTGTATTTACTGGACGATCTATTAAATTTCAGGTTACGCCAAAACAGCGTCAATCTGGAATTTATCTCCAGTTAGTTTTGCCTCAATTGACCATCTTTGCTCTAACTATTTTAGGAATGATTTGGTGTATTTATCGCTTCGCAACGGGAACTTTAGAAAACCCTTGGCTTTATCTGCTTAATGCGGCTTGGGCAATCTATAATCTGTCTCTATTTTGGGTAATAATTCAGGCTGCTATTTGGCAACCAAAATCAGTCTCATAAATAAATCATTGCTAGTCGTAGACATAGCTCATCAGCAAAATCGAAATAGCCATTGAAATTTCAGGAGTTACAACAATGAGTTCTAGCGTAAAAATCATTCAACCTTCCGGTATTTTAGACGGTATAACTGTCAACAGTTTACGTCGTGAAATTAGCGATATTGTAGAGGGTGGAGTGAATATTGTGTTAGTGGACTTTCAGGATGTTACGTTTATGAATAGTTCCGGCTTAGGAGCCTTAGTCTCAATACTTAGATCCGTTCGTTCTACGGGTGCAGAACTTTTTATCTGCTCTCTAAGTGAGCAAGTAAAAATGATTTTCGAACTCACTAAAATGGATCGAGTCTTTAAACCTTTCGCTAACAGGGATGAGTTTGAAGAAAAAGTAGCATCTGCTAGATAGACTTAAACCTTTGTGATTTATGATTTCTCCTTATTTTAATCAAGAGTAAGTTGTAATAGGGAGAAATCATCATCCAAAACTTTTTTAAGACTCAAATTCTGAATGTGCTCCAACACCGTGTCCAAATTCCCGGTGTTGTTTTTTTTATAAACAATAAGCAAATCAATAAAAGCATTGAGTCCCCAAATAGTGCCATTAGGTTGGTGAATTTCGTAAGCCCCATCGCTAAAGAGGTAAAGTGTGCTGCTTGGTTGTATTTCACAGGAATCATCAACGAATTCAGCGTCCGGCAGCATTCCAATGGGGATGCTCAATGCTCCTAGCTGTTTTACAGAGGTAGTGGTTGAAGTGTCGGAGAGCAAAATAGCAGGTGGATGTCCAGCACATGCGTAAATCAGTTGACGTTTAATCCGGTTATAAACGCCATACCAAATTGTGAAATAGTCATCTCCGTTTTCATTCATCTGGAAAACACGATTGAGGGCTGCTAAGACAGCACTGGGTTGAGAAAAATTAGTGTTGGAAAGGGATTGCGATCGCAAAACATTCAGTACAGAAACTGACAGCAGCGCCGATCTAACCCCATGCCCGGCTACATCCAACAGATAAACTGCCAAATGGTCAGCATCAAGCCAGTGATAGTCAAAGGCGTCACCTCCCAACTGCAGTGAGGGAATATACAGTGCCTCAGTGGTTACGGTTCCGGTTAGAGGACGTGGTAAGAGCGATCGCACATATTCCGCCGATTGATTTAATTCTGATTGCAAAATCAGATTCTGTCGCTGTAATTCCTCCTCTGCCTGCTTGCGCTTGATAAACTGACCAATTTGGCTGCCAATTGCCGCCATCATCTTGAGCAAATCCACATCAGGCTGCTGGCTCTCACAACTAAAGAAGGTCATAACACCCAACCTCTCATCCCCGCTCAGGATAGGGAAGCCGAAAGCAGCGTGCAGCCCTACTTTAGCCGCTATTGAGGATCGCAGAAAGTTTGCATCTTCAGCAAGATTAGCTATCCAGGTGGGTTCGGCACTATCCCAGACTCTACCAGGCAGTCCAACTCCAGCCGCAAAAATGATCTGCGAACTTGCCGTCTCAAACTCCGAAACATCAACCGACTGCCGATGCCAGGTTTCAACACGACGCAGCACATTCGTACTTGTGTCTACACTCCAGAGTTCGCCGACATCCCATCCCAAGCTTTCGCAGATAGATTGCAGGATGTTTGGGGTAGCTTCGCTAAGGGTAGCCGACTCTGCCAAGACACGCGTCGTAGCGTGTTCTGCACTCAGATGTTGTTCTCTGCGCTTGCGCTCAGTGATATCGTTGAGGGTGCCGGAAATTCCAATAATGGCGTCATTATCACTTAACATGACGCTGGCATAAATTTCAACATGTGCCACCCTACCGTTTTTAGTTAAGTAACGAATCTGGTAGCGGCAGTCATCTTTCTGGCGTTTAAGGAGGGATTGAAATTGTTCATCATGGAGTTGGCGATCATCCGGGTAAATCAATTCCAAGAATCTCTTGCCGAGGCTTTCATATAGAGAAAATCCAGTAATTTCCGTCCAAGCAGGATTGAGAAATGTCAATCGCCTTGCTGTATCCGTTTGGAAAATCACTTCTTTGAGGTTGTCCACAACCGAGCGATATTGTTCCTCGCTCTCTTGAAGAGCTTTCTGTGCTTGCTTACGCTCGGTGATATCAATGCCGGTGCCGATGATATACTCAACCGTTCCCTGATCGTCAAGGAGAGCCGTATTAGACCAAGCAATGAGCCGATGGCTCCCATCCTTCGTTACCCAGTAGTTTTCAAACTCGTTCGGGAACTGACCCGCTTGGAGTTCTGCAAAAGTAGCTTTAACCGGCTCCACTTCTTCTGGAATCAGAAACAGGTTCCAGAGATACCTACTCCTCACCTCATCAAACGAGTAATTCGTTGTTTGCTCACAGGCTTGATTGAAGCGGACGATCTTCCCTTCTCGATCAAGAACTACTACTAAGGCGCTAGAGGTATCAACAACGGCAGAGATAAAGTTACGCTCTTTCTTAAGTGCCTCCTCCGCCCACTGGCGCTCAGTGATTTCCTGATAAATCAGGGAATAAATTCCACACAGAATTACAAAAGTCAGCACGATCGCGATCGCCAGTGTAACAATCGTGTAGCGAGCAGTTGTTCCCGCTGCTGCCACCTGTTGCTTCAACAACTCGTTATCTTCCTTCTCGATCTCACGGACGCGAGAGCGGATATCATCCATAAGCTTCTTTCCCAGATCTGTCCGCATCAGCTGCAAGGCGGCATCGAATCCCTGGTACTTCCGTAAATCAATCGTTCCCTTAAGTTCGGCAAGTTTATTTTTAATCGCAGACTCAAGGGCATCGAGTTGCCTGTGTTGGTTAGGATAATTTGCTGTTAATTTTCTAAGATTCTTAATTTCTCCATCAATGCTTGTGAGCGCCCTTTGATAGGGTTCTAAATAACGCTCTTCTCCAGTTAAGAGATAGCCACGTTGTCCCGTCTCAGCATCCTTCATCTGGGAGAGTAACTCTTCGAGCTGGTTAAGTCTCTCTTGAGTTTGTGCCACACGGCTATTTGTCTCAATCAGCCTCGTTGCGCTCTGGTAGGAGACAATGCCAATGATGATGAGAATTACCGATGCTACACCAAACCCTCCTGCAATCCCCTTAAAAAATTGCCGACGTGCCTTTTGTACCTGTTTGCGTTCGGTGTTAACCAGTGTCAGATTAGCTAAATTGCGACGGAGTTCAAGTTGTTTAAGCACTTGACGCCCCAGTATTTGCAAAGCCTCTAGCTGTTCCGGGCTGAGGTTTCGAGGTACATGGTCAATTACACAAAGAGTTCCCAGCGCCTGCTTCTCTGGTGTAATCAGAGGGACGCCAGCGTAAAACCGCATATGGGGATCAGAGGTGACTAAGGGGTTTGTAGCGAACCGTTGGTCTTCTGTTGTATCAGGAACAATAAAAACATCAGGTTGTAGGATGGCATGGGCACAGAACGCTAGCTCACGAGGTGTTTC
This sequence comes from Coleofasciculaceae cyanobacterium, assembly GCA_036703315.1. Classification (GTDB taxonomy): domain Bacteria; phylum Cyanobacteriota; class Cyanobacteriia; order Cyanobacteriales; family Coleofasciculaceae; genus DATNPH01. Next base: position 15,094 of record DATNPH010000236.1, read on the forward strand.
CGATACATCTAAACCCACCTTTGACTTAAACCATTGTCGCTGGGCATCAATCAAGCTAATCAACGAAATCGGGGTACCACAAATGTAGGCAGCTAAACGGGTCAGGTCGTCAAAGGCTTGTTCATCTGGGGTATCGAGGATTTTATACTGCAAAAGCTCTTCGAGCCTCTGTGCTTCGTTATCAGGCAAGGGGGCTTTCATTGACTACTAAAGTAGTTGCTGTAGGTGCGTAGATTGGTAATTCTGATTCGATTTTAAAAGTGCAATTTCTTCAGTGAAGTTAGGATACTAGCCGTAAAAAATCCGTAAAAATACGGTCTATCAAGTTCTTATAAATTGTGTAAAGTCAAGACATCGGCTATTAATTCCTATAAACATGGATAACAACAAGCTCCCAATTCTGGCTGCGTAAGTCAAGTGAATTTATACACCAGCGTTTTTTCAATCCTTAAGCTAATAGTTTAAAAAGTCTGCACCTGTTCTTGCAGGGGACGGCACTTGTTTAACAATCGTTGTCCTAGACGAAGCTGCTAAGCAGGTGAGTATAAATAAACTTAGGTGCAAAGGGAGTCTCCGAGCCAGAATGCAGAAGAAAACACCTGAAACGTTTACCCGATAAAGATTTCAACTTTTCTCCTGACTGGGAGTATTCTGGCTCCTGATTCCTGACTTGTGACTCCTAACTTAGAGAATTCTTTACATACCGAAGCTGTATCAGAAATTATGTCACAGGTTAAATCTGAGTATAAAAAAGTTAAGGCGACACGGCAAATAGGTTAGGGAGTATCAAGATGACTAGCTTTGATGATAAAAATTCTCCCTTCATCCTGATTGCAGACGACGATCGCTTCACGCGGATGATGCTACGTCAAATGATGGAAAAAGAAGGGTACAAGATAGAAGAGGTGACTGATGGAGAGCAATGCCTCGCTGCCTACAGGTCACACAAACCCGATATAGTTCTGCTGGATGCAATGATGCCAGTGATGGATGGCTTTACTTGCTGCCGCCTACTGCAAACGCTCAGCGGTGACGATCTCACTCCAGTGTTGATGATTACCGGACTTAATGACCAGGCATCTGTTGATTGGGCATTTGAAGCCGGTGCCACTGATTTCGTTACTAAGCCCATCCACCCGCCAGTGCTACTTCGCCGGGTTCGCCGTCTTATTGAGGCAAGTTCGGCAGAGAAGGCGTTGCGGGAGAGTGAGAAAAAGTATCGGTCTGTAGTTGAAAACGTCAAAGAAGTGATTTTTCAGACTGATGCCACTGGTAGCTGGACATTTCTCAATCCGGCTTGGACAAACTTGACTGGCTTCACAGTTGAAGAAAGTCTAGGAACAAATTTCCTAAATTACGTTCATTGTGACGATCAGCAACGCCAGCAGCAACTGTGGCAGTCACTGATTAGAGATCAAAAAGGGTCTTGTCGGTACGAGATGCGATACTTGACAAAAGCTGGGGAGTGCCGCTGGATAGAAGTTCATGGTCATCCAACTTTGGTTACTGACGGTGCTGTTACTGGCATTTCTGGCATGCTTAGGGATATCACTGAGCGTGTGTATGCCCAAGCCTTAGAAAAGGACAAAGTGAGGCTCGAAACTGAAATCATTGAGCGCAAGCGCACGGAGGAAATCATTCGCAGCGCTCTAGAAAAGGAAAAAGAACTGGGTGAACTTCAATCCCGTATCATCGCTACAATCTCCCACGAGTTCCGCACTCCATTGACAACGGTTCAATCGTCGAGCGATTTACTCAAAAACTATGGCAAGACATGGTCAGACGAGAAAAGGTATAAACATTTCCACCGCATTGACGACTCTGTCGAGCACATGACTCAGCTGCTAAACGATGTAATCCTCATTGGTCAAGCGGAAGCCGGAAAACTACAGTTCAATCCAACCCCATTGGAGTTAGAAAGTTTATGCCGTGAGATAGTCGAGGAGTGGCAACTCAGTTTGGATAGTAAACAAGATGGGCAGGGAGGCAGGATTCCCACAGTTGCTCTTTCGGTTCAGGGCAATGAAACTCAAGCTAAGCTAGATGAGAAGTTGCTGCGGCAAATATTGACAAATTTACTTTCAAATGCATCAAAATTTTCGCCCCAAACAGGCATCGTTCGTTTTGACTTAATTTGTCAGGAACATCAAGCCATTTTCCGCATCCAAGATGAAGGCATCGGTATTCCCCTAGAGGATCAGCCTCGACTGTTTGAATCCTTCTACAGAGCTAGCAATGTTGGCACAACCCAGGGAACGGGATTGGGGCTAGCGATCGTGAAAAAATGTGTGGACTTGCATCAAGGGCAAATTACAGTAGAAAGCGAAGTTGGAGTAGGGACAACATTTACGCTTACGTTGCCATTGAACCCGATACCAACCCCACAAGGAAATTCTTAAGGATTATCACTGTTGAGGTTACTTCATTCTCGCTTCTGGCTATGGGTCGTTCTGGCATTTCTCTATGTCTGTCTCCCAACATTCGGCATCCTTGCTCCCGATAGCGTTGGTACTGATGTACAGGCTCTTGTCGCTCTCGGTTCCCGTGTGCCTGGAACAGCAGCCTCAGAGCAAGCCCGTATCTACTTAACAACAGAGTACCGTCAAGCTGGATACGTTACTGAGATTGGAACGTTTACCTATCCAAAGTTTGAAGATCTCGGTTCAACCCTGAGTGTGGAAGATGTGCCAATTGAAGGTCGTGCGCTTAAAGGTTCACCAGTCGGTCAACTGACAGCCCCTTTAGTCGTAGTACCTGGTGTCGGACGACCGAATGACTTCGCTGCTACTGAAGTGAAGGGAGCGATCGCAATTTTACGCCGTGGTGAAATTCCCTTCCTTGAGAAAGCCCGTAATGCTGCTGCGACAGGCGCGGTAGGGCTGGTAATTGTCAATACGAGCTCTAGTGAATTGTTTGGAACACTAGGTGGTGAAGTGAAGATTCCTGTACTTGGGCTATCAGGTACACAGGGTGAGCCACTGTTGAAAAAAGCCAGAACACAAGTGCTTAGGGCAAATCTCAACGTGAATGGTCGCGTAAACACTGTCACGGGTCATAACCTGATTGCTCATCTACCGGACGTGAAGCAGCCGAAGATAGTGCTTGGCGCTCACTACGACTCGGTACCAAAATCTCCTGGTGCAAACGACAATGCCTCTGGTACAGCAGTCGTCCTCGAACTTGCCCGTCGCCTTGTGGACACACCACTGGTTCATCAAGCCTGGTTTGTCGCCTTCGACGCTGAGGAGGATGGATTACAAGGCTCAAAGGCGTTTGTAAATACAGTATCACCTCAGTTTTTGTCTAACCTTGAGGCGATGCTGAACTTTGATATGGTTGGTGTAAATGATCAGCTTTTCGTAGGTGGAACTCAGTCACTCACTGCATTAGCTCAGAAGGTTGACCCGAAGATTTCTACGATTCGGAACACAGGAGATAGCGACCACCAATCGTTCTTGAATGCAAAGGTTCCAGTTCTCTTCTTCTACCGAGGGCAAGACCCAAACTACCACACACCAAAGGATACTGTGGTAGATCCCAAACTCCTTGAAGGGACAGCTCAGGTAGCTCAGTCGGTGATTCGGTACTTGTTAGAATCATCTTCAAGGTTGTAGACCACACTCTAATGCTAGGTTCCAATGGACTTAGACTCTCTGCTGAGACTTAATCGTGTGATTCGCGTTATCGGTTTTGACGATGCTCCCTTCTTACGCAATGCAGGAAGATGTGTAGCAATAGCAGGTGTTGTTTGTGCCGATACTCGCTTTGAGGGAATGGTTTGGGGACAGGTAGAGCAGGATGGTTGGGATGCAACAGATGTCATCTTAAAATTGCTGCTGGGTCGGAAATTTCTGCCACAACTTCACATCGTGCTGCTCGACGGAATTGCGTTTGGCGGCTTTAACGTTATTGACTTACCGAAGCTTTCAGAGCAACTTAAACTCCCATGTGTGGCTGTGATGCGGCGGATGCCTAACCTTGCTGCTGTAGAACAAGCCATCTATCGTCTGCCAAAACCAGAACAACGCCTCCAACTGCTGCGTCGAGCCGGAACTATCCATGCACATCCCCCCTTCTTCTTTCAGGTATGCGGTGCCTCCCCTCAGGTAATTTTGTCAGTACTTGAGCGCCTGACTGACTGCGGAAAAGTACCAGAAGCATTACGTCTAGCACATTTAATTGGTGCCGCTGTTATTAAGGGAGAGAGTGGAAGCTCTGCTTAGTTGATACCAAAGCGGCTTCAAAAAAAAATCTTCCACACGACCATCAAGTTTTATTGAGAATACCGCCAATTAACTTAGGAGTATTCATCATGAGTCTGAAGTGTACTGTTAACAGCTAACTCCAGGCTTCGCAGCTAGGATGTCGGACATTTTTTTCGCAATCGCTCATATCTGTCATTTTCTAGATTGCCGCGATCGCGAAACGCAGAGCGAGAAAGAATCCACTTCCTGCTATTGGATTAAGCATTATTACTTAAGTAGTTTTTGGGATCGCCTTACTGCTCAGAAGCTATAACCCTTACACAGTAACTATTTATGGCTTTGTTAAAAATAATCAACATTTTGTAAATAAATATTACAGAGAATTTATTAAAAAATGTTGCAGCTTGTTGATCGCAGTTGCTAAGGTGCATAGATGTGTTGCCTCTAGTAAATGCTCGTATCTTAGGAGACGCGCCATCTATGCTCTACGTCAATCCAGGCTCTTCATTGATTCACTGAGTCCAGAATCAATTGAAAGATATTTCTGTAGTCGGCTCTACACCAATTTTCCTACAAGACGGCTGTTGAAATATCTTGGCTGCTCGTTTGAGTACCCCTTAGAGCTACTTCATCTGGTTACTCACTCGCTCACTTATTGCAGTCAAAGTCAAACTTTACTAAGTCTCACTGAAAAACATTTCTCAGGCTCGTTCACAAAAATGATGTTCCCTACAAAATTTCTGAGAAATGTGTCGCTTCTAAAAGTTCAGTCCGACTCATAGCTCAATCTCAATCACGAATTACAGTTCGTCTCACTGTGTGCCGAGACTGCCCATCTGCAACGTTTTCCAGCTGGGCACTGCCTTACGGTGCAGTGAGACCTCAACTTAGCGAGGTTTTAATTTATGAACATTCAAGGAAAGACTGTCCTAATTACTGGAGCTTCTCGTGGAATTGGTCGAGCGATCGCTTTTGAATTAGCCCAACAAGGAGCCAAACGCCTGTTGTTGGTAGCGCGGGATCGCAAACGGTTAGCCCAAGTGGCAGCTGAAATCGAAGCGATTGGCGTAGAAGTGGTAATGCTGGCGTTGGATCTAAGTCAGCCAGTCGAGGTGAATATTGCGATCGCAAAAGCTTGGCGAGATCACGGACCCATTCATCTGCTCGTAAATTGTGCTGGAGTTGCACACCAAGCTCCCTTCTTGCAATCTCAATCAGCGAAAGTCTCCGAAGAAATCGCGATTAACTTAATCGGAATGTACACCCTGACTCGTCTAGTTGCTCGACGTATGGCAGCACAACGGGAAGGCACAATCGTTAACGTTTCTAGCTTGATGGGCAAAGTGGCAGCGCCAACGATGGCTACCTATTCAGCCACCAAATTTGCGATCGTGGGATTCACTCAAGCCTTACGCGGTGAGCTAGCTGCCCACAATATCCGAGTAATTGCCTTGCTACCATCCTTAACTGATACTGACATGGTGCGAAATTTAGAGTGGTTTCGGTGGGTGGTACCGACAACTCCCCAGAAAGTTGCTCAGGCACTTGTCGCCGGACTGCGTAGAGAATCACCTGAAATCTTGGTGGGATGGCAAAGTCATGTAGCCGTGTGGTGCAACCGTCTTGCCCCTTGGCTATTGGAGAGAATTTTACTAATGGCTGCTCCCCTACCGAAGCATAGACAAAAGCCCTATCCAAGATTCAGACAAGCTACGGCAATCTCACGTTAAAGCCCTTTGCCAGTATTTCTTAGCCCCCCTTTTTAAGGGGGGTTGGGGGGATCAATGCGTAAGTCCTGGGACAATGAAGACAAGGAGGAGAAGACTGTTGGCAAACAAGGGGTTTCTTGAGCGGATTTGGTATCAAGAGATTTGTCACAGCATCTTTTTAGTTGTGTGATCGCTTAGGCAGATGCTGAGTTCTCAATCAATAAAAGTAGGATCAGACCATCAGGAGTATCCAAGGAGTAGCTAATGAGTGATACCATTCCCGAACGCCCACATCGCCGTCAGTCGTGGGCTGAGCCTTTCAAGATTAAAGTGGTTGAGCCAATCAAGATGACCAGCCGCGCAGAACGGGAACGTGCGATCGCTAGTAGAAACCCAATTGACGAATCTTATTTACGTTAGACCTTCAATAACGCAAGGACACTAACATTGCAAAGAAAATCTCTCTTCCCTACTCCCCACTCCCCAGTTTCAGCCTAAAAGTTCAAATTGCTCCTGATTAATGCGACCAGCTTGATACAAGGTTTCTGTAATTTCAGAAATCGTTAACACTGAATGTGCTTGATAACCATTGTCTCGAAGCCTGTCCTTAACCCCTTGTCCGTGATCGATAAAAACAACAATGTCATCGACCTTTAATCCAGCTGACTGGAGCTTTTGTGCGCCTTCCATTACACTTTTGCCACTAATGAGAATGTCGTCAACGACCACAACCGTTTCCCCAGGGTGGAAGTTACCCTCAATGACGCGCCTAGTGCCATGAGCTTTAACCTCTTTGCGAGGAAAAATCATCGGGTGCTGGAGGCGCAGTGATAACCCAGTTGCAGTTGGCAAAGAACCATAGGGAATGCCTGCAATACGGTCAAAGCTAAGGTCTTTGAGGATATCCGCATAGGCACTGAGAACTTGATGGAAGATTTGAGGATTAGAGATGATTTTGCGAAGGTCAATGTAGTACGGGAATGTTGCCCCCGATGCCTGGACAAAGTTGCCAAATAAAATGCAGCCAATGTCATAGAGTTGCAAAATCAAATCTTGATGAGGGTGCTGATTGAGCAGACAGACATCAGGCATCCACACATCGCAGGCAGAACCTTCATGAATAATCTGATTTCTTACTTGATTGATTTCGTCGCGCAGCGATCGGATTTGCTCGGCTGGCTCTTCGCTAACCAACATTTCTAGGGGAACTGGGATGAGCAAGCCATCCCCGTTGCCATTCAATCCCGCTGTCAGGATTTGAGTAAGGTCACTGCCGCCTTCTGCCCAAATGCTACGAGCTAGGATAAGTCGTTCAGGAGCAATGGTACGAATGCGCGCCAAGACTTCGGGTGAGGTGGTTCCTACTTCCAGACCTAATTGTTCGGGAGTTCCCCAATTTTTGGCTTCCTCTACCACTTGCAAGTAAAGCGGAGATTCAGCGTTAGGATACTGCTGCAACGCGATCGCTCCCGGATTAGAAGTAGTGCACAGCACAAACACGGCTTTACCCGGGTAAACCAAAAAAGGTGCTATGTGGTCTTGTCCTGAGTAGGGACTCAGGGTGACCGCATCCACCTGCCATTGTTCAAAAACAGTCCGGGCAAAAATCGTACTAGTATTCAGGTCACCGTGTTTTGCATCCAAAATAATTGGAATATCGGCAGGAATAGCCTCTAGTGTCTTGTGTAGCAGTTCTAGTCCAGGGGCACCCAACGATTTGTAAAAACCGAATGTAGGCTTATAGGCGCAAACTAAATCAGCTGTTTGGGCGATTTGGTATTGCAGCCAGTTCCACAAGTCATCAATGATGCTTCCATTACCTTGTTGTTGGCAGAAGCGCGTTGGCATCATTTCTGGATTGGGATCGAGCCCTACAAACAGTAAGCTCTGATTTCGGGCGATCGCTGTATTCAATTTGTCAAAAAAGTTCATCTGTTGTAGAAGTCTGTCGCCTAAGCATACAGGTTAAAACTGGTTCAGATATTTTTCAATTATGAGAGCGATCGTCTAATCAATGTCATCGCATCTGCTGCGACGGCACAGCAAAGTATTGCACCCATCCTCATCGGCTTGGTGAGGATGGCAATTTTGTCGCTATCGATGCGCCGACAAGAGTGAAGTAACTGCGATGCACCTGTAACAGCCGATAAGGGCGGTGAAGATGAAGGTGCGATCGCTAAAATTCTTGCTCTTTTCTCGATTAAATCGCTATCGTTCAGGCTATGAAGGTTATGGAAAGCCTAAAACTTCGAGAGTAGAAGCAGGCGATGAGGGTGAAGCTTAATAAGAATAGTCCCCGCTTGCAACCTGCTTGCGGGGTTTAAGATAAGAAGTTCTGTATATGTTCTTCAATATACCACTTAAGACAGATGCATTGGGAAAATTTTATTTTTTTCTTTAGACTTTCGGGGAAGAGCGATCGCTTTCCTGCTAGCAAACCTTTGAGTGATATGACAGCAAGTGCTCTAGGGAAGTAACGGCGAGCATCGTGATGGACTTAGTAAGCTAGAGATAGGGTCTAATTTATATAGTCATGTCCAAGCCTCTTTTCATTGGCATCAGAATCGTAACAAGTTGCCTAGGAGTTTTGGGAGTTAGTAGTTTAATCGCTTTTCCAGCGTTTTCACAAAGTGCTCCCGTCAATAGAGGCAACACAATCCTCAATGGTACTACCCTAGAGCCACCCAGACTTACGCCAGGAATAAACAATCCTGATGGGACTGTCACTTATCCTTATGGTTCGCGGCTAGATGCTAATGGTGTTATCTCTAAGCCGTCTGGTCAGGCGACTCTCCCCAGCGTGAGAGTTAATCATGGTGACGGCTCTACGACTTACCATTATCCTGATGGTTCAAGCGTTACTATCGATGCTACAAAGATTCCTCCAACTGGA
>DATNPH010000219.1:0-12710 GCA_036703315.1 Coleofasciculaceae cyanobacterium
ATTAAGTTTAGGAAGAAAGACGAAACCCCTCAGATTCATGTGGGAGTGCAACGGCAAGAGGATACCTGGCTTTTCTCGGTTCAGGACAACGGCATTGGATTCGATCCACAGTTTGCCGATCGCATCTTCGTCATTTTCCAACGCCTGCACACTCGCGATGAGTATCCCGGTTCCGGTATGGGACTTGCGATCTGCAAAAAGATCGTTGAGTGTCATCGAGGGCAGATCTGGGTTGAATCCGAGGTGGGTAAAGGTGCAACCTTCTTTTTCACGATTCCTGTAGGAGGACGCGACCGCAATCATGCCAACGCACACAAAAAACAAAACTATCTTTTTGGTCGAAGATAATCGAGGTGATATCCGACTGATCCAGGAGGCACTGAAACGCACCACCACTCAGTGTGAGGTGGTAATTGCTCGGGATGGCATGGAAGCAATGGCGTATCTCCGACAGGATGGAGAGTATGCGGATGCTGTCCGTCCGGACATCATCCTGCTAGATCTCAATCTGCCCAAGAAGGATGGCCGGGAAGTGCTGGCAGAAATAAAAGCTGACCCGTCCCTCAAGCACATTCCCATTATCGTCTTGTCTACTTCTCGTAACCAGGAGGATATTGTCAAAAGCTACGACCTGCATGTCAATTGCTACATCTCAAAATCACGTAATTTGTCTCAATTGTTCAAAATTGTTCAGGGGATAGAGGAATTTTGGTTGGAGACAGCAACACTGCCACCGGAAAGCAGGTAGGCAGATCTTTAGTGAATATCCTTCTCATTGAGGACAACCTGGCAGAAGCTCGCTTGCTCCAGGAAGTCCTCAAGGGGACGGTTCTGAGTCGCTTTCACTTGGTACATGTCAAGCGACTGGGAGAGGCGATCAGCCACCTCCAAACGGATAACTTTGATGTGATCTTGCTCGATCTCACCCTGCCGGATAGTTATGGACTAGCCTCCTTAGACTCGATCATTCAATACGCTCCGACGCTGCCCATTGTCGTACTTACTAATACCAACGACGATGAACTTGCTGTGGAAGCCGTCCGGCATGGGGCACAGGACTATCTAGTCAAGCGACAGATGAACCAGGACATTCTGGTGCGTTCTCTGCGATATGCGATCGAGCGCAAACAGACAGCAGAAGCCCTGCGACAGGCTAACGAAATCCTGGAACTGCGGGTACAGGAACGCACGGCTGAACTAGAGACAGCCAATGAATTACTCAGACGAGAAATTGAGTGGTGTCAAAGAGTTCAGGAACGGTTGGAACTGGCTCAAAAAGCTGGCAAGATTGGTACTTTTGAATGGAATATCCAATCCGATGCCATAACCTGGACCGCTGAACTGGAAGCCCTGTATGGGCTGACACCAGGGAGCTTGAATGGTCGATACGATGATTGGATTCAAACCCTTCATCCAGACGATCGCTGTGAAACTGAACAGGAACTCTGGCAGGCTGTCAAGGTTGGGCAGGGGCTAGATACCGAGTTTCGCATCATTTGCCCAACTGGAGAAATCCGTTGGATTGCCGTCAAGAGCAGCCTCTTCCACGACCCTGAAGGCAAACCCATACGGATGATTGGCATCCACATGGATATTACCGAAAAAAAACAGCTCGAAGCACAGTTTCTACGAGCGCAACGATTGGAAAGTCTGGGAACGCTTGCCAGTGGAATTGCTCACGACCTCAACAATATCCTGAGTCCAATTCTGATGGGTGCTCAATTATTACCGCTCAAGTTTCCCGATGTTAACGACCAAACCCGGCAAATGCTCAAGACGCTAGAAAGTAGCGCCCAACGGGGAGCAGGACTGGTCAAACAAATTCTATCGTTTGCTCGGGGTGTAGAAGGCAAACGGGTCAGCCTTCAAATGAATCACTTGCTGTTGGAAATTCAGAAGATCATCCAACAAACCCTACCAAAATCAATCAATATTTACGTAGACATTGCGCCCGACCTTTGGATGATTTCAGGTGATGCTACCCAAATGCATCAGGTCTTTATGAATTTATGCGTGAATGCCCGTGATGCCATGCCACAGGGCGGTACGTTACAGATTCTCGCTACAAATTTGCTCATCAATGAACAGTATGCCCGGAAGCATCTGGATGCGAGCGTCGGACCCTACGTTGTGGTTACCGTCAGCGATACTGGAACTGGCATTCCACCAGATATCCTCCATCGCATTTTTGACCCATTCTTTACTACCAAGGACGTTGGCAAAGGAACGGGATTGGGACTATCTGCTGTACTGGGCATCGTTAAGAGTCATGGTGGCTTTGTTGATGTACACAGCGAAGTGAACCAAGGTAGCCAATTTAAGGTATATTTGCCTGCCAGCCAATCAACAGTACTTCCAACAGATGATGATTTAGAGCTGCTATTTGGTCAGCAGGAATTGATTTTAGTAGTCGATGATGAAGCGGCGATTTGTGAGACTACCAAAACAATGTTAGAAACCTATAACTATCGAGTATTAACAGCGAGCGATGGGATAGAGGCGATCGCACTTTTCGCCCAGCACCAAGATAAAATTCAAGGCGTCTTAATAGACATGATGATGCCATCACTAGATGGTCTAGCGATAATTCCCTTGTTACACCGATTCAATCCCAGTGTATATGTGGTAGCCATGAGTGGACTTAACTCTACAGAAGCCGTAGTTCAAGCTGAGAGCGTCGGTTGCCAGGGTTTCTTGCCTAAGCCGTTCACGACAAGAGAACTGCTACAAATATTGCACAAAGGGATAATACATCCATAGGGGCGAACAGCCGTTCGTCCTTACCAAGGGGTGTAGTGAATGCTCAACCCAATCCTGCTAACGAACAGTTACCTCAAGCGTTAGTTAGCATTGAAAAGCTATCTGCCGTTGGTGAGCTCCGCCGTTCGGTAAGGATTGGTTCTACAGCTGTGCAGCTACACCAGAGGAATAGAAGAAAATATGTCGTGGATGGAATTGAGCCTCGATACAACACATGAGGCAGTTGATTGGGTTTGTACGCTGCTTGCTGAGACTAACAAAATTGGCGATGTTCGCATCGCAGAATACACTAAACCGAATCTACCTCGCCAAGGCGATCGCGATGTCGCACAACCCGACTGGACGTTTACAATTCGCTTCTATTTATATCACGATGCCTATGCAGGGGCAGATGTGGAAAAAATCATTAATTTGCTCTCGCCGCTGCATCGCACAGGATTAGCGACTACGCTTCAGATAACTGAAGTTGAGGAGAAACCCACCTACGCAGAAGAACCAAACCCCCTCATTCATCGAATTGGAAAACGGTTCGTTGTACTTGCTCCGGATGCACCGTATCAATCTCAGGCAGCAGACGAAGTAACCTTAAGACTGAAGACAACCCTCTCCTTCGGAAGCGGTTTACACCCAGCGACTATCGTCACTCTGCGATTGCTTGAGCGGTACATCCTTCCCACCATGAATGTCCTCGACCTTGGTTCGGGTTCAGGTATTCTGAGTGTTGCAATGGCGAAGCTTGGGGCAACTGTCTTAGCGCTAGACAACGATAGCACGGCTGTACAAGCCACTCAGGATGCTGTATCTCGTAATGGAGTTGAGCAGCAGGTAACGGTTATGGAAGGAAGCCTGGGGCATGGAAGCAACTTAGGGCATTGGATGGGCGGAGACACTATCAACAACGTGCCAACAATCGAGGCTACAGCAACCTTTGACCTGATCGTTACGAATATCCTGGCACGGGTGCATATTGCCCTTGCGGATGACTTTCAGCTTGCACTGCGTCGAACGGATGCTCAGGCGGGAGTACTGATTACAGCCGGTTTTACCACCGATTATGAAGAAGAAGTTGCCAAAGCCTTAACTGAGGCAGGATTCGTCGCTATTGATTGTGAACGAATCAACGAGTGGGTTGCACTTGCTCATCGCGTTGTATAGTGCGATTTGTGCTTCGCGATCGCGCTTGTGGCTAATAAGCCGATCGCCAATATTGTAGTGGCATGGCTATCAAGGCAGGTCAACAATATCTTGCTTATCCCATGCAGAGCCATCGGAATCCGTCTCCGCTAAAGCTTCTGAAGCTTTTGAAAACCTTCTCAAACCCTCGACAAGCTGCAAGTACACTAAGCTACCCAGTACCAAAACTGCGATTTTTCCAATGACCCAATAGGGTTTTGTAAGCTTCCAAACAAGGGTGGGTTGTATTTTGCTCATCTATGTATTCAGCCCAAAATTTTTACTACAAGTAAGCCAACTCCGAAAGCGATCGCCTTTCCTCCGTCTCATCTAGTGAGATATGAAGGAGGAGATCAAAAAAATACGAAAACTTTACCGAATTACCGTATTTAATGAAAGGTATCCTGACATAGTTATTCAGAAAAATCAAGCTCCAATCTTGTAAAAAAGACTTAGCGGGTAGCCGGATGAACGCGATCGCACCATCAATCCGCAGCAATAAGCAGGGGTAATTGCCTCCTACCCATCTACGTTCGTAGTTCGTGATCCGCTTCAGGAATTCTCGTTTTGGGAATGTTTTCCAGTCCCCAGTCAATCATTGCCTTCAGCACTGGACGTAAACTTTGACCACGCTGTGTCAACTGATAATTCATCCGACGTGAGTGGTTACTGTAGGGTTGCTTTTCAACTAAGCCAAGCTGCTCCAGCGACTTGAGGCGACTTGCCAGAATATTGGTCGAAATTCCTTCGGGTGATTCCAAAAACTCCTCAAACCGCTGCTTTTCAAAAAACAGCATGTCTCGGACGATCAGCAGTGTCCAGCGATCGCCAAGCAAATCCAATGTGCAAGCGATCGGGCAGTTTGAGCGTTGTTGTGTCATCTCCATCGGTCGTTCCACCATTACTTGCATTTTACAAGTTGTATTGGTATGCTGACTTTTAAGTTGCAAGTTAAAAGTAACAGGATTCAATCATGGCTCAAACCTCACTGGAACCTAGAATCGGGGAAAACTTTGCAGTCGTTGACCTTGGCTCATTCTCTGACTTGGATCAATTCACCTTCAATCTACCCCAACTCAACTTCAAAGTTGAGGGCAAGCTGTTTTTGAAGCAACTTTTGAATCTCACCAGTGCAGAGATTTCCATCAACAAGCTAGCACCGCGACAGTCGGTTCCGTTCTATCACAAGCACGGCTTGAATGAGGAGATTTATATCTTCATCCAAGGCAATGGAGAGTTCCAGGTGGATGGTTCTGTGTTTCCCGTGAGTGAGGGAACTGTAGTACGGGTGGACTGCGACGGTGAACGCTGCTGGCGCAATAATTCAGATGAAGACTTGTACTGGCTCGTGATCCAGGCAAGGGCAGGTTCCTATCAAGGAGGGACGAGTGAAGACGGTATCGGCGTTGAGAAACGGGTTAGTTGGGTTGGTAAAGAACGGGTTTAGCCTGAGAAAGGCGATCGCCTTGAGTTCCAGATGTGCGATCACTATTGCTAGGGAGGGCTTACCTTAAGTGAAAATGGTTAAGTTGCGCCTATCCGTACAGCATAGATGAATGAGTTTCTAGATGCCCGACAGTATGCTCCTGCTACACAACGCAATCGAGAATCCATTCTGGAGGTGCTTTTACAAGTATTGCCACCTATAGGTACCGTGTTAGAAGTCTCCAGTGGAACAGGAGAACACGCGGTTTTTTTTGCCCCCCGACTCTATCCCCGCCAGTGGATTCCCTCTGACCCAAACCCGCTAGCACGAGCCAGTATTGCAGCATGGCGGGAACACTGCCCTACAGAGAATTTGTATCCCCCGATCGCGTTGGATGCTTGCGACTCAGTCTGGGCAATTGAACGAGATGAACTACCTGAATTGTTACAGGGCATAGACTTTAAGCGCGATCCAATTGTAGCGATCGTCAACATCAACATGATTCACATTGCCCCCTGGTCAGCTTGTGTCGGATTGATAGCAGGGGCAAGGCGGATTCTTCCTCCGGGTGGCATTCTGTATCTATACGGGCCTTTCAAACAAGGTGGCAGACATACAGCACCCAGCAATGCTGCTTTTGATGAAAGTCTACGGATGCAAAATCCAGAGTGGGGCGTTCGCAATCTAGATGATGTAGTGGCAGTCGCGCAGGAATACCACCTCTCCCTAGTCAAAACCTCTGCCATGCCAGCAAATAATCTTTCCGTTATTTTCCATGCCCAAAAGTCCTGAAGTTTTCTTACCCCAAAAACAGCTTATATGCCAGATTCTTGTTTTCACCCCAATAACGAGCGCCCACCGTATTGAGAAATGCCTGCCACTGTTCCATAGGACGTACCTGCATCCCGACAATGTCCGTAGTCTACGCGATCGCTCAAAACCCTACCAATATCTGACGAGTGAGGTTGCTAAAATTAGACCAAACCTGCTTGCCAACCACGAACACAACTTATGTTAAAAACATTTGAAGGCGTTTATGAGAACGGTAAAATCGAACTAAATGAGCAACCCTCTGATGTGGGCGATCGCACCCAGGTTCTCGTTACTTTTCTCGATCCAAAACAAATCGATCCTGTAAAACTGCGCCAACTGATCGAGCAACTGGAAACAATTGCAGGTATCCAGCAAGGTTTTGAAGATCTCAATGCTGGACGAACTCGCCCCATCAGTGAATTCGTGCAGGAAATGCAGCAAAAGTATGGCATTTCAGGTTGAGATTACTCCAATCGCTGAAACTCAGATAGATTTAGCCTATCAATGGGAGTTTAGCTAGTAGGGTTTATTTCCAGGCGATCGCAACTATCCCAAAAATAGCTTGTACGCTCCTGCATCGAATTTTCTACAGCAGACTCACCCCTCCAAGTCCTCTTGCTTAACCACCTCCAAGGGTAGCTCTAGCGCCTCTGCAATTTGCTCGTCGCTTAAGCCAAACTGCCGTAATTTATCAATTTTAATCTGAGTTTGATTCTTGCCGCACTGCTGGGAGTTAGGAGTTTCAGACTGACTTTTATCTGGGCTTGCATTGGGTTGATCTGAGCAAACATTGATGTAACCAATAATGTTGCTATCACCAAAAGTAATATTCAGATTTCCTTGCCGTTCTAGGACTGATTTAAGATTACCTTTATCAATAGGTTCATCAAATACATCAGATAACATTTGTAAAAGCGCATAACCTACATCCTTAGCATGACCAGCCGTACAAGCATAATTTTCTGCAATGTCAGAATACTTTTGGCGCTTCAGTGTTCCCTCAATAATTCCACGCTGCAAGTCATTTAGACGTTTGCCTGTCTTGAGATAAACCGCTTCATCCACAAATTGCAATATCTCGTGAATGTGCATGATTAGGGATGTGAGAGATTAGTGGTTATTTTAACCGACTTTTTCCTTCTTTTTCCGTCTCATTGAAATTTCTTTTTACAGGAACTTTATAAAAAACCGACTTTTTCCGCTTTTCACTTTTGGTGTAAAGAATCTACATTGAGTATTGAATTCAAATTAAATGATTCGGAAATTCGATAAACAACTGACTCAAAGCAAGATACATCTAGGAGAATAAATAAGTGCAGCCTCTACTTAAGCAAGTTGGCAAGTATGGTAAAACAAGTGTTGTTATTGCTGCAATCTGTACTGCTTGTGTCAGTGCCTCTGCTGCCAATGCTACAACTGTAAGTTTCGTTCTCAAGGATAGCAATAAGGCAATTAACGTATGGTTAGACAGTAACGCCTCGTATCGTTTTGATGGATATCCAAGGGCTTTTGTACTTGACTACAATCCAAATGATAGAGAACAACGCTTCAACGAGTTGCCTGGTAATCAGGGTGGAAAATTGTATCAAGTAGAAGGTACGAACCTGTGCTTAAATAACGCATATAACTACAACGATGCCCCCATCAACGTTTGGCCGTGTAATCCCAATGACCGAGATCAAAACTGGCGTCAAATTAATTTAGCTGGTTCAATACATTTACAGAACTTTACAACTGGTCGCTGTGCTGATTCTCCCTTCCGCAATCTTGACCCCAAGAACTTGCATGCTTGGGATTGTATGCCCGGCAATCGTAATCAGCAGTTTAATGTTGTTGTACGAGGAGGAGGAAATACACTACCCACTTCAGCAGCAGCGGCTAACTTCGCCTTCAAAACCCAGTACAAATCAACCTATAATCCTGATGGTCCAGATTTGAGTGGTAACTGTGGTCCCACCAGTCTCGCAATCATACTGAAGTTGTTGGGGTTGGAGAAACCTGGGCTAACTGTCCAACAGAGTATCAATGAAGCTAGTCGATTGATGGGTCGTCAGAATCCAAATTGGACAACTTGGGCAGAACTGGAAACAGGAATTCGCAATGCAGGTGGTAAGCCAGAAAACTTAAATTCAAAAGATGCCATTGACCGTAGTCTTGCAGCAGGCAAGCCTATCATCGCAAATGGCTACTATGGTGAAAACTGGCGGAGACAATTTCCCAGCTATCAGCTAACTGGTAGTGGCAATGTAGCACACATCAATACCATACTTGGTCGGACGGCTGATGGTCGTTACATTGTGGCTGACCCCATGTATAGCGGCGGTACTGTAGAAATGAATTGGAATCAGTTGGCTGTATATTTCAGCAACGGAGTTGCAGGCATCGCCTTTGCTCGGTAAAGTAAAGCGATCGCACTTAAGTCCACAGAGCGCTCTTGTAGTAGATGGGCATTGTCGTTATCTCCTATGAAAATAGAGGCTGAAACGACGTAAATTCGTTCGTGATGCTTCCTATTTTCATTTTCGGTGGCGGCGAATCCGCCATGACGCCTGTCTTGAAAGTTGCTTTTCAACTAAGCCAAGCTGCTCCAGCAACTTGAGGCGACTTGCCAGAATATTGGTCGAACTACAGCAATGCCTCCAGTACTTGGTCAAAATTGCGGCGATACACCTGTTGTCCGTACTCCTCCCACTCTTTTTGTGATCGCTCGCATCGTTCTAACGTTGCTTTTTGGGTGCCAATCATAACGGGACGACGCAGACGCTCGTATTTCTCAAAGGCTTTTTCTAGGGCTTGCATATCATCCCAATGATGCTTATCTTTGACTTAAGGTTTTGGGTCATCCCTCAGCTACCTGGGCCTTATCTAAGCAGTCTCTCAGTTGTTCTCCCAGCACCTGGACATGGGGTTCTTTGAAGATTTCAACGTGGTGACCAGGAACATCATAAATCTCTAAGCCTCCCGTCGCTAAATCACTCCAGCCCAAATCCGGAGGAACATAAGCAGTTGCTGCATCTACCCGGTCAGTTGCCCGAAATAAGATGATTTTGCCGGGGTAGGCTTGCGGCACGTAGGCTCGTCCTGCTTCGCAGTTGCGCTCTTGCATGGCAAAGTATTCCATCGCGTGAGGCACACTGCCTTGCTGCTGCAAGTAAGACTTACTGTACATTCTCATGCTCATTTTCTGCTTAAGGCTCTCGAATTTCTCCTGAAGCTGATTGACTACGTAGAAGGGGCCGAGTTGTAAGAGCCGATTCCAGTGAAAACCCATACGCTGATAGATGGGTAAGGGTTGGTATGCCGATGGCAGGATCGTATCAAACAACGCCAGCAACGCCACCTTTTGACCTTGGGCAAGTAGCTGCTGAGCCATTTCTAAGGCGACGAGTCCGCCAAAGGATAAACCTCCAAGAAAGTAAGGCCCTTCAGGCTGAAGGGTGCACATCTCTTTTATGTAGTGCGCCGCTAACTCCTCAAATCGAAAGGGTTCGAGAGGGTGTTTGCCTGGAAGTACTTGACCCACAAGTCCATAAACGGGTTGTTCTGCATCTAGATGCGCTACCAAGGGGTGATAGATGCTGACACCGCCACAGAGGAACAAGGGAGCTTTCGAGCCACCTGGTTGAATCGCCGCTACTGATGACCAAGGTACTGACTTAACTTCTTGGCGGAGAATGTTCGCTAGTTGCTCCACGGTGGGGGCTTGGAAGATAGTGGTCAGGGGTAGATTTTTTTGGAAGGCTTTCTCAATTTGGTCGAATAGACGTGCAACGAGGAGGGAATGTCCTCCCAACTCAAATAAGTTGTCCCGGATGCCGATGGGTTGAATACCTAAGACTTGTTCCCAGATTTTGGTCAGTTGTAGCTCTAACTCATCGCGAGGGGCGACAAAGGTTTCAGTGGATTCTTGCCTTGACAGATCGGGGGTAGGGAGAACGCGACGGTCTACTTTGCCGTTGGGAGTTATGGGCAGAGTGTCTAACTCGACTAAGGCAGAAGGCAGCATGTAGTCGGGCAGTTTCTGCTTAATAAATTGGCGCAGCTTACTAGTGGTGAATGATTGCTCAGGTTTGGGTACGAGATAAGCCGCTAGGCGCTTGTTACCTGACACGTCTTCGCGGGCAATAACAACCGCTTGTTGCACGGCTGGGTGTTGTTCGAGTACGGTTTCAATTTCTCCGAGTTCGATGCGGAAACCTCGGATTTTTACTTGGCAGTCAATGCGCCCTACGTATTCAATGTTGCCGTCTGGGAGATAACGTCCGGTGTCTCCCGTCTTGTAGAGGCGTGCACCTGGTTTATCACTGAAGGGATTGGGGATGAACTTATTAGCGGTGAGTTCGGGATGATTGAGATAACCTCGACCTACTCCTGCACCACCAATGTGCAGTTCACCGGGTACTCCAATCGGCACAGGTTGCAACTGCCGATTTAGTATGTAGACTTGAGCATTGGCAATCGGACGACCGATCGCGATTTCTGTTAGAGTTTGGTCGTCTTCAGAGGCAGCAGCTAGGTCATACAGTGTTGCTGTGACTGTAGTTTCAGTCGGCCCATAGGCATTGAGCAAGCGGGGATATTTGCCAACGAGCTGTAACCATGTCATATAGGCAGATCGTGAGATTTTTTCTCCACCCACAAATACCAAACGTAAGCAGGCAGGCAAAGGTTTTTTAACCAGAGACAGTCCATTTACCAACTCATGCCAGAAGGCTGTCGGCAGGTGAACAACACTGACTCGCTGTTGTTCAACGAACCGCAAGAAATCTGTAGTAGAGAGCATTTCTTCAGGGCGGAGGATGACCGCAGCGCCGCTGATCAAGGACGGAAACATTTCCGCGACAATAATATCGAAGCTCATGCTCGAAAATTGCAGCACGCGATCTGCGCGATCGCTGTTTTGCCAGTTAAACTGCTTAGCGATCGCTACGTTTTGGTTCACCATGCCTTGATGGGTAACCATTGCCCCTTTAGGCTTGCCTGTAGAGCCAGAGGTGTAGATCAAATAGGCGAGATTTTGAGGAGTCGTCTCGCTAACAGGGTTTTCCTGGCTCTGTTGGGCAATGATCTCCCAATCAGTATCTAAGCGCACCACCTGAGCATTGTGTTCCGGCACAGACGCGACCAGCCGTTCCAGAGTTAGAATAATCGGGGTTTGGGAATCTTGGATCTGGTAAGCTCGGCGCTCGTAGGGATAGGCTGGGTCCACAGGAACGTAGGCTCCACCTGCCTTGAGGATGCCCAGAAAGCCTATGACCATCTCTAAAGAGCGCTCTACAGAGATAGCGACTAGCGTGTCGGGTTTTACCCCTAGCAAACGCAAATAGTGCGCCAGTTGATTCGCTCTAGTATTCAGTTCCCGATAGGTCAACTGGTGGTCTTTAGACACAACCGCAACGGCATCTGGCGTCCGCTCTACCTGGGCTTCAAACAATTGATGAATACACGCATCCTGAGGATAATCTGCCTGGGTATTATTCCATTCCACCAGCAGTTGATGCTGTTCGGCTGCGGTTAACAGCGGTAAGTCCATCAGCCGCTGCTCTGGATTGGCGACCATACCTTCTAACAAAGTTTTAAGATGCCCCAACATCCGAATAATGGTAGCGTCGTCAAAGCGGCTGCGATCGTATCCAATCTTCAGCAAGAAACTTGGCTCTAAATATCCAGCTACCGTGAGGGGATAGTTTGTCCGTTCCAGAAGTCGAAACTCTCGGTTCTCCCAATTTCCACCCTGCGCCTGCAACGTAGAATTCAACTGGTAGTTCTCAAAAACCAGGATGCTTTCAAATAGCTGCTTTCCCGCAGGAATGTCACTCCAGCCTTGAATCTCAACCAATGGGGTGTGTTCATAGTCTCGTACAGCAATCCACTGAGTCCGTAATTCCTTGAGCCATAGGATTAGAGACATTTCACTAGGCACACGGACTCTTACCGGGAGCGTGTTAATCAAAAGCCCCACCATCGACTCCGCCCCTTCCAGAGCCGACCGACGACAGGCTCTAGTAGCTCCAAAAACCACGTCTTCTTCGCCACTATAGCGGCTAAGGAGTAGCGCCCAAGCTCCTTGAACTAGGGTATTAAACGTGAGTTGATGCTGAATAGCCAGGGATTGCAACGCGCTAGTTAGAGTCTCTGAAAGTCGAACGTCTTGCACTCCATAGCCACTTTCTGCTTCACTAAACTTCAACTGGTGAATACGGTCTACAGTCAAAGGGGTAGGAGTAGTGAAACCACTGAGCGTGCTTCGCCAGAAGTTTTCCGCTAAGGCGAAGTCCTGCTTTCCTAGCCAATCAATATAGTCCCGATAAGGACGAGGTTGTTCGAGTTGCAAGTCCTTACCTTGGCAAAATGCTTCATAGAAGGCAAAGAGTTCTTGGAAAATTATGGGAAATGATCGACCATCCAGTAAGATATGGTGAAACGTCCAGACGCACTGGTAGACAGCGTCAGCAACCTGGAATAGCGCCAGTCGCATGAGCGGAGCTTCAGTCAGTTGAAACCCACGCTGTCGATCAACCTGGAGGTAGGAGTTGAG
>DATNPH010000231.1:0-37519 GCA_036703315.1 Coleofasciculaceae cyanobacterium
GCAACAAGGACGCGATCAGCAAGGGATTTATCCGGGACTGGAGTTTCTAAACGAAGCATTTAACTTCCGTGCCTTGCGAGACAATCTGGCAGGCAATAAGGTACTGCATATTGCCACTCACGGCAAGTTTGAATCAGGTCGTCCTGAAGACTCCTACTTACTCTTGGGCACTGGCGACAGATTCACCGTTGAGCAGATTCAGAAGCTGCAAAACTATATGGGGGACATCCACCTGGTAGTACTCTCTGCCTGCGAGACTGCCCTAGGTGGCCCGGATCAGAACGGCATCGAAATGTCCGGCATCAGCTACTACTTCCTCTCCAATGGTGCAAAAGCAGTTATGGCTTCCCTATGGTTGGTCAATGATGCCAGTACCAGTCAACTCATGCAACAGTTCTACAAAAACTTAGCGGCTGGCACAATGACCAAGGCGGAAGCCCTACAACAGGCACAGCTGAGCCTACTGCAAGGCAAAGCTACGGCCAAAGATGCCCCACCACGGGCAGATGGGGACGTTACCCTTGACCCGAAACCGGGCGCACAGCTTCCACGTAGCCGTGCTTCAGATTTTTCCCACCCCTACTACTGGGCACCCTTCATCTTAATTGGTAACAGTCTATGAAACGCTGGTAGTTCGCTGATACCGTGTTACCGGAGATTTCTGGTGGCTGATACGTTTCGATTGCATATCTTCCTGGCACGGAGATATATAGTTTGACACTCATGGTTGTTTTTACAGAGGATGCTTCGATGCGCCCCCGTCTGAAGTTTGTTGGTTTTGCCTTAACGCAGTTTTCCGTAGGAATTGCAACGCTACTACTTTCTTTCGCCCCTCTAGTGCCAATCCTGTCCCCCACTCAAGTGGTTCAGGCACAGACGATTCAGGAGCGACAAGCCGAAGCAGAACGACTGATAAAGCAAGGCATTCGTCAGCGACGTGCTCGTGAGTTCACATCTGCACTTGAGTCCTACCAGCAAGCGCTCAAAATCTATCAGGACATCAAAGAGCCACAAGGTGAAATGAAGGCATTGCGCGGGTTAGTTCGGGTGTACTTGGCTCAAAAGCAGTACCCTCAAGCAATTGAGTATGCTCAGAAACACTTGGAGCTAGCACGAAAAATCCAAGATTATGAGGGTGAGGATGACGCTCTTTCGTCACTGTACAGAGCCTATATGCAAACTGCCAATTATGCCAAAGCAATCGAATATGCTCAGAAACACTTGGATCTGGCCCGAAAAATCCAAGATTATGAGGGTGAAGATGACGCTCTTTCGTCACTGTACAGAGCTTATATGGAAATTGCCAATTATGCCAAGGCAATTGAGACAGCAGAGCGAATGGTAGCACTAGCACCAAAACGGGAGGACGCGGACATCACTGAGGCTCTTGGAGCTCTGGCACAGGCATACGCTGCATCAGGAAATCAAGTTAAGGCAGATGAAATTAGGCAGAGAATACCTTCAAATGAACATGAGGAGGAGGATGACCAACAGGAGGATACTCGTACCCACGAGCAAAATCCACAAGCCACTGAAGCAGAGCGACTGTTGGAGCGATGCGAAGATCGGCGAAGAGAACGCCAGTTGGCATCTGCACTTCAGGTCTGCCAACAAGCGCTAAAAATATATCAAGAACTCAAAGATCCTCAAGGTCAAATTGACGCTTTAAAGGAATTAGGTCGGGTGTACCGCACTCAAGATAAGCGCCCTGAAGTCATTGAGTACGCTCAGAAACGACTGGAGCTGGCACGAGCAATTCAAGATTACAAGAGTGAGAATAGTGCTCTTTTGTCACTCTATGAAGCCTACATGGAAACAGCAAACTATGCTAAGGCAATTGATACAGCAGAGCAAAGACTTGAACTCGCACAAAAACAAGACAAAGATATCAGCTCGGCACTTTCAGCACTAGAGCGTGCATATGCTGAACTGGGAGATCAAGCCACTACAGATGAATTCAGACAGAAAAGATATTTAGAGCAGTTTAAGAATTACCAACAGAGGCTAAGTCGTGCCCAAGCGCAAAATGATTGGTTAAGTGAGATGAGAACACTTCGTTATTTAGGTAATTTACAACTTCAAAATAAAGAGTTTGCCAAAGCCGTTGAATCTTATGAACAAGCCTCAGAAATTGCACGAAAAAAACAACGGCAATTGAGCGAGATAGGCTTTTTGCGCGATATTGGTAGAGTGTATGCTGAACAAGGAAATTCAGCCAAAGCAATAGGCTATTTGCAGCAAGCACTCAAACTTGTACGAGGACGTAATGAGCCACTAGAAGAATCAGAAGTCTTAAAGGATTTGGGAGATATATACTTGCCTGACTTCGACGATTATGTGGAGGGTCAATTCACTGATTACGCCAGGGGAATAGATTACTATCTGCAAGCCTTAGCTCTGATTCAAAAACATTGTCAGGGGGGTCAGGAGGATTATTGCGAACGTTACTCTCTTTTTAAAACATTAGGCGATGGTTATAAAGCTTCAGGAAATCCTACTAATGCCTTAGAGAACTATCAGAAAGCTTTGAGAGTTTCTGTACAGGAGAATGAGGATGATCCAGAAGAAAAGGCGAGTCTGCTGGAACGCTTTGCAGAGGCTTACATTGCCTTGGGTGACTATACCAAAGCCATTGAGTATTCTCAACAGCAGTTAGCGATTAGTGGAAGATGGGACTACAGCTTGCAGAAATCGGCATTTCGCAATCTTGGTCTTGCCTACCAGCGTACTGGAAACCTTGTTAAGGCACTGGAAGCTTATCAGATGGAGTTAGCGCTCTCGCAAGAAAGAAATGACCGCAATAACCAAGTCAACGTGCTTAACAGTGTCGCCAGTCTGCTTGTGGAACAGAACAAACCAGAATTGGCAATTGTTTTCTACAAGCAATCAGTCAATGTGATTGAAACGACTCGGCAAGAACTCCGGCAATTACCTAAGCGAACGCAAGAAGCCTATACTCGCAAAGTTGAAGGAACCTATCGTCGTCTTGCCGATTTGCTACTTTCCCAGGGACGTATTGGTGAAGCGGAGCAAGTTCTTGAACTTTTAAGAATTCAAGAGATTCGCAATTATACGAGAGACGCTGGTGCAGGTGGACAAACTTCAGGAGTTACTGCGAATCCCGTTGAAACCCAAGTTCTGCAAACGCATGGAACGCTCATCGCCTTCGGTCAAAAAGTGGTTGAGTGTCAGCAATCCCAATGTAATCAACTGAGTCAACTATTAGACCAACGGGAAGCTATCAGTAAAGAATTTAACCGTGCGGTCGAAGCGCTAGAAAAAACCGTTCGCGACAACCGCAGGGACGATCGCATTTTCAACGACCCCACTCAGCTCTTCGGCAACCCAGACCAAATAGTCTCCGCTCAACCGGGTACTGTTCTGCTGCAAACCCTCGTTCTTCCCGATAAACTTTGGGTGCTGTGGGCATCCAAAGGTGGTGTCACTAAAAGTATTCCCGTTTCAGTTGGACAGAAGCAACTGAGCGAGACTGTTCTTAAATTCCGAGAGTTGTTGCAAAATCCCACCTCCGATATCCAAGAACTACAAGCTACAGGGAAACAACTTTACGAGTGGCTAATTCCCAAGGAACTGCAAGCAGAATTCACAGCTAACTCAATTCAACATTTGGTCTTCTCACTCGACCACGTAACCCGCTACATTCCAATGGCAGCCCTGTTTGATGGTAAGCAGTATTTGACTCAACGCTATACCCTGTCCACGATCATTTCTACCAAGACTCAAATGGGTAACTCTCAAGTATTGGGGGTACAAAACACATCCGTTCTAGCGTTGGGACTTTCTGACGCCAAAGCGGGGTTTAACCCATTACCCAATGTTCCGACAGAATTGGATGCGATCGTGCGGCAATCAGAAAGTGATTCCCAAGGCATCTATCAGGGCAACGAGTATCTCAACTCTGCCTTCACTTGGCGCACCTTACGCGATAAGCTGAGTACTCACAACATCCTCCACATTGCTACTCACGGCAAATTTGAACCAGGCAGTGACGATGCTTCCTTCCTGGTAATGGGCGATGGCGAAAAGCTGCCCATTTCCCAAATTAAAACCTTGACGAATCTTGGCAACTTGCAATTGGTCGCCCTGAGTGCCTGTGAAACTGCCTTGGGTGGTACTGGACAAGATGGCACGGAAATTGCTGGCATCAGCTTCTATTTTCTCAACAACGGAGCTAAAGCGGTGATGGCGTCTTTATGGGCTGTGAATGATGGCAGCACTAGCCTATTAATGCAGCAGTTTTACAAGAACTTAGCCACGAGCCAAAAAACTATCACCAAAGCGGAAGCACTACGGCAAGCTCAACTGAGCTTATTAAATAAACAAATCACGGCTAAGGATGCCCCACAACGGGGAGATGGATATGTTGTGGTTGAAGCGAAACCAGGCGCAACGCTGCCATCTCGGAGTACTCCAGATTTTTCCCACCCTTACTACTGGGCACCTTTCATCCTAATTGGCAACAGTTTATAAAACATGGCTTGGCTGATTTTTGATGGCAAGCCGATTCAGATAGCCAATTCACTACAACCAGTTCTTTACAGAACTATTAATCCAATCATTAAATATACTCTGGAGAGAGAAGTTTGGTTATGTCCTCAATTAAGCGTCGTCACTTTCTCCAATTTGCTGGCTCAACGTTGGCAACACTGGGGTTAAGCCAATTTGATTTTCTCCAACAAGCCAACCGATACGGTAAAGCCCTTGCCCAAGGTAGTCCCCGCAAATTTGCCCTCCTCGTTGGTATCAATCAATACCCCAACGGCATTAATTCCCTCAGAGGTTGTCTGACCGATGTAGAGTTGCAATGGGAACTCTTGGTGCATCGCTTCGGCTTTAGCCCTAAAGATATTCTCGTGGTTGCCGATCGCCAACTAGCCTTTACAGACAACGAACCCCTCAAGCCCACCCGCCAGAATATTCTCGACGCTTTTGAAAATCACTTAATCAAAAACGCCAAACCTGGTGATGTTGTCGTCTTTCACTACTCCGGACATGGCTCCCTCGTCCTCGACAACGCCCCCAATCCCCTGTTCAAAGATGACCAAGGGCAAGGTATCAATGGCACACTGGTTCCCTTTGATCGCATTCCTGCCAACACCTCCAGTGATAACCAAGTCCGCGATATTATGGGGCGCAGCCTATTCCTATTAATGCGTGCTGTCAACACTGAAAATCTCACCGTGGTTCTCGATAGCTGTCACTCTGGCGGTGGCACTCGTGGCAACCAGGAGATTCGTGCCATTCCTTCCCGCCTGAGTGGTGGTACTGCCGCCCCCAGCCCTGACGAAGTAGAATACCAACGCCGTTGGATCAAGGATTTGAAGCTTAGCGATCGCGAACTCGATACGCTACGAAACCAAGGAATTGCCAAAGGCGTAGCGATCGGCTCGGCACGTTACGACCAGTCAGCCGCCGATGCCCCCTTTGGCGACTTCCATGCAGGAGCTTTCACCTATTTGCTAACCCGTTATCTCTGGCAACGTACCCGCAATGATGCGATTGGCACCGTCTTTGTCAATTTATCCCGCAGTACTAAAGATGTTGCCAATGCTTCAGGTCTCCCGCAAGAACCCATCTACGAAGCCAACCCAGCGAAAAATAGCCAGCAACCGCTGTATTTCCTTACCCCTACCACACCCGCTGCCGAAGCCGTAATTCGTGGTGACAACAATGGACAAATCGAGTTTTGGCTCGGTGGTGTTTCTGCCCGTACCCTTGATGCCACAGGGAAGGGCAGTGTCTTTACCATTATTGATGAGACTGGTAAGCCGTTGGGAGAAATTGAGCAACTCAGTCGCAGAGGACTTGTTGGTTATGGCAAACTGCGCCAAGGGCAACCCAGTGCAGTTAAACCCGGACGATGCTTGCGGGAACGAATTCGCGCCGTTCCCAATAACCTGAAATTGCAAATTGCCCTTGATTCGTCTTTGGGTGATCAACTGGAGTCAGCGAAAGCCGCATTACAAGCTGTGAATCGCATCGAGGTAGTTCCCTTGGGGCAAACAGCACGAGTGGATTACATTCTCGGTCGCCTGACTCCAGCCTTTGCCGCCGCACAGGCAAAGCTACCTAATCTCCCGCCAGTGAGTAGTTTAGGGCTGTTTACTGCCGCACAAGTGCCCGTCACGGCAACGTTCGATCGCGCCGATGAATCCGCTGACGATGCCGTTGAGCGACTGCGTCCCCACTTGATTTCCCTATTGGCAGGACGCCTTCTCCAGCTAACGCTCAGTAGTGATGATGCACGCTTGCAAGTAGCAACAGCAGTGGTGCCAACGGGAGGAGGTACTCCTGCGATCGCCAATGGGGTGCAGCAATTTAAGACAGGGACAACGTTGCAGGTGAAGTTTCGCAACGACGAACAGCGCGATCTCCACATTGCCGTACTGGTCATTGGTGCTACAGGGAATCTAACGGTGCTGTATCCTTACTGGGATGCTCCAGACATCGCCTCTTTGGTACCGCCAGGACAGGAATTGGTCGTCCCGAAAGCGGACGATCCGTTCCTGTTCCGGCTACGTGGAACGTCTGGCTTTGTTGAAGTGTTGGTGTTGGCAACGACAAAGCCCTTGCGGCAGTCTTTGCAGACATTGGAAGCGATCGGTCGCGCCAGAGGGCTAAAGTCTCGTAGTTTCACACCACTCCAGGAAACTGAACCATTAGATATTATCCAGTCGTTAATAGGCGACTTCGATCGCCATGCCCGTGGGGGGGATGGAGATGTTGAGGTGGTGGGAGAGCGATCGCTTGGGGTGGTAGGAACGCGAGCCGTGGATACGACGCAGCTTGCCACGATTTCTCATGTCATTGAGGTGGTAGCGTCTTAAGCACAACATTTTTGCGGAAATGGTCCAACAGCCCTCACAGCCACCATCATCGCTACTGCTATCTATCATCGGCATTGAGAAAATTTTCCGTATGTGTTTGATCGCTTCTGGGGTGTTGACAAAACCCGATCTCGCCGAGAGGGAGGTACAGAGGTACAGGGTTGGGACTCGCGATCGCTCAAGCGATCGCTCAACGTCATGGGGAAAAATCACAGTTAGCAGCCAGGTTGAAGTCGGTAGCTGTTTTCAGGTACGTTTACCCTTGTCCAGCTAATCTGACAATCAGTAGCCGTCAGATAAAGCCTGGAGAATTGAAAACTGGTCGTCCTAAGAAATCTTCAATACTGAGTTTAGACAGTTTGTTATTGTAGGCTAGGAGTTTTTTGACTTGTAGCCAGTTATGACAGCCAGGGGTGAGGTAACTCAATTTCAATACAAACCACTGCACAAGCCTAACCAGCTAATTTACGGCACTGGTCAAACGGCAGTGGTCACGGGTTGGACGGTTAAACAGGCGATCGCCAAGAAGTTACAACCTCATGACTTTGCGGTCATCGGGCAATTGTACAGCCCCACACGGGGGATCAGCCTACTTATCCGCAATCTGCTAGCTAATCCCCATGTTCGCTTCTTAGTTGTCCTCAACGCGACAAAGGAAGACCAGAACGCTGGTGGATGTCAATGCTTGCTGGACTTCTTCCGCAATGGCTTTGAAGAAGGCTCTAGTGACACTGGACGTCGCTGCTGGGTGATTCGTTCTCCCATTACTGGTTATGTTGACTTTGAGATTGATGCCGATGCTTTAGAGCAATTGCGGCAGTCAGTGGAATGGCACGAAGCCCATTCAATTGCTGAAGCAGTGAGTCAAGTTAAGTCTTTTGGCTTGAGAGACACGGTTGGAGCGTGGAGTTCCCCATTGGAATTTCCGATGTCTACTATTACCCCAACTGTGTTACCTGGACCACGCTATGGACATCGGATAGAGGGACGGACTATTGCTGAGACTTGGGTAAAAATCATTCATCGAATTAAAACAACTGGAACGATTCGACCCACTGGCTATGATGGGCAATGGCAAGAGTTAATTGATTTGATAGCTGTCGTCACAGATGAGCCTTTTGGTTTCTATTTCCCAGAACCGAATTATTTGCCATGCGATCGCACTTTTATTGAAGAGTACATCTCGCAAATTCTAGACGATGCTCCTTACCATGAAGGCTTAAAGTACACATATGGTCAACGCTTACGCTCTTGGTTCGGGCGTGATCAAATTGAGCAAGTTATTCAAAAGTTAATAGGAGAAATTGACGCCGCCAGTGGTGTCATGTCGTTGTGGGATGTTAAAGACCACGATAAAGGTGGTAGCCCCTGCTTAAATCATATTTGGGTAAGGGTTGTTGATAATGAACTATCTCTAACCGCTACACTCAGAAGCAATGATATGTTCGCTGCTTGGCCTGCAAATGCGATGGGATTAAGGGCTTTGCAGCAATATATTCGGAATGAAATCGCCAAGCGTTCTGATTATGACTTGAGAATGGGATCACTGATTACTATAAGTCAGAGTGCTCATCTTTACGATGATACGTGGGAAAACGCAGACCAGCTAATCCAACAACAGTACTCTGTTCTTTGTAGAAATCGGGATTTCTACGATCCTGTTGGTAACTTCTTGATTGAAATCGAAGCAGACAAGATAGTTGTCAGACAAACGACCCCTGGCAGTGGCGAAGTCATCGCTTACTACTACGGAAAAAATCCATTAAAGCTTGTGAGGGAGATTTGTGCTGCTTCTCCAGCGATCAACCCAGAACATGCTGGTTATTTGGGAATGGAGTTACAGAAAGCAGCTGAATACCTCAAAACTAGTAAGCAATACATTCAGGATGCCAAATGATGCCGATTGATGAACAAAGACCAACCTGGGATGAATACTTTCTCATGTTGGCTAAACTTGCAGCTACTCGTTCTACTTGCTTAGCATTTCCTGTTGGAGCAGTAATTGTTAATAAAAATAAGCAGGTTTTAGCAACAGGTTACAATAGTTCACCAGCTGGCTCTGCTCATTGTACAGAGCAGGGATATTGCTATCCGGGTCTTAGCAGTTGTAACGCAAGCAAAACCATGCCCTCTCGTGCTGTTCATGCTGAAGCCAACGCGATTGCACAGGCCGCAAAGCATGGAATTGCCACTGTCGGTGCCAGTATTTATGTGACTCTAGAACCTTGTCTTTCTTGTTTGAAGTTAATTATTTCAGCTGGCATAGGTGAAGTTTTTTATGAAACTGCCTTTAACAGTGGAGAAAGCGCCCTGATAAGAGATTCCTTCATAAAGGATGGCTTAGTTACTCTAAAACAGATTCAATTGTCTGAAGCTACAGCCAAAAGAGCGGCTTTTTTCCTGCTAAATCTAACTTCTGTTGCCAGAGATGAAGCCACAGCTCCTCTACTTACCACTGAATTTCAAAGACAATGACTGTAGCAGATTTCAGGCGTTTGATTAACCATAGACAAAATGTTTCCACTATGCTTAGTGATGTAGATATAAGAATTGAACTTCAACAGAACAAGGGAATAAATATAGAGCCTTTCGACGAGGACTGTTTGACTCCTATTGGCTACGACTTCAGGGTAGGAGAGAAAGGGTTTTCCTGGAAGAGCAGGTGTAGAGTTGAAGTTAACGAGAGAAATCCGATTAAGATTGAACCTCGTGACACGGTAGTGATTGAAACTTACGAATCTGTTCAATTATCAAAACAATTCGGTGCCACCATCCATGCAATGGCTACCCAAGTACTTCGTCGTGGATTGTCTCATATTTCTACTACTATAGATCCTGGATGGACAGGCAAAATGTTAATCTCAGTTCACAATCACCGTGATACTACTATTGAACTAGAATTCAAAGAAAAATTATGTACAGTTTGCTTCTACAAAATGCAAAGTGAAGCAAGGAAAGATGTTCTTAGACCTCCGGGTAGGATTGATATATGGTCAGAGCTGTTAGATAAAGCCAGGGAAGAAAGAGCAAGGATAGAGGCAGAAATAACCCGAGAAAAACAAAGAATAATACAGGAAGAACGGTCGCGTAAAATATTATTAATATCTGTAGCTTTAGGTATTACACTTGTAGGCATGGGCGGTTATTTTGTCTTAGGTCCAGCTCTTGATGCTGTTCTTATTTCAAGTTTAACTGCCGCATCTGTACTACTTCCCGAAATATTCAAATCAAGGTGACTATAGCTTCACTTCAAAAATAGATTCTATTCAAAAAACTTGAACTAGCGATTAAGCTTTTACAGTATTAGTTAGAAGGTACGAGAACAAATGCGAAAAGTAAAAATCTATGTATCCGGGGCGCTGACAGGCATCAAGAACCCAGTAGCAATCAAAGCTTTTTATGAGGCTATTGGCTTACTTGGCGAGGAACTAGGATTTGAGGCTTATGTTCCGCATCTAAGCACTGACCCCATCAACAATCCTGATGTCAGCCCCGACCAAGTTTTCGAGACAGACAAGCGCCAAGTCAGCACATCAGATTTAGTCATTGCCTATCTTGACTACCCCGCTTTTGGCGTAGGTATGGAGCTAGCTTACGCGGAGATAAATGCCATCCCCATCATTCTTCTATACGAAAAAGACAAGCGTGTATCTAGATTCCCACGCGGTATCCCCACTGTGTTCTGTGAAATTCAATTCAATGACTATGAAGATGCTTTGACTCAACTCAGGAGTGTTCTGGAGCAGTGGAGAGGACAGCAGCTAACACAATCATTATCAGCACCGTTGTACTCTACCTAATTGCCGCCAGCCGCAGTTCGCCCTTAAACCCTCTTTTGAGCAGTTCAATTTAGTACGGCTGTTTACCTATGGTTGGTGACTGCGGCGGATTTCGGTGATTTGATCAGCTATATCAAGAATAGCTTGGGGCATCTTTGGTCCCGTCAGAATAATATCAACGTGACTGGGGCGTCGTTTGAGAAATGCCAGTATCTCCTCTGGTGGGATTAAACCAAAGTTGATCGCTAAGCTGAGTTCATCAAGAACGACTAAAGAGTATTTTCCTCCTGCCACAACATCCTGAGTGTACTGCCACAGCTGCATTAAAGCTTGCCGCTCTGCCTCATCCAACTCTGGTGTATCAATGTAACGAGGAAGGTCACAGCGAATCCAATCTAAGTGCTGCCCTAAACGCACCGGATGATCATGACCTTGTCCAATTCCGCCTTTGAGAAACTGAACGACGAGAACAGGATTACCCTGACCGGCAATTCTCAAGGCTTGAGCAATCACGTTGGTGAAAAAGCTGCGGTGGGAGCTAGTGAATACTTGTACCAGTCCTTGAATGCTGTAGGGAAGGTGACAAGAAGAATTAATGCCGGGAGCTTCTAACTGGGAAACCATAGTCAACATTTAAGGAGCAACAAACCTCTGTAGCTCATGGAGCGTCATCACAGAGTTGATGCCATGAACAAGATATAGCGCACTTTTAGGGTAGCCTACCTAGTCAAACACTACATCTATGAGTCCGTCAAGAGTCTATTCGCTAGAGTTCCAATCAACTGGGATAGATAGGAAATTAACGTGCTCTAATAGAAAGCACTTTGTTTATCTCTCGTTAATGGCTGGTGCTCTTGTAACGGGAGTCCTCTTGGCGCATTCTAGATAGAATTCTTAATGATAGCGAAGTAGGAGCTTTTTATTGTGAGACTGGTGATTCTGGGAGGACCAGGAGCAGGAAAGGGAACACAGGCTCGACACTTATGCCGCCAACTCGGTATTTCTGAGATTTCCACCAGTGATATATTGCGAGGGGCGATCGCATCCCAAAGTGAACTGGGTCGTCAGGCGCAGCTGTATGTTGAGAAGGGAGAGCTTGTACCTGACCCAATTCTGATTGAATTTATGCGCGATCGCCTGTTACAAGACGACGCTAAGGATAGAGGTTGGTTGTTAGAAGGTTATCCCCGTACTGCCTTCCAAGCAGAGGAGTTGGATTTTTTACTGGATGACCTAGAGCAACGGCTACACTGGGCAATTTACTTAGAGGTGCCAGAATCTGTAATGATGAGTCGTTCTATTGAGCGATCGCGCGTGTCGAAAAGTCAAGCTTTTACAGGAGAGAATCGCCTCGACGATCATCCAGAAATCGTACAGCGTCGCCTTGATCTATTCCATGAGCGCACCATTCCCATCCTTGAATATTATGGATACCGCGATCGGCTCCTGACCATCAACGGTGACCAACCACCAGAGCAGGTACAGCAGGATATTTTGCAGAAGCTTAGCGTTTAAACCGACATTGAGCACCCTCAGCTGGCACAAGACGCTACGCACAGTCGAAGAGAGCTTCGCTATCGGTTTAAAGGTAATTGGTAATTAATTAGACATAAACGACCTAGAATAGTTTTCCCATTCCCTATTCCCCATTCCCCCATTTCATCCGGAGAATTAAAATGTCTTGGCAACGTCCTGATAATCGGCAACCCGACGAGCTACGTCCCATCAGCTTTGAGCGAGACTTCACGCGCTTTGCTCTTAGTTCTGTCTTAACCCAGTGCGGTAATACTAAGGTACTTTGTACCGTGACCATTCAGGAGGGAGTACCCAAGTTTTTAGAAGGCAGTGGCAGTGGTTGGCTCACGGCTGAGTATAGGATGCTACCAGGAGCCACACCCCAACGCCAAGACCGGGAATTTCTCAAATTGTCGGGTCGAACGCAGGAAATTCAACGGCTGATTGGGCGCAGCTTACGAGCGTCTTTGGATTTAAAAGCACTGGGAGAACGCACGGTGATTGTGGATGCTGACGTGCTACAAGCTGACGCGGGGACTCGCACAACCTCGATTACGGGTGGCTATGTTGCTCTTGGGGACGCTCTAGAGAAATTGGTGAAAGCCGGCAAGTTAGAGCGATCGCCTCTGTGTCACCAAGTTGCTGCTGTCTCAGTGGGACTCTTAGAATGTGAGCCATTTTTAGATCTCAACTACCTTGAAGATGTCGCCGCTGAGGTGGACTTTAACGTAGTTATGAACGAGGAATTAGGAATTATTGAAGCACAAGGTACAGCCGAGTCAGGAACCTTTAGTCGCCATCAACTCAATCAGCTTATAGACTTAGCCGAAAAGGGTATTCAAGAACTGCTCTCTGCTCAGCGACATAGCTTATCTTAGTTAACTTTTCTCGTCCACCATTTAATAGATATTGTGGTATTTCTTTCCAGCTTTGAGGATGTACCTCGCCTAATGGAGAACCGCTATATCCTCTTTTCTGCATAATCTACACCTGTAAAATCTACTTAAATCAAACACTAATTTGATATTTATTGTTTCTACTTTGGTAAATACTTATGATTAGTAGTTTGACTGGAACCTTGAAAACTGTTTTTAATAATTCATATTTGAAACTATTAGTAGTAATAACTTTAATCGCCCTAATCGGCTTTTCAACAGTTAATTACTACGGTCTTTCTGTGGATGAACCCACAGAGATTGCCATGGTAAGGCGAAACTTTGAACTTATCAAAAAAGGAACACCAATCCCTGGCGATTTAAAGTATTTTGGTCCAGTCTTCAATGTTGCTTCAGAGATAGTTTTTCAAGCTCAACAATATCTCGTTAAAGGTCCATCCTACAATCCACTCAGTTATGGAGGAGATCTGGATGATAGACAAACAAGACTCAAAGCCTTAGCTGATCGAGTCAAAGTTAAGCATTATCTGACTTTTTTGGTTTCCTTAATTACTTACGGTGCTGTAGCAGGAATTGTTGGAATTCTATGTGGAGGTGAGTATGCCTGGTTTGGAGCATTAACTCTAGCGTTCTTTCCAACATTTTGGGGACACAGCTTCTTTAACCCTAAAGACCCTCCTTTTGCTGCCCTATTTACGCTCACAACTCTCTTAGGCTCTTATTTAGTTACTTATTATTTAAAAACAGATGAACCCATTAGGATTGGGAAAAACCGTGTGACGCTGTATACAATTTTGTATGGCGTTTTAGTAGGTGTTCTGTCAGGGATAAGGATTGGAGGATTTCTTGTACTATTTTTTATTTTTATGACGTACTTGATATTAAAACTTTACCAAGGGGGAAATCGGCGAGATATTCTTGATTTTGGTGGACTTTATCTACTTCTATGTGTAACTTGGTTTGCAACTAACACGTTTTGCTATCCTGCCTTCTGGTCGAATCCAATTGGTGGTTTTTTTGAAACTCTTGATTATTTATCTGGGCATCGCATCCAAATAAAAGTTTTATTTGAAGGAACGTTGATTCCGATTCAGCATCTTCCCTGGAATTATCTGCCCACTTGGATGTTCATGACAATTCCATTGATTTTTCAAGTTGGGTTGGTTGTAGGGACGATTTTAATTTTATCTAGATATTCTAAATTATCAATTCTTCAACGTGCCTGTGCAATATTAGTTTTTTTTCAGGTTTTCTTTCTTCCCTTAGTTGCCATTGTTAAACATTCACCGATGTACGATGGTATGCGACATTTTCTTTTTACCTTGCCGGGAATGGCTGCAATTTCGGCAACAGCGTTTATTTGGATTTATCAAAAGCTATCTAAAAATAGCTTTAAAATTATTGCCGTTACTTTTCTGACAGTGGTGTTTGTGGCGATCGCGTTTGATATGGTAGCCTTTCATCCCTATCAATATGCTTACTTTAATCGCGTATCGGGTGGGCTAAAGCACGCTAAGGGTGTATACGATACTGAATATTGGGGCTTGAGCTTGCGTGAGGGAATGGAGTGGATTAACAAAAACGCTCAACCAGGAACAAGCGTTTTAGTTGGAGGTTTTACCTACTCAGCAGAATTATTTGCTGCTCCAAGTTTTAAGGTGATTGATTACACCGAATCGAGTGCGGCGAAAACGCCTAAACCTTATTACTATTTAGCGTGGCCTCGTTGGAATGCTGAAAGTAAGTTGCCGGGTTGTCCTGTCGTTTATCGAGTTATTAGACAAGAGGTGCCTTTATCTGTTGTCAAACGTTGCGATTAAGCTGTGTTGAGGAGGAAAATCCTTGTGTCCTATTCACGGATTTGATATTACCTCCTCGTCTGCAAGAAAGTGGTCAGTTACTTGTGCCAATCTGTACTAGCATGCATCCAGCAGGCTCAGCGGAAGATTTAGGAATTTAGCGAAACGTTAAGAATCCTATCACTAAAGCAACGTTAATGTTGCTTTAGTCGTAGTCTGAATTGCCATCAGGCTAAACAGTTGAGCGATCGCTTGTGGAAGTTTAATCTTTGTAAGTCTCTACTCATGAAGGACTTCAAGTCTGAGACAATCAGAAACGATCTCTCGCACAGAGCAATCATTCCCCACGTTTTCTCATTAGAGATTTTTCTTTGACCATAAGGGAGAACATTGTATGAAATTGGCTTACTGGATGTATGCAGGCCCCGCCCACATTGGCACCCTTCGCATTGCCAGTTCCTTTAAAAACGTCCACGCTATTATGCATGCGCCTTTAGGCGATGACTACTTCAACGTCATGCGCTCGATGCTAGAGCGGGAAAGGGACTTTACGCCGGTTACAGCCAGTATCGTTGACCGTAACGTTTTGGCACGGGGTTCTCAGGAAAAAGTGGTGGACAACATCACTCGGAAGGATGCAGAAGAACATCCTGACTTAATCGTGCTCACCCCAACTTGCACTTCCAGCATCCTACAAGAAGACCTGGGCAACTTCGTGGAGCGTGCTCAACTGGAAGCCAAGGGTGACGTGATGCTGGCGGACGTGAACCACTACCGGTTCAACGAACTGCAAGCCGCCGATCGCACTCTACATCAAATTGTCCAGTACTACATACAGAAAGCCCGCAAGCAAGGCAACCTACCAGAAGGTAAAACCGAAAAGCCCTCTGTCAACATCTTTGGTATTTCCACCCTTGGCTTCCACAATCAGCACGACTGCACTGAACTGAAGCGGCTGATGGCTGACTTAGGGATTGAAGTCAACGAGGTGATTCCAGAAGGTGCTTCGGTTAAGAACCTGAAGAATCTGCCTCGCGCTTGGTTTAACCTGGTACCTTATCGGGAAATCGGCTTGACGGCAGCGCGTTACCTAGAGGAAGAGTTCGGGACGCCTTGTGTGGATATTACCCCGATGGGCGTTGTGGAAACGGCTCGTTGCATTCGCAAGATTCAGCAGGTACTCAATGCTCAAGGGGCGGATGTCGATTACGAAGAGTTCATCAATGAGCAAACTTTGTACGTTTCCCAAGCCGCTTGGTTCTCTCGCTCGATTGACTGCCAGAACCTGACGGGGAAGAAGGCGGTTGTCTTTGGCGATAATACTCATGCGGCTGCCATGACTAAGATTCTGGCGCGGGAGATGGGGATTCATGTCGTTTGGGCTGGAACTTACTGCAAGTACGATGCAGACTGGTTCCGTGAGCAGGTGAGCGAATACTGTGATGAAGTGATTATCAGTGATGATAATGGCGCAATTGGGGATGCGATCGCTCGTGTTGAACCCTCTGCCATCTTTGGCACCCAAATGGAACGGCACGTCGGTAAGCGCCTAGACATCCCTTGTGGTGTGATTGCTGCGCCCATCCACATCCAAAACTTCCCTCTGGGTTATAAGCCATTCATGGGTTACGAAGGCACCAACCAGATTGCCGACCTAGTCTACAATTCCTTCACGTTGGGAATGGAAGACCATCTATTGGAAATTTTCGGTGGTCACGACACCAAGGAAGTTATCCACAAGGGAATCTCTGCTGATTCTGACCTTGGCTGGAATAAGGAAGCTCAGGCAGAATTAAACAAGGTTCCTGGTTTCGTTCGCGGTAAAGTAAAGCGCAACACGGAGAAATTTGCCCGTGAGCGTGGCTTCAGTGTAATTACCCTTGAAGTGATGTACGCCGCGAAGGAATCTGTAGGCGCGTAAGTGGCACTGAATAATGATAGGACTTACGCATAACCTCTATTTGTAGGGTGGGCTATGCCCACATCACGCTATAGGTAGTGCCTGAATGCTCGATTGGCGTAAGTCCTGAAGGAATAGGGAGTAGGCGGATACCGACTCCCTAGACTTAGCTTTTGCACTTTTCTCACTAAGCCAGCAAACCAACCCGGAGTTAAAACTCCGGGTTATTACTGCGCATACCAAATCCGCTTTTATAACCCCCCTTTCAATTTTGTGATTTTTCTCCCCCAGCCTCCCCAGCTTCCCCTGCTTTCTTAAAAAGGGGGTATTTAACCTGGATTTGGTATCAGGCGTTCCCGCCTCAATCCGTGCTCCAAGCATGAAACATCCGCCCCAGATCATCAGCGCTTCGCCAGGTTTCAATTATCTTCCCATCAGCAATCCCATTTTTTTTAGCAGACCCGACCTCGCTTACTAGCAGCCGAATGTGCCATGGGATTGCTCCCTACCCACCGTTCATCCACTGGTTCTGATGCCAGCTGATACCGACTGTCTGAAGAAAGTCGAATTGAAGGAGAGTGATTATCCAGGCTGCCATGGATGGTAAACATACCGAAAATCAAAACATCTCCAGCTTTAAACTCGGCACTCAACCAGCGTCCCCCGTATTTTCTGCGCAAAGAAACTGGGTTTTTGGATAACGCTCCATCCCACCATTTTTGATTGGATGCATATAAGCCGGCAGTTGTTCTATTGGCACAGTAGCTATCTACATCCTTGCGTCCATAGCTGTTCTTAATACTTTCTAGACGATGGGAATTTTCCAAAATCATTAACCCTCCTAATTCCCAAGGAATATTGCCTAGAGGAGTCCAGACCGTATAAACTTGGTCAGTGCCCCGTCCCATGTAGACGATGTCACAATGCGGGTAAGTTCCTCGTCCTGGGGCAACGGCTCTCAACCAGGTGTAATCGTAATGCTGGATATCCCCTCCTAAGAAAAATTCAAAAAATTCCATCATTCGTCCTGAATAAAGCAGTTTTTTAAGCGCTGGGCTTTGGAGTGCTAAATCGGGTCGGAAACTCATTCTCAATTCCGGTTTAGCAATGCAATCCAGAGGAGAGGAGCCAACTTTCAGGCTTCCTTCGGCAGCTAACCAAGCTGAGAGTTCCTGGCGAGCTTGCCAAACCTCTTGGGAGTTGAGAAGGTTTTTTAGGTATAAGTAACCGTCTTGTTGCATTCGGAGGCGCAGTTCATCAGGTTGGAAGAGTTGGTCTGATGAATCCCTTAAACTACCAAAAGCCTTAGAGTGGCAATCAAGTTCGTAACCTAGGGAAGTTAGGACTATTTTGGCTTGCCTGATGAGCATCGCTAATTTTTTGAGAGTGAGTTGGATATAAGGTTCAATAAGGATAAATGCCAGGAGTTCTGCCACTTTAAAGCTAGGGTACATATTGGTACTTAATAGTAAAAAGTTTTGGCAGGTTTCAGTCAAGTTTTTCTGAAAGGTTAATGAAGGATTACTGCATTAATCATTGAACACAGCCAGCTTGAAACTGAATTTCCTCCTAAGGAAAGTTGTTGCAATTTCTCCGGAAACCACCAAGTCCTATGAAGATTCTCATGCTCTCTTCCACTTTTCCTTATCCACCAACACGAGGTGGAACACAGGTGAGGACGTTTAATTTACTGAAGTATCTGAGTGAGCGTCATACTATTACTCTGATTACGCAGCGTTCTGAAGATGTCACAGAAGCTGATGTGGAAGAACTGCAAACGTGGGTGGAGGAATTGGTGGTTTTTCCTCAACCCCAGGTATCTGACGCGGAGGGAGGGATACTGGGGAAAGTACAGCGCTTCAGCAAGTTTTTGCAACAAGGGACGCCTGCGACCGTGTTGTACAACTACTCAACGGAAATTCAGCAATGGCTGGATGAGGCAGTTACGCTTTCGAAGTTTGAGGTAATTGCTTGTGAGCATAGTGTGAATGAGATTTATGTGCGACCAGAATGGCAAAAGCTGCTGCGAACGGTGGTGAATATTCATAGTTCTGTTTATGGGATGTTCCGCAACCTCTTGGAAACAGGAAGCTCGGAAAAACCGCTCATAGATCAGTTGAATTTGCCACTGTTGCGTCGCTATGAGGAGCTATATTGTGCTAAGTTTACATGCCTTGTCGTCACAACACAGGAGGATCGTCGGCAGATAGGTGCATTTAATCCGGAGGGGCAGATTACAGTAATTCCTAATGGAGTGGATCTGAATCTGTTTCCTAAGCGTGTTATGGATCCTGGCGGACACCAGTTAGTGTTTGTTGGCGCAATGGATACCCTACCGAACATTGATGCAGTACGCTTTTTTAGTTTAGAAGTGTTCCCAGAAATTTTGCGGCGGTATCCAGATGCCACACTGGAACTAGTGGGGACAAATTCCGTAGAGTCGGTTTTGGAGTTGGGGGAACTTCCAGGGATTACTGTAACGGGTCGAGTGGCGTCGGTAATAGACTACTTGCATAAAGCAACAGTATCTGTAGTGCCACTGCGGACGGGTTATGGGATGAAAAATAAAACCCTGGAGGCGATGGCAGCAGGAATACCAGTGGTAGGAAGCGATCGCGGTTTGGCAGGGTTAGCCGTCGATGGTGCTGATGTCCCGTTAAGGGCATTGCGGGCAAATGAACCAACCGAATACGTTTATGCCATTAGCCGATTATTTGAAGAGCGCCAACTGCGAAAGCAAGTTTCTGAAAATGGGCGATCGCTGATTGAGCAGAAATACACCTGGGAACGCGCCGGTAAGCTGTATGAGCAAGCACTAACAGGACGCCAGGATGTAGTCTAAATACTGTTTTTTCCTTTCTTGTGTTCCCCCACTCCGTCCTCACTAAAGCTCCAGTCCCTACTCCCAGTCAGAGGGCTAACCATCTTGCAATGAACCAAGCCGACGAATCTGAGGCCACAGCTGAGCAATAACCAGCACTACAGCAATGGTACCAATCCCACCGCCAACTACCGAAACCACTGGGCCGAACAGTGCTGCCGCCAATCCTGACTCAAAACCCCCCAACTCGTTAGATGTGCCAATAAACACGCTATTGACGGCAGATACTCGACCCCGCATATAGTCGGGTGTCCTTAGCTGCACGAGAGTATGGCGAACAACAACACTGATGTTATCGAATGCACCCGTCAACATCAGCATGAGTAGGGAAAGCCAGAAAGAGCGTGAGATGCCAAATATAATTGTTGCCAAACCAAATCCTGCGACTGCCCAAAGCATGGTTTTCCCCGCTCTTTGCATCGGTGGCAAATGAGCGATGATCAATGCCATCGAGAATGCCCCGATCGCTGGTGCCGCACGTAGCCAACCTAAGCCAGTTGGACCTACGTGCAAAATGTCCTTAGCGAAAATGGGTAGTAGGGTAGTTGCCCCACCCAGTAGTACGGCAAACAGATCCAGTGCGATCGCGGCGAGGATAACTTTCGTCTGCCAGACAAAGCTAATACCCGCCCCCAGACTTTTGAGTGTAGTAGCCTTGGTTGAACTTACTGATGGCTTAGCGGCAATCATGGCAATAAATCCAAAACAAGTGAAAGCCAAGACCACATTAAGAACGTACACCAGTGTTGCACTATGAAGCAGTGCAATGACTAAACCCCCCAAAGCTGGGCCCACCATTGAGGCAATCTGGAAGCCACTACTTTTCCAAGTCACCGCATTACTAAACGCTTTAGTTGGCACTAGAGAGGGTAGCAGTGCAGACATGGCTGGTTGATTAAACGCTCGTGCCACACCGCTCAACAGTAGGCAAGCGTAGAACAAAGAAATTGCTCCCTGAGTGTAAGAGAGAACTGCTAACCCAAGTGAGCTAAGAACCATTAGTAGCTCAGCCATCAGTACAACATGTTTGCGATTGAACCAATCTGCCACCTGCCCGGCTGGCAAAGTTAGCAGGATGATTGGCACTGCCTGAACCAAGCCAACTATGCCCAGTACCATTGCTGAACCCGTTCGTTCATAAAGTTCCCAGCCGATCGCAACACTTTGCATCTGCTGTCCAATCATCGAACTCACATAGCCGATCGCAAACAAACGGTAGTCGCTAGACCGCAGTGCTGCATAAGGGTCATGTGGTCGTAGTTTGGCTTCCCGGTTGGACTGCTTAATGCTACCCATTAGCCTATTTCCTTGTTTGATAGATTATTTCCCTGGCGTTGCACAATCAAAGGGATGACGCTTTATTTGACCTGTGTTCTTAAGGGATTTCTGTAGGGGCGCAAGGCTTGTGCCCTTTAAGATTAGGGTTCCAACCGATAGGTTTGATGGGCGTATGGCATACGCCTCTACCACAGAATCATCCTGTGATTGGGCACACCTTTTCCCCTGTTCCCCTGCCTATGCTTTCCTGGCAACGACTCGGATTCTTATGTAATCCACAAACCAGGTTCCATCTCGATATAGCTGGGGTCGTAGTTGATTTTCGATATGTTGAATAACGCTAAGGCGTTTGTTTTCAGGAATTTGTTGCAGAAGGCTATTGGCAAACATCTCCAGCCAGTTTTGGAGACCTTTTTCGCCATCTTCTAGAGCAGTTGGGCGCTCGAAGAGAGTAGCATAGGTGACCCAAAAGCCTTGGTTTTCTAACACAGTTGTATACTCTCCGATGCTGGGGAAGTACCAAGGGTTGAGTTCTGGTTTTGCTGGATAACCATGCGCCTCTAGAGCGTTGTTGATAGCCGTGGCGATCGCGTTTACATTTCCCTTGCCGCCAAACTCCGCTACAAAACGACCATCAGGTTTTAAAGCTTTCCAAATACAAGCAATGACTCGTTCTGGCTGCTTTATCCAATGCAGTGTTGCATTTGAGAAGACAGCATCGAACGGTTCTTCAAAGTAAAAATCGGTGGCATCGGCGACTTCAAAGTGTAAGTTTGGATAGTTCTGCCGAGCTTGCGAAATCATCGTCGGTGCCTTATCAATCCCGATCGCGATCGCACCGTGTTTAGCAATTTCGTGGGTCAGTTGCCCAGTACCACAGCCCAGATCGAGGATGCGATCGCCAAGTTGTGGTGACAAAAGCTCTAAGCAGTCGGCACCATACTGCCAAACAAAAGAATGCTTGCTTTGGTAGAGTGCACTAGCCCATTGATTCTCTGACATTAAACGAAAATTCTCCACTGCGAGGATTCTCATTCCTCACTGTAGGAGACTCAATTATAAATGTCCAATATATGCTTTGCTAGTAATTAATATCTAAAAAATATAAAAGTGCTAGATAAATGGAGCTGCGCCACCTGCGATACTTTATCGCTGTTGCTGAAGAACTACACTTCACTCGAGCAGCTGAACGGTTGCAAATCGCCCAACCACCACTGAGTCAACAGATTCGTTCTTTAGAAGAAGA
Source organism: Coleofasciculaceae cyanobacterium (assembly GCA_036703315.1). GTDB lineage: Bacteria > Cyanobacteriota > Cyanobacteriia > Cyanobacteriales > Coleofasciculaceae > DATNPH01. The sequence goes on from DATNPH010000231.1 coordinate 22,143, forward strand.
ATTAGGAGTGCAACTGTTCAAACGCACAAAACGCCGAGTTAACTTAACGGAGGCTGGACAAGTATTTTTAGAAGAGGCACGCCAAGTACTTATTCAGTTCGAGCAGGCTGTCCAGGCAGCCAAGAGGGCAAGTCGTGGCGAGATAGGCAGGTTGGCTGTTGGCGTCAATAGTTCTGCTACCCAGAGTTTTCTGCCCTCCGTTCTCCAAGTATTTCGAGAGCGCTTTCCATGTGTGAAACTTGTCTTGCATGAGCTAGCCTCATATCAGCAGGTACAGGGGATTCACGACAACCGCATTGACATCGGTTTTCTTTGGCTAGCAAACGTTGACGACAGTGCTTTGAGTTTTCTGCCTATGTTGCGGGAACCCCTAATCGTAGCTCTACCTGAAACTCATTCTCTGGCAAACTTACCTCAAATACCACTAAACGCCTTAGCTAACGAACCTTTTGTCTTGCCTCCGCGTCAATTAGGAGCAGGCTTTTATAGTCAAATTATCAGCTTTTGTCAGCAAGCAGGTTTCAGCCCCAAGATAGCCCAGGAAGCGCGGTTGACGCAGACTATCGTTAGCTTGGTGGCTGGTGGTGTGGGTATCTCTCTGGTTCCTGCTTCTCTCCAAAATCTCCAAAAGGTGGGAGTTGTTTACAAATCCTTGGAGGGGCAGCAAGCAGAAATGGAAATGGCTGCCGTCTGGCGACGGGATAACTCATCCCAGGTTTTGCAGGAGTTTCTTAAAGTAGTCAGGGAGATTGCCCAGCTAGTCAGCTGAAGATAACGTGATATGCAACTTTGTTATTAGCGCCGCTACTCTCTTTCACTCTCAGCCCTTTGAAATATAGTGGGTAGATGTAAAGATATGTTTCAGCATTAACCTACCATTACTTCACCGATTTGAGATATCTTTGCCAAAGGTCTAATGCCTTGAGTCGAAGAAAACCAGGCAGGATAGCAGGAAAGCTGATTTCTGTTTCACTGTCAGGTTACTCTCGACACATCCCAATACTTCTCGGTTAATATGTTCACCCCTCGAAGATCCCCCTTAGTCCCCCTTTTTAAGGGGAAACCAAGTCACTCTTAGCCCCCCTTCTTAAGGGGGGGGTTGGGGGGAGCGAAAACCGAAAGTATTGCGACACATCCCAGTCCCCAGTTACGAGAATTGCAATGAGGAGTCCCCAAGATTCACGATCGCAACAGCCACCAGTCAAAAACACCCAGTCAGCCAAGAAACCTTCTGGAACACGGATAGGGGTGTATCGCACTACATCTGTAAAGGCCAAAAAGCCAGCACAGGTAAAAAAGTCGCGGTTGGGTGGTTGCCTTGTAACCTTGGGCGCGATCGCTGCCTTAATCACCGCAGGCGGTGTCATTGTCGGTGGCATCTGGCTAGCCATTCTCTTGATGATTAACCCAAATGCCGTTATCTGGCTTAATCAATTTTTGCCGACATGGACTCGTATTCCCATCGCTATCACTTCACCCCCACAAACTCTTGCCACTATCCAAGAGGAGGTTCGCAAAAGCAGACTAATCTCAGGAGAACCCATAGCCCTAAAAAATTCTGAACTACTGCTGCCCATCTTGGCATCATCGTCCAATTGTCAGCGTGATTGTGAAAAGATTGTCGAACTGAGAGTTTATCAGCCTACTGAGCTAAAAAGTCAGGAAAAATATTATCGACTGGTCAGTCAGCTTCCGATCGCTGGACCAGAAGAGTATATTGTTCTTTCTTCTCCAGTCGGTGCTAAATCCGGTAATACTGGTGCGTCTCGTTCACTGCCTTTAACAACACTAAGTCGCTTTGACGACAAAGCCCCAAATCAAGGTATCTGGTTCAAGCTCTCAGGTCAGCAGATAGGGGGTGATACACCCATGAGTTACGGACAGGTGATTCACTACAATCCCGAACACATGCACTTGAGTGTCATGTTGCAGTGGACGAGTCCTAATGAGCTTCAACCTGACTGGCAACAAGTAACTGGTACATCAACACCTGAATTCGTCATCAATCAGACTGTGGGTTTGGAACCTCACTTCAAGGTTTACCAGATTAAAGCCCGCAATTTTGTGCCCAATCCAATTTATTTACAGGAAATTTCCCTAGTACAGCCTCCTATAAACACTCAAGGCTATCGCAACGCTTTGATGCTAGCTGGCAGGGGTTTGTGGTCTTTGGCTCTGCAATTGTTGCAATCTGAGAAGAAAAACAATTGGTCAGCGGCGGCACAAGAGCAAATGGATGTGATTCGACTGCACGCAGAGGTGACACAGTCTCAGGCGAAGCAGGCTTGGGCAACTCTGAGTACTTCAATTTTGGCTAATCTAATTGATGGTCGTTGGGCGGATGCGTTGCTAATGTTTCGGGCATCAGAGCCTGGGGTGTCAGTCCAGGAAATTACGACGCTGCTGAAGACAGATTCTGGAGGATTGTGGGATCGAGTTGAAGCGGCGCTTAAGGTGAATCCCAATGACAACAATGTGAGAGCCTGGGGAGCGTTGATTCTGACAGTTCAACAAGGACGACCAAAAGCGATCGCCTGGTTGAAGCAACTCCAGAAAAACAAACCAGTAGATAATTCCCAGATTAATGAATTACTTGACCATCTGGATGCCACTTCCACGAAAGTGTCAACTACCACTAGTCATGCGAGTCGAATTGTTGGCACAGCAAAGCCAGTCACAAAAGTCAACCCCACAGATTGGCTACAACTAGAAGCCCCATTGGAAGTAACAGGGCAAGTCTCTCCATCCCTAATCCCAAATCGCCCAGCCAAGAAAGCACTCTCTCTAACACTAGAGCCACAACAAGTCTGGTATCAAGTGCAGGTAGCTGCATTTAACGATGGAAAACGCTGGCGGCAGCCACCTTTTTCAAATTTGCCCCTGCTCAAAGATACTAGCGCCAAGCAATTATGGAACTATCTGGGGTTAGACAATAACTCTAAAATCCAGATTAGTGTCTGGACGGCTGAAGGGTCGCAGGAATCAACAATAGCAACTATCAAAGGGGTTTCCTACCAGGGAGATGTTATCCAATTGTTGGCGGCAGGTGAACCGCTTCCTGCGGCTACACCCGTTACTGCTGCTGTAAAACCAAGCCATGCTCTAGCTTACACAGAAGCCGCACTTAGCTGGTTAGACCCTGGTTCCATGACCTTTACAGACCTCAACCAACTACATCCACAATGGGTGTCAGCAATCCTCCCAGCAGTCTGGCGTGAGTTACTCAAGAGGGGTCAGGTAAAGCAAGGTGCACTTCCTAGCATGCCAGCCCTGCTAGCTGATATGGGGCATTGGTCGATTCAACTGGTTGAGCTAACGGGCGACAACGAGCCAGAAGTGGTGCTGAGTCTCTATGAAGACCTCTCTGGAGCTTTGAAAAAGCCAGATATTGAGCGACCTGTAGAGAATAGCCAGTTGTATAAACCTCGAACAGTAATTTTTTCTAATAAGGGTGGTCTACTCTACAGCGAATTTTCCAAAGATGCTAGCACCTCACTTACCGCGATCGCTGATTTAGGCGATGCAGGTTCTGCTGCCTTAATCCTCAGTGACAAGAGTAACTACAGCCTCAAGCGGTGGTCACCTCAGCGCAAGCGTTTTGAGTAATTATTAATCATTTATCTTGAAGCCAATGGCTACTAACTACTGACTACTAACTAAACTATCGTTTTTCATAAGGCTGCCCATCTGCTGCGGGTGGAGTAGCCTTACCACCGAAACCAGCGAGGATAATCACAGTGAGTATATAGGGAATCGCTTGGTAGACCTGTGGAGGTATGTGCGCTAACCATGAACCTGCACCTGCCGCAGAAGACGCACTAGCTGTACGGATCTGAATCGCTGTGCCAATCCCGAAAAGCAACGACGCCCCAAACGCACCAAAGGGAGTCCAACGACCAAAAATCATTGCGGCTAGGGCAATGAACCCACGCCCAGCACTCATCCGCAACGTGAACGTCCCTACTTGCTCCAGCGTCAACCATACTCCAGCCAATCCAGCAATCATCCCACCGATAATCGTGTTAATGTACCGCACCTGATAAACATTAATGCCTACAGTGTCAGCAGCGCGAGGGTGTTCGCCTACAGCACGGGTACGTAAGCCCCAAGGTGTGTAGAACAACACATAATGGATGACGAAGGTGAGAATCAGCATCGTGTACACGATTGGCTGATGAGTAAACAAGAGTTCACCAAGAACAGGAATCTTGCTAAAGAACGGAATCGGCAGAACTGGAAATGTCCCTGGAGAAGTAGGCGCATCCCCTGCTGCTGTCATCCAACGTTGAAACACCCAGCCAGTCACACCCCACGCCATAATATTGATAACTGTACCGCTGATGATTTGGTCAGCTTTAAAGCGAATTGAGACAACAGCATGTAGCCAACCCAACAGTGCGCCTGTCCCAAGTCCAGCAATTAATCCTAGAATCAAGCTAATAATTGCGGCAGCAAATGCCTCTGGACTACCGATCAGGGGATTGCCAAATGCTGCCCGCAGCGGCACGTTAATATACATCGCAACCAACTGAGACATCATGGCGCTGGTCAGCATCATCCCTTCGATCGCAATGTTTACGATGCCAGCTCGTTCTGACATAATGCCTGCGTATGCACCCAATGCGATCGGCGTAGCCGTAATCAAAGCTAGTCGTAAAAGCCCGGTAATTGCATCAAGAGCCATGTTTTGTTCACTAGTTAGGGGTTAGTACAGCAAGGCAACAGTCTTCCGACACTTTACAATCCATACTCCAAAATCATTAAAGTTGGTTCAAATTCCAAAAATATTAGTATAAAAAATCAACTGTTAATAATTACCTGGCTATACCAACTAAAGCTAATCATGGCTAATCTTTAAATCTAATTAGGCTTACCTCTGAGGCGGACAGGAAAGACTATTAATAACAACTTCATCTTCACCAATGTACCCAGTAACAAGCAGTGAATCAAAAATTGGGTTGTCAACGTGAATTATTTTCTTGAATAAGACTTCTTTTTCGTTTTCATCAGGTAAAACATATTCAACATCTAAACCTGAAAAGTTAGCATCAGTTTGTAAGTATCTTAATGCAGAAAAAAAGGAAGTTATAAACTTAATATTTGGATTACTGTCGTTATCTATATTTAACGCAATAAATTTATAAGTATAATTTGGGGAAGTATCGTTATTGATTTTGCTAACTTGGATTTTCAGATTATAGGGAAAATCAACTGTACCTTGATGAAAAGATATAGAAAATAAATCACCGGGTTGCATGAGTTTGGCTAAACCAATATTTGGATCAATATTATTATAAAATTATCTCCAAGTGGATGGGAACAACTAAGTAGATGGACATAAATAAACACAACCCCGTTGTCGGGTGGGTATTGCCCATGATTCTATGAAGGAAGAGGACTACACCATTGAGGTAGGTAATGCCCACCATACGTTCAATTTTGTCTACCTACTTAATGATCTAGGCAAGTGGATTTGACCATCGATAAGTAGGTTGAGCAAAACTTTATGCGATCGCTATTCGCTATTTCAAATTTCCCAAGTTTTCTTGAATGAGTAAAACAGACTTGACAGGTCGCTTTACCAGATTACCCTTCTCGCCAACTTTTCCGTAAAGAGTCTTGCCTCTGTAATAGAGACAAGAAGAGCTTCCCCCATCCAAATTCATCGCTTTTTCAACACCTTTAGCTTTCATGAACGCGGCTAGTGCTTGCAAGGACATCCCGGAACTGGTGGGAGCTTCTGACTTTTGAGCAACCATGACCAAAAGAACGCTGCCATCACGGGTAATACCAACAGCACTGCGAGCATTAGGTTGGCTGATATTGAGCGGATCTCGTATAACTTCCCCATTTGAGAAATCCAAAAAACCCTCTTGAAGCGAGGTAAGCTCTGGCAATAAGCGAGGCCCACCTCCCAACGCATCCACTAACCGACAATCAGTAGGAGTAGGCTCCTCGTGAAGGGTAATGTCATAACGGACAGTTTGACCACAAAAGTATCGCCGGAACTCTGTTCGGTTTAGGATTTTCGCCAAGTAAGGCACTAACTTGGGATTGTTCATCAGGCGATCGTTCTGAGTGGGGTCAGCTACCAGTTGCCCTTGCTGTACAACGATTGAAGTCGATTTTTGGTTTGCTGGATCGAAAAAGCCTCCGTTTATTGCCGCTACCGCTTGCTGCTTCTGGGCAAAGCTGTCCAAGGTACTTAACTGTTGAGATAAGGCAGGAGTAACCGAAAAACGACTCCCCACTGGAATCAACAATGTGTGAACTACGCTGCGCCCTAGTGTGTGGGAATCATATCGAATGTCTTTCTCCGGCGGAGGTAGAACGGCTGAAGGCGTTACTCTCAGCAGCTTTGAATCAGGATGAAAACTGCATGACAGCAGAACCCCAAAACCTGTGACAATCAAGCTCAGCAAAAAGATTTTTCTCATCCGGTTTCCCCTTATGCCGAGTAAGTGGATGGACATAAATAAACACAACCGGATTGTAGGGTGGGCATTGCCCATAATTCTCTTTGGAAGACGGCTACAGGATTGAGGTAGGCAATGCCCACCTTACGTTTAATTTTGTCTATCTACTTAATAGCAGTTCAAAAGCAATATTAACTTTTTTTAATTTGCATAAATTACTGGGATTTTTTATTGAGTAACAAATAGACGCATAAAGGTCATTATTTTGACAAAACAAAGTCTTCTTAAATTTGTCACGAATGACCAGCTTGTAAAAGCAATTCAGGCAGTAGGTGCTTTAACCTCTTGTTTGATGCTTAACGAATCGCGTTATCTAACCTTTAGCAACAATCGAGCATTCAAAAAAGTTTTGGAGAGTTCTATCGATGACTAGGAAAAGTATGTTTACGTTTCGTATCGGTGTAAGCCCACTGATCGTAGCTGTTTCTTCTATCGGGCTAATACTCGCTACAACGACGAGTAGTCTCGCCGCAAAGACTTTTACCGTCAACAGCACATCGGACCACTCAGATACCAAACGAGGCGATGGGGTATGCCTAGCCAGCAATGGCAAGTGTACTCTGAGAGCAGCTATCCAAGAGAGCAACGCCTTATCTGGTCGTGATGTTATCAAGTTGCCTGCCGGGACCTACAAGCTAACAAATGCTGCTGGGAACCTGATTATTACTGATAGCCTTGCCATTGATGGTGTGACGGCAAGTCAGGCAATTATTGACGGCAGCAGCAGCCCTCGGTTTCAAATAGGTCTTATTGTTGGTGGTGATAATATCAGCCCCATAGTAAACATATCAGGTATAACAGTCCGTAATTTCAAGGAAGGCGGCGGTATCTATGTCTACCAAAAAGCCTACCTATCGCTCAATAGAAGCACTATCACTGGAAACAGCTCGTCGACTGGTGGTGGCATTGCTAGCAATGGCTCTGTAGACATAATTGACAGCATTATCAGTAACAATGGCAGGGATGGAGAAACTGCTCGTGGTGGTGGCATTGCTAGCTCTAGTGCAGGTACGCTCAAGTTAGTTAATAGTACAGTCAGCGGTAATGCTTCAACAGGAGGCGCTGGCATTAATAGTAGTGGAAAGCTGGAGATAACCAACAGCACCATCAGTGGCAACAAGGCTGGTCGAGGTGGAGGCGGTATTCAAAACACCGGAACGGCTTGGATCAGCTACAGTACCATTACTGAAAATGTTGCTTATAGCAGGTCCGAGTTCAATAATACTGACGCATTTGGAGGCGGAATTAAAAACGTTGGCGGAACCGTGGATTTGGGAAATTCTATCCTGGCTCGCAACAGTGACAACCGTGACCTACGCTTTGATAACTTAGCATCTCCCGACTGTTCGGGAGACATTACTTCCTTTCGCGGGAACTTAGTGGGCATCAACAAAAACTGCACGATTATGGACAGTACCTGGGGTGACACTCGCTTCGATCAAGTAGGTACGGTGAATAGCCCAATTGATCCACGGCTTGCTGGGCTAGCCAACAATGGTGGTCGGACTCAGACCCATGCCCTGCTTTCCGGTAGCCCTGCCATTGACAAGGGCGACGGTATCACTAGTGCTACTTTCTTTGATTGCCCCAAGACTGACCAACGCGGCACGTCTCGACCCCTTGATGGTAAAGGAAGTGGCAAGCCTATCTGTGATGTCGGTGCCTATGAGTTTAAACGGTAGTACACATACCGCTACCTAATACCAAGCGATTCAGAAGCGCTCACGTTCGTGAAGGAGCAAAGACATAAAATTAACGGGAGAGCCTCGTCAACTAGGCTCTTCCCTGATATTTAAGACCGTCGCAATTCGGCAGGCGATCGACATTTGGTAAGTGTGCCGCTAGGACGAGAATCTGAAACTGTGCAGAGTTGATGAATATCCAACTCCACGAGTCATCAGTGACATTACAGGAGTCATGGGTTTGGCAATATCCGTGCGATTGTAATTGGAGAGCGAATCCAAAGTCTTAGCTGCCCTTGCCGAAGAACGATTGATGTAGATTTTTAAAGGCAAGAGCAACTGTCCACGAGGCAAGCTTGTTCTGCCGTTGAAAAATTTCTATTAACCATGTCTATGCTTCAAGGACGTCAGAGACTGTATATCAATAGTTTTCTATTTGTTTTTTTAGTATTAGTCGTAATTACTATCACTTCTATCTATCTCTATAAGGAACGCACATTTCATTATTGGGACTATACCAACTATCAAAATTTGACTATAGATAAAGCCATCGAGTTTGGTAAGTCGCGCAAGTGGGCGTTGTATATGACATGGAAATCGACAGGTAATGATTATAGTGATATTCCTACGTTGTTACTTATCCCATTCCTACTAATATTTGGTGATTCCCGTCTAATTTATATACTTGGCACCGCGTTGGTATACCTGCTGCCTTTTGCCTTAGTAATGGGAGCTATAGCAACAAAACTCATCCCATCTTATCCACGTACTGTTTACTGGTCTACAGCCTTTCTCACTTTGCTAATACCTGTAGCTTGGACACCAACCCTACGTGGTTACCCTGATGTAGGTGCTGCCTTACTAATTGCAATAGCAATAGTGGTTTACCTACAAGATTTGCAACTAAAGCAGCCATGGCGAATTGCACTAATTGGATTTTTAATCACGTTAGCTGCATTATTTCGCCGTCATTTCGTCTACGATGGCATCGCCTTTTTTGGCGCGATCGCGCTGCATACTCTAATAACCTATGTCATCCAAGTGCGGCAACACTCCCGTGAAGCAAAGCGTAACTTATTTAAGACTAGTGTTCGGATTACTTTGACAGTAGCGGCAAGCTTGATTACATTGGCTGTATTAGGATTGCCTTTCCTGAAAACTGTACTTACCACTAACTACAGTCAGCTGTACTCTTCGTATGAAGTAACCCCTACAGCCAATCTTTGGTATTACAGCTCTTGTTATGGTTGGATTGCCTGTATATTGGCTGGGTTAGGCTTTATTGCTGGAATTCGAACTCGTCTGTTAGTGCGTCCTGTTGCTGTCTTCATTGTGTTATTTAGCAGCCTTTCACTGATACAGTGGTGCCTTAAAGTCAAACAATTGGGTGTTCATTACACGCTTCATTTCACTCCATTAATTGTGCTGGGTATTACGGCATTCGGCTGGACAGCTTGGAACATTCTTAGAGGTAAAACACGGATTTTAGTGCTAATTGTAAGCGGTGTTTATCTCATCTTAAATGCTGCCATTGGACTGGGAGCTATAGACATAGCCAGCAGTACTCCATCTCACCTATCGAAGTCAGATACAATCCAGGTTTCAGATACAGTAGCTACCAAGCTTCGTAGACTTTTTTCAGCTAACTACTCACCTTTAATACGTACAGACTATGATGAGGTTGCCCGACTTATTACATACCTTCATTATTTGGCACCTACCAACAAAAAAAATTCAATATATATTGCAGCGTCTTCAGCTATTTTAAATCAATCCATTGTTGCTAATGGTGAGAAAACACTATACAAACAGGATGAAAGATTAGAAGTTTTTAAATCTCCAGACATCGATTCGCGTGATTACTACCCGTTAGATGGTTTGTTACAGGCACAGTATGTAATTATTGCTACTCCTTTTCAATATCATCTGCGACGACCTGAAGAGCAAAAAGTTGTTAAAGTAGTTATCGATGCTTTTAAGGAAAATTGGGATATTGCCAAAGATTTTACTCGCCTACCTGTAGAGTTTACTCTTAATAATGGCGTTATTGTCAACGTTTACAAACGTGTACGTTCAACGTCTCTAGAAACTGCTTTGCAAACGCTCAGAGCCATGCACAGTTACCTTGGTAAACGTCCTGAGGGACAACATGATTGGCTTAGCATCAGTGAATCTCCTGGTCATATCATGCGGTATTTGGTCAAGAAGTTTCAAAAGATCGGCGTCCTATCAACCAAAGATAATGGAGTAGATACAACATCCTTTCTTTACATAGGAAAGCTATCAAAACAAGTCAAAGTTACTGGAAACCTGAAGTACAGCAATAACCAATGTACTGGTTCATCACTAAGCCTCAGTAGTATTAATACCTTAGGTCAGGTTATTAACACTGTAAAACTTGACCACCGCCCTTCTGATGCAAGCGACTTTACGCTGCCGCTTCAGACACGAGATGCTGCCTATTTACTTTTCAACATATCTGTCAATGATCACAAAAATGAGGCGATTAATCGCTGTTTGATGAAAATAGAACCACTGTCCGTTGAAGCCTTCAACTAGAACTTGAAGGAGGGGATGGCGGAGCTGAGGGAGATGAGGGAGCTGGGGGAGCTGGGGGAGATAAATTCTGTATCTTCCCCAACTTCCCCAACTTCCCTATCTTCCTCACCTTCCCTATCTTTTAAGCTTCAATCACAACTCGGAGGTTTCCCCGCTTCTTAGCAACGCGGCAAGCCGTTGTATTGCCAGAACGCTCGAATTCTAAATCGAGGAAGGTTTGCCCAACTCTCAAGTTGTGCAGTGATAGGTGATTAATCGACTCTGGCAATGCTGGGTCGATAATCCGTAAACAGTTATTGCGAGCATCAGGCACTAAATTGACCATCATTTGCAACAGCTGGAAAATGCTACCAGTCGCCCATGCCTGGGGAGAACAGGCTACAGGATACTTTACTGGTTCATTATCTGGTGTGCGTTCGTAACCGCAAAATAGTTCTGGGGGACGTTGATAGGGCTGATAGAGTGCCATGTCTAGCAATGACTGCGAGAGTTCCAGTGCCTGATCGACAAGACCAAGCGATCGCACTCCCAAAGCAATCATGGAGTTATCATGGGGCCAGACTGAACCTACGTGATAGCCCATCGGATTGTAGGCTGGGGACAAACTACTGAGCGTGCGAATTCCCCAGCCATTAAACATATCCGGAGCACGCAGTCGTTCCGCCACGCTATAAGCTTTCTCCGGTGAAAGGATGCCAAGGTTCAGACAGTGACCTGGATTAGAACTGATACTATCTACCTGATTGCCATCTCCATCCAGAGCCAAGGCACAGAAGGCTTCATCTTCCACCCAGAAATCCTGATTAAAACGGTTTTTGAGGTCTTTTGCCTCGTCTTCCCACCGATCCGCCAAATCAATTCGCTTCTTCATTCGAGCAATTTCAGCCAAGCGGATTTTGGCAGAATAGACGTAAGCTTGTACTTCACACAGCGTGATCGGACCCTTCGCCAGTTCTCCCTTGCGATTAACAATACAGTCTCCAGAGTCTTTCCAACCCTGGTTGGCTAAACCTCGCTTAGAGAGGCGGTAGTAGCTAAGATAGCCCGTTTTGGCACAGTTACGGTCAATCCAGTCCATGGCAGCTAAAGCATTGTGCCACAGGTGCTCTAGGGTTTCGGTATCGTGGGTCCAGGCGTAGTATTCGCTATAAAGCATTAACCACAAGGGTGTGGCATCTACTGTGCCGTAATAAGGCGTATGGGGAATTTCGTCACAGCGAGCCATCTCACCCATCCTCAGCTCGTGCAAAATCTTGCCCGGTTGCTCATCACGCCAATCATTATCAGTCTTACCTTGGTATTCAGCCAGAATACTTAGGGTTTCACGAGCAATTGTGGAATCGAGCATCAAGGTTTGCGATGCTGCAATGATCGAGTCGCGCCCAAACAGGGTAGAAAACCAAGGCACTCCCGCTGCAAGTAACTTACCTTTACCGAAAGACTGCCGCAGCAAATAAACATCCTGCTCCGCTCGCTCGATTACCCGATTCAACGTGTTTTTGTCCGAGCGAATTTGTGTTACATGTTGACGCCACTGTTGCTGCTCCAATAACTCCGCTGCCCTAGCCTGTGCGAGAGTTGCGGGCGCACTAACGCTAGAAGTAGAACGGTGATTGGTATGCATCTGGAGTCGATAGCCCAGCTTTCGGGTTTCGTGGGGATCCAACTCCAGCTCCCAAACCGCTGTGTAACCCTTCAAGTAGTCGGGTTGACGATGAACGAACTCGATGCGAGATTCCATCACAGAGCCATCCAACCCTTGATAAGCTAATGTCAATTCAGGTGAGTGCGTTAAGACGTTAGCGGAGTGACTTGAAGTGTGAGCATCAAGGGAGGAATCTTCTCCAAAAGGCTCATGCTCTAGGTATTCCAACTCATGTTCCTTTGGCACTGCTCGTAAAAGCTGTCCCTTGTTTTTTCGACCATAGCCCCGGACTACAAATAAGTCCACAAAATCAGCATCAAAGCTGAGACTAAGTTGAAAGCGAATGGAGCTGGTGCTGTAGTTACAGACTGTTAATTCTTCAAACAGTGCTCCATTGAGGACTATTTCTCGGTTAATGCCAACGGTATCGGCTCTGAGGGGTGCAAAGCTAGAAACAGCTGAACCATTTGATTGGGCGTCTGGCTCTAATTTATCTCCTCCCTCTTCTAAACGTGCTCCTGCGTCCATACGGGGATTGGTACACAGAACCGAGAGGGCAAACCCTTTTTCTGCTGTGCTGCTGAGCAACACGGGTGAGTGTCCATTAATTTGTAACTCTAAGCGACTGAGGAACCGCGTATCGCAGCAGAACAGACCCATGCTGGCATTGGCATCATCTCCTATAGCTCCAGCAATGTTGCCCAGTGTATCAGTGACTAAAAACAGGTCATTATCCTTAATCGTGAGCGTCGGCTGAGGACGTTCACTCAGAACACAAGGCCATTCCGGGATAGGTAGCTCGTCAGCAGGGACAAATACTTTACCATCTATCTGAAGCGTTTCCGTCGTCATACTCAAGCTTTCCGGTTTAAGATAGAGTTTTCTCAAGTTCTGGCTGGGTCGCCGCGTCACTAGTTGTCAACTTTTACAATGCGACAACGGTTATACCTTGTTCATCTAAACGAAAAAGAATTGTTAAAAATTCTTTAACGTCCGCGATCGGGTATATTATTTCTTCATTAAGAAGAATTGAGTCAATTGATCGACGCCGATACCGCTGCATAGGTGGAGATACTAAACAGTAGTAGATACACACGAGAAAGAGCCGCCAGTTGATTGGTGCTGCTGGCGTCTAGAAAGCTGTCTTCGTTACAGGTGTAATTTTTTTGTCTAACTTTACTCCGTTACAAATTTACTCGAATTAGTAAATATGACTGAGCTAAAGCAAGTTTCTGTGACAAAATGCAATATTTATATATAAACGTTGATTATTTGTCTCTCCTAAGAACTTCGATCGCGTAGAAGATACCTTTAATCGACACACGCACGGTACATCCCAACGGAGTCGTCTCAATGCAACAGTGCGGAGTGCAGCTACGGAGCATCCTAATGTGTGTAAATTATCTTTTGTTGGGTAGCCATAGCTAAAGGGTGGGCAGGATGCCCACCCTAGAAGAACACTATTTCTGCCAAGGTGGGATTACACCGATGCAGCTATTGAATCCCGCGCTAAGGCTAAAGATTATAGTGCGGGAGCATTGTAACCCCTGCCACTTAGAACCATCTCGAAAGCTCGTTCGTATTCATTGACCATTGTTTTGACGCTAAAACGGCTCAAAACATAGTCTCGACAGGTCTGTCGGTCTAATCTTGTTGCCTCTGGTACGGCTTCAATCATTTTTTCCAGTGTGTGGCAGACAAATCCAGTCTTACCATGAGCAATCACCTCTGGAACCGAACCCAATCCCATACCGACTACGGGGGTTCCCGTTGCCATAGATTCAATCATCACTAGACCAAAGGGTTCTCGCCAAGTAATCGGGAACAACGTCACGGTGGCATTGCTGAGTAGCTGTACCTTCTCTTCGTGCGAAACTTCCCCTAAATACTGGATTTGCTCACCATCAATGAGTGGCTTGAGCTTCTCGTTGTAATAGGTACGGTCTACGGCGTCAACCTTACCTGCCATTTTCAGAGGTAAGCCAGTGGTACGGGCAATTTTAATCGCTCCTTCTGGTCCTTTTTCTGGTGAGAGGCGTCCTACAAAGGCGAGATAAGGCGGTTGAGTTGGTTTCTCCTGGAAAGGATAAGCGTCTGGATCAATTCCGTTGTAGACGGTGTGAACGTAGTTGAGTCCCAGTCGAGGTTCCCGCTGAGCCTCACTAATACTGGTATAGGGTTGCCATGCAAATTGCCGAAACATTTTTTCGTTATCCGGCGTGAAAATTCCATGGGTTGTGTGGACGGTCGGCGTCTTGACAAAACTACTATAAGGAAGAGCGGCACAGCCAATGTGAGAGTGAATAATATCGAAATGATGTGCCTGTTGATAGAGCTGATAGAGCATCATTTGTTCATACAGCCCTGGCTCTTTTACTTTGTCATCTAATCTCAAAGCCCGCTCATGCACTGATTTTAAGCGAGCCTTTGTAATGGAGTCGCCAGAGGCAAACAATGTTACTTCATGACCGCGTCGAACTAATTCATCTGTCAACAAACTGACAATTAACTCAATTCCGCCATAGCGAAAAGGAGGAACACGTTCCCAAAGAGGAGCAATCTGAGCAATTCTCATATAAATCGAAGGCACTGGTAGTTGAAAATCTGTCAGAACTTACCATTAGGTGAGTTTGACGGAATTTGAAGAAAGCAAATTTGACTTGTCCTAGTTGGACGTTCACCTATCCAAGCGGCTACAG
Organism: Coleofasciculaceae cyanobacterium; assembly: GCA_036703315.1. Lineage (GTDB taxonomy): Bacteria > Cyanobacteriota > Cyanobacteriia > Cyanobacteriales > Coleofasciculaceae > DATNPH01. The sequence continues at coordinate 37,204 of DATNPH010000231.1, forward strand.
TCTGGTATTGACTAACTCCTTGTTGGTCGTGAACTTATTCTATGGCTAGAGAAATTACGCCAGTTATGAGTGAGTAACAAGAGTGCCCCCTGTGTACGTAACGTATTTTTTCATTCAAGTTGTCGGCTTAGCATAAGCCCAAGAAACGTTTAGCGATTAAATCACGCTGGTTAGAAGCAAAGCCGCTTAAGCTAACACTATGGCATTTATCAATTAACCTAAAGCGGCTTTGCGAAGTTTTATAAAAAATTACCATAATTGCTTGATCTAAGCATCTACCTGCTCTCTGGGAAAATCTGCCTATGGGTAGTTTTCA
>DATNPH010000265.1:0-38352 GCA_036703315.1 Coleofasciculaceae cyanobacterium
GGCTACCGTCAGGAAGTTACAGCCTTCTAGATACGATGAGGCTAGTCCGTGGGTATACCAGGATGTCACGAAGGTGGTACCTGTCAGCCAACCGCCCAGTGCTAGATAGGCACAGGGGAATAGTAGCAGTCCGGACCAGCCGACGAATACGAAGCGATCGCGCTTTAACCAGTCGTCGAGGGCGTCAAACCATCCTCTTTCACTTGGCGCGCGTCCTACAGCTATTGTCATAGTTTCAAATCCTCTTACATTAATGTTTTGCAAGGATTCCAGTGTTGACGCTTCCGCGTATGGTTGTTAGCACTTCCACAGCTCTTGAGCCTGGAATTCTTAGAAGAGCAGTTAGCCTAACTAACTTCACCTTCATAAGGATGTGTCAAGCATTCCTACCACTAGCTAGCTTCCCAGCTAATGAGTGCTTAATGTTTCTTAACGTATCACATTTTTCATGTTGTTACCCTGAGTTCTCCTAGAGGGAACAGGGCTTTCAGGTTCTACATACAATAATAATGAATAGCAGAAATTTTACAAATTGACACATTTTTCCTCAGAATTTTTTTTGAGCAACTCACCATCCTTCAAAAAAAAGTAGCCAGCAGTCCTCGTCCCTACTTCGTTTGAGCGGCGGTGGAGCCTAAACGAAATCCTCGTCTAGCAGAGCATGGGCGGGGTAGTTGAAAAATGTCATAGTGTAATGTGCAGAGAGTTTTATCCAAAATTTTGAGATTAAGTGGGCAGGAACATTTCATGACGGCATCGACAAGCCTACGTGAGAATCAGGTAATTCATCAGCCGATTTTAGGCTCTCGCCGATTCAGTAACTACTGGTGGGCGATAATTGTCTCGTTGGGAGGTACAGGTTTTTTACTGGCAGGACTTTCCAGTTACTACAAGGTCAATCTGCTTCCTGTTGGTGATCCAACCCAGTTGATATTTATCCCTCAGGGAGTGGCAATGGGTTTCTACGGGGTCTTTGGTCTGCTACTGGCACTTTACTTATGGTTGGTCATCCTTTGGGATATTGGGGGTGGATACAATGAGTTCAACAAACAGACGGGTATGGTTAAGATTTTTCGCTGGGGCTTTCCCGGTAAGAACCGTCAGATCGAGTTCAGTTGCCGCATCCAAGATGTCCAGTCAATTCAAGTAGACATCAAAGAAGGTCTTAACCCCCGCCGAGCTCTCTATCTTCGTGTTAAAGACCGTCGAGAAGTTCCCTTAACTCGTGTTGGACAACCCCTATCCTTGACAGAGTTGGAAAATCAAGGAGCAGAGCTAGCGCGTTTCCTGCAAGTGCCACTTGAAGGCTTGTAATTAATTCCGCTCTAATGCGTTCAAATCTGCTTGATATGATTTCAGTAGCTAAGGCTACAAGAAGGGGGAATAAAATATGCCTATAACAGTCCAGCGTTGGTTATCATTGCTTTTTGTTGTTGCAGCTCTGATTATGGGTGGATGTAGTTCGCAACAAGCCGCTTCCATAGACTCGACAAATAGCTCAACAGCTCAAACAACATCTACAACGGCTCAAACGAAATCTACGACCGATCAAACAACAGCTACAACTACAAATCAGGCTAATACTTTCCAAAGCGATTTACCCAAACTGCAAGGAAAAGCAACGGTGGTGTTGAAGGTTAAAGGCTCACCGATAACGATAGAAGTGGATGGAACCAACGCCCCTATTACGGCGGGAAACTTTGTTGACCTTGTGCAACGGGGCGTTTACAACGGTCTGGTTTTCCACCGTGTCGTCCGGGAGCCACAACCCTTTGTAGTTCAAGGTGGTGACCCTCAAGGGAGAGACCCAAACTTTCCCGTAGAGCGTCTGGGAACAGGTGGTTTTGTTGACCCAAAGACATCTCAAGAGCGTTATATCCCCCTAGAAATTAAACCGAAGGGAGCAAAAGCGCCCACCTACAGCCAAACTTTTGATAAAGCCAACATTTCTGTTCCCCCTGAGTTACGGCACACTCGCGGTGCTGTGGCAATGGCTCGCTCATCGCCTCCCGACTCAGCTTCTTCACAGTTTTACATTGGGCTAGCAGAACTGCCGTTTCTTGATGGTAGCTATGCTGTATTTGGCTACGTTAAGCAAGGCATGGACGTTGTAGACAAGATTCAGCAAGGCGATCGCATTGAGTCAGCGGAGGTTACTCAAGGCAGCGAAAATCTCAAGAAATAGTGAATTCAAGATGATAGCTAGTGGTCGGTGGAAGTAGTCGTTACTGGTATTGGTCTTATCTCAGCTTTAGGTAGGCTCAAACCAAGCTGGCAGCGTCTTCTCCAGGGTGAGTCTGGCATTAAACCCTATCAACTCTTTCCAGATTTACCGTCCCGACCTCTGGCGCTGATTGGTTCGGCAGCAACCTCCCTGGACAAGCTTACACAACTGGTTTTGGCGGATGCAATTCAAGATGCGGGTCTAGCGATGCCGCTACCTGAGTGTGGCGTAGTCATTGGGTCAAGTCGTAGCTGTCAGGCATCGTGGGAGCAACTGGCAAAGTCAAACATCAAAAGTCGCCTTGCGACGGCGCTTCCTATGCCAGAAGTGAATTGCGGCACCCAGCACGGTCAAACCTTAATTGGTTCAGGGGAAGAGTTTTTCAGCAATATCTCACAAGAAAATTCTTCCCATGCCTCTGTTGCCTTCCATGACCAATCTCCAATCATAAACTTAGAAAATTGGTTGGATAGGCTTCCTCATCAGGCCGCGATCGCTGCTGCTCGTCAGATCGGGTCACACGGCCCAGTACTAGCACCAATGGCAGCTTGCGCAACAGGAATTTGGGCGATCGCTCAAGGCTTTGAACTTATCCAGACCGGTCAGTGTCAACGAGTGATCGTCGGTGCTGTGGAAACTCCTATTACACCGTTGACATTAGCCGGATTTGATAGAATGGGCGCTCTGGCTCACACGGGTTCTTATCCCTTTGACCGACATCGAGAAGGATTGGTATTGGGAGAAGGAGCAGCTGTATTGGTACTAGAGTCAGCTCAGTTAGCAAGACAACGGTTAGCACCAGTTTATGGTCAGCTATTGGGGTTTGGGTTAACTTGTGATGCCTATCATGTCAGTACCCCTGCTCCAGATCGCCACAGTGCGATCGCGGCTGTCAAGCAATGTCTAGAACGCAGTCATCTTTCCCCAGATGACATTAACTACATCCATGCTCACGGCACTGGTACCCAGTTGAACGACCACAACGAAGCTCAGTTGATTCAGTGGTTGTTTGGTCAACAGGTTCCAGTCAGTTCTACCAAAGGAGCTACAGGGCATACCTTAGGAGCATCTGGAGCGTTGGGGGTGGCTTTTTGTTTGATGGCTTTGAAGCATCAGTTACTGCCACCCTGTGTCGGATTAAAGGAACCAGCTTTTGATTTGGATTTAGTTACGACACTCCGCCACAATGAGATTAGTTTGGCACTTTGTTTCAGTTTTGGGTTTGGGGGTCAGAATGCTGTGATGGCATTGGGGCAATACTAGGAAGCGCATGCTCCCGACACCACAAGCGTGGGACTATACAGGAAGGGATCGCGATCGGTAGCCCAAAGGCTACCAGCTAGAGCGATGGATGATAACTGTTGCTTATTTTTGCGAAATTCTATATTCCTTTAGACGTATTGAGGAATACCAAGCTAAAATCAAGCCACTTCTGAGACTAAGGATGCAGATTGCTCTCTTATGGATCTCGAATCGCATAAGTTTATCTCCTTTTTTGAACCAGAGCAAGCAGCCGCACTGTGCCGAATAGCTATTGTTGAAAATGTTCCTATTCAAAAAGTTATTTTTGAAGAAGGTGATCCTTCAGATTGCCTATACTTAGTTTTAGCCGGTCAAGTAGAGTTTAGAAAATACATAACTTCTAATCAATATCAAACACTAACCAAAGCTTTTCCTAACAGTTTTTTCGGGGAACTTGGAATTTTGGATGGACAACCGCGTAGCGCCCATGCAATTGTTTGTGAGGAAGCAACCTTAGCCAAAATTCCAGGACACAGCTTAATGAAAATCTTAGAAGCAACAAAGGCTAGTGTTGCACTCAATTTATTTAGTTATACGATTCAACGTCTAAGAGAATCCACAGATGACTATGTAAAACAGGTCATCTATAAAGAGAAAATGGTTTTAGTTGGGGAAATGCTCAACACAGTCATTCATGATTTCAGGAGCCCTTTGAGTGGGATTAATTTAGCCAGTGGGATGATCAAAGAATTACACGCTGATGAAGAGACAGCTGAGTGGTGCTATTTGATTCAAGCCCAAGCTCAACGTATGTTAGCAATGGCAGAAGAACTCTTAGAATTTGTACGGGGCAGTGCTGTATTAAATAAACAACCTATTAATATTGGCCTCGCCTTGCAGCGTTTTGAGAAGCTCAACCGTGTCTATTTTCAGGAAGCAAAAGTTGAGTTTGTCATGCATGCAGTAGATGCGATAGTTTGTGCGGATGAAAACAAGTTCCTGCGTGTTGTTCAAAATTTAGTGAGTAACGCTGTTGAAGCTTTCAACGGTTGTGGCGGTCGTGTCGAACTTACAGCTTGGGTGAATGGGGAAGGAGCCTATCTCAAGATCCAAGATAATGGACCTGGCATCCCAGAGACAATAAGAGATCGCTTATTCGAAGCCTTTGTAACCTATGGAAAGCATAGTGGAACTGGGCTGGGGACAGCGATCGCTAAGTCAATCATCGAAGCTCATGGAGGACATATTTCTTTTCAATCCAATTACCAAGAAGGAACAACCTTCTATATCCATCTTCCTCTCTTAACTAGCTAAGGAACAACCTAGAAAGTATTTAGAATAAGGCTTTAAAAGTTATTAAAATTCCCTGTGTTCGGTAATAGTGCCTATGGGTTTGACCATATCTTCCTTTTGATTACTTAATCTCTTACCTAGGGACCTTAAGCTGGCGACAAAGAATAATCTACGCTAAATGGACGTAACCTCTTTAGGCAAAAAAGACGATGATGAACGATAACAATCAGATTTTGGCTAAGCCTGACGAAAAGGCTGGGTCGATTACGACAGATCAACCCTATGCTTATTCAGAAAGCACAAGCACAGGAAGCACAAGCACAGGAAGCACAAGCACAGGAAGCATAAGCACAGGTACTAGGTTAGCTAGAGAAGAAAATGCTCCTACTGTTGCGCCTCAACCGAATACTCAGCCAGCAGTCAAAGCCATGAATCCTTTGTTAGCTAGAGCACTGGTAGGAGGACTCATCGGTGCTACGTTGGGTACAGTAGCTGGTATGCTGGCTGGTAAGAGAACAGCTCAGGGTGTTAACCACGCTGTAAAAGGTGTAGGGGACGCGACAAAGACTATAGCTGGGGGTGTTAGCCAAACTGCCAAAGGTGTAGGGGAGGCGGCAAAGAGTGTAGCTGAGGGTGTTAACTACGCGGTAGTAGGTGCAGTCCAAGATACAGCTGAGGGTGTTAACTCCGCTACAAAAGGTGCATTGGAAGCTGTCAAAAATACTGCCGAGTATGTCAAGCCAGCTGTACAAGGTGTAGGGAACGCCGTCAAGGGTGCAGCTGAGGGAGTTACCGACACGGCAAAAGGTGTAGGAGATGCGGTAAAGAGTGCAGCTGAGGGGGTTACCGACACGGCAAAAGGTGTAGTCAAGGGTGCAGCTGAGGGAGTTAACCAGGCTGTAGTAGGTACACTGGATGCCGTCAAGGATACAGCTGAAGATGCCAAGCCATCTGTAAAAGATGCATTCGACGCCGCTAAAGACAAGACTGAGGAGGCCAAGCAATCTGTAGTAAGTGGATTGGACGCCGTCAAGGATACAGCTGAGGAGCTCAAGCCATCGGATAATCCGGACATCAAGCTAGCTAAAGAGCGGGTGGTTATAGACGAGCCGTCAGTAAATACGGATCAGGTTAGCATTGGAGAGGAATATGGAAGCCAAACAGCTTTAGTTCCTGTGGAGACAGAGGGATTTGTCGATCAAAGCGTGTATGTAAATCCTGAAACACCTGTGACTCCTGATGAAGCAGGCTTCCGTGAAGGGCAAGGTTATGGTGATGGAAATTACTGAAAAGATTCGGGACCTTTAGAAGCAAGCCCTCCTGCATGAAGATTTGAGTGTTTCCGCTAACGCGAAAGGAAACAAGTGGAACACGATTTAGTTGAAGTCGCAGAGAAAATCCGTCGGTCAGAGTTAAACCTTGGTACTCACTGTGGTCTTAAAATCACAGAGAAAACCAAGATATTCTAACGACGGTTCTACCCTTGGTAGTAAGACATTATTTAGCCGACAGCTGAGACAAATGCAAAGGTAGTCAGAAACTTACTAAGGAGCGATCGCAGTTCCTTTCCTTGAGGTACAGAGACGGTATCCTTACATGTTTATGACTACCTACAAAGCCAGCAATTGGCAAGTTAGGCTACCCAATTTTTCTAGCTTAACTCCTGTTAAATGAAGGAAAACAGGTCTAAGTGCCGTTTTTGAATTATGTAAACAAACGGTTATTAATCAGCTTTAGTACAAAGGAGACGATTATTGTGAGTGAGAACAACCAGCTTTTGGATACAGATGAAATAATCGTTGAGCAGATTCCGCATCAACCCGATGCTGATACAGCAGGCACAGGCACGAGTAATGTGTTAGCTAAAGTAGCTATTGGAGCAGTCATTGGTGCTACGTTGGGCGCAATAGCTGGCGCTTTGGCTAATAGAAGTACAGCTCAAAGAGTTAACATGACTGTAAAAAATGTAGGGAACACAGTCAAGAATGCAGCAGAGGGTGTTAACCAGACTGTAAAAGAGGTAGGGGACGGAATACAGAGGGTAGCTGTGGGTGTTAACGACACGGTAAAAGATGTGGGAGATGCAGTTAAGGGTACAGCTGTGGGGGTTAACCAGACTGTAAAAGGTACAATGGACACCGTTAAGGGTACAGCTGTGGGTGTTAACGACACGGTAAAAGATGTGGGGGATGCAGTTAAAGGTACAGCGGACGATGTTAGCCAGACTGTAAAAGGTACAATGAACGCCGTTAAGGGTACAGCTGAGGATGTCAATCCATCTGGTAATCAGGGCGTCATCGTAGCTGATAAGCAGAGGACTTACATTTTAGTCCCAGTGGACAATGAGGGAGTTATTGAGTGAACTATCCATGTAGGCTCACGGAAAGCCAGTAGTTCTTGGTGAAGCTAACTTTCCAGAAAGGCGGAGTTCATCGGACGGTAATTTATGAACAGACAGCTGGAATTTAGAAGCTAAGCCTGCGGCGAGAAGAAGTCAGGGTATGCGATCGCAAGACAACACAGCAAGCGATCGCTACTCTCAGTTGGCAAGTTTTAGTGCTTATAGGGAAAGCCCCTAGCTACAAGCCTTACTAGCACATTTACGAACTTTCGCCCAAACTTGTGTAGCAGGTCGAGTGATATCCGAAGGTGTTACAGATTCTACTTTAAGAATCTTTAGCTTCTCACCGGGTTTAACAATAGCTAAAGCTTTTTGCTCTTTATAATTAAACTTAGGTTTTTGTGGTCTATTCTTCCTCAATGTTAAGCCCGGTCTAACAGTTACAGTTACTATCGAGCCGACTGATGGAACGACAGGTGAATTGGTAAGCTGTGAACTCTTGATTAGAGACTTTCTACCTAATGCCTCAGCTGAAGCCTTGTTGATATTACCTAGGAAAATCCAACCATCAGCACTCATTACTGGTTTTGGGCTTAAAGTTGGATTAGATTTAAGGGGTTTTGTTCCTAACAATTTGGGTTTTGAGCTTAAAGTTAGATTAGATTTTGATGATTGGGTTTCTAATAGCTTGGGTATTTGACTTAAAGTTTGATTGGATTCTAGTGATTGGGTTTCTAATACCTTGGCTTTTTGACTAAATCCCAAAGTTAAAACTATCCAACTTAGAGTAGCTACTCCTACAATAATTCCAGTAACTTTTTTTATTTTTTGAGTGCCTAACTGAATTTTTGGCGGCTTAAGCTTTTGAGCCGTTTCTTGTTGATTACGAGGGAATTTTTCTGGTCTTTGCTGAGTAGTTTTGTCCTCAATCTGTTTTCTCTCTATTTCTTGAAGATTCTTAGACTGTTGTAACGGCTTTGATGTTTGACGAACCGGCTGATTAACATCATGACTAAGAGGATATTCCTGGCTTGAGCGCCTCGGCTGCCTGCTAACCAGCGGCTCTTCATATCGCTTGCCGTTGTGATTATCAGAGGGCTTAACTTCCTCAACTGCACCCTTTCGCACGTCAGACATACCGACTACAGAGGGCTTAACTTCCTCAACTGAACTCTTTCGCACGTCAGACACACCGACTACAGAGGGCTTAACTTCCTCAACTGCACCCTTTCGCGCGTCAGACACACCGGCTCTAGAGGGCTTAACTTCCTCAACTGAACTCTTTCGCGCGTCAGACACACCGACTACAGAGGGCTTAACCTCCTCAACTGAACTCTTTCGCGCGTCAGACACACCGACTACAGAGGGCTTAACCTCCTCAACTGTATCCTTTACTGCATTCCCTACACCTTTTACACCGGGGTTAATACCTTCAGCTAGACTTTGGGCGGCACCGACTATAGATGGCTTAACATCCTCAACCGTATCCTTTACTGCATCCACTACACCTATTACAGAGGGCTTAACCGCCTCAACTGCATCCTTTACGGCGTCTACCACACCGACTACAGAGGGCTTGAACTCCTCAACTGTATCTTTTAATGCATTCCCCACACCTTTCACACTGTGGTTAACGCCTTCAGTTACACTCTTGGCTGTACCGACTACGCAGGGTTTGACCTCCTCAGCTGCACCCTTTACTGCATCTACTACACCTATTAAGGAGGGCTTGGCATCCACAGCTATATCTTTCACCGCGTCTACCACACCGATGACAGAGGGCTTCACCTCGTCAACTGTATTTTTTAATGCATTTCCTACACCTTTTACACTGTTTGCACTTTCGTTAACACCTTCAGTTACACTTTTGGCGGCGTCCACTACCCCTTCTACAGTGCGGTTAACACGCTCAGCTGTACCTTTACCAATCAAACCGCCAGCTACTGTGCCTACTACTGCACCAAAAACTCCTCCAACTCGGCGACCGAGTAGACCACCGATCGCTGCTCCAACTAATCCACCACCTATGCCTGTACTTGCTGGATAAGCCGCAAGTTGTTCCGTAATGCGCTCAGCCTTTTCGTCATGTCTATCAACAGGCTGCTTGTTATCAGCCATAATACTTAATCTCCTTTATATCAAGGCGTATAACGCCTATCTGGTGCAGCTTGGGGTTTATGGTAAATCTAACAATCACAGGTAAGACCTTAACCAACCTAAAGGGGTAGATTGCCAAATGCTCCACTCGTTATAGGGAAATATTGGCTCGCCTGAAGCGTGAAGCGAAGTTATGGGAGTCTGTGCGATCGCAAGCGAAGTACACTCGTTGCCAACGCTATATACCGCTAGCGATTAGCGTCTAGAGTATGTCACGATTGAGAGAAAGCATCTCACCAAAACTAGACAGCTGTCAACATGAGCCAGACTGAACAAATTCTCTCCCAACTGCCTGGGGATGTCCTTGGGCGTCTACGGAGAGCTGATCGCCTTTGGCAATCGCTGCGAGAAGATACGACACGACTGCCATTGGTGATTAAAGAGAGCAACGAGCCTTTAGGGACTGTGGAGTGGGATATTGTCATCTGTGGAGGTACTTTAGGAATTCTAATTGGTTGTGCCTTACAAAAGCGGGGTTGGCGAGTTGCATTAATTGAGCGAGGACTTTTGCGGGGTAGAGAGCAAGAGTGGAACATCTCTCGTAAGGAGTTAGATGTATTTTTAGAACTGGAACTCCTATCAGAGGCTGAACTAGAGCAAGCGATCGCTACAGAATATAACCCAGCTCGGATCAGCTTTTTCGAAGGACCAGATTTCTGGATACAGGATGTTCTTAACATTGGTGTTGACCCAGTCTTTCTGCTCGATACCCTAAAGTCGAGATTTCTAGCAGCAGGTGGTCAGCTGTTTGAAAAAACAGCCTTCGATGGCGCAGTTGTGCATCCTGATGGCGTCAGAGTCGATGTTGGATTGGGGGACAAAACTCAAAATTCAGAGATTAATAAAACCGCTGAACTACTCAACAATCCAAAATCACAAATCCCAAATCTAAAATTCCTAAAGACGCGGTTGCTCATCGACGCGATGGGAAATTTCTCTCCGATTGTTCAGCAAGCACGGCAGGGGGAAAAACCAGAAGGTGTCTGTTTAGTCGTCGGCAGCTGTGCTCAAGGCTTTCCTCAAAATGAAACTGGCGACCTCATCGTCTCCTTCACGCCGATACAGAATCAATGCCAATACTTCTGGGAAGCATTTCCCGCACGGGATGGCAGAACTACTTACTTATTCACTTACCTGGATACCCACCCACAACGCCCTAGCTTGGAGTTTCTCTTCGAGGAGTACCTACGCCTCTTGCCAGAATACCAAAGCGTTGAATTATCACAACTAGAATGGCAGCGGGTGCTGTTTGGCTTTTTTCCCTCGTACCGCCAAAGTCCCGTCAGGATGCCTTGGAGCCGTATTTTGCCAGTGGGCGATAGCAGCGGTGGGCAATCACCAGTAAGCTTTGGTGGATTTGGGTCAATGGTGCGACATCTGAGGCGTCTCATAGAAGGAACGCATGAAGCACTCGAATGTGATGCCTTGATGCGAACTGCTCTAGGACAGCTACAACCCTATCAACCTAATATTGCAGTTACCTGGCTATTCCAACGCGCGATGAGTGTTGGCATCGATCAAAAATTGTCTCCCAATCAAATTAATCAGCTACTCACGGGCGTCTTTCAGGTCATGGAACAACTGGGAGATGACGCACTACGCCCATTTCTACAGGACGTTGTGCAGTTTTCAGGATTATCAAAAACGCTTTTGTTAACAGCCCTGACTAAACCCGGACTTGTGATACCGATAATTCCTCAGGTCGGACTAACAACGCTATTAGATTGGATAGTTCATTACATCAATCTGGGTGTCTACACCAGCCTGTATCCTTTAGGACAGCTGATGAGCGGATCAGCAAAAAGACTGCCGCCAATACCGCAATACTATTATCGCCGTTGGATTGAAGCATGGCGCTATGGTTCAGGGGGCGATTACTGAAACGTTTTGAGTTGGGAATTCGTCAATTTTAAATTAAGAACGGCTGGCTCTCTTCTCAGCCAACTATCCCTATGCCCACGCCTAATAAGCTGTTCCACATTTAAGAAAGCATACAGATAGTAGCCACAATTCTTACTACTTATACTCTTCCCATTTTTGACTTTTGACTTTTGACTTGCTTACCTAACTTCCTGAATCTCAATGAACTTATGGAAACGTCTGATTCTAGCTCGGCGCGGACTTAACATCCTCATAAAATTTACATTGGCATTTATTGCTTTGCTGCTATTGATTGGTCTTGTGGCGCTGACAGGCTTTGTTTCACTCAATGCTGTACAAAGTGAGACGAAACAAGCAATTGATACTGGCATTAAAATGCAGAGCTTGGTGTTCCAAATGGACGAGGCTTTAAGAAATGCTCGCCGATTAGAAAGAGATTTTATTTTATTCTGGCCGACCCTTGGTTTTTCCACTGCCAGCCAGAATTATGTTGAGAAACATCATGGTGAAATTGCCAATGTTATAGATATCAGCAGCCGCTTACAAGAACGACTTAACAGTCCGGATGCCAGTGCGACTCTGCGCCAGACTACCCCGGATTTGCAGGATTATCGGGAAATAGTCGAGCACTATTCTAGAAATTTTAATGAAGTCGTTGGGCTGGTGAGCGATTTAGGTATTGAAAATGTCGGTGTGTTGGCACGACTCGCGCAAAATGCAGCGAGATTGAATGATAGGTTCCAGATAGCTGATGCCTCAGAGTTGATGGTTTTACATCTGGAAATGCAGTTTTTGGAGAAAGAATACCTGTCAACACGCCAAAAAACTAAAATGCAGTCGGTGTATGACGCGGCGCAGCGACTACGCAAAGCTATTTTGGGCAGTTCAAAGTTAGATGCCACAGTGCGTGCTCAGACTTTAAAGGAGCTGGATGCCTACGAGTCAGTTGCTAAAGAGATTGTTACGCTCAATGAACAAATCGATAGCAAAATCCGTAGAGACATTGATGACGATACAGCCAAGGTTTCCGAAAAACTTAGCAGGGTGGCAAAAGCTGAAGTCGAGCGGGCACGCTTAGCGATCGATGGGAGAATTCAGACAGCAACGGTATTGCTAAGTTTGGCGGTAGGTGGGGCAGTATTTGTAGCTCTATTGGTCGCTAAACAGTTTTTCTCGGCTTTGAGAGCGTTAGCACTGGAAAAGAAAAAGTCGGAGGATCTGCTGCTGAATATCCTCCCGCCAGCGATCGCCCAGGAGTTGAAGCGACAAGAACGTACCATTGCTGACTCTTTCCCAGAGGTAACGGTTATGTTTGCCGATCTTGTCGGCTTTACGCAGTTGGCAGCTCAAACCGATCCAATCGAACTGGTTGAGATTTTGAATGTAATTTTCTCTGAGTTTGACCAGCTGACAGAAGAACATGGGTTGGAAAAAATTAAGACGATTGGGGATGCTTATATGGTGGTGGGAGGTTTGCCCGCTGCGAAACCGAACCACGCCGAAGCGATCGCGGCAATGGCTTTGGATATGCAAGCCACAATTACCGAATATTGTAAAGAAACTGGTCAACCCCTCAGCATCCGCATTGGTATCAACACAGGACCAGTCATTGCAGGCATTATTGGCACGAAAAAGTTCATCTACGACCTATGGGGTGATACGGTAAATATCGCTAGTCGTATGGAATCCCACGGTCTACCGGGTTGTATTCAGGTGACAGAAGCAACCTATGAGCGATTGAGAAAGCAATATCTGTTTGAGGAGCGAGGCCCTATTCAAGTCAAGGGCAGGGGAGAGATGAACTGCTATCTCCTCAATGGCAAGAAAATTCAGCAAGACTAGAAGCGGGGAATTTGACTCTTTCCGGGCTAAAGCCCCAGGGTTTCCAACGAGGCTTTCTTAATGAGACTCTTTTAAGTTTTGTATAGTGAATTAATATTATTCCAGCTTTAACATGAGTTCCCAGACCCCTTCGATTCAATAAATGAAAGTAGCAATTACTGGAGCAACTGGATTTGTCGGTAACCGCTTAGTGGAGCGCCTCCAGGCACAAGGACATCAGCCACTGATCTTAACCCGTAACCGGGCTGCCGCTTTACGAGCTTTCCCCAAGTTGGAAGTGGTTGCTTACACTCCTACACAATCGGGTTCCTGGCAAGAGGCGATCGCACTTTGTGATGCCGTGGTGAATTTAGCAGGAGAACCCATTGCACAGACTCGCTGGACCGAAAAAGAAAAGCAGGAGATTTTCGATAGCCGGAAGCTAGGTACACAAAAAGTTGTAGAAGCCATTGTCCAAGCTAACCCCAAGCCCAAGGTATTGGTCAATGCTTCAGCTATAGGCTACTACGGCACTAGTGAAACCGCCACCTTTGATGAAACCAGTTCCCCAGGTAACGACTTTCTCGCCGAAGTTTGTCAAGCCTGGGAAGCACAAGCCCAGAAAGTCAAAGATGCTGGTGTTCGGTTGGTAATTCTGCGGTTAGGAATTGTTTTAGGCAATGGAGGTGCACTAGCAAAAATAATACCCCCATTCAAATTATTTGCCGGTGGTCCTCTCGGTACCGGTCGCCAGTGGTTCTCCTGGATTCACCGGGACGACCTTGTAAACTTAATCCTGGAAGCCCTTACCCGATCAGACATGGAGGGCGTCTTCAATGCCACCGCACCCAACCCTATCCGAATGTCAGAATTTTGTCAGGCTGTTGGGGAAGTTCTCAATCGTCCTTCCTGGCTACCGGTTCCTAGCTTCGTCCCGGAACTTCTTCTGGGAGAAGGTGCCAAGGTAGTCTTGGAAGGTCAACAGGTGTTGCCTAAAAGAACCACTAGCCAAGGCTTTGACTATCAATATCCAACTGTGAAACAAGCACTAGACGAAATCCTAACTAATTAGCCATTAGTCATTAGTCATTAGTCATTAGTTTTTTAAAGTACATTACTGCCCCTAGTAGGCAAAGAAACTGGGACTCTCGTACTCTTTCAAGGTACCCCCTGGTGATGGTACTCCACTAATGACAACAGACTAATGACTACGGACTAATCACTGATGACTCTGCAAAGCCACTTAATCCCCATCAATTACTAAGAGGGGGCGATTATTTGGCTTTGAGCGATCGCATCATCCCCTACTTTTGCCTCATCTGGTGTCCGCTGTAGTTTAGCTCCCAGTTGTTGCAGCTTTCCTTCCAGATTGTCGTAACCTCGGTCTAAATGATGCAGACCTTGAATCGTCGTTTTCCCATCCGCTGCCAGTGCCGCCAGCACTAAAGCAGCAGATGCGCGTAAGTCTGTCGCTACTACAGGTGCCCCCGACAGTATCGGCACCCCTCGTATAATTGCATTACCACCTTTGACACGAATATCTGCGCCCATGCGATTCAACTCAGCCACATGACCTAGCCGATTTTCAAACACCGTTTCGGTGATAACGCTATCTCCTTCGCTCTTGGTCAGTAATGCCATGAACGGCGCTTGCATATCCGTAGGAAACCCTGGATAAGGCAACGTTTCAATATCGGTTGCCCGTAGTCTGTCGGGAACAATCCGCAGGCGGTTAGGCTCCTCTGCAATCACCTTGGCACCAATTTCTCGTAGCTTAGCAATGACAGCTGTGAGATGTTCTGGTACTACTGGTGAGACAGTAATTTCAGAGTGAGTAATTGCCCCAGCTACTAAGAAGGTTCCTGCCTCAATCCGGTCAGGAATGATTGAGTAGTCTACAGAGTGTAAGCTGGGAACACCGGAGATGATGATGGTATTGGTGCCAGCACCACGAATCTTAGCTCCCATGGCTATACAAAAATTCGCCAAATCGGCAACTTCTGGCTCTTGGGCAGCATTTTCAATCGTTGTTTCTCCTTCTGCCAGAGTGGCTGCCATCATCAAGGTTTCTGTAGCACCCACACTTGGGTAGCTCAGGTAAATTTTTGCCCCTCTTAACTTGCGCCTGCTGCCAGTTAGGTAGGCATGGACAGTTCCATGCTCAATGTGGACTTCGGCTCCCATTTCTCGTAGACCCCGGACATGGAGGTCTACAGGTCTAGCTCCAATAGCACAACCGCCTGGGAGAGGCACCCGCGCTACTCCCAAACGCGCTAGGAGGGGACCAATCACAAAGAAACTAGCCCGCAACTGACTGACTAACTCATAGGGCGCTTTTGACTGTTCAAGGTGGCTAGCGTTGATGTCTAACGTATCACCACAACGTTCTAGTTTCACGCCCAAAGCCGAGAGAATCTGGCTCATGCGCGTAATGTCTACCAGAGAGGGCACGTTGCGGAGTCGGCAATCTTCAGGACAAAGTAGTGCTCCCGCCATAATTGCCAAGGCAGAGTTTTTGGCTCCGCTAATTTTGACATTTCCTTGTAGAGAAGCTCTACCCCAAATCTGTAGAACTGACTTTTCTTCTTCGGGCAGAGAGTGAGTGTCTTTCAGGCTCAGAGAGTGATTGATGGGTCTATCCTCCAGAATCAGCGGAATTCTTTGCATTTTTTAAAATTTGGTTCTGATTCTACCTGAAAGATTGCAAATGTCCAGATTTGCATTCAAGCTCCCTGGTGTGTCAGACTTGGATTATAACCTTGTTCCTATCTGAAGCAATTACTTGATAAATATCAAATATTGTGGCAGGATAGTAAATTGTGCAAGAAACAAGCCAGCGGAACTGGCGGAATTGGCAGACGCGCTAGATTCAGGTTCTAGTGTTCGCAAGGACTTCCGGGTTCAAGTCCCGGGTTCCGCATAAGAAAAGTTTAGAATTATGAATTTTGAGATAAAACTTGAAATTCATAACTCCACAACTAACAAATTTCAAACTCTAGATGCTGACAAGTACTCAGAATCCTCTGGTAAAGGCAATTAGGAAGCTGCATACAGCCAAGGGACGGCGGGAGCAGCAACTATTTTTGCTAGAGGGGACGCACCTTGTGGAGGAAGCTTGTACAGTAGACTACCCTCTCGTAACAGTTTGCTGTACATCACAATGGCAGGAGCGTCATCAAGAACTTTGGCAAGAGGTGGCTTCTCGGTGCCAACGAGTAGAAATAGTGAGTCCGGAGGTACTTAAGGCGATCGCGACTACAGTTCAACCCGATGGTGTCGTGGCGACAGCACAGCGACGCCTCACTTCTGACTCAGAGCATCCGCAGGGAGGTTTACCTCTACTCACATCTATCGGTCTAGCGCTGGAAACCGTGCAAGATCCAGGTAACCTCGGTACGATAATTCGAGCGGCAGCGGCAGCTAATGTTGAACGTTTATGGTTGAGCACAGACAGCGTGGATTTAGATAATCCCAAGGTATTGCGTTCATCAGCTGGTCAGTGGTTCCGGCTGCCTGTGACAGTCAGCCCTGATTTGAAAGATGTTGTTTGCCAATGTCAGGCTCAAGGAATACAGGTGGTGGCAACAGTACCCCATGCTAGTGTGAGCTACTGGGATATAGAATTGCGGTGTCCTACCTTAATTGTGCTGGGCAATGAGGCAGCTGGACTGAGAGCTGACTTGACTTTACTCGCCAATCAGCAAGTGAAAATTCCTCTCGCGCCAGGAGTGGAGTCGTTGAATGTGGCGATCGCGGCTGCCTTAATGTTGTACGAAGCCCAACGCCAACGTCAAAAGAAGGGTTGAAGGTTGGAAGTTCTAAACCTTCAACCTGCTCATCTGCTGCTCTATTCTTCTTCTAACGCCTCTTGTTCGCCAAAAAACTCATCAAGGTCAGCTGCGGCTTCTTCCAGTAGCTTTAAGTTACTCCAACTGTTTGAAGAGGTGTTCTCGGGGGATTGGGACTCAGATTCTGCGGTCTGACGCTCCTGTGCCAAGATATTCTGTAGTTGATCCAGCGACTCCATAAAAGCTCTGCTGGCATCAATCCGCCGATTTTGCTGATACTCATACTCATGCATGATGTTTGATTCCCTTACATACGGCTTTTAGTTGGAGAACACCGAGTTAAGACTTCCAAGATATAACACTGTCTAGGGGGAATTTTGAATGACAAGTGATATCTGGCAAATTCAAAATTTGAATGTATAAACTAAAACTTCAGCTATAGCTGGTATTCCCTAATCAGCAGCGAATAAACGGGTGAATTCAGCTGAAGACTTGCGCTCATGGATTGGTCAAGTTGAGAATAAAGAGGGCGATGCATATGGTTGAGATAGATGTGAGTCAAGGATTTGATTACGATTTAGTGATTATTGGAGCCGGTGTAGGCGGACATGGTGCTGCATTACATGCGGTTAGCTGCGGTTTGAAAACCGCTATTATTGAAGCGCACCAGATGGGGGGTACCTGTGTCAATCGGGGCTGCATCCCTTCAAAAGCGCTATTGGCGGCATCGGGTAGAGTACGAGAGTTACGTAATACTCACCACCTTAAGTCACTGGGCATTCAGGTGGAAGGGGTTCAGTTTGACCGACAAGCGATCGCTGACCACTCTAGCAATCTTGTTACCAAGATTCGTGGCGATCTAACGAACAGCCTTAAACGCGTGGGGGTTGATATTATTCAGGGTTGGGGCAGAATAGCTGGATCACAAAAAGTAACAATTGCTACAGATAGCGGCGAAAAAAACGTCACAGCAAAAGATATTATTCTGTCCACAGGTTCTATTCCCTTTGTCCCTCCGGGAATTGAGCTGGATGGCAAAACGGTATTTACCAGTGATGACGCCTTGAAATTAGACTGGATACCAGATTGGGTAGCCATTGTTGGTAGCGGTTATATTGGTCTGGAGTTCTCGGATATTTACACGGCGCTAGGCTCAGAAATCACGATGATTGAGGCACTAGACCAATTGATGCCAACCTTTGACCCAGATATTGCTAAACTGGCGACGCGGGTGCTGATCACTCCTCGTGATGTTGAAACCTATGTAGGTGTACTAGCAAAAAAAGTAACTCCGGGAACACCAGTAGTGATTGAACTGGCTGACGCCAAAACCAAAGAGGTAGTAGATATCCTAGAAGTAGATGCCTGCCTCGTGGCAACAGGTCGGATTCCAGCTACTAAAGAGCTAGGACTGGATGCTGTAGGCGTCGAGACAGATCGGCGGGGCTTTATTTCTGTGAATGACACAATGGCAGTATTATCAGCTGGTGAGCCAGTACCACACTTGTGGGCAATTGGTGACGCGACGGGGCAATTGATGCTGGCTCACGCGGCATCAGCGCAAGGTATTGCGGCAGTGGAGAATATCTGTGGGCGTCACCGAACCGTAGACTATCGCAGCATCCCCGCCGCAGCATTTACTCACCCAGAAATCAGCTATGTGGGACTGACAGAACCCGCTGCGAAGGAACTGGGTGAAAAAGAGGGGTTTGAAGTCGCCTCAGTGCGATCGTACTTTAAGGGCAATTCTAAGGCGATCGCAGAAGGGGAAGCAGATGGCATTGCCAAGGTAATCTACCGCAAAGATACAGGCGAGGTTCTCGGTGTGCATATCCTGGGTTTACACGCTTCAGATCTGATTCATGAGGCATCCAATGCAATCGCGCTTCGACAGTCCGTCAAGACCCTGGCTTATTTAGTCCATGCCCATCCTACTCTGTCGGAAGTGCTGGACGAAGCTTACAAACGAGCGGTCGTTAGTCATTAGTCCTTTGCTAATGGCTAACGGTTAATTGTAAAAATAAGGCAATTAGCAATTAGCAATTAGCAACTAGCAATTAGCAACTAGCAATTAATGCAAATTCGCCGACGCCCCCCTAATCCAGCTATTGACCTCAGCATATTGCGCTATCAAGTTGTTCTCCCAGACGCTGAACCGCGCCATATTTTGGAAGAAATCGTCTGGTACAAAGAAACAGAAGTTGACCAGATGCGGGAACGTGTTCCTTTAGTGGAGTTACGAAAGCGGGTACAGACGGCATCTCCACCTCGTAACTTCAAACAAGCTCTGCTCTCAGGTAAAACTCGTCCCGCTTTGATTGCTGAAGTCAAAAAAGCGTCTCCCAGTAAGGGAGTGCTTCGTGAGGATTTTGACCCAGTAGCGATCGCTAAAGCCTACCATCAAGGCGGTGCTACCGCTTTATCAGTACTGACTGATAAAAAATTCTTTCAAGGCAGTTGGGACAACTTGGCAAACGTTCGCGCCGCCGTTGAATTGCCAATCTTATGTAAGGATTTCATCATCTATCCTTACCAAATCTATCTCGCCCGCAGTTATGGAGCCGATGCTGTTTTGCTGATTGCCGCAATTCTGTCGGATCAGGATCTTCAGTACTTTGTCAAAATTGCTAATGCGCTGTCAATGACACCTTTGATTGAAGTTCATACCCTCTCAGAGCTAGACCGTGTGTTACCTCTGGATGGCGTTACCCTAGTGGGTATTAATAATCGCAACTTGGAAGACTTTTCGGTCGATCTGCAAACCACTTGCCAACTCCTGGCAGCACGGGGCAACCAGCTCCAGGAGCGTGGCATTTTGGTCGTTAGTGAATCAGGGCTGCATACAACCGCTGATTTAGGGGCGGTAGCATCTGCAGGTGCTGCTGCTGTTCTTATCGGCGAGTCATTAGTAAAACAGCCTGATCCGGCTGCCGCGATTGTCGGTCTGTTTCCTAGTCAATAACTTGTTAACCACGACACATTGTCGATTGCGATTACCCTAAGGCGATACAACGCTTGTGCAGATTAGTCCATTTGAGGTAAACCAAGTTACATGGAGCCAATCCCCCTTCCGTCTTATATCCACTACGAACTGCTTCTCCAGCTTCTAGAGCGCCAAACTTCCTTTACTGTCAATCAAAAACCAGCAGTTCGAGAGCAGGTTCATCAACTGATTAGTACCCTCCGCAAAGCCTTAGCACAGCAAAGGCAACTTGAAGAAGCCTGTCGGCGGGCTAATTTGCCGATTGAGTATCGTTGGTCTCTCAACAGCGTCGGCTTTGAGCCAGAGCCCTCTCAAGATGTTTTTCCTCTAGGTAAGAAACCTGAAGTTAGTAAGTAGTAGCAGTACGATAGGCATGAATTTAACAGCGACAGAGAGCTATGGCAAGAACTGTCAGCTTGAAAAGTAGCTACAAACTAACAAGTGCTATTGCTAAGTTACTAAGAGGTCAAACTAGCCAAAATTCGTACTAATGCCTGTGGTATCCCAACTGGAATGCCCGAGTACAACTAAATCAAACAAGTATTTTTAGGTATCGTGTGCCGTGTCAGCCGCCTCATAGTCGGGGAGTTGTGCGATCCTGGAGTATGCGAAGCGAGAAGATAGAGGAAACGCAATGAACGATAAGCTCATGCTGATGATTCCTGGGCCTACGCCAGTCCCGGAACAAGTATTACTGGCTCTCTCCAAGCACCCGATCGGGCACCGTAGCGGCGAATTTAGTGAAATCATGGCAGAGGTGACCCAAAGCCTTAAGTGGGTACACCAGACCGAAAATGACGTTCTGGTCTTAACGGTAAGTGGTACTGGTGCTATGGAAGCTGGCATTATTAACTTCCTGAGTCCAGGCGATCGCGTCTTGGTGGGATGTAACGGTAAATTTGGAGAACGCTGGGCGGATCTGAGTGCCGCATTTGGTCTTGAGGTCGATAAAATCACGGCAGATTGGGGTAAGCCCCTAGATACCGAACAGTTTCGAGAAAAGCTCGTTGCCGACACCCAAAAGAAAATTAAAGCCGTCATCGTCACCCACTCTGAGACCTCTACTGGCGTCCTCAACGATTTGGAAACCATTAATCGTTATGTCAAAGACCATGGGGAAGCCCTAATCATTGTTGACGCCGTTACCAGCTTAGGGGCGGTCAATCTACCGATAGATAACTGGGGACTTGATGTCGTTGCTTCTGGTTCTCAAAAAGGCTACATGATTCCCCCAGGGCTAGGGTTTGTGTCTGTCAGCCCCAAAGCCTGGGAAGCCTATAAAACAGCTAAACTGCCACGCTTCTACCTGGATTTGGGTTTGTACCGCAAAGCGGCTGCGAAAAATACCAATCCCTTTACGCCACCAGTCAACTTAGTCGTGGCGTTACAGGCGGCGCTGCGTATGATGAAAGCAGAAGGTTTAGAATCCATCTTCGCACGTCACCAACGTCTGATGAAGGCGACACGCGAAGCCGTGAAAGCCCTCTCGTTACCCTTGTTTGCTCCCGATGAGGCAGCTAGCCCTGCAATTACTGCCGTTGCACCTGTCTCGATTGAGTCAGAACAAATCCGCGCCATTATGAAAAAGCGCTTCGATATTGCTCTGGCTGGAGGGCAAGACCATTATAAAGGGAAGATTTTCCGCATTGGTCACCTCGGCTTTGTCAGCGATCGCGATATCCTCGCCGCTATTGGTTCTCTCGAAGCCACCTTGTGCGAATTGGGATATGAATCGGTGAGTCCGGGGGCTGGTATTGCTGCTGCGGCTAGAGTATTTACACAATCATAGGAATTGAATGTTTAAAAGCTGGACAGTTGAATGTCATAACTTGCCAACCGCTAACTAAAAAAGAGCGAGTCGCTCATTGACTCGCTCTTTTCTATTTGCCTTGAGATTAATTGTGAAAGAAAAAACGATTTTAGACATTGCCTAGGGTTGAAGTTAACCTGAAGGCATAAGCGTTTGGACATGATTTATCTGCTCCTTGCCACTGCATCCGGTCTTAGACCGTTTCCAGCCAGTCATAGATTCGATCTAATTGCTCTAAAGTTACCAAACCGTACTGCCAAAGAATCATTGGTAAAGGACCTGGATCTTGCTCACGGTAACGTTGGGCAATTTCGATTGAATCTCTGGAAATCGCTAATTCTTCTTGGAGAAAGCGAAGAAACTTAGAATAGGTTGCGGGTGCCATCAATTACATTCACCTCCTCGTTGTATGCTCTATTCTGAAATTAAGAGCTTGTGTCTTTAGACTCATTACAGCCAGTCTTTAATGTGTCCACAGTTTACTGGTTCTCCTCTTAATATCTTGAGAGTTTGAACCTGTACTACCTGTGTCCGAAATCACTGGCAATTTGAGATTTATATCAACTGTGTCTACTCTCCACTTTTGTTGTGACGGCAATGATGCTGATGCCAAAAACACTGCATCTATACTTTCACAACTAAACAAAGTGGAAAATCAAGTGTCGCATAACTAACTGCGCCAACCCATACTCCACACTGTTAAGCAAACTTCGCTTAATTTCTTTTACTTCAGTGCTTTAATAAAAGCCCTCTGTAAAATTGTATATTTTCGCTCCAGAGTACGCTGTCAGTTAGACTAACCTCACACCATAACTCAGCGACTTATCGCCAAGTCTAACTAGCGTAACACCCTTGGACATTGCACTCAGCGCTGAAGGCTGAGCATAGTCTGCCAGTTAAAGGTTTAGACTATCTTAGTTTTTGACATTTTAGATCTGTCTTAGGACAGAGTAGCTTAATTTTGCTGCAAAACAGCAAACTATTAAGTGAAATTTCTAATAATTTTAATAAGAATTTAGAATTTAGGCGGGGTAGGCAGGGTTGTGGTTGTATTTCCACCCAGGAACTTGATACTCACCCGATCGCCTACCTTAATTCCCAGTTCAGCTGCCCGTCCTCCTCGAAGTTCTATCACTTGGTCAATAGGGACTTCCGGACCGTAGGTAGGGCAGGGAGTTGTGGTACAAGGGGGGACATCTGGCGCGATCGCTTTGACTTCCCCATCCTTCAGAAAAACCATATCGAGCGGGATTATCGTATTCTTCATCCAAAAATTGACGGGTTGCGGTGGATTGAAGTCAAATAGCATCCCTCGATTAGGTTCTAGAGAACTCCGATACATTAACCCCATGGCTTGCTCTTGGGGGGTTCGTGCCACTTCTAGCGCAATCCGCTGACCTCCTATTTCGACTTGAGCAGAAACTGGTAGCATTTGACCTGTGTTTGTGGGTGACGATGAAACGATTCGGGGAGATGGCAGCTGTTCACCAGACTTCAACGGCATATTATCGGCTACTTTAGCAGGCGTCGATGCTACACAGCCAACCAGCAAAATACTCAACATTGATCCTAAGAAACTGATTCGACACTTCATACCCTAAAACCTTATTCTGTCACGCCTAAAAAGTGCCTTCCCTGACGCTTCATATCTCTCGCAACACGTAACCAACACCTCGCACAGTTTGAATTAACCGTTTTTCACCCTCGTCTTCGATCTTGAGACGTAAATAGCGAATATAGACTTCAATTACATTGGACTCTCCCATAAAATCGTAACCCCAAACATTTTCCAAAATTTGTTCGCGAGTTAAGACTTCACGGGGATGGGACATCAAATACTTGAGTAGCTCAAACTCTTTCATTGTCAGGTCGATCGCCCGTCCAGACCGCATGGCTCGGCGCGTGGTCAAATCTAAAATAAGATCGCCAAACCTTAGCTGATCTGTGGTACCTGCTTTTGGCTCTAGATAGAGGCGCACCATCTGTAAAAAGGGTTCAGTGCGATAGGGTTTGAGAAAATAATCATCAGCCCCAGATTCTAGACAAGCTACTCGATCATCCACCGTGTCACGAGCCATTAGCAAAAGTACTGGTACCCGAGAGCCTGTATTTCTAATCTGAGTACATAACTTCAGTCCAGATTCTCCCGGAAGCGCTCTATCGACAACTATCATAGCTGGTTGGAGTTCGCAGGCTTGATGCCAGCCGCTACTAGCATCAGTCGCAACGACAGTATGATAGCCTGCCTCTCTCAAATCCAAAGTCATCCGTTCTGCAAAGGTTTCGTCTGTTTCTACAACCAAGACACAAGGATTGCGGTCAAGAGTAATATATTGCATAGGCAGTTCTTGTGATTCTAAGTTTGGTATTACAGTATTACACTTAACTTGTCTCCCTTGTTGTAGCACGTCCTAACTAATTAGTTACCTCACTTCAGTAGGTGCCGAATAAGGAGTCAGACCCATCTTTACTTACTTGTCCATAGCTCAGTATAGTTTCTATGGAGCTTTAATCTATATACCTTCTCAAGGAGATGACAGGAGTCCTTCTAAGGTTCTCTAGTTGGGAAGGATAGCTTCCACTGGCTCTGTATTACCACTACAGAACGCATTAGCTCACATCCCAGGAGTGCATTGATTCTATGCCAAACTACAAATCGGTTGCTGCTTACACTCAAACGAAATCTCGCTTAAAGGCAGTTCAGGAAGCAAAAGCCAAACTTCCAGAGGCTGAAGCGAAGCTGACTCGTTTAAGGGTGCTACACTCCCAGTTGTGTAAAGAATTCGGTGATAGCGGAAATGTCCGACAGCAGTTAGAGGACGCCGAAAACCAGTTGGATAAATTAAAAGAAACGTTGAAGCAGTTAACTGTTTAACAACCTCCAACGTTATAACAAAAAAGCCCAGCTGGAACAGTTGGGTTTTTTGCTGTTAAGGTGCCGCTCGAACTCAAGCATCTATCTCAAGAATTGCTACACCTAATTGGTGAATGGGCAATGGCAAATATCAGCAAACAACTACTCAATTCAGTGAATTTAAAGAAATATTACTTTATATAGAAGAAGCAAGGTGATAAAATAACGAAAATTCCAATTCAGTAAGTCAGCCTAATCCAGGATTAAACCTACAACATTCATTTAACTGTAGGGTGATCGCTGGAGCGGAGGAACCAATTCCTGGGGCAAATCTCTGACCTGTTCTCTAGTGACTCTTGACTAAAGAGACAGTCAGAGAAGGACATCTCTCAGTCCTAGTCCGTCAGCTAACTTCGCAGGCATTGAGAGGAGACTGAAGAGTCGGCATTCTTAAGGAATGTACATAACTCGTCAGTGTCCTTGGCTGGTATCTGTTCGCTTCGTTGTACCTGCCCTCGACCCTGAGGAGAGACTTATCGGACTCTAACTTCTGGCGTCTGAGGCAGGAAACTAGCTAGAAGGTAAAATCCACCATGTTCCTGACTCAAAAGTATCCCATAGCTTTAATTTCTGTATTGACCTCTCCGATAACTAAGGCAAACGCCTCTTATTCCATTAGCACATTGGAAAGGTTGAAGTTTAGAGCCTCTAAGGGTTATAAGCGAGTTTTATCAAAGACAATGCGGGAATAATCAGAATCAATCAATAAAAAGAGGAGTTACAAAATGTCTTACGAAATCATCAACTTAACACAACCCCTTGTAATTCAAGAAATTGAAAATGTCTTGGAAGATTATCCTGAGTATCCCTATCAAGTCGCCTTTTCTATTGATGAATTTCGCCAAAAGCTAATTGCCCATGTCCTCAGTCACGTCTCCAGTTGCTCTACAGTTATTGAAAATGGATATAAATCATCCAAAACCCCTAATGCTCTATTCCCTTCTTTATCACAGCGGTTGCATCTAAATGCTTTGATTCGGGGGAGTATTCTTCATCTTCTCCGAGAAAATGCCGACTGGGTTAGTCGCCACATCCATCAAAAGAACAACTAAGGGTCAATTGCACTAATCCTATCGTTAGTCGCTCAATCAATACTGAGCGACTTATTCCCCATTCGGACCTTTTTTCTTTTAGTTGCGATTGAACAGGAGACTTCCTGCATGAATCGAAGCTTGCCCCCCCTACTCCCCCAATTTCGAGGGAACTTATACGGCAGGGGGCAATAAATTATTCATGCAGGAGGTCTAGGGTATAGTGCAATCTGAAAATTACTTGAGATTGCCTAAATTGTGATAAGGACTTGTAATTGCCGGAAAAGAAAGTCGCTATGATGTGGAAAATTTTCTGCTGTGAAAAAATTCGATCACTCAATTTCTGACGACTAATGCGATCGCTCCTCGTGCTGAGATTAACGCCTAACTCCCCATCACCTGCGACCAAGTGGAAGCAACAAAGATAACAACAGCCGCGATCGCGAGTAACCCTTCAATCAAGTTTCCAATTAGTGAACCCACCACAACTCCTATACCAGCCTTAACCGACTGCTTAGTTCTTTCGTCTAGAGGCAACTCACGCCGATAGATAAACTCTCCAATAATTGCTCCCAACAGAGGACCAATCAGAATACCCAGTAGAGGTCCGCCAAGAGGTAAAGCTGGTAGTAGACCGAAAAACCCTATTGCTAGACCGATCAGGGCACCAATCTGACCCCACTTACTCGCACCGGCTTGTTTAGCCCCCCAATAGGTGGCTAACAATTCAACCCCAGCGCTCAGTATCAAAATCACAAATATGGCTATCAGTGGTAGCCAGTTGATATCAAAACCCTGAACAGCCTGAACAACTGTCCAGACTAAGATTGCACCTAAAATCAAACTTGGGCCAGGAATGCCAGGAACATAGGCTCCAATAATACCCACAAGCATGACGGCAATCAGTACCCAGTAAAGAATTGTCATCGATATCTAAATCTCAGCAGCTGCAAAATCATCTGAACATCGGCTGAGGGTATTCGCCAGTTTTTCAGCAATTCCCTCTATCCAATTCTCGTCTTGTTTTGTGTAACTGCGTGGGGCATTGGCTCCTAAAACTAAAACGCCTTGATTCCCAATGGGTTGGCAGATAACACCCTGAGTATTCTCTGGCAAGTAGTCAAATTCAATACGTCCTGGATAGAGTTTGAGGTCAACTAAGTAGACGGGTTTTTGTTTTTCCAGTACCCGTTTCAAAATCGCTCCAGGTTTAACCTCTGAGTTGACGCCCAATATGCCTCGGCGCAACAGGACTTTGCCTTGATAGAAAACAACCAGCGATCGCGTCGCTGTATTTGTCAGCAACAGATGTGACGCCCACGCTAGTTCAGTTTTCACCTCATCGGATAGCCCAGGTAACAGTTCAAATCCCTGCTCTCCGATTAGAGCAACGGCATCAGGCGATCGTGACTGCACCTGCTGCCATAGTAAACCCGTCAAAATCAACACTGCACTCAAAATCACCCCCAAGGCGTCTGAACGAGCCTGGGAGTCCGTCAGTTGGGGCGTTAGCAAGCGGTTCGTCAGTAACAAGACACCAGCTAATCCTCCAACAACAAACGGTAATTGTCGCAGTACATAGTTTTGATCGGGTTTAGTCATGCTCAATAAATTAGAGATGTAAGATTAAAAATTAAAAAAGATTATTTTTTAATTCTTAATTCTTCTTTTTTAATTAAACCTCCTCACCTGGTTCAATAATTCGCTGGAATAGATAACCCGTACCGCGTGCTGTCAAAATCAGCTCAGGATTACTGGGGTCATCTTCCAACTTTGCTCGTAGCCGTGAAATGTGGACATCCACAACACGGGTATCAACGTGGCGTTCTGGTGTATAACCCCAGACTTCTTGCAAAATCTCTGAGCGAGAGAACGGTTCTCCAGATCGACTGACTAATAACTCTAGGAGACTAAACTCCATGCCAGTGAGCCGAATCCGCTCATCTCCCTTGTAGACCTGCCGCTTGTTGGTGTCGATTTTGATGTTTCCCACATGGATAACACCGGAACTTGGAATGCCCGAAGCTCCTACTTTGTCAACCCGTCGCAGTACAGAACGAATGCGAGCTTCCAATTCTTTAGGAGAAAATGGCTTGACAACATAATCATCCGCACCTAACTCCAGACCTGTAATCCGGTCGGCAACATCCCCTAAGGCAGTTAGCATAATGATGGGGACATCGGATTCCTTCCGCAACTCCTGACAAACACCGTACCCATCGAGCTTGGGCATCATTACATCCAAAACTACCAGGTCAGGGTCAGTGTTACGAAATGTTTCCAGCGCTTCTTCTCCATCAGCAGCGGTGACGACATCGTAGCCGATCATGGAAAGACGAGTTTCCAAGATGCGACGGATACTAGCTTCGTCATCGACAACGAGGATTTTCTCCTTATGATTTTCCAACTGACTCAGTACTCCCGAAATAACGTTAGTAAATTGTTAATTTATCAATAGCTTACCTATAAGATATAACGCTGTAAGAACGTTTTTTAAGGTTTTAAGGGTTTGTTTTTACATTACTTGCTGTTTTTCTTAACCCTTTTTTAATTATTAAGAAATTTTTTATTGTTTTTAACACTTAAATTAGGATGCCTAAGTCTAAATCTGTATATGTATGTAACGGATGCGGTGCAGAGTCATCTCAATGGTTTGGCAAATGTCCAGCTTGTGGCACCTATAACTCTTTAGAAGAGATTGTGGCACCTCCCTCCACCAACCTTGGTCGAGCGGGTTGGCAATCGAATACTCGCTCCAATCAAAAACCTGCTAGCAAAGGTCCAGCACAACCGAGATCATCGTTAAAGTTCTCGGAAATTTCCAACAATGTACAGATGCGCTTTGCGTCAGGTTATGGTGAACTTGATCGAGTACTGGGGGGTGGAATCGTCCCTGGCTCTTTGGTGTTGATTGGCGGCGATCCAGGAATTGGGAAATCAACCCTACTGCTTCAGGTTGCAAATCAGCTAGCGCAACGGCACCGTATTCTTTATGTCAGTGCAGAAGAGTCGGGGCAACAGGTGAAGCTGCGAGCGTCTCGTCTGGGGGTTGGGGCTGCCCCCGTTGAGGAAGAGACATCGAACGGTTCTTCTAAAAAGCGTACTAAATCCTCAGCACCAAAAACTAGCAATGGACATGGGGAAACTGATGCTGTAGAAGCGGAAGGGAATACGGAAGTACTATCCCAACAAGGCGCAGACGCCAGTCTCTACGTGCTGCCAGAAACAGATTTAGAAGAAATTCTCCGGGAGTTGGAGTCGCTCAAACCGCAGGTAGCAGTCATTGACAGTATCCAAACGCTGTACTTTGCGGCGCTTACGTCGGCTCCCGGCTCAGTGGCGCAGGTACGGGAATGTACTTCAGCGTTGATGCAGGTAGCGAAACGGGAGAATATCACGCTGCTAATTGTAGGACATGTAACGAAAGAAGGTGCGATCGCAGGACCAAGGGTATTAGAACATCTGGTAGATACAGTGTTGTATTTCGAAGGCGATCGCTTTGCTTCTCATCGCTTGTTGCGTTCCGTGAAAAACCGCTTTGGTGCCACTCACGAAATTGGCATTTTTGAAATGGTGGACAAAGGCTTGCAGGAAGTTGCAAATCCATCGGAGCTATTTTTAGGCAGCCGGGATGAATCAAGTCCTGGTACCGCTACTGTTGTTGCTTGTGAGGGGACTCGCCCGATTGTCGTAGAATTGCAAGCGTTGGTGAGTCCTGCTAGCTATGGTTCGCCTCGTAGAGCAACCACAGGCGTCGATTACAACCGATTGCAGCAAATTCTCGCCGTGTTGGAAAAGCGTGTAGGGATTCCCTTATCAAAGTTAGATGCTTATGTGGCGTCTGCTGGAGGATTGGGGGTTGAGGAACCGGCAGCAGACTTGGGGATTGCGATCGCTGTTGTGGCAAGTTTCCGCGATCGCATCGTTGATCCGCGCACGATTATGATTGGAGAAGTTGGCTTAGGCGGACAAGTGCGATTAGTTTCTCAGATGGAACTACGTCTAAAAGAAGCTGCTAAGTTGGGCTTCAAACGAGCCATTATTCCCAAAGGTCAAACGTTACCTGATGTCGGCTTAGAAATCATACCAGTAGGCAGAGTGCTAGATGCGATTATTGCTGCCTTGCCTGGAGGTCTTCGTCAGAATTTCGATGATGACGATGACCTAGAGATGACAGAGGACTAATTGAGTGCGATACTGAAAAAATCCTATAAATACGGACTATAGAACTCAAAAAGATTTTATAGAGATTACGCATCGCCCTTAGCGAGGTGCAAAAGTAGAAAGTGAGCAACAACCCCTTATTGCGGGCAACTTTCGCTCCCATGATAATTACGGTGTCCCTTCGGCAGCCGTATCGCAGTACCCCTGTTCAAAAGTGGACCTTTGAGGGCGAACCAGCCATTAAAATCGGACGTGCTGCTGATAACCATGTTGTTCTCCACAGCTCAGTCGTCTCGCGTCACCACGTTGAAATTCAGTATATCGGCAACCACTGGGAAATTATTAGCCTAGGAAATAACGGGACTTATCTTGATGGTGCACTGATCACTCAAGTACCTGTGGTAGATGGTATGGTCATCAGTCTCGCTATCTCTGGTCCTCAGCTCCAGATTAATCTAGGCGAAACGGCTCAAAAGCCATTGCAAAAAACTGTACCGAAAAAACGGAGCGTGCCTCAAGAAGAGAATCGCACTGAACGAGAAACCTTCCTCTTCCATACAGACGAAGACCAAGATTAAACAGTGCAGTAGCAAAATCTAAGAAGCTGCATCCTGACGCGCATTTCTATTAAAATCTGTAAAGAAACTGTAAGGGAAAGGCTGAATGCGCGTTGCAATTGTTGGGGCGGGGCTAGCCGGACTGGCGACGGCAGTTGAGTTAGTCGATGCTGGTCATGAAGTAGAAATTTTTGAATCTCGTCCATTTGTCGGTGGCAAAGTCGGTAGCTGGGTAGACGCTGATGGCAACCATGTTGAAATGGGGTTGCACGTCTTTTTTGGCTGCTACTACCAGTTGTTCGACTTGATGAAGCAGGTGGGGGCATTTGAGAACTTGCGTCTCAAGGAACATACCCACAGCTTTATTAATAAAGGTGGTCGCACAGGTGCGTTAGACTTTCGTTTCATCACAGGTGCGCCTTTTAATGGACTAAAAGCCTTTTTTACGACCTCTCAGCTATCGCTACAGGATAAGTTGCAAAACTCGCTTGCCCTCGCTACCAGTCCGATTGTTCGTGGGTTAGTGGACTTCGATGGCGCGATGAAGACAATTCGTGACTTAGATAAAATCAGCTTTGCCGACTGGTTCCGGAAACATGGAGGTAATGACGGCAGCTTGAAGCGGATGTGGAACCCGATCGCTTATGCTCTTGGGTTCATCGACACCGAGAATATTTCCGCTCGTTGTATGCTGACTATCTTCCAGTTCTTTGCCGCCAAAACAGAGGCATCGGTGTTGCGGATGCTGGAAGGCTCTCCTTATGAGTATCTGCATAAGCCGATTATTGAGTACTTAGAGGCGAGAGGAGCGAAAATCTACACTAGGCGTCGAGTACGGGAAGTTCTTTTTACTGAAGCGGCTGAACAAACCAAAGTCACTGGTCTTGTGGTTGCTAGCGGTGAGACAGAAGAAACCATTAAAGCGGATGCTTATGTCTGTGCTTGTGATGTTCCAGGCATCCAGCGCCTATTACCTCAACAGTGGCGCAAGTGGTCGGAGTTTGACAATATCTACAAGCTTGATACTGTACCAGTAGCGACCGTACAGCTACGGTTCGATGGCTGGGTTACAGAACTGCATGACGCCGAGCAACGGAAACAGCTAGCCCAAGCAGCAGGACTAGATAATCTCCTCTATACTCCTGATGCTGACTTCTCCTGCTTTGCTGACTTAGCCTTGACCAGTCCAGGCGACTACTACCGCCAAGGAGAGGGTTCACTGTTGCAATTGGTGCTGACGCCGGGAGATCCCTTTATCCGGCAAAGTAACGAAGCGATCGCGCAGCACGTCCTCAAGCAAGTTCACGAACTCTTCCCTTCCTCGCGAGAGCTGACTATGACTTGGTACAGTGTAGTCAAGCTGGCTCAGTCTCTCTACCGTGAAGCTCCTGGCATGGACCCTTATCGCCCTCCGCAGAAGACTCCAGTGAGCAACTTCTTCCTTGCTGGTAGCTATACCCAGCAAGACTACATCGATAGCATGGAAGGGGCAACGTTATCAGGGCGTCAGGCAGCAAAAGCGATTCTGGAAAATGCCAAAGCCATTGCCGAGCGAACTCCTGTAACAACAGGTTGAGTTCGCCAAAGTCCCTAGTCATCAGTCATTAGTCCCTAGCGAAGAAAAACCAGTGACTAATGACCAATTACCCATTCCCTATTCCCTAATCTCCATGTCCAATTGGCTAGAACATAGTGTACAGGTTGAGGTAGAGGTTCCCATTGACTTAGCATGGAGCCTCTGGTCTGACTTAGAGCAAATGCCTCGCTGGATGAAGTGGATTGACTCCGTGCAAGTGCTAGAAGACAATCCTGAGTTATCCCGTTGGAAACTCGCGACGGGTAGTTTAGAGTTCAGCTGGCTCTCCCGCATTCTCAAGTTAGTACCACACCAGATTATTCAGTGGGAATCTGTTGATGGCTTGCCTAATCGAGGAGCAGTCCGCTTTTATGATCGGCATGGCAGCAGCATTGTTAAGCTAACTGTGGCTTATGCTATTCCTGGTTTCCTAGGTCAACTGATGGACAACCTGTTCTTAGGTCGTGTTGTTGAGTCTACTATCCAAGCCGATTTAGAGCGA
Source organism: Coleofasciculaceae cyanobacterium (assembly GCA_036703315.1). GTDB lineage: Bacteria > Cyanobacteriota > Cyanobacteriia > Cyanobacteriales > Coleofasciculaceae > DATNPH01. The sequence continues at coordinate 32,285 of DATNPH010000265.1, forward strand.
TTTCGGGACTACGCTCTCAAACTTAAAACGCCCTAGTGTTTCTGTACACAATACTCTGTAACCTAACTCCCTATCTTCCAGTAGACAGAAGTGAAGGTTTCGGGATGTTATTTTTCAGTGGATTTAGTTGTATCCTGTTCTCAGCTGCCTTGCTAGCCTCAGGCGGGTGTTTTATTTTTGGCAATTGTGTTCAGCTTGACAACACACCTTAATATAAATCCCTGTTTTGAAGAAGATAGAAGCCTCACTTCTCGAATCGGTGAGCAGCCAGAGATTGCCTAAGCATTTATACTGATTGTCTCAGGGGTTTTCAATGATTTGGCGGATGCCTAAGAGTCAGTAACTTTGTCACGATAGGGCTGTAGAACACATAGAAATGCGACACCTCACTGAGGCAGCTGAGGTATTTTTATTATGAGCTGTTGTGTTGATGCATACAGTATGCTTTAACACAAAATTCCGTCTTTGAGGAGAGAGGAACGTCACCACTATGTTGCTAGGTTAGCGAGTAACCAAAAAAAGATATTACTCCTCTCACCCTGCCCTCAACCTCGGCGGGGTGTTCTATTTTTGTTTCACTTCAGTAGGCGTCCAAGTTAATGCTCGCTATTGGATGTACCAAAAGAAGACAGCCGCGACAAGTCGTCACGACTGCTGCTATTGTGCGTAAATACAGCCTCAAAAACAATTCCTAAAGTTAGGCAGCAGAAACTATTCGAGGATGTGGAAATAGAACGCGGCTACTACAAAATTGCCAAATAAAAGGACTAGCGCCCAGAATAGGCGAAAAGGATAGGGAAACTTGGCACCTGTTTTGGCAACCGGGGCATCATATTTCTTTGCTTGACTAGCCATAGGATTCTCTCCTGGTTTTGATACTTTCTTAAAAAATAGTAAAGTTAAACCGTACCAAACAGCTATCCCCACAGGGCTGATTGATTGTGAAGATTTTTCTAGTTCTGGATTATCTCACCTGAAAACAGGGAGTAGGAAGTGGGGAAGAGACAGATTTCATTCCTTAGATTGGGCGCAATCGCGCATCGGGGCTATCTAGACAAGCAGTGGGCTACATAAAGACCTGAGATTGTTTGCTAGCTTAATGTCAGCTTTAAGTGGCAGATAGTCTTAGTATCGCTGCTTGGGGACGGTGCGCTTGCGCAATTGCGTTTAAACACTCTCACCAGCGTGATACGAACTACGGACTAAGGGACCCGAACGGACGTGAGCAAAGCCTAAGTCTCGTGCGATCGTGCCGAGTCGGTCAAATTCCTCAGGTGTCCAATATTTTTGGACTGGTAGGTGTTGTAGGGAGGGGCGCATATATTGTCCTAGAGTAAGGCGATCGCATCCTGCATTGCGCAAATCAACCATCGTCTCAATCACCTCAGCTTCGGTTTCACCATGTCCCAGCATCAATCCTGACTTAGTGGGAATCGCAGGATTTAGTATTTTGACAAGGTGCAGGACATTAAGCGATCGCTCATATTGGGCACCCCGTCGCACCCGCCCCTGTAAGCGTCGTACTGTCTCAACATTGTGGTTATAACAAGCTGGGTAAGCATGCACTACTCTTGCCACCCGTTGGCGTTGCAAATCTACTGGCGTTTCTTCCCCATCGCCTTTACCACCCCAAAAGTCAGCGGTCAGTACTTCAATCTGGGTTTTTGGGTTTAGTTTACGAATCGCATCCATTGTCACGGCAAACCAATTCGCCCCCTGATCTGGCAAATCATCTCGCGCCACTGAGGTCAGCACAACATAACGCAAACCCAACAGATACACCGCGTCAGCTATTTTTTGGGGTTCCTCTGGGTCAAGAGGCATTGGCGCATGTCCTTTGTCTACCTGGCAGAACGCACAAGCACGAGTACAAGTGGGCCCCATTAGCAAAAATGTGGCTGTCTTCTGGGCATAGCACTCACCTCGGTTAGGACAGCGTCCTTCTTCACAGATAGTATGAATTTGTCGCTGTTTAATGATGCGCTGTACCGTTGAGAGTTCGCTGGCTTTGCCGATTGGGCGTCGCAACCAGGTAGGTAGTGCTTCAATTTCTGTTCGCCACGGGTCTGGAGTAGACAAGCTGGTCACAGATTGGTCGATTTCGGTAGACAAATCCATTTCTAGTGATAACCTCTACGATAGAAATGTTAAAGCATTCAACTGTCGCTGTTGTTTTACCGAGTTTTTTTGCTCTTAACCAGTCATCCCAGATTAATCTAGAATCAGGCACATAGTTTGCATTTGGGCTTGCGCTCACAAAGACAAAGAATTAAAAAATCGTGTCAACGGTTGTATCCGGGTTAACAGACAAGAGCGATTCTGATATGTTGAGTGTTGGTTTGTCTTAGATGAATATAAAGTGACTTGTAAATTCAAGCTAGATACATTAGGTGCTGTACCTGGCTAGGGAGCTAGAAAGTAAGCATGAAGTATAAAGTATGAAGTATGAATTCCTCGTAATTGTCTCACCTAAGAGTGAGCGGCTAGATATTTTTTCATTTTTCACCCTTTATCCTTCAGCCTTTTTTTGATTCAGGCTTAATTTATTTATCGAGTCTTCATCTAGAATCAATAACCATCACTTAAAGAAACTGTAGTTTTTATTGAAATTATCTTTCTAAAGGAGTCAGTCGTGGCAAGTCATAAAATCCTGGTAATTGATGATAGTAAGGTCATCCGGATGCGAGTTAGAGAAATGTTGCCTGCGGGAAATTTTGAAGTCTTGGAAGCTAAAGATGGTATTGAAGGACTAAATTTAATTCGCCAGGAACGTCCAAACCTGATCATGTTAGACTTCCTCCTACCTAAAAAGAGCGGTTGGGAAGTCTTCCAGGAAATTCAAACTGATAGAGAACTCCAGACAATTCCTTTGGTATTGATGTCAGGTCGTAAGGAAGAAGTCACCGAGAAAATCATTGAACCCTTCGATTATTTTGCCTTCGTTGAAAAGCCTTTTGAGAAGAAGCAGCTGGTTGATGCAATTAAGGAAGCAATGGGCAAGGCGAAAAGACGCCCCGTAACGGCGATGCCTGCGGCAGCAGTAACTTCAGCTTCTGCTGACTCTTCCGCTTCTGCTGGTGAGATTGCAGCACTGAATGAAAAAGTTGCAAAAATGCAGGCAGAAATTGATGGATTAAAGAAACAGCTAACTCAGCTAGTAACGTTCATCAAACAAAAATTGAAGTAGCTCTTACATTGAACGAACTGGGGGAGTCCAGGTATGCCGACACGCTGAACCCGATAGGCAACAATATCGGGCTTATAGCTCCCCCCTACCTTCACGAGACACTAACATGCCGCATTAGACTCTGCCGTTGTCGTTTGGGCGATCGCTTTTTTCACAAACTCTGGATAACGCTGCCATACCCAACTTGGGAAAGCTAAAGGTAGCTCGTTCATCAGCTGCCGCTCTAAAACATGAATAATGTCATCGGCTTCATTCACTAAATCAAACGCTACCACATCAAAAGGCATCTGCTGATTGATATTAAAATCTAGTTCCAGAAAGTAATCTACATTAATATCCTCACCCAATCCCAGCACTAAAAAAATAGCAGCCTTGGCGTCAGTAGTATGAGCACAGATGCTGGAGATGCAATCAACAAACTTTTGCACATCATCAAACAAGCCGTCTGTATAGATAATGAAGAAAGCACCACGATTTTGAGGCTTGCCTTGGGCTAACCAGAGCTTCACACATTTCTCAAGATATGGACTAATAAAAGTTTTGGTTTTAGGTCTATTTTCTTGGAATAAAATCGGTATCTGTCTCGAATTTCTGACAAAAACTGGCTCAGTTACTACTTCATTTTTACTAAAGAAATATATAGAAATTTCATCACAGATTTTCTGTCTTAACGTGCCTCGCTGCTCTTGCCCAACTGAGAGAATTTGACCAACATGTCCCTGAACTACTTCTTGAAGATACTGATAACGGGTTTGGTCACCTGTATCAGCGTCCTTTTGGGTCATGGAGCCACTTTGGTCGATCAGGATGAAGACATCACGATTGTAGATGCTTGCAAACGGAGAGTCAGAGGTTAGGGTTACACTGTTACCGTTTACTTGCTTAGCTGGCTGAGAAACTTTTAACTCAGAAAGCTCTGCTTGACGACTTATTAGCTCAGGTTTGTATCGACTGAACAAAGCTAATAAGTCAGAACGCTTAGAACGGCGTTCATCGGGGAATTCATTTTTGATACCAAACGCCAGACATATTTTTTCAATGTGTTTTCTGACAGTGGCTTCCTCGATGTGCAGTGACTGAGCGATCGCTTTATCTGTCTCACCAGCCAGCATTTTCAGCAACACCTGTTGTCGGCGTCGTGTTAACCCCTCAACTGCTTCGGTGAACTTCTGTTGATTCATGTTTCAAAGCCTATCGCCTCGTCTATGCACATCTGTGTACGAAATTTGTGAGTTGTGAGTCTTCATACACGAAGCCTGAGTGTGTATAAGTTTAACGCTTCAATAGAAGAACAGATACAAAAAGGGATTGACAAATGTTACGTTTCTCTTCACACTCAAAGCTTGAAAAAATTTCTAAACCAGTTCCAGGAATCGTAGAACAGATAATTTCTCACGATTGCCCAGGACGTGTCCACTGGCAAGGAACTAGTTGGCCTGCTCGATTCTTTCAACCGGATTACAAGGAAGCTATTGCTCCTGGTGAACCCGTTAAGGTGATCGCAATTCAGGGCATTACTCTACTTGTGATGCCCCTTAGCGTCGATTTACAGGCTAAATGGAAACCAACTATTGGATTTTACGGACTTTGGAACTAGCCTATATTCTCTAATCTAGCTCACGTCTAGGTCACGGCGTCCTTCTAAAGCGCGTGCCAGAGTTACCTCATCGGCGTACTCTAAATCTCCACCCATGGGTAAGCCAAAAGCAATGCGAGTTACCCGTGTAAACGGCTTTAACAGCTGACCAACATAAAGTGTAGTTGTCTCACCTTCTACACTGGGGCTGATTGCCATAATCACTTCTTTAATATCTTTCTTACTGACTCGTTGCACCAACTGATAGATGTGCAGCTGATCAGGACCAATTCCGTCCATCGGCGAGATGACGCCTCCGAGGACATGATATTTACCGCTATACTCGCGTGTTTTTTCCACGGCAATCACATCGCGGGAGTCAGCCACTACACAAATCGTGCTGCTGTCCCGGTTGGAGTTACGGCAGATTTCGCAGACAGGTTCAGCGGAAAGATGAAAGCATACCTGACATAAGCCGACTTGCTTTTTCGCCTCTATTAAGGCTTGGGCTAGGGCTTTTACCTCGTCCTCTGGGCGCTTAAGAATATGTAGTGCCAAGCGTTGAGCGGTTTTGGAGCCAACTCCAGGCAAGCGTTGCAGTTGCTCGATGAGACGAGCTAATGGGCGTGTGTAAACCGTTGGATTTTCTCCTAGCTAGTTGTGTCTCTATAATAGCGAGGCAAAGCGATCGCGTTGTGGGAGTACTGAGCGATCGCGTACCACATATTTTTTGATGTCAAAATTTTTCATTCCAGTGGTTAGGATAGGTAGTTCCCGTAGCCATTGTGATGCAGAAGGTCATTTACAGGCTCTTCGTCGGCTAATTCCTGATGCTCAATTGGTGATTATGTTTGACCTCGATTTGAATAAAACGACCTCGGATTTGAATAAGCGGTGTCGCTTGGAAGCGGGACGAAATCTAACCTAGCTCTTTACAAAACGCGATCGCCTCTAACAGCGTTTTTCAAGCCAATCAACTACAGATCGCGCTTGTAGGGGCGTCCTCACTAAAGCTCCGGGGCTGTACGCCCTTAACTGTATTGCGCTGAATCGAAAACTGCTGTAAATACACAACAAAAAAGCGCCCCCAGAGGAGACGCTTTTTTACTCAGTTAAAGCTAATGATTAACCGTTGATAACAGGAGCAGTTAGAGCCACAGGAGCCGCTTCACCAGCCGCCAAATCGAGGGGGAAGTTGTGAGCATTACGCTCGTGCATCACTTCAAATCCCAAGTTGGCGCGGTTGAGCACATCAGCCCAGGTGTTAATCACACGACCTTGTGAGTCGATGATTGACTGGTTGAA
>DATNPH010000250.1:0-21022 GCA_036703315.1 Coleofasciculaceae cyanobacterium
GATAATCGTACAGGAGGGGCAGAGGAGAGCGCAGCTCTCCTCTGCCCCTCCCCTCTCTCTTTGATTATCATTCTCGGTAAGACAAAATTAAGTATATTCTCTCATTGACAACAATCACTCTGGCTTAACTTGTCACCAATGCTCCACTGGTCTTTGTGGTGCCGACGGCACCAAGCCAGAGCAAGGCGCTGTCACTACAAGCGTCGATTGGAACGCCTCAGGCTCCGGAATGAACAAGTGCGGCTGTAGTACTAGTATTAGTACTACTACAATACTCCGGTAAATCGTTTTAGCCCGAAGGATGCCATCAGAATTATCAAAGAAGGAATTACCAAAGGAGGTAAATATATGAGTTCCTATGTGCTTGGTTTTCAGGACATTGACAAAACAAAAATCATGGTTGTTGGGGGTAAAGGCGCTTCCCTGGGGGAACTTTCCAGGATTGAAGGAATACGTGTACCAGATGGCTTTTGTATTTCTACTGAAGCCTTTAAAAGAATCATTGGGGAAACGTCGTCGATTAACGAATTACTTGATCAGTTATCGCATCTATTGGTGGAAGACCGGGATAAAATCGGTGAACTTAGCGGTGAGATTCGCAGGGTCATCGAAGGGATAGCCATCCCTGAAGACATTAATGAAGAGATGACCCGCCTTCTCTCCAGGCTTGGAGAAAAAAACGCCTATGCAGTACGCTCCAGCGCAACCGCAGAGGATTTACCGACGGCCTCCTTTGCAGGCCAGCAAGATACGTATCTGAACATTATCGGAAAGGAGGCAATCTATCAGCACATCAGCAAGTGCTGGGCATCGCTGTTTACCGAGAGGGCAGTAATTTACCGGCTTCAAAACGGCTTCGACCACCGTAAAGTCTACCTGTCTGTGGTTGTTCAGAAGATGGTCTTCCCGCAGGCGGCAGGAATTTTGTTTACTGCCGATCCCGTCACTTCTAATCGGAAAGTGTTATCCATTGATGCCAGCTTCGGACTTGGTGAGGCATTGGTCTCCGGCCTGGTGAATGCTGATATCTATAAAGTGCGTAACGGCAAGGTTATCGATCAGAAGATATCCACCAAGAAGCTGGCTATTTATGCCTTAAAAGATGGTGGTACAAAAGAACAGGAGATTGAGCCTGAGCAGCAGAATACGCAAGCGCTGACGGATGAGCAGATTTTGCAGCTTGAGCGCATCGGCAGAAAGATCGAAGCGCATTTCGGTTGCCCTCAGGACATCGAATGGTGTTTGGCTGATGATTCATTTTATATTGTCCAGAGCCGTCCGATCACGACTTTGTACCCCATCCCTGAAGCAGCTGATGGTGAAAATCACGTTTATGTCTCTGTCGGTCATCAACAAATGATGACCGACCCCATGAAGCCATTGGGTTTGTCGTTATGGCAGCTAACAGCTGCCCGACCCATGTATAAAGCTGGTGGAAGATTGTTTGTTGATGTCGCCCAGGATCTGGCTTCTCCTGTCGGGAGAGAGCTTCTAGTAAATGTTCTGGGCAAATCCGATCCGCTCATAAAGGATGCACTGACGACCATCTTAGAGCGAGGAGATTTTATCCCGTCGTTGCCAAATGATGAGACAGAGTCGAGTCCCGGTAATAGCAATAAAGGTATGTCGCCGGCGGCCTTTCAAGTGCAGCTCGAAAACGATCCGACGATCGTTTCTGATTTGATTGAGGAAAGCCTTGCATTGATTGAAACGTTAAAGCATGACATCCAGGCGAAGTCAGGAGTGGATCTGATAGACTTTATCCTGGAAGACAGACTGAAGCTACAGCAGAGTTTATCTTATCCGAAAAGTTTTGGTGCGATTATGACTGGCATGAATGCTTCATCATGGATCAATGACAAAATGATGGAGTGGTTGGGTGAGAAAAATGTAGCCGACACGCTCTCTCAGTCTGCACCAAACAATATTACTTCGGAAATGGGGCTGGCGCTGTTGGATGTCGCCGATGTGATTCGTCCTTATCCGGAAGTCATTGAGTATTTGCAGCACGTAAAAGATGATGGCTTTCTGGACGAGCTAGTTCAGTTCGATGGTGGACAGCAAGCCCGAGACGCTATCCGTGCGTATCTTGACAAATACGGAATGCGATGTGTCGGAGAAATTGATATTACGAGAACTCGTTGGAGCGAAAAACCAACAACACTTGTCCCCATGATTCTCAGCAACATCAAAAACTTTGAGCCTAATGCTAGCAGTCGGAAATTTGAGCAAGGGCGACAGGAGGCTTTGAAAAAAGAACAAGAGTTATTAGATCGATTGAAGCAATTACCGGATGGTGAACAAAAAGCCGAAGAAACAAAACGAATGATCAGCCTGATCCGGAATTTCATCGGTTATCGGGAATATCCAAAATACGGCATAGTTAATCGCTACTTCGTTTATAAGAAAGCTTTACTGAAAGAAGCCGAACAACTCGTACAAGCCAACGTTATTCAAGAAAAAGAAGATATATACTATCTCACTTTGGAAGAACTTCGCGAAGTCGTATGCACAAATAAACTGGATTACCAGACCATTAGCAAACGAAAAGACGAGTACAAATTTTATGAAAAACTAACTCCCCCACGTGTTATCACGTCTGATGGTGAAATCATTGCAGGTAAGTACAAACGAGAGAATCTCCCAGCCGAAGCTATTGTAGGTCTACCTGTTTCTTCCGGAGTTATAGAGGGACGAGCACGTGTCATCTTAAACATGGAAGACGCTGATCTGGAAGATGGAGATATATTAGTCACCTCATTTACTGACCCTAGCTGGACACCATTGTTTGTATCCATAAAAGGCCTAGTCACCGAAGTTGGTGGACTGATGACCCATGGAGCAGTTATCGCACGTGAATATGGCTTACCAGCAGTTGTCGGAGTGGATAATGCTACCAAACTGATAAAAGATGGGCAACGAATTCGCGTGCATGGAACAGAAGGGTATGTAGAAATCCTATAATGGGGACGATGTTGTCTTCTGCGCTCTTCGTCCTTGTCGTGCCGCAGCATAGCTGCTCTGCTGCAATAATGCCTGCTTGCCCAAACGGACATAGCTCTGCCGAAGTTTTACCTGATGCTGTTTTGCCTGTCGAACTAAGGCACGTCTAGCTTTGTCGTACAATCTTGCATCGGTTGGAAAGGCAATTGCCTTTTCTTGCACTGTCGTATCTACATTGACCCGTTGGAGGTCTACTTGCTGGAGGGCTTGCTGCCCATCTGCAGTCTTTAAGACTTGCTTAAGCAACTTCTCCATGCCACTTGAACCAATGCGTTTGCGCCACTTCACCAAGGTCGTTGGATGGCAGGGCAGTTCATGCTGAAAATACAATTCCCCACAGAAGTACTGCCAGTAGGGGTTTTCTACCCATTTCATCACCACCGATTCATCACTTTCGTCATACATGGCTTTGAGCTAATGTAAGCCCACCAGCAACCGGGTTGGCAGTTGAGGTCGTCCTATGTCTCCTGCAATTTGACTGTGAAATTCTTGCTCAAAGTAGCTCCAGTTTATCGCTTCAGCCAATTTCACCAAAGGATGATGAGGACTTAATTGCGGTTTGAGCAGTAGGGATTGAGATGAAGAAGAACCAACAGGTTCTGGGACAGAGAGGCTCATGGTTTTTGCCAGGTTTTGCCACTTTTTTACGGGTTTCTGGTGATTCTACACCCCCTCCTTTGACCTGTAACCTTCACCAGAAAAAGGTTTTATATTTTTTCAGGGACGACTACTTTACCTTTAGCTAGCGTAAGGCGCGATCGCTATTTTTTAGGTTGAGCGATAATTAATTACTTGACTGAGGTTATAGAGAGGTTGTGATGCCTGTTGAACTACTCAGACGGAAATTTACGGTAGAACAGTACCACCAGATGGCTCAAGCGGGTATTCTTACAGAGAATGATCGGGTGGAACTGATACGAGGAGAGATTGTTGAGATGTCCCCAATTGGCAGGCGTCATGCAGCTTGTGTAAATCGTCTCAATGCTTTGTTTAATCAGCGTTTGGCACAGGCAGTGATTGTCGGAGTCCAAAACCCAGTTGAATTGGATGACAGCTCCGAACCACAGCCAGACTTGGTATTGCTGCGACGACGCGCAGATTTTTATGAGGCAGGACATCCTCAGCCACAGGATATATTCTTGTTAGTGGAAGTAGCAGATACTACGGTTGAATTTGATCGCGAAGTAAAAATTCCTCTCTATGCCAAAGATGGCATTTCTGAAGTTTGGCTGGTAGATATTAATGCCCAATGCTTAGAAGTTTACCGACAGCCTTCTCCCAATGGCTACCAAAATATTCAGAAGTACTATCGGGGTCAAAGTGTGTTTGTGCAAGCTTTTCCTGAAGTTAGTTTTACTCTAGATGAGGTGCTGGGGTAATTGCTGCAATATGTTTTCAAGCTTATATGAATTTACTAATGCGCTGAGCGCGATCGCAACGCTTCAGAGTACAGATAGTCACACAGGCAAATAGTGTTGCTTGCCTTGCCTAATAACAACCTTGTTCTTTGAATAAATTATGCCAACTACTGGGATGGCAGGGACTCCAATAGACCAGTATTTTCGGACAACATACGGGCTTGATGTGCTTTATACATGTAAGGTTACGAAGCTTCCGAAGAAGTGAATATTGAATGGCTCAATACTGTAGAGTATCTGCCTCTGTCATCGAGCTAGACTCTACCAGAACTTCATAGGTAATTATATAAAAGTAGAAATAGACCAGGCTTCTAGGTATCACCAGTCCAGCAGGAATTACCTAGTTACAGGATTCTTTGGACTGGTGATAAACAAAGTTCTTACTTCCAAAAATTACTTAAGCGATCGCGCCCAGTAACTTATAGATAAGCGAGTTGATAATGCCGAGGGCAACCGCTCCAATCAAAGCGCTCCAAATTCCCCAGCGTAAGCGAAATCCGGTTACTAGATAAGCCGCTAAGCCAAAAATAATCGCATTCACAACAACGGCAAATAAGCCAAATGTCAAAAAGGTAATTGGCAAGGCTAATAAACGAATAATTGGACCCAACAGAGCATTCACAATTCCGAAAACTGCTGCTGAAACTATGGCTTTCTGAAAAGTGTCAATTTCAACACCAGTTGGCAGTCTAGAAATAATGAATAAGCTAACGGAGGTAACAAGCCATGCAATGAGAAGACTAACAAGATTCATCTACGTAACTCCTAAGCACCACTACCCTACACATTAAACCGGAAAAGCATCACATCTCCTTCCTGCACAACATATTCTTTACCTTCGCTGCGAACTAAACCTTTCTCCTTCGCTGCATTCATCGAGCCAGTTGCCACAAGGTCATTGTAAGCAACCGTTTCAGCTCGGATAAATCCCCGCTCAAAATCACTATGAATTGCACCCGCTGCTTGTGGCGCTTTCATGCCAGCCTGAATTGTCCAAGCGCGAGTTTCTTTAGGACCAGTCGTTAAAAAGGTACGCAAGCCCAAAAGCTCATAGGTGGCTCGAATCAAAGATTTCAATCCGCCTTCTTCGACGCCGAGAGATGCCAAGAAATCTGCTCGTTCTTCTTCGGGTAACTCGACAAGTTCTGACTCCACCTGAGCCGACACAACCACAACTTGGGCGTTATCTGTAGCAGCAACTTGCCGCACTTGCTCCACCCACTCGTTGCCACTTGCCAAGTCATCTTCAGACACATTAGCCGCGTAGATGACAGGCTTGGCGGTGAGTAGTCCCAATGTCTTCACCGACTCCGCTTCTTCCTCCGTTAAGCTCACTTGCCGCGCCGCTTTGCCTTCATTCAACGCAGCACTCAACTTTTCCAACGCACCCAGTTCAATTTGAGCGTCTTTGTTGGTACGAGCCTGTTTGCGGGTACGATCTATTCGGCGATCGACTTGCGCTAAATCTGATAGAGCTAGCTCTAAATTGATGACTTCAATATCTCGTACTGGGTCAACAGAGCCAGAGACATGGATAATATCATCGTCGTCAAAGCAGCGTACCACATGGACGATCGCATCGACTTCCCGGATATTAGCTAAAAATTGGTTACCTAAGCCTTCGCCCTTACTGGCACCCTTGACTAAACCAGCAATATCGACAAACTCCACACGAGTTGGCACAATTTGCTCTGAGGTGGAAATCTTTGCCAGAACTTGCAACCGCTCATCCGGTACGGCAACGACGCCGACATTCGGCTCAATTGTGCAAAAAGGGAAGTTAGCAGCATCTGCCTTGGCATTGGCAACTAGGGCGTTAAACAAGGTAGATTTGCCAACATTGGGCAGTCCAACAATTCCGGCTCTTAACATAGCGGTTTGAAGATGAGTTGTTTTAGCGGTTAAATCAAAACTAAATCATCTTAATTTTATTGGGGCTGGGGAATGGGTTGGGGAATTGTTCCAGGCACTGTCTGAGGAATGGGAGATGGCACGACTTCTGGCACAGGTTCTGGTACAGCCGGTTGCGGGATAGGAGCAGGTACAGGCTCTGGTACTGGTCCCGGAACCGTCTGAGGAATTGGACCCGGTACAGGTTCTGGTACTAGTGGTGGTTCGGGATTGGGTGATGGTAAAGGGTTTGGCTCTGTACCGGGAATTTGTGGACCTGGAGTAGGTTGAGGAGCGGGATAAATCATGACTCGGCAATTTGATGAGTTGACTTAATCAAGGTATCCGGAAATCACAAACCTCACATCTCCCCAAATAACTATGCCTTACCACAATCTCTAATCGGACTTTTCTTTGAATAAGTGTATGATTACGCCGATTAGCTGTTGGCATCTAATAGGTATTGGCTAATAGAGTAGGGTTAAGTTCTCTGGTATCGTTTTATGCAGTCTCAAAACAGAACGCCTTTATTAGAGGCTCTTCGAGCGGCTGCTCATTTTCCCCATGCTCCCTTTTATGCGCCGGGACACAAACGGGGAAAGGGCATCCCTCAGCCGTTGATGGATTTGTTAGGGGCGCCTGTGTTTCTGGCTGACTTACCAGAATTGCCCAATTTGGATAACTTATTTGCCCCTGCAAGTGTGATCCAGGAGGCACAGGAATTAGCCGCCGCCGCCTTTGGAGCAGAGCAAACTTGGTTTCTAGTCAATGGCTCCACAGCTGGGATAATTGCGGCAATTTTAGCCACCTGTGGTTCTGGTGACAAAATTATCCTGCCTCGGAATATCCATCAATCCGCGATCGCAGGTCTGATTCTTTCTGGCGCTGTGCCAGTCTTTATCAACCCGGAATACGACCCAACTACTGACCTTGCACACAGCATCACACCAACAGGGGTAGCCAAAGCTCTCAAGCAATATCCCGACGCTAAAGCCGTGATGATGGTCTACCCAACTTATCACGGTGTTTGTGGAGATATCACAGCGATCGCACAGCTGGTTCATCAACATAACATCCCTTTGCTAGTCGATGAAGCCCACGGACCTCACTTTGCCTTCCATCCCGACTTACCGCCTTCAGCGTTATCTGCTGGTGCTGACTTGACAGTGCAATCTACCCATAAAGTTTTGGGTGCAATGACTCAGGCATCAATGCTACACATCCAAGGTAACCGGGTGGATCGAGAGCACTTAAGTAAAACCTTACAACTAGTGCAATCTACCAGCCCCAACTATTTACTACTTGCTTCTCTGGACGCTGCACGGCAACAAATGGCGCTGCACGGAGAACAATTAATGACCCAAACCCTACAGCTAGCAGATGATGCCCAACATAGAATTAGCCAAATTCCTAGCTTTTCTGTTTTAAAACTCGCAAAAGCCCCAGGCTTTCTTGCCCTTGACTCAACGCGGCTGACAGTAAAAGTCATTGATTTAGGCTTAAGCGGCTATGAAGCCGATGAAATTTTCCATCAACAACTTGGCGTGACAGCCGAGTTACCGACCCTACAACATTTGACCTTTATTATCAGTTTGGGCAATACACAAGCAGATATTGAGCAGTTAGTGCAAGCTTTCACTACAATTACTCAAGAAAAGTACCGTCCTCAGACCGTAACACCTTTACAGGAGGTCTTCCAACGATGGCACTCTGAATTACTTTTTATTCATCCTTCCTCGTTTGTACTGCGTCCTTTACTCTCCCCTCGTGAAGCTTTCTTTGCTCGAACAGAAACCCTGCCAGTAGATCAAACCCTAGACCGTATTAGTGCCGAGTTAGTCTGTCCCTACCCACCAGGTATTCCAGCCTTGATGCCTGGAGAAATGATTAACCCAGCAGCTATTGAATACCTACAACAAGTCCTTACGGTTGGGGGGAACCTCATCGGTTGTAGTGATCCCAGCTTTAAGACTTTAAAAGTTGTAAGTTGTTGAAGATAGATTGTACAAATTACAGAAATCTTTAACAACTCACAGTGGCTACTCAAAACTCTCAGACAAGGCGTAGTCTAATTTAGGAAAACGTCTTACCCTAGCCAAGAATTGTAGATCTTGGATTTTAGTAAAAATTGGGTTTCATGCCCCTGCCCTTCTTAAGGAATGCAAATTTCTCTTCGCCACTTATCACTCACCACTTCCCTATTTTCAAACTAGCCAATGTATTCTCCACTCTGGCCTTATGTCACGCCGGGTATCCCGGATGATTTATTTGAGCAGTTACCTGGTATTCCTCTAAGTCAGAGAGAGATACGGTTGCTGTTGATTTCTGCCCTAAGACTGCAAGCTGACTCCTTGTTGTGGGATATCGGCGCGGGTACCGGTACCATTTCGGTAGAAACGGGGTTACTCTGTCCAAAAGGTCAAATTATTGCGGTAGAACGGGATGAAGACGTGGCGAACCTGATTCGGCGCAACTGCGATCGCTTTGGCGTTCACAACGTCCAAGTCGTTGAAGGAAGTGCCCCAGCGTGTCTCGAAGCTTTACCCCAGCCACCACAGCGAGTCTGTATTGAGGGAGGACGGCAGATTAAGGAGATACTCAAGGAAGTGTGGCGATACTTACAACCTCAAGGACGAGTCGTTGCTACGGCGGCTAGTCTGGAGAGCCTCTATGCCCTCTCAGAAGGCTTCGCTGAGTTACATGCCCGCAATATAGAGGTAGTCCAATCAGCTGTCAATCGCCTCGAAACGCGAGGCACTCATCAAATCCTTGCAGCTGTTGATCCCATTTTTATTATTAGCGGTGAAAAGTTTGAATAAACTACCCTGCCCTAATCCCTAGCAGACGTTGAGGACGGAGTATCCAGCAGATTTTTCTGATGAACAAATTTAGCAGACAATAATCAAGCAGTAGTTATTCAGCGACCTAGCAAGATGGATTGCGGTTTTTCCTGGATTCGTTAAAGTAGTCGAAAGTGATTGCTTTATGTTTATGAGAGGAGAGTAAGAATCTCCTTGTTTCACCCTAGCTCTCTCATCGAGACAGTTTGACCCAACTGTCTTTTACAACAAAAGTGTCCTATGCCCTGGTCCCGAATTTTTAGTGGAATTGTTGCGATCGCCCTTGCTTTGGGGATGATCATTGTAGGGGGATGGTATTTTACCCTAGGCTTCTGCGTCATCGTTTATCTGGGTCTATTGGAATATTTTCAACTGGTTCAGGCAAAGGGGATTGCACCAGCGGCTAAAATTACCATCGTCGTTAGTCTGCTGTTGCTGATTACGGCTGGCATTTCACCAACCTTGACAGATGCTCTGTTTCCCTTGGCAGGAACCTTTATCTGTTTCTACCTGCTATTCCAGCCCAAGATGGCGACAATTGCTGATCTTGCTGCCTCCATATTAGGGTTACTTTATGGTGGTTATCTACCTAGCTACTGGGTACGACTACGAGTCGGATGGACGCAGATTTCATCAGTGCCCCTTGATGCCAGAGCTTCTGCTAGCCACCTACCTTTAAATGGATACTGGCCCAACTCTTGGGATTTGAATGCCCTGCCTGAAAATTTGACCGTAACCTTGCTAGGCTTTGCCTGCATTTGGGCGGCAGATATTGGTGCTTACTTTTTCGGCAAATACTTTGGTCGCACCCGCCTTTCGAGTATTAGCCCCAAAAAGACTGTTGAAGGGGCAGTCTTCGGTCTTATCGGTAGTATTGCTGTAGCAACAGCTGGGGCTTGGTATCTACACTGGCCCAGTTGGCAGCTTAGTGGCATTATTTTAGGAACGCTAGTTGGTATTGCTAGTCTTCTTGGAGACTTAACTGAGTCGCTGATGAAACGAGATGCTGGTGTGAAGGATTCCGGACAATTAATTCCAGGACATGGTGGGATTTTAGACCGGACAGATAGCTATGTTTTCACTGCCCCGTTGGTTTACTATTTCGTCACTCTTTTATTGCCTCTATTACCATCCTTTTTGTAGGTTAGCCACGGGTAGTAAGCAATTCAAAATTCAGAAATCGAAATACAATAACCTAATGGTGTTGACAGTTTAAATAACGGCTATAAGTTACCTTATCGGCGCAACAGCTTAAACGATAGGGATGAGTGACAACTTATGCAGCTCTGCCTCCTTACAAACTAACTACCACAGTCGATGGACAAAACGCTTCGATCACTCCTACCGACGCGCCGAGTGAACCAGAAAAAACGGTTTGACGTTGTGAGGAATAGACGCTTTGATGTTGTGAGAAAAGGACTAACGCACTCCCGTTGGCGCGACCCTTACCATTGGCTACTCACGCTTGAGTGGCCTAGGTTCTTTGCCGTAACAGTAATTTCCTATGTAGCCACTAACGCCCTGTTTGCCCTTTTGTACTTGGCACAAGGAAATTCCCTTAAGAACGCCCGCCCTGGCTCCTTCTGGGACGCTTTTTCCTTCAGCATTCAGACGATGGCTACTATCGGTTACGGGGCAATCTACCCACAAACCGACTATGCAAACCTACTGGTTTCAATCGAAGCGTTGGTAGGTTTGTTGGGAGTAGCAATGGGTACAGGACTAATGTTTGCCCGCTTCTCCCGCCCCACAGCAAGAGTCCTTTTCAGTCACGTAGCCGTCATTGCTCCTCATAACGGTTTACCCACCCTGATGTTACGGGTAGCCAACGAGCGCCGTAACCAGATTCTTGAAGCCCAAATCGGGTTAAGCTTACTGCGCGATGAAGTCACGCTGGAAGGTGAATTCATCCGTCGATTCTACGACCTAAAACTGCTTCGTAGCCAAACACGCATCTTTTCGCTGAGTTGGATGGTGATGCATGTGATTGATGAAAGCAGCCCTTTGTATGGGGCAACGCCAGAGTCATTAGATGAGGCGGAAACAGATATTGTAGTTACGCTAACTGGTATTGATGACACAGTTTCACAAACTGTTCACGCTCGTCATTACTACATAACAGAGGAAATTCTGTGGAACATGCGTTTCGTTGATATTTTCTCTAAAAAACCGGATGGACGACGTATGTTAGATTTTACCCGCTTTCATGATGTCACACCTGTATCAAGCATTTAGTGACTTGGTGTAAAATCTCCCCTGAGATAACCTGCGGCGATGCAATCTTCAATAATTTGCTCAACCAGCGGCCAAAGAGCAGGTGCGCCCTCTTTGACGGGAGCTATCCGTTGCATAGCCTGGTTCTTGGTAATGCCATGAACCACCCAAGTTCCTCCCTGATTCTGCTGATTGTGTAGCAGAGGCTGTATGCGGTCTAAGGCTACGGCAAATCGAGCGGTAGCTGTTTCAAATGCCTCAAATTCTTCCCAGATGCCTCGTAACTCTCCGCCTTGGTCTGCTGGTAGCATGCCAAAGAGTCGGGTAGCTGCTTTTTCTTCTCTTGCTGCCTTATCCTGGTGACTTTGTAAGTCGTAGCAGAAGGTATCCCCAGCATCGATTTCGACTAAATCGTGAATGAGTAACATTTTGATTGCCCGCAGTAAGTCAACATTGGGCGGTGCGTACTCAACTAGGGCAAGCGCCATTATCGCCAAATGCCAGGAGTGCTCGGCACTGTTTTCCTGGCGGGAATTATCAGTCAATCGGGTTTGGCGGAGGATTCCTTTGAGTTTGTCGATTTCGATGATGAACTGAATCTGTTGAGTGAGTCGGCTGTGCATGTTCTTGAACTTTTCGCTTTTCTCTTGCGGCATTGCAAGTTCATCTTAAACCCACATTCCGCACCCTGAAGTGTCACACTACTTGCGAGTGGGAATAGGGAATGAGGAATGGGAAGATTATTCTACATAGTTTATGCCTAATTAATTACCAATTACCAATTCCCTTTAAAGTGATTGTGCCAAATGTCGGCTTAAAACTATCTGATGTATGTAGCATGAGTTGCAGGAGGCGATCGCTCTTCTTCATCTGATATTATTTATTGGCTCTCTAGCTATCACGTCCTTCGGCAATCAGGCTTAAGGAGTCTTATTTTTTACTTTTGCCTTTTGATCTCAATACATGCCTTTAACTGTTCGGACAGAACCTGAACATGGGGTTTTCTAAGCATCGTTAGGTGATTGCCACCAACCCAATGAACGTCTACTTTTTCCTCAGCTAGTTTACTCCAGCCTAGAGTTAAGTCTTGATGAGCAATACTCGACTGAGAGCTTGTTCTTAAAAGAGTTATTGAGTTCGGGTAGACCTGCGGAACGTAGTTGAGAGCGGCTTTGCTATTAGCTTGGTAGATACGAAGTATTGGGCGAATTTTTAGTTCGTTCAATAACTGTTGTCTAGACTCCTGAGGAATAACATTTGCAATAACCGCTTCGCCCAAAATGGAGTGCCAGAACTCATTGGTTAGGAGCGATCGAAGAAGTTTATTGAAAGTAGGAAAACGAGAAGTAAAATTGTTACTTTTGTGTTTGTTAGGAGCGGTTACTAAATAAAAATAATCGAGGAAAAACGACCAGATATATCGCGTTACTGTAGTCAGAAGAAATTTAAATCCATCACCAAAAGAAGGTATGTTGCCAGAGACGGGTGCGAGAGTATCAAGTATAGCGAGTAGAGCTACCTGATGCCCCGACGAAAGCAGTTGTTGAGCCATTTCAAAAGCAACCAACCCTCCGAAAGACCAGCCACCCAGAAAGTAAGGGCCTTCCGGCTGAACCTTACGCAGCGCCTCAATGTAGTGAGCCGCCATATCCTCGATGCGCGTGAATGGGGGGTGTTCTCCGTCCAGTCCTAAGGGTTGCAGTCCGTAAAAGGGTTGGTCATACCCCAGACAATATGCCAATTGGTAATAAGGGAAGATCACACCGAAGATTGGATGGACACAGAAAAACGGTGGTTTTGAACCAGCAGGCTGAATGGGAACTAAGGGTGACCAGGGTATAGAATCTGCTTGTTGTCCTAGAATACTCGCTAGACCCTCAACTGTTGGATTTAAGAAGAGGGCAGATAGTGGCAGATCTTGCTTCAATTGCTTGTCAATTTGAGCTATGAGATGCACAGCTAGTAATGAATCGCCTCCTGACTCGAAGAAGTTGTCGCGAATTCCTACGCGATCGCACTTAAGAACCTCAGCCCAGATTTTTGCGATCGCTTCCTCGGTTGGGGTACGGGGAGCGATAAAATCTTCTGCTAATTCGGTCTTATCTGTACTAAGCGCTTTTAGGGCGCGACGGTCTACTTTACCATTAGGCAAGAGCTGTAAAGTCTCCAGCATTACAAAGGCTGAAGGTATCATGTACTCTGGCAACTTTGCTTTTAGAAAGTGGCGCAGGTCATTCGATTTTAGATTTTGGATTTTGGATTTTGGATTTGTAGAGGCGGGTTTATCTGCACTTTCACACGTTCCAGTGGCATCCTGGTTAAATCCGCTCCTACTGTTAGGGACAACAAAAGCTACCAGGCGCTTGTTACCAGATACGTCTTTTGCAATCGCGATCGCTTCTCTTACTGCCGGATGCTGATTCAGCAGCGCCTCAATCTCTCCCAGCTCAATGCGGAAGCCGCGAATTTTTACCTGTTCATCGATGCGACCTAAAAATTCGATGTTGCAGTCAGGTCGATAATGAGCTAAATCACCCGTCTTGTAAAGACGCGCTCCCTGTTTATCGCTAAAAGGATTAGGAATAAATGCAAAAGTAGTTAACTCAGGCTGGTTGAGGTAACCTCGTGCTAGTCCATCACCACCGATGTACAACTCTCCCGGAACACCGATAGGTACAGGTCGTAGATGGGAATCGAGTATATAAACTTGTGTATTAGCAATAGGGCGACCGATAGATGGCTTCTCGCTATTATCACTAAGTTCCGCTACGGTAGACCAGACAGTTGCTTCAGTTGGCCCGTAGGCGTTGAAGAACCGACGACCCGAAGCCCAGCGTCTTACGATATGGGTGGAACAGGCTTCTCCGGCAGAGATGATTGTCCGCAGTGCCGGAAGTTCTTGTGCAGGTAGAACCGCTAATACAGATGGCGGGAGCGTAACGTGGGTAATTGCATTGTTGCGCAGCAGTTGGAGCAGGGCTGAGCCTGGCAGGAGGGATTCTTTTCTAGCTAAGTAGAGTGTTGCTCCGGTTCGCAGCGCCATGACAATCTCAAAAATTGAGGCATCAAAGCTCAGGGAGGCGAATTGCAGGATGCGGTCAGTTGGCTGTAAGTTGAAAGTCTGAATCTGAGCCTGGGATAAGTTGCACAACCCTTGATGTTCTACTAGGACACCTTTGGGCTTTCCTGTTGAGCCAGAAGTGTAGATGACATAAGCCAGGTTGTTAGGTGTGACGCGGCTGGTTGGGTTTTCTTGGCTGTGTTGGGCACTAGGCGTAGCCATACCGTAGGCATTCGCATCTGAGTCACAATACTGTTCGGATAAGGAAGACCTAACCCCCCCAGCCCTCCTCACTAAAGCTCCGGTTCCCTGCAAGGGAAGGGGGGAGTCAGGCTCCCCTCTCCTCGTAGGAGAGGGGTAGGGGGAGAGGTTAACCGAGTGTTGCTCTAAGTCCTCGTCCACGCAAACTACAGTCAACCCATGCTGGGACTCCCCCCAACCTTCCTTCAAAAGGGAAGCTAGAGCGGAATGAGTTAGCAAGATGGATACTTGAGCATCCTCCAGCATGAAATTAAGACGCTCTTGAGGATAGGTGGGATCTAAAGGCACATAAGCTCCACCTGCTTTGAAGATGCCCAACAATCCCACTATCATTTCCACAGAACGCTCCAGGCAGATGCCGACCAGAACTTCTGGACTTACCCCTAGTTTTTGCAAGTAATGTGCGAGTTGGTTGCTGCGGTTGTTCAGTTCTCGGTAGGTTAGTTGTTCGTCTTCAAAGACTACTGCGATCGCATCAGGACTCCGCTCTACTTGCTCTTCAAATAACTGATGAAAGCACTGCTCGATTTTGGATTTTGGATTTTGGATTTTGGATTGATTTTCGTTAAACTCCACTAGCAGTTTATGCCGTTCGCTTTGTGTTAAAAGCGGTAACTCACCAAGACGCTGCTGGGGATTGGCGACAATAGCCTCTAGCAGCGTTTGGAAATGTCCCAGCATCCGGGTAATGGTGGGGTGATCAAATAAATCAGTGCTGTAGATTACCTGTCCTCTAAGACCCTCATGAGACTCCCACATGTGGAACTCCAGATCGAACTTAGCGCTTGGGTTGTCGAAGTCCATCCGCGAAAGCGTTATCCCAGGCAACTCCAACGCCTTGATTGGCGTGTTTTGCAGGCTAAAAACGACTTGGAACAAGGGATGGTAGCTCAGGTTGCGATCTGGATGCAGTTCCTCCACCAGCTTCTCAAAGGGTAAGTCTTGATGGGTATAGGCTTCTAGCGTTACCTCCCGTACCCTGTTAAGCAGTTCTAGAAAGGTTGGGTTGCCCGATAGGTTGGTACGCAGCACCAGGCTATTGACAAAAAAGCCAATTAACCCTTCAATTTCACGACGGTTGCGGTTGGCGATCGCAGAACCGACTACAATATCCTCTTGCTGCGTGTAGCGGTAGAGTAAGGTTTGGAACGCCGCTAAGAGGGTCATGAACAGAGTCATCCCTTGCCGCTGCGAGAGTGCTTCTAGTTCGTCACTCAGGTTTTTTTGTAGCTCTAGAAATTGCGTTGCCCCTCGGTAGGTTGGAGTAGCAGGGCGAGGTTGATCAGTGGGCAAATTTAGTAGGGGGAGATTGTCTAGCTGCTGCTTCCAGTAAGCTAACTGAGTCTCTAGAACCTCACCCTGTAGCCACTCGCGCTGCCAGTCGGCAAAGTCTGCATATTGGATGGGCAGTTCCGGCAAGGGTGATGGGTTGTTGTTGGCAAAGGCTGTGTAAAGCGTTCCGAGTTCCCGAATTAGCACTCCAATAGACCAGCCATCACAGATAATATGGTGCAGATTCAGCAGGAGTATGTGTTCTGACGAGGCTAGCTGTAGCAGCATTACTCGCAGTAATGCTTCGGAGGATAAATCGAAAGGACGCGATCGCTCCTCGGTTGCCAGTCGTCGGGTTTCAGCTTCCTGTTCTGCTGCGGGTAGAGAACGCAAATCTACCACTGACAGGGGTATGGTTAAGGAAGGAGCGATTACCTGAACGAGTTGCCCCTCCAGCATCCTCAAGGTGGTACGCAAAGCTTCATGACGACGCACGATTTCGTTGAACGCCTGCTCTAGTGCCGCTAACTTGAGCGAACCTGTCAGGTGAAGTGCTGCGGAAACATTGTAGAAGGTACTGCCTGGGAATAGGCGATCGAGAAACCACAACCGCTGCTGAGCAAACGATGCAGGGAAGACAAAGACTTCTGCTTCTTCAGACGTATTGAGTTTTTCCTCAGCCGCCGTGAGGGAATTGTCGGAAAAATACTGGCTCATAAGCTGTTGAGCGGCTCTTCTAAGTGTGTTGATATTTTATTGCTACTTCGTTATAACAATAGTAATAACTTTAATAAATTTTGCTAATTTAATGAGCGCACACCTCAATATGAGGTTTAGAAGTAGTATGTACACCTTGAAAATCAGGCAAATTGGCAACTCTTTAGGAGCAGTATTTCCCAAAGAATTACTGCAAAAGTTGAATATTCAGGAAGGGGACAAGATTTATCTGACAGAAACTCCTGATGGAGTTCGGATTACTCCCTACGACCCTGAATTTGAGGCGGCAATGCAGGCTTTTGAGAAAACCCGCAAAAACTACCGAAATGCTCTTCGAGAATTGGCTAAATGAAGGAGCCACGCTGGGTGCCAGAATCAGCAGTAATAGCTATACATGAAGAATTAATTGCAGAGCATGGAGGAGCTATTGGCATCAGAGATTCTGGATTACTTTCAGCGAGTTTAGCTAGACCTAAGCATCTATTTGCTTATAGTGATACTGTCACTTTGTTTGATTTGGCAGCAGCGTATGCTTATGGTTTGGCAAAAAATCATGCTTTCGTTGATGGCAATAAGCGAATTGCTCTTGTTGTTATCGATATTTTTTTACGTCTAAATGGATACGAGTTGGTTGCATCAGAAGCAGAAGCAGTGATAAAGACAACCAATCTGGCAGAAGGAATAGACGATCAGGATTCTATAGCAGCTTGGATTGCAGCGAATTCTCAAGAATTGGGTTTGGAGTAAATTTGCGATCGCTATGACTAAAGCACAGACGGAAATGACGGAGAACTCCGGACTATACGAGACAGACTTTTATGCCTGGACGATTGAACAAGCTAAATTTCTCAAAGATGGTGTCTGGGATTGCTTAGATATCTCAAATTTGGTTGAGGAGATTGAATCGTTGGGCAAACAACAGCGACAGGAGTTGAGGAACCGTTTGGGGATTTTACTAGGGCATCTGCTCAAGTGGGAGTTTCAGCCTAGTCATCGCTCTAAAAGTTGGTTGGCGACAATTCGGGAACAGCGTCGCAGAATTGTAGATTTACTTGAGGAAAGTCCCAGCTTGAAACCTTACTTTCCTGAAGTGTTGGAGAAAGCCTACCAGGATGGAGTAGACCTAGCTGTTCGCGAAACCCCTTTGAATTACAAAGATTTTCCCCAAGAGTGTCTTTACAGCTTAGAGCAGGTATTAGACTCCTCATTTTTCCCAGGTCAAAAACTTGAGTCAGACCCCAACTGGGATAGAGACTAAATATGATAAAAGACTTCTGTTTCCTCAGCTTTCATTTTGTTACTCTTGCTGTTCGGGAAGTGCCCCAACTCTAAAAACCTGTTCAGCAGTCAATTTTAACTCTGGAAACGCTGGCGACTCGATGCAGTCAGCACCCCTAAACTGACTCACCTGGTACTCACCCTCAACCAATGAGTAAACGGAGATGGTAGGTTGCTTGGGGTTGCCAATAAATCGCCTACCGCCTAATCCCAGGTAATCAACAATCCAGTATTCCGGAACACCCATTTCTTCATAATCTGCTACTTTGAGCAGGTAATCATCTCGCCAATTGGTACTGACTACTTCAATTACTAGGGGTATTGATGCACCTTGAGTAACAGTTGAAGATTTTTTCCATAACGGTTCCGCTGCTAGATTAGCCCGATTTAGTATTAGCACATCTGGTAAATAACCTGATTCTTTTTCTGGCGGCTTGACTAGCGCTTGATTGGGTATGAAGTAGGGAAGATTTAATCGGTCAAACTCCACAGTCAGTTTTGTTGCCAAAAAACCTTTGACTTCCTCATGTTCACCTGTTGGCTGCATTTCAATAATTGTCCCGTCATGCAGTTCGTAGCGTCCCGTTTCTGGTTTCCACTCTAGAAATTCTTCAAATGCGATCGGTTTGGGTAAGGCTTGAGTCATGGCTTGCTGCTTTCCCAGAATCAATGTTGTTCTGATTTTAGGCTATTGGTGCTGTGGAGCTGATTGAGAGAGGGGCGCTCGCCTGTACTGGTCGCCCTTGTGCGAGCGGAAAGGAAAGAAGGCGAGAATCGTTGCTTTCTAGAAGCGATTGTCTCTAAAGATTACAAAAGTCCGGATAGTTAAGTGACACGCGAGTACCTAAGGGAATAACTATTTGTAATTAACTTAGGAGACTTTCAGTGAGTAAGATAGTTTTCTCTGATCGCAACGGTGCAATTTATGCGGTTAGCCGAGAGGGAGACCTTCTTTTCGGACGCGACAACAACCGAGATGGAACTGGTGATGTTGGTTTAAGGTCAGTGATCGGTAAAGGCGGTTGGGCTGACCTACTGAACGTTTTTTCAGGTGGTGATGGAATTATTTATGGAATCAGCCGAGATGGGAACCTTCTTTTCGGGCGTGACAACAACCGAGATGGAACAGGTGATGTTGGTTTAGGTTCAGTGATCGGTAAAGGTGGCTGGGATAAATTGAAGTTTGTTTTCTCAGGTGGTGATGGCAGCATTTACGGGGTATCCCCAGAAGGGAACCTTCTTTTCGGACGCGACAACAACCGAAATGGAACAGGTGATGTCGGTTTAGGGTCAGTGATCGGTCGTGGCGGCTGGGCTGACCTACTGAATGTTTTTTCAGGTGGTGACGGGATTATTTATGGAATCAGCCGAGAGGGAAACCTTCTTTTCGGGCGTGACAACAACCGAAATGGAACGGGTGATGTCGGTTTAGGGTCAGTAATCGGTCGCGGTGGCTGGGATGATATCAGAACTCCCCAAACACCCAGTGTCCCACTCAAACCCGCCTTTCCTATCACAGCCTCTAGGCATGATGATGTAGCTGGAGGACATATGGAGACGAGTATTACTCTCTACAATACGGGTCGCATGGATGGGGTTACAAGAACCTGGACAAATGTAGATTTTAGTGGCTTTACTGGAGGCGTGTGTGTAGTACTCATTGGTGACAATAATCATCGCTTGTGGGTTTCAGGACTACACACCTACGGTGTCGATGGAGATAAAATTCCCTTTAAAGTTAGCGATAGAACCGAAGGCTGGGATGAGCAAGTTCCTCAGGAATTGCTCAACCAAGTCAGAGGGGTTGCAATTGTTCAACGACACGCGCCAGACCCTCGTCTTCCAGATTGGCTGAAAACTGCTGGAGAAGCTCTTGAAGAAATTAAGCCTATCATCCAAGCAATCGCTTTAATAGCAGCTGCTTGATAGGGCACATAAACTATAAACGCTAGTTTAGTAGGATAGGTATTGCTTATCCTACTAAAAAGTTGCGCTCATCATTTCATTTTTCTTGGCTTTCTTTGTTTAGGGAGGATAGCTTCATGCGACGACTCTCACGAGAGATTGGTAATAAGGCTGGAGCTTTACTTTGAGTCTTGCTGTTTTTCAAACTTAAACTACTTTGGAGAGTTGTGCCATTGCCTGCGATCGCTTCGCTTCATGCAAACCTATCAAGGGCAGGTGTAGGCTCAAGATGGGAGTGATTGAACTTGTAATTGTTTCAGCAACTGATTGATGATGAGTTTAGCAACATTACCTGAATGCGCCACTGCTTGCAAACGTGACAAGACATCCGCACTTATAGGCAAATCTAACTCAGCTACACCTATCGAACTCAAAGAATCAGCTGCCGTCAGGGTCAACTCGTCATCTTCCACTTGAATCATTTCCAGCAGTAGTGGAACTGTCTGACGTGCATCCCCCCAGTCTAGAATCTCGGCACAGCGCTCCTGCCAAGGCTTTGAGCGATTTTGCCAAGAAGACTTGAGAGCATTCCAATCCTGTGTTGTCAGTTGTTTAACCAGCTCACAGGCATATAAGCTAGCGTCATCAGCCCAATAGTCGTCTGAGAAATCTTGGCTCAAATATGCATCTAACTCTTGAAAAATCGTCATAGTACCACCGCCTCAAAAATTTGAATTAAGCACTGCTCACTGTAATCCGTTGCTCTCGACAAGTGCGCTCATAGGTTGCCGCCAAGTCAACTGGCAAGCAAATCTCACCACGCAACCATAGGGGTAGAGTTGGCAGAATACTGCTGATCGCTAGTTCTTCCTGCCAGATATCCAAGCTTGGCTGTCCATTGCGCTCGATCGCTCGATCTTGCGATCGCATACAGATTCAGTTTGGCTGAAGATGCTTTGCCCTCGGTGAGACGTGCTAATAATTCACCATGCAAATTTGCCTGCCTTGTGGTGACAACATCAACAACAATTAAACCAATTCCCTGCCGCAAATAAGTTTTACACTTGGAAACAAACGCTGCACGATGACTAGCGCAATCTTTGTTAGCCTAAAACTCGCAGGGGTTGAGAAGTCGGGTTGGTTGAAGAAACCCGACTTCTGGG
>DATNPH010000010.1:0-27745 GCA_036703315.1 Coleofasciculaceae cyanobacterium
GTTTTACAGACAGGGCACTGGGACAGAGAAGTTGGTGATGGTGATTGTCCGCCCAGGACAGCATCATCGGTTTGAGGTTGATTAGGATTGTTGCTCATGACTAATCCAGCTAAGATGTGATTTGAGTTTAGTGTTCCCAAAAATTAGGCATTTGTGTTCAATAGGGACTTGTATTCAGGTTGCTTGCGACGATAAAACCCTAACACGATATCCTCGTTCACAACTCCTGCCTCTAGCAGTTCTTGAGTAACGATTGCACTTTCTTGCACTACCCATCTGACTGAGGCAAATCCCCAAAGCGCTCGCGATACTGCTTTAACAACGCCTCCATTTCTTCCACTCGCCGCTCAGCTTGTTCAGCTCTTTGCCGTTCTTGCTCAACTTGCTGCTTTTCCTGTTCTAGGAGCTGACAAATTTCAACATAGGAATAAAACTTGCTTCCATCCGGACGATAAATCTGTAACTCTTCCCCAGATACATCAAACTGGATAGCTAACCGAGGACTTACCCATCCATTCATTTGCTCGATCGCATCCAATCCATCCTCAGCCCTAAGCCATCCGCTTAACGCATTTTTATCCGGATTGTAAATGTAATACTCTTCAACTCCATAGCGATCGTAGAACAACAGCTTCTTATCCATTTCTATTTGAGAATTACTTGGAGAACGGATTTCAAACACCACTTGCGGCGCAATTCCGTCCTCTTCCCACTGTTTGTAGGAGCCTCGATCGCTTTTGGGTCTACCCAATACCACCATTACATCTGGGGCATTGACAATAGTGTTGCGCCCTTCCACCGGATACCAAAATAAGTCCCCTGCAACAAACACATTGGGGTCATCTGCGTACATCCAATCCAAATTTTGCTCGATCACCAAAATCCAGCGAAACTGCTTGGTATTATCTGCCATCGGCTGTCCATCACTTTCTGGGTAGATGACCTCTGTTTGGTTTGGTGAATCCAGTTGAGAAACCATAACCTCAGTAGTTCATTAGAACTATCAGCTCAATTTCTAAAACCTAGCATAGGAGAAGGCGATCGCTTTGGTCAGTCTACAGAAAAGCTTGGGGAAGCCGCAAGATTGAATTTGGGCAACCTAGCGCCGCCGCCATTGCAACTGTTCTGTAAGTCGCAACAGAAACTGACGAGCAAGTTTTATCGCTTCTTGGTACTGCTGCTCACAATTATGCTCTGACCAGCTTCTCCCGGTTTTCTCCTTAATGAACCCAAAAACTGCCGAATGAACTAATGCCGAATTGCTCTTAAAATCTGGCTCATGACCCTTAGCTTCTACTCGTGCGATCGCATCTACCAGTAACTTGGGTGGGCGTTCAACCAACGAGCAACCATTCGCCCCATCAGGAATCAGATGCTTCGCATTAAACAAATTATTGATTAAACTTCGTACCTGCGCTCCATAGCGAGATTGAGTTTCCATCTTCGCTTTATCGGGACGAGCAACTGCCTCCGGGTGAGGAACCTCCACCACTTCCGACGCTAACTCAGCCTCTAACCCCTTAAGAAACAGCTCATAAGCCGCTTGGGGCATAGTGTCTTTGAGCCGTACACCCCCAACGACAATTTCACCCTCGTTGTCCAGATCGAACCCGCGTTTTTGCAGTACCACTCGTCGAGAGTAGTCTCGGTAAGAAATTAGCTCCTCACCCACCAAAACCTGCCAGTCCAAGCCAATGTGAGAGAGAAAATTAGCTGCTCTTAACTCCCTAGGTTCCCTGGATTTACTGACATCCACCCCCACACCCTTGGGAAAATCACTCCAAGCGGGTGTAATCTGCACAGTCTGATTATCAAGAACTGCTTCCACCTGAATTTCGTAGGTTCTGACGCTTCTAATTTGGGTCAACTTTTCACTAATCGCATCCGCTTCCTGCTGCCAAGGTAATGGGGTTGACTTCTCTCCCTCTAGATCCCCCTCGCCCCCCTTAGAAAGGGGGGTAAGGAGAGAAAAGTCTTGCTCTCCCATTTCTGTTCCCCCCTTAGCAAGGGGGGTTAGGGGGGTTATATCTTCATCCAAACGATAAGTCCCCCCCGACTCCGACACTCGCGGACTCTTCCCACCACCATCTTCAGACAAGCTGCCTGTGGAACGAAGTTCCTCGACTAAAGAGAACTTCGGTGAAGGTTCCTCCCTAACCACCACTGGCACACGCACCTGCAACACATCCCCTGGTTTGACCGTTGAAGTATCACTTAAATTAAGAATCGTTTCGCCTGCTTCATACTCCGTTGTTAGAAGGGGTCGCACCCGTTCCCGCACAACCTCTTCTCGAATCACATCAGAAGTCACACCCTGCTGAAACTTCTCAAATAACTCCCGGAGTTTTAAAGCCGAATGCGTAACGACAACGCCCCAATTGGGATGAGGTAACTGCGGAAAGTAACCCGGTTGCTCTCCTGGTACTCGACGCAAGGCTCTACCCCATTCCTGCTCAGCAGGAGACATACTTTTGAGAATGCATAAGCAGCAGGAAACAGAAATCCACTTATGGTCGAACCCCACCCCCACTAAACCGCAATGGACAATTACCCAGTAGTCACCGTTGTAAAAGCGCGACAAGATTGAACTGGGACGACCCGCCAAGTCGTAAGAGTCATGGTCAGAATGGATAACGCCGACTCTTCCCCTCAAAACAGGGAAATTATCTTCTAATAACTTAGCAACACGATGGGTATGAGGAATGTTGAGCGCCCGGACGAGCATTGCATGGGGTTGCCCTGTGTGTTCACGCTTCCTTAATAAAACATCCACTGCCATCTCTAAAACTGGCATTGAGAAGGAATCCCCGAACAGAATTTGACGGAACCACTGTTTATCTGTCTCGGCTTTGTTTAGAAATTGCTCCAAATCATATTCAAATTCTTCGCCATCCTCCTCAATAAGGAATGCTGTAGAAGTCGCTTCCTTATACATGAGCTTTTTAATTGGAGGCGGGTCAAGCTTCCAAGCCTCCTGGAGGGTAAACTCATAATCAGCAACTGGCGCATATTTGAGGACACTTCGCCCCAACGCATCAACCTCATTCACCTGCGTATAACGAACGTGGGGAAGCGGCTGAGAGTCGGAACGGAACTTTGATCCAGTAAAATAGGCAAGCAGCGCCTTATCGAAGTAATTGCAAATTGTTCGATAACTAGTCGCCGCAGAGAAATGCGCTTCATCGGTGATGAGGACACCAACCGAACTCGGTTCAATATCCCCTCGACTTACTAAATTGACCAAGAACTGCCGATTGCCAACAAGCATATCTGCGTCATGTAGGCAATAGGCGTAGCTGTTGAAATCACTAGCATCTAACTCAACAATCTTGGGGGGCGGCACTCCCGGCGGTAAAATCTTGAGGCGATAAAGCTGCCATTCATCATAGATTGGACGGTGCTTATAATCTGTAGGAAAATCTTTCAAGAATCGGGCGCGGAGCGTGCAATTATCTGACAAAAACAATGCCGCTTTCCCCTTCATCCAGGGCGCAAGGATATAAGGCGTCACCGCCTGAATCAAGGTTTTTCCCGTCCCAACCCCAGCTAAAATCAAAGCTGCCTCTCGCTCCGGAGCATCCATCTCGCCTCGGACAGCCTTCTGATAAATGGCTAACAGCGCTTCTTGCTGATGGGAATAGAGTCCCGTCTGCCCTTGAAGAATTCGGTTCAGGACAAGCGAGTGGTACTTGAGGAAGTGATTCTCAGAATCTGACATTATCACTAACTTGACAAGGTTAAATTAGATCAAGTGTTCTATATCAACTAGATTTGTATCGGTCGTCTCTGTGAGCAATAAAATCTGACCTTAATGGACGATCTTACTCCGGAATATAGAACAAATGTATTAATCTAAAGCTGTTAAGTTAATAAGTCTGTCCGATTTGCGTCGATTGCAATCTATACACAGAGCCAGCCCATTCCACACTTCGGTTGCTCCTCCTTTAGAGAAGGGTATTTTGTGGTCAGCCTCAAAATTCTCCTCACTCAGAGGTGTGCCACAGCACTGGCACTTGTAACCAGCCCTCCGCAAAATCAGGAGTTTTTGAGCCTGTGTGAAACATCGTCTTGTCAACGCAAACCTCCTCCTGAAACCCTTATGGATAATTGTGACATTCTTCCTTGCCTCAATGCAGTAGGTTGGCTATCAGCAACCCAAGGCAGGGATAGTATAGAGTACAGCCAAGTGGACGTGCCTATGACTCAGAGCAAGGACAACGACGATTCGGTAAGCCGTGAAGAGTTTGAGGCTGTACAAGATCAGGTTGGGTATCTTACTGAGAAGATTAGCGAGCTGAGCGAAAAACTCAAAGAACTAGAAGACCGAGTTGAGAACTTGGAGGATGATACCGATGACCGAGCCAACTGAACCTCATGAAATGACTGCTAAAGAACGCTCTTGGGCAAAGATAAGGCGCAATGAGCGGATGATACAACGGCTTGAAGCGATGAGTAAAGGTGAGAAGGTTCGCACTTACCGCGATCTCATGGAGATAGCCGACGTGCTAGACCTCCGTGCTGACCCCCCCTCTCCGGAACAAGTTCAACAAATACGCACGATGCTACTGGAAACCCAGGACGCGATCGCAAAATTGTTAGAAATCTTTGACCGCTTTACGCCGCCACAGTAGTCCGCTCTATGTATTTCATGAGCAAATGCTGTTTTCTTGCACTAGAAGGTAAATGTAGTTAGCAAGGTGCCTACATAAATCGTATCGTTGGCATCGTTGTGTTCTGGATTAAAAATCACAAATAAACCCGGCGTGATCGAAATGTTGTCAGTTATTTTGTAGCGATAGAAAGCTTCGTCCAAAACGGGAAAACACACCTAAAGCAGGATTCAATTGGGGAGCAACGTCAGGAGACCCTAATTCCTGCGGCGCAATGAATACTTGCAGGCGATCGCCAATCGGAAACTGATAAGCTAGCGTACCGATAACAATCCTGTTGCCTGTGGGATCAGTACGTGTATCAAAGTCATACAGGGTCATGTCTGTACCCGTAACCGATGCGTCAAAGGAGACAAAGTTCTCAGCCTCTAATTTAGTTCGCAAACGGTCTCTTCCAGTGAAGCTGGTGTCAAACTATCGTTTGTTCAAGAACAATTTCAGAGACAGCTGCCTGATCTGCAAAAGCACTATTTACTATTAGAAATAAAGTACCGAAAACAACTGGAGTCGCCTTTATAGCGTTCCAGGTTAATCTAGACATTATTGTTTCTCTTTTGATTTAATTAGACGCGGAGGAAGGTTTTCAACTCACATCAATGAAGTTGAAAAACGTATATAAAATTCTAGATTTTCATCTTCGCATACTAGATTTAATCAAATTATTTAATTTTACGAAGTTAAAATTAAGTATTAACATTAACAGTGTTTTTAATTACTGATTTTTACTTCTACTTGCTACGCATCTATCTAACGCTATAAATTTAATCTACACTAAAGTATTCAGCAAAGCGTTAATACTCGCTTCAGATAAATCTGCAATCTGTAACTTTCGTTCCGCAGACTTATAGCAATGACTGATTGACTGGATATAAGCTGGATCATAGTGATTTTGGAGTAAATCTCCTACTAAAGGGTGCCATTGCCCTGCGTCAATTAGACCATACCACTCATTGATTTTTTTCCGACCATATCGAGATTTAAGATGCTCCAACTGACATTTTAGGAGGCTGGGGTGAGTGACGAAGTGTGCATACTCCTGTAACAACCATTCGATTCTGGCAGTTTGCGGCAGCTGAATGTCAACACAGTTAGCTTGTTTCATCTGTTGCCAAAGAGATGGCGGTAAATAAAGCTGCCCAATTTTGTTACTTTCTGCTTCCATCCAGACTACTTTACTAATATCAAAGCTTTGCAATTTTTGCAGGAGTCGTGATTCAAAGCATTTTTGTGAAGGTTGAGGTGAAACTCTACCTTCCCACTCTTGACCTAGCAAAGAACCACGATGATTTGCTAGACCCTCTAAATCCAGTACTTGGACACCTCGCTGTGCTAGCTGCTGTAGGATATGA
Source organism: Coleofasciculaceae cyanobacterium (assembly GCA_036703315.1). Taxonomy (GTDB): domain Bacteria; phylum Cyanobacteriota; class Cyanobacteriia; order Cyanobacteriales; family Coleofasciculaceae; genus DATNPH01. The sequence goes on from DATNPH010000010.1 coordinate 6,020, forward strand.
GTTTTACCGCTACCAGTAAGTCCACATAACACGTTATAAGTAAATTTTTCTGGCAACTGTTGCAACTGGTCGCGCACATGAGTCCGGTAAGTTTTGTATCCCCCTTGGAGGACTGTAACTTGCCAACCGATTTGACTCAATACCAGAGCTATACTGTTGGAACGTTGACCACCACGCCAGCAGTACAGCAGAGGATGGTAGTTTTTGTCTTTTGCTGCAAAGTGAGTATCGAGGTGCTGAGCAATGTTACGAGCGACGATCGCTGCGCCAACTTTACGGGCTTCGAAGGGACAGACTTGTTTATAGCTTGTCCCGACTTTGGCACGTTCAGCATTATTTAGTACGGGCAGGTTAATAGCACTAGGGATATGATCTTCAGCAAATTCGCTTTCGCTGCGAACATCAATAATCTCGCTGTAAGTTTCACTCCAAGGTTGCTGAGTATAATCAGGCGATCGCGGCATTACACTTAATCTTGATTGAATAGCAGCTTACACAACTGAAATGATGCACAGTCCTCAACTTCCACCCGGTAGCTTCGGTCTGCCGATCCTTGGAGAGACACTATCATTTCTCCTTGATCCCCAGTTTATCGAGAAGCGTTATGGGCAGTATGGCTCAATATTTAAGAGCCGTATTTTAGGCAGACCAACGGCGTTTATGATTGGTCCAGAGGCAGCAGAATTTGTTCTCTCGACGCACATGGATCATTTCTCCTGGCGGGAGGGCTGGCCGGATAACTTTAAGCAACTGCTGGGAGAATCCCTGTTTGTTCAAGATGGTGAGGAACATCGGCAGAAGCGACGCTTGATGATGCCAGCGTTTCATGGACAGGCGTTAGCTCGCTATATTACGACGATGGAGTCCATCACACACAAGTATCTCCACCAATGGGAGCAAAAACGGGAGTTTATCTGGTTTGAGGAATTCAAACAGTTGACGTTTGATATTGCCAGCCAGTTGTTGGTGGGGGCAAATCCGGGTTCAGAAGTGGCTCAGTTGAGTCAGCTATTTAACACGCTGACAAATGGTCTATTTGCTATCAACCCCTTACCCTTGCCAGTTACGCAATACGGTCGTGCGATCGCGGCTCGTAACCAACTATTGCAGCATATCACTGAAATTGTACGTCAGCGACAGCAGCAACCCACCAATGATGTTCTCAGCCTGTTAGTGCAAGCCAAAGATGAACAGGGCAACGCCATGAGCTTCAAAGAACTTACTGCCCAAGCAATGCTCTTACTATTTGCTGGTCATGAAACCACCACATCTATGCTGACTTGGCTTTGTCTAGAGTTAGGGCGTCATCCGGAGGTGCTACAAAAAGCTAGAGAGGAACAGTTAAATTTTGACAGTGAAGCCCCGATGAGCTTGGAACAGATCGGGAAAATGACGTATTTAGACCAAATTATTTCTGAGATTGAACGACTTCATCCACCAGTCGGCGGCGGGTTCCGGGGAGTTATCAAGCCCTTTGAGTTTAACGGTTTCCAAGTTCCAGCAGGATGGATGGTAACGTACTCTATTCCATGGACACACCAATTGCCATCAATTTACCGAGAACCAAAGCAATTTGACCCTGATCGATTTAGTCCAGAGCGTCAGGAGCATAAACAAAAGCCTTTCAGCCTGATTGGCTTTGGCGGTGGACCGAGAATTTGTCTGGGAATCGCTTTTGCCAAGCTGGAGATGAAGATTGTTGCTGCCCAGTTATTGCGGGGGTATCAGTGGGAACTTTTACCTCAGCAACACCTCGAGCCTGTCAATATTCCCACACGGCGTCCCAAAGATGGGTTGCGTGTCCGTTTTCAGAGGATTGAATAGAATTGACTTCTTGATGATCGTCTTCATTATAGCGATCGCACCTGGTACACCCAATCCTTTAAAATCATCCAATAGTCCGTGTGTCGCCAGATGAATAATCCGAGCATTAGATAGCTTGGGCAAAGCTGCTGCTTTGGTAGCAAGATTACCTGTTAGCGCTTTGGTGTTGAGTAGCTGGGCAATGTCAGTAGCTTCTTTGTGAGCACCGGGTAAGTTTTTTAATTGCTGTGAGGCTTCTCCAACTGTAGTGGTAACACTAGGCATAATGGGATTTCCCACAACCAGCACACCGTCTCCTGAAACCGTTGGTCGTTTTTCGTGGGTTAGCTGCAAGACCTGAATGGATGGTGCGGTAAGGATGGTGTGTTTTTCGATGAGGTATTTGCCACAAGTGTCTTGGAGTGGTGGGAAGGGTACTAAAAAGAGTTCGTTTTGCGGGATGAAAATGACGCGATCGCTGGCATCTTGGTTAGGCATTTGAGGCATCTATCATCGAGCTGTAGAATTGATAGCTGCCGCCGCCCTGCTTCTGGCACGATCGCCTTGCCGTGTCTGCTGCTGTCAGCAACTGATCTGGATCGCAGCCATCCTTAGGATAAACGGAAATACCGATACTGGCCTGAATACAAACTTTCTCCTCATAGAGCAAGTAGGGTTGAGCGATCGCATTCTGGATTTTTTGAGCCAATTCGGCAATATCTTGTTGCCGGAGTCTATCTACCAGGAGAATGCCAAATTCATCTCCATTGAGTCGGACAACAGTAGTTTGCTGACCCACGCAATGGGTTAGACGATCTGCCACCGCCCGGAGCAATAAATCTCCTGTCCTATATCCGAAGCTGGAGTTAATGTCTCTAAAGGCATCCAGATTTACACACAGGACTGCCACGAGTTGCTGTTGGCGTTGTGCTACCAAGATGGCATCACTAAGCCAACGGTGCAGCGGCATCCGGTTGGGGAGGTTGGTGAGAGGATCACAGTAGGCTAGCTTACCTAAGTCATCTACTGCTTGTTCCATATTATCTAGATAGGGCTGGGTGATTGTCGCCTGTTTTTCTAGTCGAGCTGAGATGGCTTTGATTAATTCATCGCTGGTAAATGGTTTCGTTAGATAATCGTCTGCGCCAAGATTCATGCCTTGTCGAATATCTGACTTATCAGCTTTGGCACTGAGGAAAATGAAGGGAATTTTCGCCGTTGCTGGGTCTTGAAGCAGTTGTGTCAGCACACCATAACCATCAAGGTATGGCATTAGAATGTCGCAAACAATCAGATCCGGTAAATGGCTCTTTGCCAGTAGCACACCCATCAAACCATCTTCTGCGCCGACAGATCGGAATCCACTATAGTTCAAGATCCTGAGAAGATTTGAGCGAATCGATAGCTCGTCTTCAATCACTAGAATTACTTTTGTTGTTTGATTTTCCATAGTTCATTGGTAGCGTGACAGTAAAGGTAGTGCCCCTGTTTACTTCACTTTCCATTGCGATCGCACCTCCATGTAAATCCACACCCTTTTTGGCAATGGTCAGCCCTATCCCTGTCCCAGAGATCGTCCCGACATTGCTGCCGCGATGAAAACTTTCAAACAGACGCTGTTTGTCCACTGGTGGGATGCCAATACCTTGGTCTTGAATCTGAAAAATGGCTTCGCCCTCCTGACAGGTAAGGCGAAACTGGATTGTCGTGCCCTCAGGTGAGTACTTGATAGCATTGGAAAGCAAATTACTGAGGATGCTGCGGAGCAGTTTTTCATCCATGACACTGCTGCCTTCACCATGAACAGCAAATACAATCTTGTGATGTTTGCCGACACCGATTTCTATCTCTGTCACTAGAGCGCGGCAGAACTTTATAAGGTCAAGCTGAGTCGGTGTGAATTCTAGTTTTCCAGCGTCAGAACGACTAATAAACAGCACATCCTCCAAAAGCCGAACCATACGCTTGACAGCACCTTGAATCTGACTAAACAGTTCCTGTTTTTCTTGTTCCGTGCAAGGGAATTTCTCTAACAAGTCAGCAGACGAGAGGATGGTAGCCAAGGGTGTGCGGAATTCATGGGAAGTCATGGAGATAAAGCGGGATTTCAATTCGTTGAGTTCTCGCTCCTTGGTTAGAGCCTTAAGAACTTCAGTTTCGGCTTGCTTGCGATCGCTAATATCGCGCTGTATTGACACAAAGTGAGTACACTCACCCCGCTCATCGATAATGGGAACGATGTTGAGTTCTGTCCAAAACTCAGAGTGGTCTTTACGGTAGTTGATTAATTCAACTTGAACTGGCTCCTGCTTTAACAAAGCAGTACGAATTTTGTTTAACTGGGTACGCTCCGTCTTGGGTCCTTGTAAAATACGTGGTGTCTTGCCAATCACCTCTTCAGGACAGTAGCCAGTCACTTGACTAAAAGCCTCGTTGACGTACACGATCCTGGGACCAAAACCATTAATCGGTTCTGCTTCGGTAATCAGAATGACATCGTTGGCATTAGTAACCACTGATTCCAACAGATGCAGGCGCTCTTCCCTGCCCTTACGTTCAGTGATGTCTCGCGAAACTGACACAATCTCTTTAGCTCCACCGATGTCTGGGTCACGCACGGTTTTGCTAGTGGTTTCAAACCAGATATAATTGCCGTCTTTGTTCCTAATACGATACCCAAGAGTGCCAATTGCTTGCTGCTTGAGAACCATTGAATGATGTTGCTGAATTATCTGCAAATCCTGGGGATGAACAAAGTTACGCATGGAGCATCCCAGTAACTCGTCAGGCTCATAACCCAGTAACATTTGGCAAGCTGGTGAGACGTAGAGATAAACACCCTCCAGATTAAGACGAGAGATCATGTCAGTGGAGTTCTCTGCCAGCAGCCGATAGCGTTCTTCACTAGCCCGGAGTATATGCTCGGCTTGCTGGCGCTCGGTGATATCCTGACCGACAGCTTGCAGCTTAACGATATGACCTTGTTCATTGTAGAGAGCGCGAACAGTCCACTGATGCCAATGAGCCTCGCCAGTCTGCAAGGTAAGGTAATATTCAGCCGTCGATACTGGGTTTTCAGGGTTGAGGGTAGACAGGATGTCTGCCAGCAGTGGGGCGTCTTTGACTAGTATCCAGGATGAAAACTTGTGTCCGAGCAATTCCTCCTTTTGCTTGCCGAAATAATCACAGTAGGCTTCGTTCACAAACGTGATTGTGCCGTCGGGTAAAAAACGACAGATAAATCCGGTTTGATCTTCAACAATTCCCTGATAAAGTGCCTGACTCTTGCGGAGTTCCTCCTCTAACTCTTTACGTCGAGCTATCTCCTGTTCAAGCGACTCAAGAGTATCGGTAATGTTGTCGGCAAACTGACGAAACTGAGTTTCACTGGTTTGTAGAGTTGATTCCGCCTGCTGGCGTTCCGTCAGGTTGCAATTGAGTAGTAGGACTGCCCTAGTGAACAACAGCATCACCAATAGGCTGCCAGTAAAGGTGAACCAAGAGGCTCGAGCCGTTTCCTTTAACGCGATCAAATTCAAGAAGGGAACGGCTATAATCCCAAGCAGAACTACCAAGGCGACCCCAAATTCTGCTGTCGTCTTTGTGTCAATTGACCATTTCATGACTAGAGTTGCTTGTGATCTACCGGGAAAGCTTTCTAATTTTTGTCTACTCAGGCTCAAGTGTTGGCTAAATATTTAAACATTACGAGTCTGACGACTCACTTCCGGAAGGTGGGTTAAAGAACATCACAATTGAGAGCGATCGCTACAAACCCTTATTTTTCCTCTTTGGTAGCAACTGGGGGGAACCCACGACTTTCGCTATCTTTAGGTTAATGACAGCGATCGTGAGGATGGGATGTGCCTTACTTAATCTACAATCCTGAAACTCCTAGCGAAAAAACCTATGAATTGGTGTTCGGGACAAACACCCTTGGACGGGAGTGGGATAACACTATTTTTCTCCAGGATGGGAGTCTTTCCCGTCGCCACGCAGAAATTACTATTGGCTACAATCACGTTGCGATTACGGATCTGCATAGCCTTAATGGTACGTTTGTCAACGAGGTCAAAATTGACCGATGCGAACTCAAGGACGGCGACTGGATTCGTTGTGGAAGCGTAGTTTTCAAATTCGCCCTTCAGCTCAGAAATTTTAGGCAAGAGTCTCTAGCGTCTAGAGATTCTCAGATTTCTATTGTCAAGCAAGTCTCGCCTGAGCCGCATCAGACTGTGATGCAGAACTTACTAGATCAGCATGGAACAGACCACTCAGTCCTCCGGATTAGGCAGAAGGATACTAACCAACGGGCAGTTGATAAATTAAAAATTTTGCTAGAGGTCAGTAAACAGCTTTCTACACCTGAAAAATCGGATCAACTGCTTGAGAAGATTCTCGATCTACTGTTGACGATTATGGATGTAGATCGAGCAGCAATTCTCCTGCTAAATCAAGCAACTGGACAGCTCGAACATAAGGTAGTCAAGTCGCGATTAGGAATTCCGAATGACTATCAATTCTATAGCAAAAGAATTATCGATTTGGTTTGCACGAATGGAGAAGCCCTCTTAACTACCGATGCCAGTATCGACGAGCGTTTGAATAACTCAGAGTCTATTCTTAGACAAGCTATTCATGCCTCAATGTGCGTACCCCTTAAACCCCGAGACCAAGTGATTGGGGTGTTGTATGTTGATAATTTGTCCATGTCGAATATTTACTCTGATGAAGATGTAAAGTTTCTGACAGCTCTTGCCAACCAAGCCGCGATCGCCATTGACAATTCCCAACTCTACAAAAAGATGGAAGAAGAAGCTGTCATACGCGATAAACTTGAGCGTTTCTTTCCCGAAGCTGTTAGTAGAAAGCTCAGGGAAGAAGGCAACTTGGAGATTGTAGAAACCGAAGTAACAGCCCTATTTGTTGATATTAGCGGCTTTACGAAAATGTCCTCTACAATGCAGCCGCGCCAAGTAATTGAGATGCTCAACGAGTACTTTAAGGTCATGGTGGAGGAAATTGTGTTTCCCTATGAAGGTACCTTAGAAAAATACATTGGGGATGCTTTACTTGCCGTTTGGGGTGCTCCGTATCAAAAAGAAAATGATGCACAGCAAGCTGTCCTTGCCGCGATAGAGATGCAGCGAGCTGTTTGCCGTCTTAATCAGGAGTGGCTACAGCGAGGCAAGAAACCTATTCAAATCCACATTGGCATCAATACCGGAAAAGTAGCAGCAGGAAATATTGGCTCAGAAAAACTGATTCAATATGCCTCTATTGGGGATACTATGAATGTAACCAGTCGGATTTGTAGCGCTGCTCAAGCGGAGGAAATCTTTATTTCCCAAAGCACCTTTGACCAGATCAGAGGTTGGAACCTACCTTTTGAAAAGCTAGACCCAGTTTGGGTTAAAGGAAAGGAGCAGCCCCTACAACTTTATCGCCTCCTTTGGCAGCAATTACCATCCGTAGCTACCTCACCTTCACTTTAATCTGAGATTTCGCACCCTCAACTGGCATAAGACGCTCGGAAAGCGCAGCGTGCCGCAGGCAAAACTCGAAGAGAGCTAGCGCTAAGGGTTTTTTGGTAATTGGTAATTGGTAATTAGTTATACATAAACTACGTAGAATAATTTTCCCATTCCCCATTCCCCACTCGCTAGTAGTGTGATACATCAGGTTGCAGAATGTGGGTTTAATAAGGGAGATGGAGGAGATAACTTCTGAGTCTTCCCTACCTTCCCCACCCTTTTCTTAGTCACCAAGGATTGCCAACCATTGTAAAGCCACTCCAGTAGTAAGGATGCGACAAATCTTTGTCACCTCGCTGGATTAACTCTGGCGTCAAGGGAAACCTTCCTTTACTAGTGACCAATTGCCCACCTTCAATACGCAGCTTACCTTTGAGCATCCCCAACTGTGCCTGTCGTAGAGCCTCTGCTTTAATCGGAGCATCCTTGAGCTGTTGGTAAAACTCGCTCATTAATCCTAGAGTTCCTACATCATTGACATACCACAGACTGGCTAAAGCCGATTTCACCCCAGCTTGTAAGGCTAACCCAGCAAAGCCTAATTCCACCTGCTCATCACCAACCGCTGTCCGACAAGCAGAAAGCACCAATAAGTCTACGGATGGTTTAGTCCATCCTAAAGATGACAGTTGCATTGGAGGCAACTTATAATCTCTCAACTGAATATAGGAATTAGTCGCTTTCCCTGGCAGAAATTCAGCATGAGTTGCCAGGTGGACAATACGAAAGGGAGTGTTCGCCCGTTGAGACTTTAGAGTGTTCAAAGTAAAGTCTTGGTTGAGAAAGGATTTACCGGGCCAGGTTTGGCTAATTATCCCCAATTCCACTGGCACAGCTGGTAAAGGACTGTTGTTGCTAAATTCACTTGCCCCCATCGCCAATACTTGAGACTTGCGGATATCAGCGTAGCGAGTATCAGTAAGGGAAAGACTGGGCATAATACCGACACTGTATCGTTCCACAATAAACCCGTTGCTATCGTGGAGGGCAGCTAAGGGAATCGTGCGTAGTCCCTTATCAGTGATATAAACTAGATTGCTGATACCTAGCTGCTGTAGGTCTTCTTCTAAGGGAGCCACAAGCCACTGATACATTTGACGGGATGGGCTGAGATAACCACGAGAATTTTGGACATCGGTAACAGTGCGGCGAAATTGATCCGCCATTGCTATCACTTGAGCTTTAGTGGCCTTGACTGCCTTACGGATGGGTTTGCCTTTTCCTGTTATCAGGATAAGTTCTAAGCGATCCTCGTTCGGAGGCGCTGCGCTAACGCTAGAGCTAGGAGTTACAGAACGCAACAGTGACAGTCGAGCCGACTCGTCCTCTAAGCTTTGCTCTGAAGTAGAAATCCTATTAGGGAAAAACATCGCATAGATAACAGCTGATTTGATGTTAGTGGCGCTTTCTACATTGCGTAAGATGTTTTGAGCTTCTGCGAGAGTGGTGCCTGAAGACTCACCACGCCCAAAATATTGGGCAAAATCACTACTTAATGACTGATCAATTGTCCCTACAGCCTTGGAGTCGTCTTTTTGAGATGGCAGTAGTGAGTTTGGTGAGTTTGAGTGAGGGTTCGTTAGGTCAACAGGATTGATGCTGATGGGTGGGTTGCGGTTGGGTGGGTTGTTGATGGGTGGGTTGTTGATGGGTGGGTTGCTGCTAGGCTGGTTAACGCTAATAATCCGAATGTTGCCTTCTGTTTTGGTATAGGGAAAGGATTGTAGCGGTGCAATTGTAAAATTGCCGCTAGTAATCGCGCCAAGCACACCATTTGTGCCAGCATCTCCGACAGTGAAAGGAATCACTCCTCTACCTCCATGCCGGATGGTAATTGAACCGCCACTATTACCCCCAACGGAGGAAATACTTGCTGTTAAGCCGTTGGCAGCTGTAAAGGTATCCGTAGCTTGAAAAAATCCCTTGCTATTGATGTCTACTGTGCCGCCAGTGGTTCCTCCTTGGGTATCAATTGAGGACACTTTGATGTCATCAGCACGGTTAATAAGGGCGACATTGCCCCCCCTGTCAGTTGTGCCACTACTATTGATTTGTCCGGTATTAATTTGAGTGGCAGCATCCACTCGAATATTCCCACCATTGGTAGCTCCTGAGGCGTTGAGATTGCCAGTCGTAATTGCACCTCGATCGCTGTTGAGGATAATATCCCCACCGATACCAGAGGCAGAAGAGGAGTTGAGCGCACCCGTGCTGATATTACCGCTAGTGCTGATCAGGTTAATTCCTGCGGCTGAGGTGATATTTCTAGTACTCAAATTACCGTTAGCTGTAATCCCAACGGTTCCGTTATTAATCGCTGTTACGGTATCGTTCAGCTTGACTGTATCGCTGGCGTTAATGTTGAGTCCTCCAGAGCCAATACTCAGCATCGATTTGGCATCAACGTTTCTCGCCGTAATGTCTAAACCAAGCAAAGAACCAACAGCACCATTGAACTGCACGGTACCGCCAGCATTGAGAGGCAGTAGTTGATTACCCGCGATCGCACCGTCAAAAGTGATATTTCCGCCTGTGGTGATTCTACCGCCGCCTGCGGTAAGTGGACTGCTGATCTTGATGTTGCCACTCCCAGCAGAGATGGTGTTGTTGAGATTGACGCTGCCTGAGTTACTCACAGAAATATTTCCCGAATCCTTCGCGGATAGCTGCTCATTAACCGTAAGCGTTCCAGAACCTGTAATGTTGATGTTCCCAGTTCCAGTCGTGCTAATTCCATTAACCCCACCCACGGAACCAATCGTTAGATTACCGCTTTGAGTATTAAGGTTCACCCCGCCTGTGCTGGTTCGAGCAGCTACCGTTCCCACGTTGATGTCCAACAGAGCCGTTTCCGTCCCTACGCCTCTAGCCGCATCGAACAGGACTGAACCCTTACCGCCAATGACCAAATCTGTAATCCCTGTGTTGTTATCAATGATGCTTCCAGTGGAGATGAATTGAGCTGTCCTATCATTAGCAAGGCGGAGTTGGTTGTTGAAGGTAATGTCTCCACCTCGGACTGTCAGGTCGAATCCCTGACGACTCAAATCCACTCCTGCCGATGGAGCAATATTAACGAGTCCTGTGCCTCCTGCTCGACCAATGATGACTTTCGTAAAGCCCGGTTGTAAAGCAGCTAAGTCATTAACGGTCAGATCCAGATAGGCTGAACCCAATGAATTAACTACTCCAATAGCGATCGCTTGACTAGGAGTAAAGGGCTGCACAGTAAGCTCACCCGTGCCAAACACCCGACGGTTAAAGTCGATACCATCAGCCGTTAGGCTGACATTGCCAACAACTGTGACATCGTCATTATAGGTTTGCCCTTTTCCACTGGTAGTGACATCACCATTGAGTTGAGTCGTGCCACCTGCATTGGTAAAGAGGCTGAGAGCAGTTACTGAATTTTTGAATTGGCTAGCACCAGTGCTGTTAACGATTAAGTCACCCAAGGCAATCGTGTTACCTACTGCACCACCAAACGTAACGTTACCTGTGCCTGCGTTTAAGGTGAGGCTGTTACCCCCAGCCGTTGTCCCATTCAGGAGGTTATCGAAGATAACATTACCGCTGACACTCTGCCCCCCTGTCGTGATTGTCACGGCGCGATTAGCTAGCGTCACGTCACCCGTCAATCTGAGGTTACCTGCATTTAGGGTTCCGCTAGAGGTATTAATTTCGCTGGCATTGAGGATGATGTTGCCATTGCCAGCATTAAAGGTAACGTTACCGCCAGTACCTGTTGTGCCCGTGTTAGCCGCAGAGCGGGAATTGATATTGCCAGTGAGCGTTATATTTGGGCTAATAAGCTCAATAGACCCAGCATTACCAGCGTTAGTAACAGTACTATTGGATCGGGTATTTAAGTTACCTGTAATATTGATCCGGTTGGCGGCTCGAAGGATAATTGACCCACTATTGCCAGCATCCAAGTCATCGGCGACAGAATCAGAGGCAGCACTTAGATTACCTGTATTGATAGCGATCGCACCCAGTTCGATAATTCCTCCAGCTGGAGGTAGCTCATCAGGTGGAGCATTGCCAACGCCACCAAAAGCCGTCACTCCGGTATAGATGTCGCCTGTAGTAATGATGCCGTTGTTAGCCGTAAGCCGCACAGTTGCACCACCACCTTGATTTAAACCGGAGGCATTTAGGTTGCCTGTCGTGATGGAACCATTGGTACTGGTTACAGTAATTGGACTCCCTGCCCCGCCTGCGCTAGCTGAAGTAATCAACCCTGTCTGAATATTACCGTCTGCGGAGATGGTTACACGACCACCGCTACCGCTGAACAATCCAGGAATGGAGGCAAAGGCATTGATATTACCTGTCGTAATTGTACCTGTAGCGGACAAGGTAACTGGCCCAGCGTTGATCGGAAATTGAGCAGCAGACGTGTTGATATTTCCGACTTCTATACTTCCTGGTGGCAGTGGTAATGGTACTGCTGGTGGTTGGAAGAGGATTGGGGGTGTCCCTTGGGCTGAAGGAAAATTGGTAGGAGTCACGGCATTCAAACCTGCCCGCAAAATCAGGGCACGGCTTCCCGTCAACGCCGCAAAATCTGGATCTGTAGCGGGAATAGCACCGGAAACATCAGCTCCAGTAATCGTGATGTTTCCCCCTCTAATGCTGCCTGTCGCCTCTACCTTGAGCGCTACACCTGTATAATTGCCAAACTGAACATCCCCGATCGCTCTAATAATCGGATCATAGAGACTAACAAAGTTTCCCGGAGCACCTGCCAAGTTGAGAATCGAGAAACTACCACCACTGGCAAAGTGAGCATCCCCAGAAACATTGCCATTACTAACTAACTTCAGGGTTCCACCACTCACAAACGGTGTCTGAGGATGATTCAACGCCAGAATATCAACGTTTTGGTTCCCCTGAATCGTTAGATTGCCCCCCGCCTGAGCTAAAAAGGGATTGGCAATACTGTCCCGGACAAAGACAGTATTGCCTGCTGACAGAGTCAAGTCACCTATAGTGCGTAGTTGGCTTTCTACTAAGGTGAGATTATCAGTAGCTGAAAGTGTGGCTACGGTGCTACTGAGATTGGTATTGAACAAGCCGACGTTGTTACCCAGAATATTGACAGTACCGCCAGTGGTTCCTGGGACAAGGTTTGAAGGGTTTAGAGTACCGGAAGCGACGGCAACTCCTGTCCCCGTGGGTATCGTCGTAGCGGAATTCTTCAGTTGCACGGTACCCGTTGAGGAAACACTCAACCCTGTCTCCACACTCCCCGGCAATCCCGTCAGCAGAGTCGGTAAATCTAGCGCTCTAATCGATTGCAGCTGTTCATCTGCTGTCTTTGGTTCAATTTCCAAACTCAGCAGCTGTCCAGGTTGACTAATTCGTACTAAATTTTCACCGGGTACAGCTGCAAGGGTGATATTTCCACCTGGTGCAGTTATTTGCCCAGTATTAATAACATTGCCGCCTAGCAACGTTACATTCTGTCCCTGTTGCACTACCAAATGGCCAGCATTGATAATACTTCCGGGTTGAGATAGGTTAAAAGCAAACTGGCTGGGTGTACCGATTAAGTTCTGGTAGTTATTGTCACCCCTAGCATTGAACCAATTAGTCCCACCAAAGCCGATCCCTGTGGCAGTAGTGGCACTAAAGGAGGCAGGAACGTTCAAACTCGCATTTGAACCAAAAATAATCCCAGCGGGATTCATCAAAAATAAGTTGGAATTGCCGCCGGTTATCTGGATTAAGCCGTTAATTAAAGAAGGACTGCCGCCCGTTATGCGACCCAAGATATTCTGAATCTGAGGATTAGACAGAAAATTAGCAATCTGTCCCGAACTAAGTCCAAATTGTTCAAAGCTATGAAAAAGATTAGCTCCATCACCAGAGAGGGTACCACCTGAGATATTAAGTTGGTTTCCGTTTGGAGAGACAACTGTGCCAGTGCGATCGCCAGCAGGTGTAATGGGTTGTGCTTGGGCTGGTAGAATGACATGAAGTGTTTGCGCAGCCGGGTGCGGCAGCATAGGAATCACACCGACAAGCGGCAGAATTGTCAACCACTTCTTCAGACTATTTATGAATGGTTTCACAAGAGGTCTACTTCCCTGATTCAAGGAAAACAGTAAGTTGATGAGGGAGAAGCACTAAACCTGATTCGATCTGGAGAGAAGCTGGCAATAAACTAAAAAGCAGATACTTACATTAGATCCAGCGACATACTTACTAACTCTTAGGTCAGTTTGTAACAGCCGTACCGGGGCATTGCACCTACTAGGAGTAATATTTCCAATCTGTTACCAAGATAAACCATTCATCTGTTGCTTGTCTGTTCCCAAAGAACCGAGTTCAGATACAGGAGGATTTGTGGGGATTTATACAAATTGGTCTTAAAAATGACATAAATAGTCAAGGTAGTAGGTTGTAGCGTCCTTCCTACCGCCTACTACCTAACACCTAAAACCTAATTACCGATAAGTGTCAAACATTTAACCAAATGGTATTAGATTTGTTAGCGTCGCTTAACTCTACCAACAAAAAGCCCTCACCTTTCTTGGCGAGGGCTTTTTTATTGATAGACAACTAATTGAGCAGGGGTGAAGTGGTTTGTAAAGCCAAACCAACTGTTCTTCTGAAGACAGATTAAAAGCGGAAAATTCCGTAATAAGCGCTTGCCGCTAAAAGGACAATTAGGAATACTCCTATTGAAACACTGAGTACATATTGAAAAGCGGGTTTTTTAGCCAAATTAGGTTCACTATTGCTGGAATGGGTTGCTTCTTCAGTTTTCATAGCTTTCTGAGTTGATGTTCATTTATATACTCTTTTTTATTCAATGATTTACTTAGCCTCCTCATCCTTAAGTTAGAGCTTGGGTTATTTTTATTTAGACTTTGGACAATTTCTTCAACTCAGTCAAATTGGTTCAAAGTCCAAACAGTAAGCACAGTCTAGAAATTCAAGCGAGGCATTCTAATAACACCTGGGCTGCTTTCACACACCTGTTTGGGATTGTTGACTATACGCGAGTCGCTACAGGGGATGGCTTGAACAGGCGGGAGATTAGGATCAGGCTGTGCGCTGTGGTACGTGTAGGCGGCATCAGCTTGGGGGGAAGAAGTTTGGGGACGAGACGCTTGAGTGAGGGAATTACAGCGAGCTCTAATGCTGTTTAATTCCTGCTCTAGTTGTCTTACTGAGTTAGCCGATTGGGCATTAACTTGTGCTTTCGCCGCCGTCACAGACTGAGAGGTACCCTTAACGTTATTACCGTTGTCCAGTTTCACTTGCTCAACAGCACCCTGAAGGTTAGTGATGATGGCTACCGGGTTAAAGGAGACGGTTATCTTTGGCTCTGGTGTTTGAGAGTAGCCTAGGTCAAAAGCCGGATTGGATTGTTTCTCCATTGACTCAACCCCTTTGTTTGCCAAGGTTTGCTTGAGTTGAGCAAGGGTATCATTCCACTGAGATGCCGCTTGCTGTGAGGCGTTAACCTTGTCGGGTCTAGAAGAAAACTGCTGTAGTTCCTGGTCAAGACGCTCCAGTTCTCCAAGAGTAACAGCCGTTGATTCCTGAATCTGACGAAGCTGCTTTTCTAACTTCTGTTCACGAATTGCTAAGTCTTTGTCGCTATGGTTACAAACGGTAACTGGCTCGGTTGTTGGTATCTTGCTGACAACTGCGGGGGTGGAAGTTGGGTTAGCCGTTGCTGCATCGCTAGCGCTTAAGGTTGGTAAAATTCCTTTGTAAGCCGCACCACCGAGTAGAGTGAGAAAAAAGATAAAACTTGTAAAACCTTTCATGATTAGAAATGCTGATAAAACTTCTTCTTCCTCTAGTCAAGCTCTAGAAAAGGTTTAATCAGGGCAGTGCCATGCCACTTAATGAAAAGTCTGGGTAAGCAAGCTGTAAATATCCACTCTGACGTTAAGCACGAGACTTTTTAGGTGTGCGGTTTCTCAACTGTCTACAGATATTACCGATTGAACACAACTGGCTCGAAGGCAGGTAGGAGTTTCAGATGTATACGAAAAGCCTAGACAATCCAAGCCGCATCTTCTCTACGTTCTCCTCAACAGTATTAATATCAGGATGAAATAACTAGGATAATGATGAATACTGACAACTTCTATACCTTTAAATTCAATCGCTCCAGTGCCTTAGAAGCCCTTAAAGCTGGGGAAACTGACGATATTAACTACTACGAAGCCCGCAAAAAGTTGTTCAACTTATCTGTAATGGCGGATTATGACCAACTTGTGTGCCTTCCCACCTTGACGGCGATCGACAAACACTGGTATCAAATTGAAACTGCCAGAAAAGTCCTCAGACAACTGGGAGGACGCGCCCTACTCGCCGATGAAGTGGGATTGGGGAAAACCATCGAAGCTGGGCTGATCTGTTGCGAGTACCTGGCACGAGGTATGATTCAATCTCTTCTAATTCTCACTCCAGCTTCCCTTGTCTCTCAGTGGCAACTTGAGTTGAAATCGAAATTTGCTATTGACACCGTTACCACCGACGACAAACAACTCCAATACCCCAATGAATTTTGGAGTACAAATAACAGACTAATTGCCTCCCTCAACACCGCTAAATCCTCAAAGCACTTCAACTTAGTTACAACCCGAAACTGGGATTTGGTTATTGTCGATGAAGCGCATCACCTGAAAAATCGCAGCACCCTCAACTGGAAACTCGTCAATGCCTTAAATAAACGATTTATCCTAATGCTCACTGCCACTCCTGTCCAAAACTCCCTAGTAGAACTGTTTAATCTCTTAACCCTCCTCAAACCAGGATTATTGAAAACCGAAGCGGCCTTCAAAAAGGAGTATGTTTCCTCAAGAAATGGACGAGTCCCCAAAAACCCAGAAAAGTTACGACAGCTAATGCGGGAAGTGATGGTACGCAATACTCGTTCTCTAGTAGATGTGCAGTTACCCAAACGTTTCGCCACCACTATTACAGTCACTCCTTCTGCCAGCGAACAGAAAGTCTATCAGGAGTTGACTGAGTATCTGCGTTCTTTTGAGATGAAGGCGTCAGACACTGAAAAAACGCAAAAGTTAGACAAATTTTCCCGTACCAATCTCTTAATGCGGGCAGGTTCTTCGCCTCAAGCCTTAGCTGATTCTCTCAAGAACCTTGCCAAGAAATTCGAGAGTAATCAATTAAAAACATTAACCCGACGAGCCTCACAGATTAAACAAGTTGAAAAGGCTAAAGCTTTAGTAGACTTGTTAAAACAATCAACCCAAAAAACAATCGTCTTCACAACTCATCGAGCGACCAGTGCTTACTTAGCCACAACGCTGGAAGATGCAGGTATTCCATTTGCCCAATTTCTTGGGGATATGTCATTAAAAGAGAAAGATGCAGCTATTGAGGATTTTCGCGATCGCGTTTCTGTCCTAATAGCATCCGAGACGGGTGGAGAAGGACGCAATATCCAGTTTGCCAACTCAATCGTCAACTATGATCTACCCTGGAACCCGATGAAAATTGAACAACGCATCGGGAGAATCCATCGTATCGGGCAAACACAGGATGTGTTTATCTTCAACTTCTGCTTAAAGGACAGCATTGAAGAATATATTCTGCGAATTTTACACGATAAAATCAATATGTTTGAACTCGTAGTAGGAGAAATCGAGACAATATTGGGAAATGTTGATGATGAATTTGATTTCAGCGAAGTAGTAATAGATATCTGGCTAAAGAATCAAGCCAAACCAGAACTAGATACGGCATTTGAGCAACTAGCAACTGACTTGATCAACGCTAAAGATAAGTACCGAGAGACCAGAGAACTAGATGAGCAGATTTTTGGAGAAGATTTCGAAGCATAAAATTAAATCTTTACCAAATATTGAGCAGTTAACTCCTAGGCGTGTTTCTTAAAATGGTTTCCGATCCAATTCTTTCGACGCTGACAAAACTTATCTCCCTACATGATGGAATAGCTGAACCGGAGGGAGAGCAGATTCTAAATGTCCTATTAACTCAAAATATCGCTAAAGTTCTCGAACTTCCTGAAGAAGTTACATTAACTACTAGAGCTGATATTCCCAATAGCTGTTTCGTTACCTATCACTCGGCATTGCTCAATAAGTTCTCTGAACTGCTAGCTGATAAAGGATGCGTTACGGCAATAGGAGTGAAATTTGATGGTTATTTAAAAACCTCAGGGTTTGACAAACTCCTACAGCAAAAACTTATCCCTCAAAATGGGTTGATTCGCTTCCTGGATGCTAAGCCAGAAATTACCCATTATATCTGGTGCAATGTAGCTTATACAGCCGAAGCAGATGAAAGAAGAATTGGTATGGCTTCCTTCATCATCAATGAATTAACAGGGGTGACACCTGTAGAAATTGGAGATGCTTTGTTTTGGGAAGCTGACCGAATTGATGTAAACAATCAACCGCTAACCTCAGCAATGTCATTTGAGAAATTATCGAATTTGATCGAACAGACATCCGCTAAATTAATTGCCGCCGAGTTAGAAAATTGGTCTGCTAAATTAACACGAGCAAGAAATAGAGACTCTGAACGACTTCATAATTATTACAGTGCCATTGCTGGAGAGATTACCTCAAAAATTGAGTATCGAGGTTTAATCGGTGAGGAGAAAGAGAAAGAATTAGCTCGTATTGAAGCAACTCATCGGGAATTAGAGAGGAAGCTGGCAGATGTCAAAGAGCGCTATGCCCTGAAGGTAGAAGCATCTTTGCACAGTGCAATGGTAATCCATCTGCCCACAGTACATATTCACTGTGAACTAGTAAGAAAGAAAGCAAAAAGAACAGTAACAGCTGTTTGGAATCCCTTCACAAAAATCATTGAACCTTTACCTTGTGAAGTATCCGGAGACCCTATTTATGAATTTTATTTAGATGATAAAGAGGCTAAAATTATCTCATCAACTTGTTGGAATAAGCGTGATAACTAGTAGAAAATATATAGGTAAAATCTTAAGCTTGTAGGGTGGGCATACCCATGATTTTATCGGGAATAGGACTACAAGATTGAGATGGGCATCCTATCCCTGTCAAGGTGCCATACCAAGTTGTAAGGTATCTTGCCCCCCTAGCCCCCAACTTTGGGGGGAACCGGATTTTCTCCCCCCAGAATTGGGGGCGGGGGGCGAAAATGCACAATTTCCGTACAGATTCTTCTCACCTTGACAGGGCTGAGAAGGGTAGGCCCACCTTACGTTTAGCTTTGTCCACCTACGTAGTAGTGAGGACATATCGGTAAAACCAAATCTGGCTTGATAAGGTTCTTGTTGGGTAGTACTAAAACTTTAGATAGAGGAACGACGGCTATGTGTGATACATTTGTTGGCTTGCCGAATAGTACCAAAGACGGCAATGTTATTTTTGGTAAAAATAGCGATCGCCCCCAAGGAGAAATCCAAGATGTTGTTGTTATTCCAGCTAAAAAACACACCCAAAACGAGCGCGTTAAATGCAGCTATATCACCATTGAACAAGTCGAGAAAACTTTTGCTGTTATTCTCTCCAAACCCCGGTGGATGTGGGGCGCAGAAATGGGAGCCAATGAGTGTGGAGTTGTAGTTGGGAATGAAGCGGTTTGGACGGTCGAACCCTATAAAAGTACTGGCTTATTGGGAATGGATTTGGTGCGATTAGCTTTAGAACGAGGTGAGACGGCTTTATCGGCACTTAAAGTCATCACCTCATTGCTAGAACAGTATGGACAAGGGGGTAACTGTGCAGAACATTTCTCGATGAATTATCATAACTCTTTTATCTTGGCAGATAAAAATGAAGCGTGGGTGCTGGAAACAGCTGGCTTGTACTGGGTTGCTGAACAAGTCACGCAGGGAACTCGGTCAATTTCTAACAATCTCAGTATTAGGAACGCAGGCACTCTCAGGCACTCAGAAGTGGTTCAATATGCTGTTAATCAGGGATGGTGTACTGGGGAGGATAACTTTGATTTTGCTCAGCTTTTTAGTGAGGGAGGTATTTCTGACTCCTTATCTCCAAATTCTAGGGAAGGCCGAGTCAGACACTTGTGCAAGTTGAACGAGGGAAAATTTTCTTTTGACACAGCGCAATCGATTTTGCGGGAGCACAAGGGCAATATTTGCATGCATGGAGAATTTGAAAGTGCAGGCAGTCAAATTTCTTCTCTTTCCCCAGATGGTTGCGAACATTGGTTTATCGAGAAGCCGTTTCCCTGTCAGCAAGAGTATAAAAAGAAAGAGTTTTGCAACTCTCTAATCCAGAGTGGCACAAGTTCATGACCGTAGAGAAGGGAGTTAAACATTGAGCGATCGCCAAACAGATGTCATTGTAATTGGTAGTGGGATTGGTGGTTTAAGCTGTGCAGCTCTTCTGGCTCGGTATGGCTTCGAGGTAACCATCTGCGAGAGCCACTCTATCCCCGGTGGTGCCGCACACGGGTTTGAGCGCAACGGATTCAAGTTCGACTCAGGACCGTCGCTATACTCAGGTTTATCGTATAGCCCCTCTGCCAATCCTCTTCGGCAAGTGCTAGATGCTATTGGCGAGAAGCTGCCATGCGTAACCTACGATACATGGGGTTGCTGTCTGCCGGAAGGGAATTTTGACACATCAGTTGGTGCTGAGCAATTCTGCGAAGTTTTGACGAGGCTTCGTGGCAACAATGCTGTGGCTGAATGGCAGGAGCTTCAGCGCGTGATGCAACCCTTGATGAGTGCTGTTGTTGCAATGCCGCCTGCTGCTCTGCGCTTTAATCTGGGTGCCGCGCTCACCGTGGGTCGATTTGCCCCGTCCTTACTCCGGCATGCTACTAATATCGCTAAGCTGACAGGACCTTTCTCGCGCATCATGGATGGCGTTATCAATGACCCGTTTACGCACAACTGGCTCAATCTATTGTGTTTCCTCCTGTCCGGATTACCAGCCACTGGTACCAGTGCAGCAGAGGTAGCATTTATGTTTGCAGACTGGTACCGACCTGGCGTGGTGCTGGACTATCCTGTGGGGGGCAGTGGTGCTCTTGTGGACGCCTTAATCAGGGGACTCAAGCGATACGGCGGTCAACTGATGCTGAATGCTCATGTCGAGCAAGTGTTGGTAGAAGGCGATCGCGCAGTCGGTGTGCGTCTACGTGGCGGCAAACAGCTCCGAGCACGTCGGGCAGTCGTATCGAATGCGTCGGTATGGGATACCCTCAAGCTGCTACCACAAACAGCCGTGCCAAAACGGTTTCGAGCTTCTCGACAGGCGACACCAGAGTGTGACAGTTTTATGCATCTTCACCTCGGCATTGATGCTCAAGGACTACGCACAGACCTTGCCTGTCACTATATTGTGGTCAATGATTGGGACAAAGGCGTGACAGCTCCTCAGAATGTCGTAGTCTTGTCGATTCCGTCTGTTCTCGACCCATCGCTCGCCCCACCCGGAAAGCACGTAATCCACGTCTATACACCAGGGAATGAGCCGTATGACCTCTGGCAGGGGATGGAGCGCCCCAGTGAAGAGTATGCGCAACAAAAGCTTTTGCGTGCAGAAGTCATGTGGCAAGCTTTAGAGCGAATTATTCCAGATGTGCGACGCCGGAGTGAGGTAACACTGGTTGGTACACCCCTAACCCACGAGCGCTTTCTGCGACGCCATCGAGGTTCGTATGGTCCAGCGATTCGGGCAGGAGAAAGCTTGTTTCCAGGCTCCAATACGCCTCTCCCAGGACTACTGTGCTGTGGAGATTCGACCTTCCCTGGTATTGGACTACCCGCCGTCGCCGCCAGTGGAATGATTGCCGCCAATACGCTTGCACCTGTACAAAAGCATTTGGAAATGCTTGAAGATATTGGGTGCATTGCCTAGCAGTTGATGTTAATTAACAAGCATTATGTCCATTCAAGTCTACGGAATCCCAAATTGTGGCACCTGCAAGAAAGCTTTCAAGTGGCTCGCAGATAGCGGTGTTGAGTACGAGTTCATTAATACAAAGGACAATCCGCCAACTCGCAAGCTGATCCAATCTTGGGTGAAAGCTCTGGGGTATAAGCCAATGCGTAACACCTCTGGTCAGTCCTACCGAGCGTTGGGTGACGAAAAGCAGACTTGGACAGATGATCAGTGGATTGAGGCGTTTGCTAAGGATGCGATGCTTCTCAAGCGACCGCTTTTCGTTAAGGATGGAACGGCAGTATCGGTCGGCTTTAAAGACAAGGAAGACGTGATACGGGAAAAGTTGGGGGTATAGTTTTGAGTTAGAAGCGATCGCTTAGCTTGGAGGCTAATCAACAGGAAATAATTTGCTTATATTCGTTTATATATGCTAATGTTTACGGCATGGCATATATCCCACTCAGAAAAGCGGTCGAATTTCTGGGTTTGCATCCCCATACGCTGAGGAAGTATGCAGATGAAGG
>DATNPH010000013.1:0-14236 GCA_036703315.1 Coleofasciculaceae cyanobacterium
ACAAATGGGTATTGCCAGCCAAATTGTGAATTTAGCTTTTGGACTGCTCTTAGGAGCCATTGCAGTAGCGATCGCTCTTGCCTTTGGTTTAGGTGCTCGCGATATCGCTGCTACTCAAGTTCGCGAATGGCTGGATTCTTTTAAGCAAGACAGACCACCTGATAGATATTAAATAAATCAGGGGAGAGTAGGGAACTTGACAAATTTAGAGGTAGCTAACTGCTAATGGCTAATGGCTAATTGTCTGCTACTATTGGCGATTAGCCATTAGCTTTAAATTAAGGAATATCAACTAAGGAGTATCAACGAAGTAAACCAACTGACTTGATATGAGGTGATCGCGTCATATCAATGCTTATTAATTGTGTAGTTTACAAATAGCCTTGAGTACTTGCAGCAATCGGATTGAAGATTCGAGTTCAAATAAGTTTAGTAAGGGCATGAGTTGATAAGTTGGGGAAGTTTCTGACTGGATGCACACAAACTGATAGTTTAGTCCGTTGGTCGCTAATCCCCAAACGGAAGTTTGATGCTCAAGGCTTTTATAGGCATAGGTGAGCAGTTGAGGTAAACCGGCCCAAACGTTGGCTAATCCTTCTTTAGTTTCAATCACTAACACCCAAAGAAAAGTATTAGTGGCTGTCAGATGCTCGTAATTGACTGACAGAATATCAAATCGTCCTGTAATTCTGGTATCTTCATTAACAATATTGATGGCAGCAATGCCTTCTTCTATGCTCAGCCGAATTGGAGGGCTATAGAAACCTCCTGCTCGCATTAAAGGAAAAGTGGTCATCGCCTTAACCACACCTTCAGACATTTTGCCTGAAGTTAGATAAGGTTCAAAGTCATGCCAAATGCGGTTTAGTTCTTGTTGTTCAAGTTCTGTAATCGGATCCAGGGATAATAAGGGAGTGAATGAGCCGTTGTATTGCCTTTGAAAGCCAAGAAGATGATGAACATCATCGAGGGTTAGGTTACTGGCGTTGAGGGTTGTCACGGGTAGCTGTGGGTTGGATAACGATACTAAATATGGTAGGTCAAGGGCATTCCTTGAATAGGTGCTCGCATCTCTCTTCACTTCCTAGACAATCTCATCAATCCAGCTTTGAATCTTGCTAATCAGCTTTGGTGGATCGGACAGAATATATTTTAAGGGTTGCTCAAGAAGCTGATTGGTAGTCTACTGCGCCTCTTTAAACCGTCCTTCTGGGTCAGAATAGAGTGCATATGCTAGCCAGGTTGAGTTGTAAGGTGCAAGTTGGCGAATTTCTTCCCTGGCCTTACGAAATGCCTCACTAATAGTCTCGTTATTCTTCAATAATTCAGTATAGAAACGTTGGGCAAATTGTAGTGCCAGACCATCATTTACTTCCCACATAGCACCGACAAAAGCACCTACACGCGCCTTTGTGACCAATTGCTCTGCCCATCCACCCAAGCCAGTAAAGCTAAACTCTGACCGCCCGCCATGGCAGGCATTGATGAATAGCAGGGGACGTGGTCGCTGTCCGCCAAATCTTATCTGAATGTCAGAAGGACGTAGGATGCCATCTGTCAGCTTGATTGCCGAGTTATCGGGAGAGGTGGCATCAAACATACCGTGGCAGGCAAAGTGTAACATCGAGAATTTCCCAGTCTCCAACCAGTCCAACACGTCTAGGCAGGCGCTGAAAGGTTCGAGTACAGTAATACCGGTATGTAAATCGTGCAAGTGTCTGATAAATGCGACTTCTTCCTGCACCGAGAGTAGGTTAACTTGATTAGGTGCAACTGGTCGTGCTGCGCCTAATAGCAGCTCATCAGTGGTGCCTGGGCCTGACAGCCAGCGAGATAAAGCAAATTGCTGGCACCAAAACGGGTTGTCTTCTCGTTCACCATCATTGTGGTAGCGATAGGGTTTCAGTACTTCCCATGGCACCCAAGGCTCATCTGAAGTGATGAGGAAAGTTTTGACATAAGACTTGAACCGCCAATACTCCTGCTTCAACTTGTCAGGGATTAGCTCATCCCATAAATTGTGACCCAAAGTAGCTAACCGTCGCTCAGCCAATGCTTTTTCTTCTGGCTTAACCGGGGCAGCTAGACGGCTCATTTCCTGGTACACCGCCTGCATCTTCTCCAGTGGAGAACCTTGCAATGTCACTTGCCCAACTTTGGTATGGTGATACCCAACTGCTCCCTTAGTGGAGTGCAGAGTAAAGTATAGGGTACGACCGTCATGCCTATCGAGCTCGACACATAGCTCTAAGTCGGGTGGAGACGAGGCAGGTAAGGTTCTCAGCTCAATGCTCATTGGTCTATTGACCTGAGGCAGATCTACGTTTACCAGCTCCTCAACGACCAGTACATTGTGTCTTGCAGTACCGAGACGCCGACCATGCTGATAGAAATCTATCCGAATTTGCTGCTCACCTATGCGACGGGGAATGAGGCTAAAGCGCACCTCTGAGTCATCATCCCGCTTTACTTGTGTGACTTTAGTATTGCTATCCTCAATGTCAAAGCCACGAACACGCAATACTACTTCTACTTCAGGCAATTGCTCAAGTACATCCGTGTCTTCGACTTCAACAGCTTCAATTCCTAGCTCAGGAGGATCAATTAGGAGCTGGGCAAATAAGCTAAACTTTTGGTTGACTAGGGCGTGGTCTGGACAATCTAAATTAGGATAGCGTACCAACTTAACTAAGGCTGGGAGAGTGACCTTTATCGGTTGCTTATTAGGAAAAGGTTTTACACTATGAGGCGATTTGCGTCTGACAGGACTCGATTGCTCCGCAAAATACCCACCCGAACCTATAATCACACCAGAACTAAAATCTTTAATCGCACCATAACTGCCAAAGAAGGAAGGCTCAGGAGAGCGCTCCAATTCGAGCGCGACTAAATGGAAAGCCTGGGCTACTGCCTCTACCCCTCCTAGTGCTACAAGCACAGGCGATAACGTATGTAGTAGTTGTATGTGCGATCTCTCGGTCGCGGCTTCCTCTAGTTTTTGGAGTATGTAATGCCGTAGAGAATCTCTACTGTCAGAAGGAAGTTCTGCCAGCCAAGGAATCAGAGCGGCTAGTGCCTCGGCTTGCCAATTTTTTAATTCAATCCCCTGTGCCGTAGCTAAGGCGTCCTCTAGGCGACCGGACTTAGCCAACCTGGGAACTAGTAATGCTAAAGCGTTGGCTCGCTCTTCGCTGCTCAGCTTCTGTGCAGCAACTAGTGCTAGCTCTAGCGGTTCCAACTCGGCTACCCCAGGAGCTAGCCCCGTCAACGCGTCTCTTCGCCAATAGTCGAACTCAATTCCTTCGGCTGTAGCTAATGCCTCCTCTACACGACCGAACTTTGCTAGCCACGGAACTAGTGCGGCTAACGCCATTGCTCTTCGGATATCAGCTTCGATATTCTGTGCAGTGATCAAGGCTTTGTTGAATACTAAACTTTTCAGAGGCTCTGGTAAGTAGGGAAGCAACCCTACCCATGCTCTTACTCGCCAATTTTCCGCCTCAACATTTTGTGCTGTAACTAGTGCTTCTTGTTGCACTCCCAGCTCAGCCAGCCTATTAGCTAGTGCCGCTTGCACCTTAGAGCGTTGATCCTTATCCTTGATTTTCTGGACAGCGACCAGTGTTTTCTTGATTAGGGGCTTCGGTAAGAGAGAAGCCATTGCCCGTAAAGTATGGGTTTGTAACTTCTCAGTACTAATCCTACGGGCTGTAGTTAAGGCTTTCTCTTGCAATGGTTCTGGCAAGTAAGGAAGCAGTGCCGCCAGTGCCTCTGCTTGTTGCTCCTCATTGCTAATCTGGTAAGCCAGATTCAGCACCTTCTTGAGTTGAGCTAATTGTGTCAACTTAGACGCCAGCGCTACCAGTGCCTTCGTTCTTCGTTTATCAGCCTTAATCTTACATAGTATAGTCAGTCCAGCCGTTAGCTGACCCAACTCAGCTAACTGGGAAACCAATGCTGCCAGTGCCTCGAAGCGCTCACAATCAGGCTTAATTTCATTTGCTATCGCCAATGCCTTTTCTAGATGTCCCAACTCAGCTAAACGAGGGACTATTACTGCTAGAGCCTTGGCATGTTCATAACTGTCTTCAATTCGACGTGCCATTGCTAGGGCTTGCTCTAGTAGTGCTTCTGGCAAGTAAGGTGTTAATGCTGTCAGTGCCGTATGTTTATGCTCATCTTTAATTCGCCTTACCATAACCAGGGCATTTCCTAGCAGTACCTCTGGTAAGTAAGGTGCTAATGTTGCTAGCACCTCGGCTCGGTTGCATTCATTTTCAATCTCTTGGATTGCCGTCAGCGCTGTCTTTAGCAACAGTTCTGACATCGTCTCTTTCTCTGGCATGGCGAAGCCTCTACCCTGTTTTTGTCAGGAGTAGTCCTATATCTTTTTCAATACAATCCAGTTGCTTGCTATCTCACCCTGCTTCTGCCCGTTTGAATTTGAGCTTTATTGCTCCTTTACCTCCAGCTTTTGCACCACTTCCAATTAGGCTAACTTTTCCTTCACCGTTAATTTCTACCGACAGCTCAATTTCATCTAGTTGCATCCCAGGTTTTTTACTCGCTTCCTGTTCAGCACGATTAAACAGCCGACCTACTACTTGCAGAAAATGAGTCATTTCCTGCTCTAACTTCTCAACACCAACCTCTACTTTTTGTCTTATAGAAGTTTCTGGAGTAACTTCCCAACTCCTGGTCGGTGCAGTTGGTTGTTGAGTTGTATTTTCTGTGACTATTGAAATAGTTTCTTCTGGCATAACCCTTGGGAAGGATAAAAGTTCTACATGATGACTACAAATTCTAGGTTTGGCTATCCGGATAGAAGTTCAAAATAAGCCTTTGAGGCAGCAATGCACTCGCCTCTTTCAAACGCAATCGCCTTCACTCAACTCATACGTTTATCTAGTGCTACCGCGTCTTCATATTTAATCGCCCTCCACCGAGTTTCGCCTCCAATTCCCCTTTGATGCGATTGAGGATAGAAGTTTCATCCAGTGAAGAGAGAATGCGACTCACAACTGCTTTTGGTCTATCTGGTCCCCAAGATGCCCCATTGGCTAGATAAAACTTAGTAACTTGTCCAATGGCATACGTAGAGACACCAGCTACTCCTGCCTGAGTCACGGCTACAGAAAGATAAGGAGCTAAGGATACTCCACCTGTTGCGGGTAGTGAAATACCTAACAAACCTTTGAGAGAACTCAGTCCTAGAGTTGCCAAAAGTTCGCTAGCACCGATGCCACCCATGCCGAGTACAATTTTTTGCAGCAACCCAACCGCTCCCTGCTGCGTCATGGAAATGCCGTAGAGTTTGGATAAGGTTAGAATCATCACCACATCAATTATGGTTGCGGTGAGGAGGTCTACGACGGTGATGGGATTGAGAGCGATCGCAACAGCCTTTGTCATTACCGCTTTCCAGATAATCTGATTAGCACTCTCCTCCCGAATCGTCATTTTCCGCTGCACCAACTGCTCATTCACCTCATCCGCATAAAGCATCGTGTTGAGAGCAATTAGAGACTTGCCTTCTCGATGCAAAATCTCCAGAATTTTTAGCTTCAAATCTTCAATCTGCGGTTTCCCAGGACGGCGCTGTATCCCCATACTGCCATCAGCACGTCGCACTGCCGTCGCCACTAATGGCGAGGCGGCAACCATGACGATCTCATCGGGTGAAAGCAACTGCTTGACTCGCTCATCCCGTATTTTGCGGTAAATAGCCATGCGATCCGCTTCGGGATACTGATCAATTTTGTTGAACACTAGCAACATGGGTTTACCAACCTCCCGCAACTGCGAGAGGGCATCGTATTCCACCTTAGTCATGTCACCAGCAATCATGAACAAAATCAGATCTACCTGTTTGGCAACCTGATGAGCCAAAGCTTCGCGAGTCTCACCGTCTACTTCATCAATTCCCGGAGTATCAATTAGCTGTATCTGGGAATTACCAATACTAGGTAAGGCAACTCGCAAAATGTCTTGGTTTGTATCCCCAACACTTTCCTGACTCAACTGCCAACTCGCTATCTGCATGTTGTGGGTAACGCCATGCAGTGCCCCCGTTTCAAACACAGGTTGACCCAATAAGGCATTAAGTACCGAAGATTTACCTCGTCCCACCATGCCAAAAGCCGCAATTTGCACACAGCTGTGTTCTAGCTTGTGCAGCATTGCCGCTAAGTCTTCAATTTCTGACTCCAAACCAGCTTGCTCTCGGGGCGTCAGGTCGAGATTGGTCACCAAGCCTCGCAGTGCGTCTTGTGCTTGTTTATAATTCAGTTCTGCCTGAATTTCTTCAAAGCTCGAAAGTACACTGTCTAAGTCCTGGTCGGAACCAGGAGAATTTAATGAATCAGGCTCAGGTAATGAATCTCTCAAAATCGCAACCTCCTACCACTAGGCTCTGGGTGAGCTGAGCAATTGCAAATAAATGTGACTACTCTTTCATCCTAGTCACTGCTGAGCTTACTTAACTCTTGCTAAGTACACGTCACCGTAAAAAGGGGTCGGAAATAGAGGATCAGGAGAAAGCTTTCACGATTCAAGTGAATACGTAGGGATGGGAGAACCTTTGGAAGCGTTTATTGCTCAAGCTGTTTGAAGCAACACGAGATTCAGAGTGCGCCAAACCGCTCGACAAGCGTGGGACGCTGCCGCTCAACTGATTCAATATGTTGATGACAATACAATTGCCGCTGCTCAACAACGGTATCCTCATTCTGAGTTGAAGAAGGCAGAGGGCAGAAGGAGGGAGTATCAGGGGGATTGTTTCCCCCAGTCACTCCCAGCCACTGAATACTTTCAGTGGGTGATTGTTCCCACGCTTGTCCTTGCCAAATCTCCCAATGCCAACCTCGCAGCATGTATTGAGTCCTTGTGGTGACCTCGTGGCAAACTCTGAATTTTCCTAACAGCGGCCACTTGCACCTAGAGATGCCTTATGAGCAAGCGCAAGTTCAGGTTTAAGTTAGACAATCTTCCTATAAAAGCGCAAAATGTTCTGCAACACCCCTAATCTAGCTTTAATTCCCCTTCTAAATAAAGCCTAGTTGCAATGGAATCCCAAATATCAGCAGAACTAATAATTACGCTATGTATCCTTTTCCGGAACTGAAACAACTTGAAGAGATTCCTTGGATAAAAGGCAAATTAAAGGGTTATAAGTACTACAGCTGTGTAGGAAAAATTTAAGTTTTGCAATCACTCGCCTAAAAGGATGGTCAAGATATGCTATACGGTCAAATGGAAAGAGAACTATCACACGGAGAAGCCTGGTGTCCCTGGCAATCAGCTCAACTCTTAAAGCAGCGATCGCATTTAGTAGAGCCAGAGCACACAACAGTAAATATTTGTGAACAAGTTTTGCAAAATCACACTGAACAGCTAAAAAAAATCCGCTCAAATTGCTCAAGTACTCCTAGGACAAAAGCTAACGGTTTGTATCAACTGATTTCTCAGTATTTGTGCTTATCGATGGTAAAGAGGTAATTGATAGAGATGTTGATTAGTTAGTAGTTAGTGGTTAGTAATTGGTAGTTGGTAGTTAGTAGTTAGTGGTGTCTTTTTGGGAGATTGTCCAATGCATGGAATAAACTACCTTTGTTTACTACTGATTCCAACTGGTTCCACTAGCTCCGACCCGAAGACCCTCCCACTCAAGAGAAGGAGATGGGCATCAAGAGCGGAGCGGCTGGTGATTTCATCTGGCTAGAACGCGGCTTAGCAGACTGCGATAAGGTGAAAAGACACTATCCCAACGATTCCAAGGTTTATTGTGACAAACGGGGAACAAATGGAACCAAGATCAGGGGATATGGTGCTAGGAACTCCCCATCGTTCAAACAGCCCCAATCCCACGGAGGATACCCCCTCACCTCGCTCCTTTGACTTGGTGCTGGGGTTTACTCCTTCTACCTATCAGAAAGCCATCTTCGAGTGGCTGGCAGAAGGTCAGGGTTCCTGTGTCGTGTCGGCTGTGCCGGGTTCTGGCAAAACTACAACCCTAATTAAGGGTGCTAACTACATCCCCAAGTATTTGCAATCGCGTTTCCTAGCTTTCAACAAGCACATTGCTCAACAACTGGAACAAAAGCTACCCAAACATATCAAATCCAGCACCATTCACTCTCTCGGATTATCGAGTATTTGTCGCCGCTATAGAGGACTGCCTGAGATTAATCAACGCAAATATTCCCAGCTTGTTAGCGGTTATCTCAACCAGAGAAGAATATTTGACCCCCTTGAGCGCCGACGATTAATTGACTTAATCAAGTTTACGCAGCTAACCTTAACCAACCCTTATGACAGCTTGGCTTTAAAGCAGTTAGGTCATCATTACGGCATTAGAACTAGTGGAGATTGGGACTTTATCCAAAAAGCTGTATGTAGTGTTTTAGAGTACGGACTACACATCGCTCCAGAGAGTGTTTCTTACGAAGATATGGTCTGGTTGCCCAATGTATTAAACCTACCAGTAGGTAATTATGACTTTCTTTGTGTTGACGAAGCACAAGACCTCAATAAAGCACAGCTAGAACTTGTCTTGAAGGCACACTCGGAGGGAGCCAGAGGCATTTATGTAGGAGATAAACACCAAGCGATTATGGGCTTTAGTGCCTCAGACCACCGTAGCATTAGCAACATTATCGAGCGCACTCTCGCCATAAGTTTGCCTCTATCTATTTGCTATAGGTGTCCCACTAGTCATATCGAATTAGC
This sequence comes from Coleofasciculaceae cyanobacterium, assembly GCA_036703315.1. Taxonomy (GTDB): domain Bacteria; phylum Cyanobacteriota; class Cyanobacteriia; order Cyanobacteriales; family Coleofasciculaceae; genus DATNPH01. The sequence continues at coordinate 8,728 of DATNPH010000013.1, forward strand.
CAACAAGATTTATCCAGTCATTGAACCTAAGCCCGGAGCGCCACAAGGAACAGTATCCGACATTAGGATTGCAGAAATTCCCAAGCTAGTTAGAGGCGGAGACTTAATCATTTGTCGCTGCTTTTATCCCTTAATCCGAACCTACTTTGATTTGCTAAGTGCAGGTATCCCCGCTTTGATTCGTAATAGAGATATCAGTGGTCAGCTAGTCAATCTGTTAGAGCAGGTAGTCGGGTTGGAGGAACAGCCATACACTAGCGATGAGTTTACCTCTATACTCACTACTTGGTATGAGTCCCAAAAAGCCGCCATGATGGCTGATGGTGTAGAAGTGATGGTGATTGTGGGATTGCATGACCGGGTACAAACCCTAAACGCCATCTATAAAGGCAGTAATTGTACGAATACCGCCGAGCTCCAAGACGCGATCGCCAATCTATCTAAACAAACAAAAAATGCTGTAAACTTGACAACAATTCACGGTGCAAAAGGCTTAGAAGCGTCGCGAGTCTTTCACGTCAGACCTAATTTAGTGCCTCATTCGAGAGCCGAGAAAGATTGGGAAAAAGAACAAGAAAGAAACCTAGAATTTGTTGCCCTCACCCGCGCCAAACAAGATTTGTTTTTTGCTAGATGAAGGATGGCGATCAAGCGTTCAACCAGTGATTCTGATTGAATACTCTGCCCCTTGTGGGTGGAGATTCAGTTAGTAGTTAGTGGTTAGTAATTAGTAGTTAAATACCTTGAGAAACATCTTAAAATAGTGCTAACTCAGTTTTGATTAAGACCTTGCGTGAGTTACAACCTTAACGAGTTTTTTTTCGATTTTCGAGCATCAGTAAGGCAACCACTGCACTCGCGATCGCTAATCCAAAAGGCAACCACTGCACTCGCGATCGCTAATCCAACGGCAATCAGCATCACCAAGCGGAAGCTATCGACAAACGAAGCCGCGATCGCTCTTTTCAATGCTGCACTCAGAGAGTTACTCAGTCCCGGAGGCACTTTTGCCGCAGCCAGATTGATTCGCTGTGCCCAAAGAAACTGTTGCGCTTGTGGGGAAAGTTCTAGCGATGCGATGCGTTTGTCCAGGCTGTTATTAAAGGTACTCAAGACAACAATCCCCAACACCGCTATTGATAGCAAGCTAGCAATCCGGGACACGGCATTATTAATCCCCGAAGCTACTCCCGCATAGCGTACCTTTACAGCATTCATTGCCGCCGTTGTCAACGGTGCGACACAAATTGTCATGCCCAAACCCAGCACCACTACCGCCGGGAAAAACGTCGTCCAATAACTGCCGCCAATTCCAGGTATCGCCATCAAACCAAACCCAACGGCGGCAAGAGTTGGACCAATCATCAGCGGTAGCTTGGCACCGTAGCGACTCACGAGTCCGCCAGACCAACGCGAGAGGAAGAACATAATTATTGGAAACGGTACAAGCGCTGCTCCCGCTGCTGTTGCTGAATAGCCTTGCACTTGAATTAAATTAAAGGGGAGAAAGAACAAAGCTCCACCTAACGCCGAGTACAACAGCAGTGTTAGTAAGTTTGCCCCACTGAAGGTGCGCGAACGGAACAACGTCAACGGCATCATTGGCGAGGGAATGCGAGACTCCACAAGGATAAACGCGCCCAAAATAGCTGCGCCAAAGAAGATCGCACTTAGGACAACAGGATTACTTAAACCGACAATGGCAGATTCTAGTAGTCCATAAACAACGCTTCCCAGTCCAATCATTACTAGCAGTGCGCCCCACAAGTCAAGGCTTGAGTTAGCTTCTACGTCACGGCTTTCTGGTACGCGCCAGAAGCTGATGCCAAGGACAACGAGCGCTAGCGGAATGTTGATAAAAAATATCCAGCGCCAAGAGAAATTTTCAATCAGCCAGCCACCCAACACGGGACCAATTGCTGAGGTAATGGCTGTAAAGCCTGACCATAAACCAATTGCGCCCCCACGTTGGTCTTTGGTGAATGACGCGCTGATAATGGCTAGGCTACCAGGGATGAGTAAGGCAGCGCCGACTCCCTGTACTCCCCGTGCGAAGATTAATTGCTGTACGTTCGGAGCGAGACCGCACCACACCGAAGCTATGGCGAAAAGTGCTACTCCAGAAGCGAAGATGCGTCGCCGTCCCAAATGGTCGCCCAACGACCCACCCACTAATATCAGAGCCGCGACAAACAGTGCATAGGACTCAACTACCCATTGCGCGTCAGCCACGGTAGCATTCAACTCAGTTTGTAGAGTTGGGAGCGCGACATTAACGACGGTGCTGTCGATAAATGCCATGCTCGAGCCGAGAATCGTTGCTACCAGTACCCAGATTCTGGCATTTTGAGTGCAGGGAGCAGTACAAGGGTTAGAGCGGATTACCCCTTCATCGCAAGGCTGTTTGATAATGTTAGCCATCTTTAATCTTCCTCACCCTGCGTCACTTTTCCAGGCTTTGTCCGTAGTTAATGACTCTCGTACCATCTAGTGAACGATGAGTGATTCTAATTCTAGGCTCTTGTTAACAATTCCCTAAAGCATTCCTGAAATGCTGTACACAACGTACCGAACTAAGTCAAATTGAATAAAACTCAAGTTTGATATTCTAAGGTCATTCAAGACCGTAACAAAGTGATGACTCAGGTTGTAATTGTCGGGGCAGGACCGGCTGGTGCAACGCTTGCACTGCTTCTCGTGAAACGTGGTATCGCCGTCAAGCTGATTGAATCCTCCCGTAACTTCCGGAGAGTTTTTCGCGGTGAGGGACTGATGCCCAGTGGGCTAGATGCTCTAGAACAGATCGGATTGTCGTCTGTGCTAGAGAACATCCCTCATCGACCTTTGGATGCCTGGGAAGTCCTGATTGAGAACCGATTTCTGTTTCGAGTTGATGAGCCAATCGAACCGGGTGGTAAGCCCTGCACCCTTGTCTCACAGCCAGCTTTCCTGGAAGCAGTGATTGACCAGGCAAGCAGTTATCCCGATTTTGAGTTTGTGCAGGGTGAGCCTGTGCAGGATTTACTGTGGAACGAAGGACGAGTTTCGGGCGTAAAGCTGGGTGACGATCGCTCCATCTATGCCAATCTAGTTATTGGGGCGGATGGTCGTAATTCCGTTGTTCGGCAGCGAGCCAACTTGCCTCTAGAGCAACAGTCCGGAAGCTTTGATGTTCTTTGGTTTAAATTGGCCGATAGTGAGCGCTTTGAATCGGAGAATATATTTTATTCGATTGTTCGCGATCGTCATGTCTTTGGGCTGTTTCGCTCTTCAGAGGGAAATCTTCAGGTGGGCTGGGCACTCCATGAGGATGCCCCAATAGACTCCAAGCAAGCCGATTGGCCTGAGATTTTGGCTTCTGCATCGCCTCCATGGTTAGCAGAGCATTTTCGCACTCATGCACAAACCATTGAACGGCCTGTTCTGTTATCGGTTGTCGTCGGGCGTTGTCCGCGTTGGTATGCACCAGGATTACTGCTCTTGGGCGATGCGGTTCACCCGATGTCACCCATTCGCGCCCAAGGCATCAATATGGCATTACGAGATGTGATTGTTGCGGCAAATCATCTGGTTCCCCTGTTGCGTGACGGGGCAACAGATGCGGCAATTGATGCCGTCTTGCAAAAGATTCAAGCTGAACGGGAGCCGGAGATTATTCGAGCGCAGCAGCTTCAAAGTCAGGAAGCGGCTCAGGCTGAACTACTGCGTAAAAACGCACTGCTGCGATGGGGAGCAAGTCAGCTAGCCCCCCTGCTGGGCAAGATCGTGAGACACTCTTGGCTCGCTAGGCAGCGCCAGTTGCGCCAAGGGGTAACGCAGATACAGTTAACTGTGTGAAGTACCGCCGTTGGATAGCAAGGTTATCTCTGCGGGAGACTATTCCAAAGGTGAGGTAGGTTGCCAAATCGGAAGCCTCTTGAGGTTCGACCGATTAGTTGTTCCTAGGACTTACGCATTGACAGAATTTCGATTGTATGCATGAAGTCCTAATCGATTTTTTAGGTGTTCTAGTATGAAGTCACGAGCTACCTGAAGGGATAAATTCCTCTGCACTTGATACCAGTTTTCAATTAACGCTTCAGCTCGCATGAAAATACATTTTCAAACATATTCGCCGTTAGAGGTAATAGAAGATGAGGAAAATACTATACATACTCATTGGTCCAAAAGGCTCAGGAAAAACCTATATTGGAAGTCAAGTCAATAAAAATACAGACATAAAGTTCTTAAGAGTAGAGCAGATCTGGCTGAAATTAGCCCCTAGTGAGAATGGGTGGGAAAGAGTTGAGAAAGAAATCGATAAGGAGTTTCAGCAGCATAGCAAGGTGATGATTGAAAGTTTAGGAGCAGGAGACGGATTCAATCAGATGCATTCGTCATTAAGAAATAAATACGAAGTCAAGTTGATAAAAGTCTATGCTGATTTAGAAGAGTGTTTGAGAAGAGTGAGAAACAGAGACAATTCAGAACACATACCCGTATCAGATGAGAAAGTAGAAGAATACAATAAGATAGCAGCAAGCATTAACCATCAATGGGATGCGGTTATTGATAATAATAGTCCGGCTACTGATGAAGATATTCTTAGGGTCATTGAAGCTATATAAGCAGCTTCTAATATTGGCATCAGCAGTGAAGGCATCTGTGGCGATCTCATTAATCAAGTTGCGCTTCGCGATCGCCTAATTTCAGACCCCATACTATCCCAGCTGCGAATGAGAGCAAGAGACTTTCATGAGCGTACCGCTCACACTGCAAGATGAAAGGAGATTTTCAAAACCGGTCTATTGTATCAAGACAGTCCAGCATTAAACTCATCTATGAGAAAGTCAATAAAGCATCTTACCTTCGCTGACTGAAAGCGTCCTCGACGGTAAACCACCTGAATCGGTATTGGCTCAGGTTCGTATTCTTTCAGGATGACTTTGACCGATTGATTTTCGAGTTCATCACTAAACGACCAGATTGGGGATGTGCCAATGCCAATGTTTGCCAACACCGCTTCACGCAGCGCCATCGAGTTATTGACTTGTAGATTTCCACCCACCGTTACCGTCGTGCCTCGAAAATGCCATTCATTACCTGTAGACTGCCTGGTATAAACAATGCAGTTGTGCTGCAAAAGGTCTGCTGGTTCTTGTGGCTCACCAAACTTCTCCAAATAGGCGGCTGAGGCAACCGCAACGAATCGGAATGTGCCAAGCGGCTGTGAGATTGAGTTGGCATCGACAAACTTGCCAATTCTGATCGCTAAATCGATGCCCTCTCCGACTAAATCGACAAAGTGGTCAGACATGGTTAGGTCAATCTTGATATCCCGATAGCGATCGAGAAATCGTTGTAGGCGGGGGAGCACCTGCATCTGCCCAAACGCAACGGAGCAGTTGAGCCGTAATAGTCCAGAAGGCTTCTGCCGCTTTCCCACACTGGACTCGGCTTCAGATAGTGCTTCGAGAACAAATTGGCAACGCTCATAAAAGCGCATTCCCTCGTCCGTCAAACTCACTTG
>DATNPH010000026.1:0-98532 GCA_036703315.1 Coleofasciculaceae cyanobacterium
AGGGGTTAAAACCCCTGTCTCATAGAATCAAGTCCTCTCAAGAGGACTGAAAATCACTATTTGAGTCGTCTTTAGACGACTTTGGCTATTAGCCCGGAGTTTAAACTCCGGGCGGGTTTCGGGAAAACGAATCAGCCCTGCCCGTTTCGGGGGGAGGAAATCTTACTCCCTCTCCGTTTCGGGGACCGGAGCTTTAGTGAGGATTGGGGAGGGGTTCTTTGTATTTTTGCAACAGGTCTATTGAGTCTCTTGCAAAAGTCAAATTGACTCCTCTCAATCCCCCATATCAGGAGGAAAAATCTTGCTCTCCATTTTTGGGAGGCCTGGGGAGGGGTTCTTAGCATTTGTGCGGTCTATTGTTCGCACTTGCCTGATTGGATGAGCCACCTAATGGAACTTTGTAAAAAACTCATGCATCTGTGATTCGGATAATCCGTCGTCTGCGGTTCGGTTGTACTACTAGTGTTTCTGGGGTCTGCCAATTACATTAGTTTATAGAAATTTAAACAAGCTTACTCCCTCGGGGTCACTCCTATGAGCAATCTGTCAAATCGAGTTCCAGAGTTCTCTGATAGTGAGTCGAATAGCGGTAACTGGCTGTGGCAATACGTCCAATCCTTGAATCCAGAAACAGTTACCCAACTTTCAAAACCCTCTACTGAAGCCCTTCAGGTGATCGAACGCAACATTGTAGGGATGCTGGGAACCTTACCTGCTGAACCTTTTGGTGTCACAATTACCACGAGCCGTGAACATCTTGGTAAGCTGCTAGCTTCTGCTATGGTCAATGGCTACTTTTTGCACAATGCTGAACAGAGAATGGCGTTTGAGAAGTCAATGCAGCTAGTTGAGTCAAGCGAAAGTTAGTGAATGTTGAGAACACTATGTAGCTCAAACTTTTGACAAAACTCAAATAATCTAGAGTCTTTTAGCTTTAGATTCTCAAATAGGCAGCATCTTGACGCCTGGACAGAAGCTACCTTATCAACCGAGTTAGCTATAAGCTAATACCAATTTCTTAAACGCTTGCTACAGATACTCTTCTTGCTCCCCCCAAAACATTGGGGGATTGGGAGAGTAATATCTGTAGCGGACAAAAATAGAAACAGATTTGGTATTAGCACAGGGCAAACCCTTCAAAAGAGAGCGATCGCCCATCCTCTTCCCCTCTACTCATTGGGACTCGCTGAGCTTAACCTTTTCCAATTTAGCACCGCAGATTTTGCAGAACTGAGCATCCTTATCATGAAAGGGCAAACCACAACCTGAACAAGTGTTCTCAACTTGATTAGCTGTTTTCACTAATTGCTTAATCAAATCTCCCAATTGCCAAGGAATCAGCGCAATACCCGTCAAAATCATCAACACTGTTAGGAGACGACCTACTTCTGAAGTGGGAGTTACATCACCAAACCCAACCGTTGTCATCGTTACAACTGAGAAATAAAATGCATCCAAAAACGTTTCAAACGCCTCAGCGTTGACCGGATGCTCAACTTGATAAATCAAGCCAGAGTAAACAAAAAGAATCGTAAATAAGGTAAATAATATTCTTGCAAAAATTACCCCATCTTCCGAGTTGATACGCAAAAAATAAATTTTAATGTTTATAAACCGAATGAATCGCAACAGGCGAAACCATCGGAACATTCGGATAAAACTTATGTTGCTTAGCCTTAATAAAAAGGGCAATATAGCAACAAAGTCAATTATAGAAAAGGGTTTAAAGAAAAATTTTATTTTGTTTTCAGCACACCAAAAACGGATTGAGTACTCCGCAACCAAAGTTATGCCAATTAACGTATCAATAGTATCAATAATATTACGAACTGAATCTGGGATTGGGTAGGTTTGTGCTACGAAAATTGCTGAGGACAGCAAAATCAGTCCCAGAATAAACAAATTAACGGCTCTACCTACTGGCGTTTCTATATCTTCTAAGTAATGGGCAATCTTTCGTCGCAGCTGCATCGGGGAAGAACTTAAATCAAATCCCATGACTCTTACCAATTACCCAGTGACGACGGAAGAAACGAGCAAGCGCTGACTCTTCCAACGATAAATAAATGGGGCGTCCGTGGGGACAGGTGCGAGGATTGCGAGTGCTTTTCCATTGGTCTAACAACGTCTGCATTTCAGGCAAGCTTAGAGATGTACCATTCCGAATTGCACTGCGGCAGGCAGTGGCGACTTGAGCGGTTTGTAAATCCCCTCCCAAGCTAAGTTCCAGCAGGGCTAATGCACAATCATCTCGTTTTGTCAAGAGAGCTGGAGCGTTGCGTACTGCCCAGAGTTGCTCACCAAAGGGTTCTACATCCAAACCTATCCGCTGAAGTTGCTCAACCTGAGCTGATGTCAAGTGGTTGAGAATGACTGGGGGTTCTAAAGGTACTATTTGCCAGCGATCGCAAATTTGCTCATACAAAACCCGTTCATGGGCAATGTGCTGTTCTACCAACCACACCCCTGTAGGATGCTCCCCCAGAATATACATATTGTGAACCTGGGCAACCGCCCGCAGTTCAATTAGCCCGATATCACGAGATTTCTCCGTGTTTTCATCTCCTTGTGACGCTGGTTGAATTGAACGGCTGACATTATAAGCACCTTTTTCTTCTGATACCTTAAGTAACTTAGTCACCCGTTCCGAGTGAGCCGCTTCGGGAAGATTAGTTGGATTGATGCGGAGTGCTTGCTCAATAGCTTGGGTAACTTGCTCCTGCCAGTAGGAGAGCGAGTGTAAGTAAATTTCTGCCTTGGCAGGATGGCGATTCCAGTCAATTTGGCTAGGGCAAATCTGGAGGTGAACAAAACAAATCGGGTAGCGATCGCGTGGACAGGTTCGCGCTAAAGCTGCCAAAATCGTCTGCTCTAATTCAGGCGATCGCACCATACGTCGATTCGTCGCCACCTTTACCCAGTCAGGGCGTCGCCGATGGCACCGATCTGGTAATCCTACAACTAAAGAGAGTTTTGAGTTTTGAGTTGAAGATTCTCCCTTGCTCCCCTGCTCAGGTGTGGGCACTTCTAATGTCAGATCCTGCAAGTCAGTCTGCCGCAATCGCTTCAAGATTTGAGGGAGAATCTGCTGTGCTGTGTTGCCGGGACTGAAAGTAAACCATGGGCGCTCATTTTGCTGTACTTGCCAAGTGACGTGAGGATGGCATAGGGCAATTTGCTGAATTATTGCTTGTACCGCTCGCAGTTGTTGGGCAACGGGCGGTAATCCTTTGCGACGCACCGGCCAAGCACCAAATAAATTAGAGACAGTGACAACCGTACCGGGAGCGATCGCGGTAGCTTCCACCTGCATCGGTTCACCTTGCGAGTTATATGTCACTCGCCAACCCTCAACCGTTCCAACCAGCCTGCTTAAAATCTCAACTTGAGCTAGCGCCGCTAAACTATGCAAAGCTTCCCCGCGAAATCCCAAACTGGTAATCTTCCACAGGTCATCACTACTACGGATTTTGCTCGTACTATGGGCAGATGCAGCAAGCTTCAAATCTTCTAAATCCATGCCAGAACCATTATCTGCCACTCGTATCCGCCACTGGTCACACCACACAGCAACAACGATACGCGTTGCACCAGCATCGAGGGAATTTTCTACCAGCTCTCGCACAACAGCTGCCAAAGAGTCAATAACCTCACCGGCAGCTATGAGATTCACTACCTCTGTCGGTAAGGATTGAATACTAAAGGTCATAGACTTTTAGGTTAGCGGAGGCACGGGAAAGACGCTTTTGCCCTACCCCCTAGTGTAGACATTCCGCTGGAACATCTCTGATCGTGTTATCCAACGGCAGGGTGACTCTAAAGGTTGTGCCAACCCCTTCTTCACTAATAAACATAATCCTGCCACCATGTAATGCCACAGAATTTTTGACAATTGCTAAACCCAATCCTGTACCAGGAATAGTGCCTACATTTTGACCCCGATGAAATGACTCAAATAGTCGCGGCTGGTCTTCAGTTGGAATGCCAATACCCTCGTCCTGGATCTCAAAGATTACTTCTTCATCCTGGCAGTGGCAGCTAAAGTGAACAGTAGTATCTTGAGGTGAATACTTGATAGCATTCGTTAGCAAATTACTCAAAATGTGTAGTAGAAGTTTTTCATCCAGGCAAGGCTTGATGCCTGGACTTAAGCAGACAAAGTTAATCTTATATTTCCCAGCGATACCCAGTTGTATTTCTTCAACTAAATCACTACAAAATTTTTCCAACGCCAAAGGTTTAGGATTGAACTCCAGCTTTCCTGATTCTGCTTTATTGACTATCAGTACATCATCTAAGAGTTCAGTCATCCGTTTGATGGCGTCTTTAACACGATGATAGAGTTTGCCTTTTTTCTCATCAGTCCATCGATGACTATAATTTTGTAGTAATTCAGTAGAAGACAAGATGGAAGTCATAGGAGTACGGAACTCGTGGCTCGCCATTGAAATAAAGCTAGATTTGAGTTCTCGCAGTTCTTTTTCGCGTTCAAGCGCCTTAATTATCTCAGCTTCTGCACGCTTGCGCTCAGTGATATCCCGACCTACATAAACAAAGTTTTGTAATTCCTCTATATCTGTCTGAATAGCTGAGCAAGAAAAAGCGATAGAAACCTTTTCTCCTGTTTTGGTCTGACAACTAACTTCTATATCCTTTAAGAATTCACCTTTAAGTGATGAACACCGATGTTTCATTTGCTGTAAAAATTCTTCATCGGTAATTAGCAGGGAAACTGGCTGGTTGATTAATTCTTCTTCGCTATATCCAAATAAAGCTTGGGTAGATTCATTAACTGTTTTTATAGTCCCTGATGTTGTTGTAACTAATAATGCATCTGCCATTGAAAATATAATCTTATCGATATAGTTTTTGGAGGCAGCTAATGAACTCAATAATAGACTAGTCTCATTGATTTGCTGAGCTAAGGCTTGCTTCAAAAGCATATGCTCTGTTGCATCTTCCAAGACTACCATTAACCTAGTTTCAAAAGAATATTCCTCGTAGTATTGGCTGATGTATAAATCAAAATATAGAGGAGAGTTAGAATCTAATAACGCTGTGCTTGCGCTTTCAGCCGGTTCTGCCAATATCGTGTTCCTTCCATCAGAGCGTCCAACTCCTTTTAAGTCGAAACTACTCTGTCGTCCTTCAAGAATATCAAGGATGGTATCTTCCAGTCCTATCAATTCAGGAAAGGGAACACGAATATCTTCTCCTACGCTAAAATCATCGATACAATACGCAAAGTGTTGTGCCTTCGAAGATGCTTCTAGAATGATTAATTTTTTATCGAGTATTAGGTATTCGTGGCGTAGTAGAGGTTTTTTTTTGAAAGATGTATGTGTCTGATGCATCAAGTTTTGTGGACTACTTTTTGCGTTTTGCGTCAGCATAAATTCAATCTTTACTAAAATTTGATGAGTTTGGAAAATTAGAGTTAAATTTTTAAATTTAACTCATTGTATTTCTTGAACTATTTCTTTCTAATCAATTAGATGAAATAAATTTCAAGCTGTGATAACAGTATGTTTGGAATTAGCACTTAAAAAGTTGAATATGTTCTGGAGTCGCCCAATTATTCCCTAACCGCTGATGTTAGCAAAAACAAGTGCCCCCGGCATCGTTGCTAGTTACTGGCAGCGATCGCCTCAAATTTAGTATTCCTTTCTAAGTCCTTGATGAGCAACTGTAAATTTACTGATTTTAGTTTTAGGAATTTCCGGAAGAGCTTCACGCCTACGATGCTAATAACAGCATTTTGAATTTTGAATTGTCTATTATTCCCAAAGCCGACGCCGAGGAGGACCGTTGAGACGCTTGTGGGTGTCAGAAAGTAGTGCAGGGATATCTAGCTGTTCGGGGCAGCGAGGCAGGCAGTCACCGCAACTGGTACAACCGTTGCCCTTAACTCCACTAAACCAGTGACCGGCATTTTCAAACATTTGATAGCGATATTTACTGAAGTCCGTCATGTCATAAGCAACAGCTAGGTTCCGCAGACGCAAGACTTCTGGAATATGAATGTTTTCTGGGCAAGGTAGGCATGCGTAGCACTGGCTACACCGATCAGTTGCCAAAGCCTCCTTAGCTTGCATGTCTAGGCGACACAATACCTCAAGTTCCATTGGTGTTAGAGGCTCATCTCGGTTAGCAACACTCAGAGGTTCAGTCAGTTCAGTTGGGTTAGCGGGTCCGACGCTAAGTGTGGTGATGCGGCGATCGCTTAATAAAAACCGATAGTTCAGCTCTAGAGGTGAGAAGGGATGGCACAGCTGTTCTAGCTTTGGGGGTGGGGTGTAGAGTTGTCCTCCTTTATCCGCTGGGGAGATGATAAAGATGCCCATATCTTTGTTGTGAGCTAACTCAACCACTGGGGCATTGCGCTGAAAAAAATAATAGTAGTGAAGGTTGACAAATGCAAATAGATCTGTATTAATGGCGGCTAGAACCACATCCAGCTGAGCGTGAGTGGAGAAGCCAATGTGCCGGATACGACCCTTGGCTACAGCTTCTTGCACAGCTTGCATACAACCATCCGGAGACTTGACCCAGGCGAGATGCTCCCAGGTATTGATGCCATGAATTGCCAAACAATCTAAATAGTCGAGCTGTAGGCGTTCTAAGGACTCATCTATCCATTGACGCATCAAGGCGGCATCAGGGGTAGGTGGCAGCTTGGTGGTGATGTGTAGCTGCTCTCTTGGCACTGGCAACTCGGTTTTCAGGATGTTGCCAAGATACTGCTCACTCTTCCCATAACCTCTGGCGGTTTCCAGGTGGTTAATTCCTCTGGCGATCGCCTGCTGCACAGTTTTGGATGCTTCAAAGTCAGAAGCTAAGCAGCGCATAGTTCCGAGGGAAAACACTGAAAGGAGCAGATTCGTTTTCCCAAACCGTCTATAGTGCATCAGTAAATTTTAGATTGGCAATCTTAAATTAATCTACAATCAAAAATCTAAAATTTCCTAAGCTTCACCACCAGTTTTAAAACCCCGACGCTGGGTAAAATCTTCAGGTCGGATATTAGCGACAAACTCCCGAAAGGCACGTCGTTCTTCTTCGTCAGCGTCTCGGTCAACGGGTATAGAAGCATCGGCAATTACTTCTTCTAGCACCCAAATTGGGCTATTGGTGCGTATGGCGATCGCGATCGCATCACTGGGGCGTGCATCAATTTCTTTCTTTGTTTCGCCCTGACGAACACACAGAATAGCATAGAAAGTATTATCTTGAAGCGAGTGAATCACGATCCGCTCTAGCTTCATGTTCCATACTTCCATGAGGTTAACGAAGAGGTCATGGGTGAGGGGGCGAGGAGGTGTTTGTCTTTCCAAAGCGCTGATAATTGCTTTTGCCTGATCTTGCCCTATATAGATGGGCAAAGCACGCCGATCCGATGCATCCTTGAGTAGTACAATCGGACTCTTGGTTACGGCGTCTAATGCAATTCCAGCAACTCTCATTTCAATCATCAGCTTAGCCTCTAGAATACAGTCGGCATCGGGAGCATCATAGCGAAGCAGTAAACTAGTACTATCCCGATGGGGACTAGAACAAGCTTAACAATCTGTCCTAACCACTGCATCGGTCAACTGTAAATCAGCCCTTGGGAACCTAATCTCTTGGGGATAACAAAGTTGTATTCTCCAAGTATGCCCCAGTCTCAGGACGTTTGCTGTGGGACTTCACGAAAAAAACACAGACTGATGCTGCTTAGTATAGCTATCAGCAGCAACCACGTAATGATCTCAGGAGTTGAACTAAAAACAGTGTTTACAGGATTAATCCAAGCCCTGGGAACAATTCGACCGTTAGGAGGCGATCGCTTTGATGTGTATTGCCGTGCTGATGCCTCTGATGTAATCTTACGAGATTTAGCGATCGGTGATAGTGTAGCCGTCGATGGCATTTGTTTGACCGTTGAGGAAATTTTACCTCAAGGTTTTGTAGCAACAGCATCTGATGAAACTTTGCGCCGTACAACCCTTGGACAACAGCATCGCTCTGCACCCTATGTAAATTTGGAGACATCTGTGCGTGTCGGCAGCAAATTGGGTGGACACTTCGTCACAGGTCACATTGACGGTATTGGCAGTTTGCAGGAATTGATACAAACGCCTAACTCGTGGGAGATGTGCTTTACAGCACCTGCTACCTTAACTGACCTATGGCAACGCCAAGTTGCTCGTTATCTTGTCCCTAAAGGCAGTATAGCTGTCAACGGTGTGAGCCTGACGATTGCTGAGTGCGACCCTCAAAGTAGTTGGTTTAAGGCAGCAGTGATTCCCCATACTTATGCTCAGACAAATCTTAGCCATTTAGAGATTGGTAGCTGGGTAAATCTAGAGAGCGATATCTTAGGCAAGTATGTTGAAAAGTTACTGGGTTATAAAGTCCCAGCATCTGATCACCTTGAGGAGATTTCACCCGCCTTTTTAGCAGAACACGGCTATGTTTAACTACTCCGTTCGTGATACCCCGTTCATCTCTTGTGAGCCTACCAAATGAGGGGGTAAGCCTCCCCTCAGTCAGCTACCGCTAGCGGCAGTGTATGTTATGGGCTGTAGAGCGCGATGAAACCACTAAAGCCCAGTGCCTACCCTGGGCTTCTTTCATAGCTATATTTTTGTGCAAAAAGGAAACCCCTTTGGGAACGAGGGGACGTATAGCTCAAAAGCATTAATTATTAGCCTACTGACCTAGTGTGAGGAACTGGTGAGTTACCCTTCACCGTTCCATTAAGCTTTGATTCTACAAGTTGCTTGTTGTTGATTCAGGAAACTCTTGTCCACAACCTTCATCTGTGGGCGTGATTAATGGAGCAAATAGCCCAATTGCAGCACACTGGCTGATGGGAATAGTGCTGATAACTGAGTATTTGGCTGACAATCAGTGAGAATCAGGCTAAGAAAATTAGCGCGATCCCCGTCCTGAAGACTTTTGGGTCAACCTATTTTGTCATGCTAACCCAGCATCAGGATTACTGAGGAAGCGACTTTGTAATCTAACGGTTAAATTTACGCTTTTTTCCGGGAAATTACAGAGATTGACAGAAAACTATATCCAGTATTCCGTAATTTTCACCAGGAAAACTCACCCTCCCTTATGGCAGGGTTAAACTAACTAACCCTTGATTGGTTCCCCTGATTCAGGGGACTAATAAACATGCCAACGGTTCTCTAGAATTTTCCTCATATCACTTCAAAGCACATGAAAATTAGGTTCCCTCTCTGGCACTTTCTCAACCAACCCGTTTTTAGTTCCCAAACTCCATTGATACTCAATCCCACTCTCTTCGCCTATATCTACAGAATTAAACTTCTAGAACGTTGTTGGGCTAAAGAGTGTAATTCTAAGGGTCGCCATTATAATTGATTATTTGTAGTAGGGTTATAGCCTATCTGTTTTTGTTTTCTACAGATAGTTTCCTTATCTATGTGGAGTAGCAAATTTTAGAGGATATTCCTTGCAAAAGTCAACCAATTTTTTTGAAAAAATATAGGGAAGCCTAGTCACGCTTTCAATGTAAACAAAACACATAAGCGTACAAATTGACATTCCCACCTTTTCTAAAGGGTGGGAATGCCAATTTGCTGTAAGACTTCCCTGTACCTCCTTAATGCAATTCTGTTAGTTTTCTACAGTTCTCTCACATTCCACTCAAGTACTAACTGCTTTTTTGCCCTGGAATTGAGATATCTACAGAGGTCACCTCTGCCGAAAGGTTCGTCAGTGGTGGCTGGATAGCCGAAGCATTACCCACTACTAGAGTGATAATCTTATCGGGTTGCAAATATTGTTTGGCAACACGCTGGACATCTTCAATGGTTGTAGCTTTGACACTCTGTTGATAGCGGAAGAGAAAATCCTCTGGGTAGCCGTAGTATTCGTAGCGCATCAGCCGTGATAAGGTTTGGCTTGGATCTTGGAAGTTAAACACAAAGGAGTTGAGAACCTGATCTTTGGCAGAGGCTAATTCTTGTGGTGTTATAGGCGTTGCGCGGATTCGCTCGATTTCGGCAAGGATGGCTTTAATGAAAGGTACTGTTCCGTCTGAACGAGTCTGTCCCCCAGCGGTAAATAGTCCCGGATAGTCAAAGCGGGGACTCCAATACCCATAGACTGAGTAAGCAAGACCTTGGCGCGATCGCACTTCATTGAACAAACGTCCACCAAACCCATTAATCACCTGATTCAAGACATCCAAGGCGGGATAATCAGGATCATTAAACTGACCTCCTAAATGCCCGATCTGCACATAACTTTGGGTAAGTTGGGGCTGATTGACAAAAAAGACTCCCCCTTGCTTTGCCTGAGAGACGGGTGGGATAGTTGGCTGTTCGGGCTTGGATGCAGATTTCCAGTTACCAAACTTCTCCTGAATCAGCGATCGCATCTTGGCAGAATCAAAATCCCCAATAATTCCCAGAATCATATTTTCAGGATGAAAATATTTTTGATAGAAAGCTACCGAATCCTCACGGGAAATATTATTGAGCGTTTGATACTCCAGTGTGCGGCCGTAGGGGCTGCTATCACCGTAGATGAGTTTTTCAAATTCACGACTGACAATACCGTTGGGGTCATCATTACGACGGGCAATTTGCCCCGCCTGTTGCTTTTTGGCTAACTCCAGTTTGTCTGGGGCAAACACAGGCGTTTGCATTACCTCAGCAAACAAATCAAAAACCATATCCAAATCTTCACTCAGGGCGCTAAAATTAGCGCTGCCAGATGCCGTACTAATGGCAGTCTCTACAGAAGCGGCTCGTTGTTCTAAAAGCTGATTTAGTTCGTCGCCTGAGTGTTTAGTGGTACCCCCTGTGCGTATTACTTCCCCAGTAATGCCTGCTAAGCCTACTTTGTCAGCCGGCTCGAGGCGATCGCCAGTGCGTATCAGTGCCGTACCGCTAACCAGAGGTAGTTCATGATCTTCCATTAAATACACAGCCATGCCGTTATTCAGCTTGTAGCGAGTGTACTTCGGTAGCTGAATTTCCGGTAAGGGAGGGAACTGTAGCTCCGTGTAATGCTTTGGACTAGCAGCCATGGCGGGTAAATGGGACACAACCACTAGTAGTATCGTCACCACCATTAGCCCCAGCCAACGTAGCGATTTTGGATTTTGGATTTTTGGATTGTTCATTGCTAATTGTGTGCGCTGTGCGCATGCTTCGCAAACATTGCTAATTGTTCATTGTTCATTGCTAATAGCCATTAGCTATTAGCCATTAGCAACTGATAACTGATTACTGACGGGATAGTAGGCGTCCGATAGTCCGATTTTCTGGTGTAAAAGTTGCCTGAGCTACCCGTTGAATGTCGGCTGGCGTAACAGCTGCGATCGCTTCTAACTCCTTGAACAAGTTACGCCAATCGCCAGTTTTTACCTCGTACTCCACCAAGTTTCGCGCCATGCCCATATTAGATTTGAGCGATCCCAACAGTCCAGCACGCGCCTGTGTCTTTACCCGATCTAACTCCTGTGGTGAAACGGGTTCCGTTTTTAGTCGCTCAATTTCGCTGCGCAATCCTGTTGCTACTTCATCCACGGTATGGCCAGGTGCTGTCAGCGCATATAACAACATCAAATTAGGATACTTATCTCCTGGAAAGCCACTAAAACCCTGAGCCGAAAGTGCCAGCTGTTTCTGTTCCACTAGAGACTGGTAGAGGCGAGAGGTTCGACCATTACTGAGCAAACTCCCAATAATGTCATAAACTGCATTGTCTGGATGCTTGACGCCTGGTCGATGGTACCCCTCTAAGTACCAGGGTTGGGAAGGCAATTGCAAGCTGACTTCCTGGGTTTGCTGCTGTTGTGGCTCGGCAACAGTTACGTCTGGCGGCGCTGAGCCTGCTTTGAAGCGTCCAAAATAGACTTGAGCTAGTTCTTTAACTTTCGCTGGATTAACATCACCCACAACCGCCATTGTCAAGTTATTGGGAACATAGTGAGTCTCAAAAAACTGCTGAACATCTTTGCGGGTGAGGTTACGGATGTCTTTGTCGTAGCCAATAACAGGACGGCGGTAGGGGTGTACCTGAAAGGCAGCATCGAGAAAAGCTTCAATCATCTGACCGATGGGAGAGTTGTCGGTTCGCAGACGACGCTCTTCCAGGATTACATCTTTTTCTTTATAAAATTCGCGAAACACGGGTTCTAGGAATCGCTCTGACTCCAGTGACATCCACAGCTCTAGCTTGTTTGAGGGGAAGCTGTAGAAGTATACTGTCGCATCAGCAGAGGTTGCTGCATTTAAGCCAACGCCTCCAGACTCCTCAACAACCTGACCCAGTTCATTCTGCTTTACCAGCGCCGTTGCTTCCGCCTCAACTTTGGTAAACTCTGCCTGTAATTTGGCGACTTGCACCTCTTTACCTGCTGCTTTAGCGGATTGAATTTGTTCAGATAACTCATCCAACTTGTCTAACAAAGGCTTTTCTGCCTGATAATCTCGTGTTCCAATACGTGTAGTACCTTTGAAAGCCAAATGCTCTAGGAAGTGAGCCACACCAGTTTTTCCATTGGGTTCGTTGGCACCCCCAACATCTGCATAGGTGACAAATGACACGACTGGTGCTTCGTGACGTTCTAGGACAATGAATTTCATGCCGTTATCCAGACGAAACTCATTGACTCTTTGGATAACTTTATCTAAGTAAGGCTGAATAGATTGGGACGTCACTGTCGGTGACTCGGTACGAGCCAAAGCAACAGCAGGCAGAGTTCCCCACGCCAGTATTGCTGCACCCAAGAAAGGCACAATTGTTGTGTACCACCGATGTTGTCTTAATCGGGCAGCAAACGGCAGACACTCAACACAGGGCTTAAAAAGTGGAACAAATCGATTCAGCTGACTCATAAACGGTAGCAATTGGCACTGCTTCTAGATATATCTCGGTTCTCTGATATATTGTGGCAAACAAAGCCACTTCGGAGGCAGGGGGTAGGGAATAGAGAATAGGTGAGTATGAGGCTATGTATCTTGAATTTGCATCTAATTTCCCTAACCTCTAACTCCTTTTTGGTAACGGTATGTAACAGTTATGTGGACTGTTTATGTACTGCAACTCTACAGCTGGCGAGGGTAGGATGGGTGGCTAGGTTTCCTGAGCGAATACTTTATGAAACTTTTAGGAATTATTGAGTAAGCTGTTGCACAATAGCGCTAAAGATTTTATTTTTACTTACAATGCGAATTGTCAATCGGCCTCCTCAGTCAGAGACAGAGACAAAGCACCGCATCCTTCAAGCGGCTCAGCATTTATTTGCTTCGCGAGGCTATGAAGGGACAACAACCCGTGATTTAGCTAGTGCAGCCGGTGTTGCTGAAGGTACCCTATTTCGCCACTTTGAGAATAAAAAGGCGATATTAATCGAAGTCGCAACGCAAGGCTGGGTGGAAATTCTCACGGATTTGCTGACAGAACTCAGCGAAATGGCTAGCTATAAGGCTGTGGCGCAGGTGATGCGGCGACGGATGATGCGGCTGCATGAGAATGCCGATATGATGCGGGTGTGCTTTATGGAGGCGCAGTTCCATCCAGAGTTACGCGATCGCATCCAGTCAGAAGTGATCATGAAAATGACGGATGTTGCTGAAGCCTTCTTCGAAACAGCAATGGACAAAGGTATCTATCGCCGCACGAACCCTAAGATTGTGGCTCAAGTATTCTTAGGAATGTTTGCCGTTGCTGGTTTCAGCCACGACACAATCATGGAACCTGGAGCCTCCCCCAAACAGATGCAAGAAATGGCAGAGGGGCTTGCTGATATTTTCCTCAATGGCGTATTAGCTAAAGATTAATTGTTTATTGTTGGTTGTTTGCTAATCACGAACAACCAGCAACTATCTCTCGTGCTTGTTTAATCCATGTTGCCACTTCTTCCACCGGAGGACAGAGGTCTCGTCGCTGCATCGTTGCCACTTGCAGTCGCAAAATTTGTTGGTGCAATCTGTGGACAGGAGTTTGAGCTAACTGATTCACAGAACAAATACCAGTATGCAGTAATAGTCCACTGTATTGACAACCGATACCGGGTATGCGAGCCAAATCAGCCAAAGCAATCCATTTGTCAACATACTGAGACTTGATTTGTAGTTGATTTGCTAGCCTCTGCCTGGATTGCCGTGTGCTGGCTTTTTGAAGCAGTTGCCCTGTTTTTGTAATGCCTAATTCTCGTAGCTTGATTTGATCTTGAGCATTTAATCCAGGCAGTTGCTCAATTGACCAGTCACAAGCTCGAGTAACGCTACGATGAGTTTTTGGATTGGGAGACATCCTGGCTACCTCGGAACGGAAGTATCCATTTTAGCGAGAGTTTAAATGCTCTTATACTGCCCAACGTATCAGCAGGAGTAGTAGGGGAAGCAAGAGATTTTAGATGGATATTTATTTATGCCATACTGCCATAGATTGACTTAATTTCAGCTTTTTGCTGACTTGTCCCTCGACTTATCCGAACGTTTTGAGCATTGCACTGGGTAAAAACCTGGCGGTAGGTCAGCTTGATCCAGGGGACTAATCTACATAAACTAATGCTTCATGGTAACTTTATAGCCTAAACCCTTATTCCAGCTAGGCAATGCAACAACCTCTACCCACATCCTCTCAGCCAGAGCCTGAGAACAAGTGCTTGGGTTGCCTATTCATGAAGTTGGAAGGAATTTTGGTTGCGCCGGAACAGCCGACTACTTCCCAACTCCAGCCGAAATCCGCTACAACAGAGCAAATCAACTTGTACTTGACTATACAATTCAACGAACAACGGGAGCTACTAATTGGTGGTCGTATTCAGTTCGGTTTAAAAGGTGGAAAACTGAAAATCAAGCTGAAAAACGCGGAAATTGCCTTGGAATCCCGTAAGCTAGATGGCGTAATTGAGCTTTTTACCCAAAACCAGAGACAACAGCAACAGGGCTGTGAAATTCAAACATCCATAAAGGCTTCTTTGAATGGCAGTCAACCTATAGTAAAAACTAACCCTGATAAAAACTACGCCGAGGGGAAAACCAATAAGTTTCAGTCCAGTGTTTGTCAGGTAACAACTTCCGATTCAAACAAAGATCCAACATGGGTTTTTGAAGTAATCAGGGATGAGCCAGTGTTGAAAGGTTTACTCAAAAATGTCTTTCTAACAACGCTGAATGTGAAAGCCAAACCTTGCTGTGTGGAAGCAACTTTTGAGGTTTCACCGCAAGATGTGTATATGACTGAGGCTGAGGGACTGTGGCCAGAAAACATGAGCAGAACAAGAATTACAGTAATAGAAAGAGCAATAGCTCGTCGCTTCCTAGAGGGAAAATTAAAGCCCTACCTAAGTCGGCATGAGTTGCAATATGACTAATGAACAATTTCGCCGAGAAGTTCAAGTCCTAATTCGGCGAATTATAGGGGCAAAAACTGAGGAATTTTCTGAGCTGGCGAAAATTGCTGACCTAAATCTTGCTGAAGATTTTGTTGGGGTCGATCTTAGTGGTGAAGATCTAAGTGGCAACAACCTCAATGGTGCCGATCTGAGCTGGGCTAACCTGAGCGGTGCAGACCTAAGCAATACTAACCTGAGCCTTGCCAACCTGAGTGGTACCGACCTAAGTCTTACCAACCTGAGTGGTGCCGACTTAAGTCTTACCAACCTGAGTGGTGCCGACCTACTAAGAGCTGAGCTGAACAGTACTAACCTGAGCGGTGCTAATCTCAGTGGTGCTAATCTCAGTGGTACCGACCTGAGTGATGCTGACCTGAGTAGTGCTAATCTCAGCGGTGCTAATCTCAGCGGTGCTAATCTCAGTGGTGCTAATCTCAGTGGTACCGATCTGAGTGAGATCAACCTAAAAAGTGCTGATCTAAGGAATGCCAGCCTAATCAGCGCCAACCTAAAGAATGCCAACCTGAGCAGTGCTAACCTGAGCAGTGCCAACCTACTCAGTGCCAACCTGAGTGGTAGTAACCTGTTTGGTGTAAATCTAAGTAGTGCTAATATGACCGGTGCTAACCTGAGCGCTGCCAATCTAAAGGTTGGTAATCTCCTCAGTGCCAACCTAAGTCGTGCCAACTTAAGTGCTGCTCAGCTCAAGGGTACTAACCTAAGCGGCGCTAACCTAAGCCATGCCAATCTCAAGGATACAAAGCTGAGGCATGCCAACGTCGAGAAGACTGTATTTGGATATAACTCAGGAGTTGTTGAGAAAATGAAGATTGACCTGATCCAACGAGGGGCAATTTTTGGAGATTCGACAGGCGTTAGTTTGAGCGATCGCGATAGGAAAGCAGCTCGTTAAGAGCGCCCTGTTTACTGAAGAAAAAGAAAAGCCTCTTGGTTGTAGATTCATTCCTAATTGAGCAATTCGAGAACAGCAATTCCCTAACAGCTTCGGTTATGGCTTAGGCTAAAAATTATCTTCACTGATTTCCACAAAGTTTTTTTACATTTGAACCCAGAGATCGGAAGACTAATGGAACTTATATACATAATTCCTGTATATAGTTTTGGCATTAATGCTCTAATACAAGCTACTCAGCGGAGCTAAATAATGCTTTGTCTTATCGACTTCCTTTTCCAATCCAGTTGAACAATTAAGAATGACGGCAATAATATCTAAAAAAATATGCATGCTTGGCGATTTCAGTGTTGGAAAAACTAGCTTGATTCGTCGGTTTGTGGAGCGGCAGTTTAGCGATGAGTATCTTTCAACCGTAGGAGTGAAAATTTCTAAGAAAACCATAGAGTTTAAATCGGCGGATCGGCAGAAGCTAGTGAATGTACAAATGCTCATCTGGGATCTAGAAGGGAATACCAAATTTAAGACAATCACACCAATGCACCTACAAGGAGCTAGCAGCGCCGTGATTGTTGCAGATGTCAACCGTCAGGTAACTATCGAGCATATTTCAGATCATATTCAGTGCTTTTTATCTGCTAATCCGAAGGGATATATTATTGTTGCATTGAACAAATCCGATTTATTGAATGAAGAAAATCAGGAGAATTTGCTTAGTGCTATATCGTCAAAGTATCCTGGCAAAATAATAGCGACCTATTCGACTTCGGCAAAAACAGGTTTACATGTTGACGAAATTTTTCAAAGATTAGCTTACCAAATGATTAAGCCAGAATGAATTCCCTTTTAAATCAACTCTTGTCCCTGCGCAATATGGAATACTTGGTGGTGGACAGAGAGTTCAACATCCTAAAAACATCGTTAGAAGTGCAACGGTTTGCTGATTGTCCTAATCAAGTCACGACTGGAAAGGATGTCCGTCTGAGCTTTCCTGAACTGATAGGGATTGAAGATATCCTTATTGCCATTCTTCAAGGTCGGCAGGTTAGTTTCGAGTTGAAAGGTATTGGACGTTCTTTAGCTCATGGCACTCCTTTGTATATTGATGTTTACATAATTAAGAATCAATCTGAAGAGAGATTAGATAATAGATTAATTATCTTTTTTGAAGATGTAACTGAACGGATGATTCTGGAGCAAAAATTAGTTCAAAGAGCTAATGAAGTAAGTCTTATATTGGAAGCCTGGGCTTACTCTAGCGATTACTTAAACAAAATTATTATGTCAATGGCAGATGTGCTATTAATAACAACGCCGTCAGGAATCATAAAACTAGGAAACCAAGCGGCTCAGAACTTATTTGAGTATAGCGAAGATGAATTAATGGGTAAGTCAGCCTCAATCATTATTGATGAACAATTTGTATTAGAAGTCAGTCAGCGGCTTCTGTTTTCTGAGAAAACGTTGAAGAATGTAGAAGTAAGTTGTAAGACTAAAACAGGAAAAGAGGTGGCGATCGCCTTTTCATGCTCAGCCATTCAGACAGATATAGAGAATGTACAAGATTTTATCTATATTGGTCGGGAAATCACCGAGCGCTACCATACCCAAAAGCATCTAGCAGCGCATTAGAGCAAGACTGTTAAGCCATTCAAAATTTATGCACGGAAAACTAAATTGCAGCAGCCCTAACTGCTTAGTCCATGCCAATAAATGTATACCACTTAAATCCTTACTTGGAGACGTAGTGAATCCACATGGTTCCGTTGGGACCACACACCCGCTCCATCATGTCATAAGAATAGGTTAAACCTGCGCCAGTCCTACTCGTGTCATATCCAGAGGAGTACCACTCTCCGTAGGGGTCGTTGACGATCCAGCCTTTTTGGTTGTAACCGATGATCACAATGATGTGCCCTGAGTCGGTAAAGTAGCCATGAACAATGCAGGGATTGCCCTGATCTAGCCACTTCTTGACATCTTCCCACTTGGCATTACTCTGATAGTCATCTTTATAGCCATAAGCCCTAAGAACTTTGGCTAAATCCTCGCCCACATGCCGATCTAAACTATGCTCATAGCAGTACGCATTCAGTTCATCCTCTAGCTGCTCACCTTGGGAATTACGAATGGGGTGACCCAAGTAAGCCATACACATCGCCACACTCGTTACATTACATGTTCCGTAGGGGTCTGTCACATTGTCTAGCTGGCTTAAGTAGGGAACCTTGAGTTGAACTGTATCTGTTTTTGGTGGCGGTACTACTGAGGCTGTCTGTGTGCTGGCAATTGAAGGTTCAGTTAGAGGAGCTAGTATCTGCGGAGGAACCGAAGGCGCAACTGGATTTGGGTTAGCTCGCCACCGAAGAGCAAATTCAGCAAGCAGGTCAGTGGGTAGTTGCTGTTGCAGCCACGCGATCGCACGATCTTGATGCGGCATTTGCCGATAATACTTAAAAACATTTAGCAGTTCAATAGGTACCTGCGTCTGAAGAGTTGCTGTACCAACGCTGGCATAATTGAAAGACGAATCGGCTCCAGATGCCAATCCGAACCTACTCCCCTTGGAAAGCGCTTGAGTTTGTGTCTCTAATAGTTCCTGTGCCTCGGCACCTAATATCCCTTTGTAAAGTAGATAGCAAAGAATTGCTGCTGCTCCTACTTGATCTGACTTAGCATACGGGTCAAATTGGTCATCTGTTATGAACTTTCCTTGATTGGGTTCAGAACCAAAGTGATTAGTACCGTTCCACAGATACTCTGAGTTGATTCCCCGCCTAGCGTAACCGAAACTACCGAACCCATCCCACATCTCGAAACGCCAAAGCCATGCCGCAATTGAGCGATCTTTGGCTTTGTCATATTTCACCATGCACAGAGCATCAACCGCACTTTCAGTGAATGTGTAGGAAAAGCCATTGGCGGGTGGAGCAATAGGGCGACCTTCTGGAAAACGGACGGTGCGAACTGTGAGCGGGTCACTATTGTGGAGGTGAGCTTCCTGAAAGTTCGTTGCCCGATAGTGGAGGATGCCGATGAACCACCAAGGCACAGTTGTTTGGGCTTCTATGGCATCGTAATGCGATCGCAAATTTTCTATGGTTTCAGCAATTGCCTGAATTTGAGGTAGCCAGCTACCCCTGATTTTGCAACTAGCAAAAAGTTCCTCGTAGCGTGGTTTGAGAACATTAAGCCGGAGATCATTCATTAGAAATTCGCGGCTGGATATAGGTTTACAACAGATCGATTGGAAGAACACTCACAGTCGTAGACTTAAGTGGGGTAGTTGACATAGCTTCCTGCAACGGGAGCAAACGCCTTGATTAGCTGGCAGCAATCCCACCGACTGAACCTGTTTAAAATTCACCGGAGATTATTCAAAATCTTCCCATATTCCACAAGTCTCGCAAGCTTAAAATTAGTAAAGCTTTGCTAAATTTGCCTCAAGTTGGACAAGTTAAATCTAGAAAGACTCCCAGGAACGCGAGTACACGAACATTGCACTGAAAATGTCTCTTCCCCACTCCCCACTTACAGAACCCCGTCATTCCTCCCAGTGGATTTTAGCCCAGGGAGGAATGGCGGCGGGGTGTTAGTAGTAGTAAACGAGTAGTGAGTAAAAAAAACTACTAACTACTAACCACTAACTAGTAACTAGTAACCACTAACGATTACATCTCACGTCATTTATAGGCAGGATGAGCTTAACATCCCCTATTTTCAAGTTACCTTCATTCAGCAATTAACCTTGACCAGTTGCTCGATCGCCTCCGCATCAGTCGGCAACGCTGATGTCAGCACGTCGCTGCCTGCCTCTGTTACTAAAACGTCATCTTCAATACGAATTCCCCGAACATCGGAAAACTCGGCAAGACGCTCCCAATTGATGATATTTTGATACTTTGACCGTAGTTCTGAGTCATTCAAAATGGCTGGAACTTGATAGAATCCCGGTTCAATTGTTACCAGCATTCCAGGTTTCAAGGGTCGATTGAGTCGTAAGTAGCCTAAACCAAAGCGATCGCTCCTGACTCTTCCCTCTTCATAACCAGCTAAATCCCCCAAATCTTCCATATCATGGACATCTAACCCCAGCAAATGACCAATTCCGTGAGGAAAGAACAGAGCATGGGCATCCATTTCTACCAAATCTGATACCTTTCCCCGCAGAATGCCCAAATCTACTAATCCTTGGGCAATTACAGATGCTGCTAACAGATGAATGTCCAGATATTCGATACCGGGTCGAATTTTGTCGATACAGGCATCATGAGCTGCCAAGACAATATCGTAGAGATCTCGCTGGGTGGGGGAGAATTTACCTGTGATCGGCCAAGTGCGCGTTACATCCGATGCCCATCCCATCTGTGTTTCGGCACCCACATCGGCAAGCAACAGCTCTCCGGGTTGCAGTGGGTGGTGATATTGGTCGTTGTGCAGAACTTCTCCATGAACTGTAACAATACTGCCGTAAGCACAAGTCATGTTGTGGGCAATAATCAAACCCTCCATTGCGCCTCGCACAGCCGCTTCAACTTTCGCGTTAGGTGTTGCCGCCATTCCAGCTTTATGAGCTTCTACGGTGACAGCCGCAGCTTTTCGTAACTCTGATAGGGCACCTGCATCGTGGCACAATCGCAAAGAAGCGATCGCCTTTGCTAACTCCCGGTCAATACCTTCGGGAGTCTTGGCTGGTGCCACTGAGCGATTCAGAATCTGAGGTTGTTGCAAATAAGTAGTAGCACTCTGGAGCGCGATCGTCGCTGCACCCGTTGCCCGATCTGACAATTTTGACAAAGGAAATGCAGCATTTGCCCCAATCCTGTGAGCAATTTCCTCCCGTTTAGGCATCTCTCCATGCCAGAGAGCACTGCTAGGAGGTGCATCGTCCATATAAAGTTCTAGTAACCCACCCTTGAGGAAAATTGCCGCATTTTCTAGCGGTAGACCTGCAAAGTAAAGGAAGTGACTGCTGGCACGAAACGGTAAAGGATTTGCTGGAAAGTTGCGCGAACTCGCCTGCCCTGACCAAAGAATTACAGGAAAATCAACAAGCTTGGCAAGGCGTTGACGCCGAGCATGCAATGTTGTTGCGAGTGTAGTGTAATCGCTGTAAGTCTCCATAAATAAGGAGGGTAAGCAATTCAAACTTCAAAATGCTCTAGCCGAGTGGTGGCAAGGCATTGAGCGACTGCCATAATGTAACTTGAATCAACATTAGCTTAGCACAAGACGATTAAATGCAGCGATTATTCTGGATCATCATCAACCTGGCTATCCTGCGCCTTGTCTTTGTTTTGCTCAGATGTCTTTTTGTCAGCCTTAGTAGGCTGATTTTTGTTAAATTGTTTATCAGCTTTCTTTTGGTAAGACTTAACCGTCGAATTTTCTTTTAATTCCTCATCAGAATTTTTTTTCTCAGACTTAGCCGGTAAATTTTCCTTTTGTTGCTCAGTGGATTTATCTTGTAGCTTTGGCTGTTGACAGGCTGTGAGGGTTAATCCACTAGTTAGTAGCAGTAATGCAACAACAGCTAATTTGACCAACATTGTTTTTTTAGATTTTCTGCTTTTTCCAGACATCAGATATCTTTGAGGTTTCAAATGTACATCTAATTATCTAGATACAAACCCTACTGTAAGAGTTCCAGTCTTTCATTAGCAGTACTAAGGTTATCAGCCATTCAAACTTATAACTTTTAAATTTCTCTAACCTAATGCTATTCAGACTTTCACTGACCGCCACAATACAAGTTGTAAGCTCGACAACTGATTAGTTTCTAGCGGTAGGAGTATCTAGCCTACATACAACTGAGTTATAGGCAATTTCGTGAGAAGTCAGAACCTCAGAACGATTGCTCGTGGAATCCTCAAAGATTGCTCCTCGCCTGAGCAAGACATGTTTTGTCTGCTGAGAAATTCCCAGGTTCTTCGCGAAATGAGCATTCTCGACATTTGCCCCCCTTAAGTCAGCATCACTCAGGTTAGCACCGCTCAGGTTAGCACCACTCAGTTCGGCAATGCTGAGATTTGCACGGATCAGGTTAGCGCTGCCCAGATTGGCAAGACATAAGTTAGCAAGGCTTAGGTCAGCTAGGCTCAGATCCGTGCCCCTAAGGTCAGCACTACTCAGATTAGTGCGAATTAAGTCAGCTCCCTTTAGGTTAGCGCGAATTAGATCTGCACAAGTCAAATTAGCACGAATGAGGCTGACACTGCTCAGATCGGCAAGGCTCAAATTGGCACTTTTGAGGTTAGTTCCCCTGAGTTTTGCGCTGTTAAGTTTAGCATTGCTCAAGTCAGCTTCGTTCAGGTTAGCACCATCTAGATCGGCACCCTTGAGGTTAGCACTACCGAGGTAGGCACGAATTAAGTGAGCACTCTTGAGGTTGGCATCTCTGAGGTCAGCATTACCCAAGTTCGCCGCCCTCAGTTTGGCATCGCTCAAGTCGGCACTGCATAGTTTTGCATCACTTAGGTTAGCCCCTCTTAGGTCAGTACTACATAGCGTAGCACTGCATAGGTTAGCCTCACTGAGGGTGGCATCACTGAGGTTGGCACCATTCAATCTGGTACTTGTCAGGTTGGCTCTCCTGAGATTGGCTCCCCTGAGGTTGGCACTCCTGAGGTCAGCTTCATGAAGGTTGGCTTCGACTAAATCGGCTCCCCTGAGATCCGCCCCCGTGAGGTTGGCACCTCTGAGATCCGCCCCCCTGAGGTTGGCACCCCTGAGGTTGGCTTCGACTAGATCAGCTTTGCTCAAATTGGCACCACTCAAGTCAGACTCAGCAAAGTCTTCAGCAATATTTAGACCAGCAATGGCTGCTAATTGCTGAAAATTGTCTGTTTGGGCTTCTAGAATCTTCTGGATTAAGACTTGCAGTTCCTGAAAAGATTTGTCATCACTCATATCGCAACTCCGCTCGGCTGAGATAGGGCTTGAATTTTGACTCCAGCAAACGCTGGACAATCAGTCTGTCTAACACTGCCCTCTTATTGCGACTCAGATCTGGCGGCCACAACCCCTCAGCATCAGTCAGACACACATCTCGCTTTGACACTTCAAAGGTTGCTTCTATACGGCAGGGCAAAGCCAGTACATTTAAAGTAGCTAGCTTTGCCTTCTTCAGTGAGCCTTTTAAAATATATCCACCTACTTCCTCTTCAAAGATCCAGGTAGGATTTTCCTCGGAAACCTTTGTCGTTATGTGACAAAGGTTTGTTGTTATGTGACAAAAATTAACTTGAGATGGCTCTGTTCTACCCGATTTTTGTTCTGTACCAACCTTTGTCTGGTTTTTGCTGTTGCTTCCATTTAAAGATGGGTCTACAGCATGTGTATGAACCTCTCTACCCTTGTGCTCTTTACTACCTTTAGGTTCTTGTCTTGCTATTGAAGTAGAAAGTTCAAAGGAACCGTTTAACTTCCGGGATTCATAGGGAGCTTCAGTATTTTCTAGCTTTAATCTCAGTTGTCCACCTTTGAGTCCGAACTTAATGCGGCCCTTCCTCAAGGATTCCCACTGCTCGTTAAAGTTGATGGTCAAGTGCAGGTCAATTTGCTGTGTTTGGGTGGGGATTTGCCAGAAGTCAAAACCATCTTGGCTATCGGGAGAAACTAGAATTCCTTCCAATTTCATGTATAGACAATCTGGACAGTTGTTCTCCGGCTCCGGCTGGGGCTTTTTGGGAAAGGAGGGTTGCATTGCCAAGCTGGAATCAGTGGTAGAAGCTCTTACCTATAAAGGTACATGACACTGTAATCCAATGGCTGGAACTACTGCTGAACCTTTACAATGAGATGCACAATACCACTCGCTGAAGGCTTACTCACAGCCGCCCCGCTCTTGTTGTCCACCCGCTTCTAGGGGTGGGAGGTCTTGAAGGCTCGGGGTTAGTGCTTAGTAAGGGAGTGGTTGGTAGCTCGTAACTATTCCTGCACTAGGAAGCTATAGCCCTACTAACCACTCGCCTACTAACTGGCAATCCCATGTACTTCAGTGGTGGGATGGGTTAACCAGCTGTCAAAATTAAAGAATCCTTTCTAGTTGATTCCTCAAAGATTGCTCCTCGCCGCATCCAATAAAGTTTTGCTTGCTCAGAAATTCCTGAGTTCCTTGCAAACTTAGCCTTTTTCAGCTTCGCCCCGCTTAAGTTGGCGTCACTCAGGTTAACTCCATGTAGGATAGCCCCACTGAGATTGGCTCCGCTCAGATTGGCTCCGCTCAAGTCTGCTGCACTCAAGTTGGCTTCCCTCAAGTCAGCAATACTCAGATCCGTACAGATTAGATCTGTGCCACACAGGTTAGCTGCCCTAAGGTCGCTACCGATCATATCAGCGAGGCATAGGTTAGCACGCATCAAATCGGCATGTCTCAAATCTGCGCGTATGAGGTTAACTCCGCTTAGGTTAGCACCGTCTAAGCTGGCTCCTCTTAGATTGGTTCCGCCCAGGTTAGCTCCACCCAAGTTGGCACGGCTCAGCTCAGCACCACCCAAGTTGGCTCCTCTCAAATCCGCACGGCTCAGGTCAGCACGGATGAGGTTAGCACGGATAAGGTTAGTAAGGACAAGATTTGCCTTACTTAAAATGGCATCGCTTAAGTCAGCCCGCATCAGGTTAGCACGTTTGAGTACGGCATTATGAAGGTTGGCTTCACTCAAGTTTGCCCCGCTTAGAAGGGAACCCCGAATATTAGCACCGCTCAGATTAGTACCGCTCAGGTCAGCGCCGGTTAGGTTAATACCTTTGAGCCGGGTACTTCTCATATCGGCTCCCGCAAAATCTTCAGCAGAATCTAGACCAGCAATTTTCACGATTTCAGAAAGATTGTCTGTTTGTGCTTCTACAACACCTTGGATCAGGTCTTGCAGCTCTTGGAGTGATTCTTCATCAATCATGTGAACCATATTGCAACTTTGCTCGACTGAGATTGGGCTGAATTTTGGTTTCGATATAGGCACAGGATAACTAGCCTTTCTAACACTGCCCTCTCTCTGGAGTGTCAAGTGGCATGTTCTTGAATTCCATATAGAAGCAGTTAGAGCATTGATATTAGGTTCAGGTGGGGATGTTGCTAAGAGAAGCCATTGCTCAGCAAAGCAATAGCTGTGTTAGCTTGCTTTAACTACTTTTGAAAAGGTTTGCTAACGACAACAAACAGCTGAATGCTTAAGTTGAGAGAAACTAAAAACTTTGCCGAGTTATTAGCAAATATCGCTGTAGACAACGGTGATGATACCTATTCACCGTTTTTTCTGTGTTCAATAGGTCTGCTTAAAGCTTATATATTTGATATCACAATTAAGTAGTCTATATGATTACTTTATAAAAAGTTATAAATTCTATAAAAAAATCACAAAATGTAGTTATTTCGAGTTATAGGCTACTGTAAGTAGGTAGACAAAATTAAACATAAGGTGGGCATTGCCTACCTCAATGTTTTAGTCCTCTTCCCCCAGAGAATCATGGACAATGCCCACCCTACAATCGGGTTGTGTTTATTCATGTCCATCCAGTTACATGTAATTTACATTCTGGTAAGAGGCGATAGGTAAGAGGGCAGCTTAGTACCCCTTTTAGTAAAAAATTATTTACCCCGTTCCCCATTTTTACCAAATCTTGTGTCCTGCAAGGCACTGCCAATACCCTGAATCACGCCACGAACAACTAAACCAATACTGCGACCCAGCACTTGCGTGAGAACGTAAACAACACCTCTGCCAATCCAGGAAACGGTAGAGCGCAGACGAGGTGCGATCGCATCCCGTGTCTCATACGCCAAAGTCACCGCTAACTGCATGCCCCCCAGTTGTTCTAACTCCTGACGCCGAGGAGCGTAGATGGAGGTTTTTTTAATACCACTGTCGCTTAGGATAAACAAATCGTATCGACTCTCAAATATTGCTCGTGGCTCCTCCACTAATTGCGACAAGCGATATTTCCAAGATAAATTATTGCGTAAACGGGCAATTTCTCGTGATGATATTAGACGTAAATCATAGAAATCTTGCTTAATTATCTCAATATCTGCAAATTCATTTAATAGGGGTTGAATGACAGCATTAGCTAGTTGTATAATTATATTTTGATACAAAATTTCCGCTCGTTCTGTTGCTTCAGGTGTTTGAGCCGAATAAGATACATTGTCAATTATTAAAGGTGTATCAAACAGTTGATAAGATAACAACTCAATCACTAAGGGAATTTTATCAAGAATAGCAGTTTTAACCATTCCAGCGTTGCTCAGTAAAACATCAACGATTTCAAAGTCTTGGTTAACAACTGACACGGTATAATATTTGCCAAAAAACTCCGTAATTGTTAATTGCCATAAATCTTGTAAAATAAGCGATCGCTTCTGAGGGAGCTGTTCTATCGTTACCTGAGAAAAACGCAACTCATTCAGAGTATCTTCAAATTTTTGTAGGAGAATATAAAGTAAATGCCGTCTTTTTTCGACTTTAAGAATGTCAATTTCTAAGGGAACACCAGTGAGGTTCGATAAGCCCGACTGGAGTTTCGCTAACGTTAAATCAAATAACGTGGATTGAGGTGACAGGCGACTCGCCTGGGAGCTTGGTACTAGCGAGTCAGCTGGTGGTATCTGCCGCCTAGGGATTGGGGGTTGCGAACTTGAAGAGAGAGGGGGCGGTGGTGAAGGGGTAACGGGGTGAGGAGGTAATTTTCTCCCACTCCCCTGTTCCACCACGATGATATCAGTAGGTAACAACTGATTCACTACCCAACGAGCCGCCAAAAGTTCTCGACGGCGTCCGCTCCAAAATAGCCAGTCAACGTTTGAAAGGTTAGGCTTGTGCAACTGTTGCGCTACTAGTACTAAGGCATTTTCAATTTGCTGTAGACCAGACTGGCGCAGCTTGTGATGCCAGCTAGGAGGGCGTATAGTATTGCTTTGTTCCAGTAATGTCTGCCAATAAGATTGACCTGAAACAAGTTGACGGATTGCTTGGACAATTTGTGAGATATCAGCGCCCTTAGCGCAATAACCATCAATGCCAGATTCTTTGGCTGACTTAAGCAAAAATGGTTCTGATTCAGTAGTGAGTAGTAAAACTGGCAGGATAGGATATTGAGTCTTCAAACTTTGGCATAGTGCCAACCCAGATAACTGATTAGGGCGAGAACGACCCATAGCTAGTTCCAAAACTATTAAATCTATAGTGTTTTGGGGGGGTAAAGTACTCAGAATCTCTAGAGCGGCTGTACCTGTATCTGCCTGAGCTACGATTTGCAAATCAGGAAATGGTTCTAAAGCGGTACATAAACCAATCCGAAAAATCGGGTCGTCATCAATCAAGAGGATGTGAATTGAGTGAGGGACGCGATCGCGTCCTGCAGGGCTATCGCTCATGACACTGACTAGCAAGCGCTTTTTAGAAGGCTGGGGGAATTACAGACAGAGGAGTTTTCTAGAGCTAGGGAGGTATAGGAGACGCTCTTTAGCAATATCTCGAAGGACAATTCTGCCCCTGCTACTCTTCTATCTTTACTGTCAACCTTCATCTGTTTTTTGCCCAGTTTCCCACCCTACTCCCAAGTCCCCACCCTCCAAACCCTAATGGTCGTTAGCATAACATTCTCGTTTTTTTAGTTATGGTCAAGGATAACTGACGGAACGCTATTATCAATGGCGGGTTTTTGCGATGTCCATAGGCTTTTCAAGGTTTGGGCTTCCCCGTAAAGCGCTCGGTCAGAAGAAATCTGAGAAACGGTTGCGATCGCAGCGTCAAAACGTCCTTGAGCGGCAAGGGCGGTAGCTGCCTCTAGAATAGGTCGATCTTGGGCAATCTGAACTTGAGTCTGCCAGAGTGCGATCGCCTGCTGTGCCTCAGAATACAACGCCCGACCGACGCGAATCTGTCCAGCTGTAGCGATCGCAGCAATCCAGTCTTGGCGCTGACCAAACGTCTGGGCTAATTCCAGGATCGGTTGGTCTTCGATGGTTTGGATTTGGCGGTTCCATTTGGCGATCGCGGTTTGAGCGTCAAGGCGAAGGGGCTGACCTAGCTGAATTTGACTAGCGATTTCCACCGCTGCCTTGAGCTGTTCAAGCGTTCCTGGAACAGCTAATTGTTGAGCGTAGCCCAGCTTATTTCGGTCTTCAATCTGCTGAATTTCCTTACGCCACTGAGCAATCAACGTTTGGGCGCGTAGGCGTTGGGAATGCCCAGGTGCTACCCGATTCGCTTGCTCAATTGCCATCTGAAGTCCCGTCCGTTGTTGGAAGCTGGCGATCGCTCCTGCCACTTGCAATTTTGCATGGTCTTGCAGCTGAGATTGCCAGAGAGTGGCTTGTTTTGTGGCAAGACTCTGAAGAGGGCTTTTGGGATTCAGCTGGTGTACTGCGGCTACGGCGTCCAATAAGGCGAGAATGTTGTCTTTCTTGGCGCTTTGGGCGGCACGACCCAGCTGAATCCAGTCCTGAGCTTCCGCGTAGTGGATAGTGTTAACAGGAATCTTTTGCGCAACAGTGATTACAGTATCAAAATCTTGGTTTTTAAAAAGCCCTGCGGCGATTTGCAGTAAGGTACGGCTCCATAAGGACTGCTCACGCAGGGCTTCGGCTCTGGCATAACTGTTAGGGTTGATTTTACCAGCAAGAGCGATCGCCTCCTCCAGCTTTGCCAGTTGATTGGTTTTTGCTAAATTCCGCGCCTCCTCTAACTGCTGCCATGCGTCTTTTTCTACTGCTAGCTGCTTGATTAGCGAATCGACATGCGATGAACTCCCGTATTCCTGATTCATCTGCGACAACTGGGTAATCAACTGGTACGCCTGCTGCCAGTTTTGCGCTTTCAGAGCCTCTTTAAATTTGCTAGTAATTTCCTGACCTTGTTTCAACTCCTGTTTCCAGGTCGTCATTTTGGCTTGTGACAAGGCATAAATAGGGCTGCTAATCGGAATTTTACTAGCGATAGTCACGGCTCCTGACCGATCCCCTTGCTTAACCTTCTGCTGCGCCAGCTGTAGGAGTACTTCAGACCATTTTTTCAGCAATCGTTGCGCTTCAGGGTAAAGGGCATGGTTTGGAGACCAATCCTGGACTAACTTTATAGCTGCCTCTAGCTGATCTAAGTTTCGAGATTCAGCAGCCAATTGGGCGCAGTACAAGCGATCGCTGTCCGAAGACAGGGGTGAAATGCTTTGGCAATGAACTGGAGGCGGCAGCTTGGTCAGGAATAGCGCACCGACGGCGAGAGTGACCCCCACCAGGGAGAATACACTCAGCCACAGCAGCGACCAGTGCCACACACCGCTTCGGCGGTGGCGTTTTGGAATGGGAACAAGGGCAGAGGAAGTAGAACGTGTAGGGTCGGGTTGGCTCGGCGGTGGGGATGGAGGCAGCGTCCTTGTACCCTGCTGTTCACGCGTTTCCAAAGCAGATGCCTTTTTTTTCCTTCCCAGTCGAAAAACCAGTTTAAATCCCCGACGTTCACGATCGCGAAGAGGGGCTTGGACGTGGAATCGGCGCAATTCTCGTTGTTTCGGCACGGATACTTAGGATTTTAGATTTTGGATTATTAACTGACCGGTCAGATTTAGCAGTCTCTTGGTCATCATCAGCTCCCCTAGGCTAGAATCAGCAAATCAAAAATCCTGAATCGGTAGTCCTTAGTCGATAAGACTGAACTCCTACAATTCGCACCCATTGTATAAGGTTCACAATAGGATGAGTGAGAAATTTTGGAGTGATTAAGGTGGCATGAGCCTCAACCTTCGGCATTGGTTAGCGGAGCGCCACATTGACGTTACCCAACTGGGACATTCCAGTGCCCAGATTTCTGGTATCGCCTTTCGCATTGCCCAAGACATGGACGTCAAGAGCCTCAACCCTTTTTCCATCAGTGCTCTGACTGATGTTTTGGAGCTGCCTTTAAAAGCTGCCTGGAAATTAGTTCCAGCCATCTCCCAGTTGAGTGTAGCGCTGCTGCGCATTCTGAGTCGGAAAAAGCCACTAAGACGTAATGAAGGAACTTGGCTCACTTTTCAAGTTGCTTATCTAAATGCCTTACAAGGGATTTTAAAGCAAGAAGCTCAAGTGAGAAGACCGTGGCTTGATCGAGCTGATGTGCCAGTGGGTCAAGATACCGATCAACCCTTGAGTGACCCACAACTGCTTGCTCTGCTAAAAACCCTGCGGCCAGGACGGCTGAGTGATAGTCAGGCTGAACAAGCTCTCTCGTTTGTTGCTGAGTCGTTCCTGGTGCAGCAGATGAATAATTTAGCGATCGCCTGGTTTGTCGCCAATGGTACAGAGGAAACCGAAGCCAGACTGCTCACGCAGCGATTGACTAATGGACTACCCGGTCATCTGTTGCTCGTGATTGCCGAGAACGCTCTACCCCTAGCGCAACTGCAAAAGTTTGTGCGGCTAGGAAATTTAAGCAGTCTGAGAGACACAGCTAGCAACATAAACGCAGACCTACAGCCAGAATCTTCCACAGCTACACTGCCGCTTAACTTGAACCGGGAATACTACCGAGCCAAGCTAGCCTGTGCGTTGAGTGAACCCTTACTGGCAAAGCCGTTTGCACTCAAAGATTTATATATTCCCCTCAAAGGCAGGTTATTAGCCTCCGGGACGGGAGAAGAGAACACGGGGACACCGGGACACGGCGACGCCGGGAATTTTGCAGCCAACCTCTGGGCGTCATCTTCGTCTCAATCTTTAGTTGACTTGATGGAATGGGCGATGTCCCAGTTGGAAGATACGACAAATATCGCTGTCATCGAAGCTGAACCAGGCAGTGGTAAGAGTAGTTTCTGCCAAATCTGGGCATCCCGAGTGGCTCAAGAGCTGTATCCCAACTGGATGCCAGTGTTGATTCGGGTCAAAGATGTTACTCTAGGTCAAACTCTGGAGCAGACCCTGGAAAGCGCTTTCCCCGCAGGACGGTTCACTGATACAGATGGCTGGCTCTCCCCAAACGCACCTCCCTGCTTACTGATCTTCGATGGTCTGGATGAATTGCCTGGTTCTACCCAGACAGAGCGGCATCTGTGGACTTTTATGGCTCAGGTGATGCGATTCTATAGCCAATACATCGATCCCACTGGTCTGCCCCGCCATAAAATTTTTCTGACAAGTCGCTCAACTGCGCTTGATTGTTTAACCAAAAAGTATCGGCACGGTAGCCTTCTCTCACCAGCACCGTTGCAGCGAATTGTCGTTGCTCCCATGGGACAAGATGAGTTCCGGCAATGGTTTCAACAGTGGGCTAAAGTGCAATCTAAATCCATTGCTCAGACCTATTTTTCATTCTTGAAACACGGAGGAGTGTTTCAACAGAGCCCTACGGCTAAGGACTTAGCTGCTCTCGTGAAACGCCCTCTGATGCTTTTTCTCCTGGGAATTTTATATCAAGATGCTTGGGTTGATGAAAGCATTTTTCAGATGGGAGCATCTCAGATTACGTTTGAAATTTACAACCGGATTTGCCGATGGCTGTTGGGTGAACCGGCGGCGGAGAACGGTCGCCTACCGGAGTTAACACGGGAAGGTCTGGCGCATGCAACGCGATCCCAGGAGGCGATCGCCAATCTTCTTCAGGGTCGTCATCCCCAAGAGTTGCGCCGTCAAATGCAAGTAGCCGCCTTGACGATCATACAAACGGGTCAATACCAAGCGCCTCAACCTGCCATTCACAAACGCCTGACTACTGAATCAACAACAGATGCCCCCTTGCCGACTCTACCAGCCCTCTTCTTCTGTCTTCAAAGTCCTGAGTACAAACTTTCTCCCCCACTCCCTACTCAGGTTGAGTTCTCTCACCTCAGCTTGGGAGAATACCTTGGTGCAGAAGAAATTGCAACCCAGCTAACAGTCCTTACCCAACAAATTCAAGACCAGTATGGTGAACTTACCTTTGTCATCCAATCCCCCATTGAGGTCGCCCAGCATCTTTACACTCTGCTAGGGTATGGTCTATTGTCCGCTGAAATCGAAGAACTTGTGATTGAGCGTCTCCGACGAGAAGAAAAGCGAAATGCCAATGTTTTTTCGTTTGCTGTCCTATTTAAACGCCTCTATCGCGTCTATAGAGCCTACTGCCGGGGGCAAGGGTTGGATGAAGGCATGGCTCACCAAGCTCATTCACAGTTACAGGCACTCCACAATCCCTTGAATGTATTACAAAGCGATGCGGCTGTAGGACTGAATGTCTTTTTATTGCTCTGTGCAGCAGCTAAAGAAGCACATATTCCCTTCTGGCCTTGCGGTAGCCCAGATAATCCACATGAGTTTGAGCCTGACCGACTATTGAGTTTTATCGGTCGATGTGCAGCACTTTCTCCGACAGCGTTTTGGCGACGAGCTAGACAAAGTTTAAGTAAAATGCAACTGGCAGAGGCTTGCTTAAATCAAGCCATGCTGGCAGAGGCAAATTTATCTCAAGCTAATTTAGCCTCTGCTGAGTTAATCGGAGTCAACTTAGCAGGAGCAAATCTCCAAACTGCCAATTTGTCTTGGGCAAGTCTTGTCGGCGCTAATCTATCGAATGCTAATCTCTCTGGAGCTAGCTTAGAAGGAGCAAATTTGTCAGCTGCCAACCTTAAAGGAGCACATCTTCAATCGGCAAATCTTAGTAATGCTTGCCTGTTTCAAGCTCAACTGGATGAACAGACTAAAAACTTTGCCATTAGAAGTGGAGCAATATTTTCCCCAGAAGAGTTTCAGACCTATAACCAATCTTTAGTTCAAACAAAAACCATTGCCAATCTGGAGGATGAAGGTCTTTTAGAGGAAGAACCGACAATCTTTATTGAAAGTGCTGAAGGGGAACCGATGTTGCCAGACGAGCACTATGGCAATAATCCTGATGACGATGACTATGATGGTGAAACAGCACAAATTGAAGACCCTGATCACCTAAAGCCAATTTTTGATGAATACGATACCAGTGCCAATGAAGATACAGTGGTGCTATATGACCCTGATTTGACATCCTCCGGGTAAACCGCTCCGCTAACCGTTCTGCTACAGCGGGGGTTTCCACTTCATAAATCGAGTCTTAGAGCCTCACCTTTCGCACTAGTCAACTGTCACACTACTTGCTAGTGGGAAATAGGGAATGGGAAGACTATTCTAGGCCGTTTATGTATAGTTAATTACCAATTCCCTTTAAACCGTTAGCGCTAGCTCTGTGCGAGTCTTTGAACGTCTTGTGCCAGTTTAGGGTGCCCAATGTCGGTTAGAGCGCTTGCGCCTCAGGTTGATTTACTCGGTGACCGTAGAAGTCAATTCGATACTCAGTAACTCGCACACCTGTTTGTTGCTCGATTTGCTTGAGCAACTCTTCGGGCAATTCTACGTAGACATCAACAATTTGATTCGTATCGAGGCAGTTGACATGACTGTGGGCATCGCAGACATTACCATACAGGCGTCCATCAGAACGCTCAATACACTCAATAATGCCTTGACTCGATAACGCCTCCAAATTTTGATAGACAGAAGTATGACCGATCGCTTTACCTTGCTGATTCAATCGGTCATAAATTTCTCGCGCTGAGAGGTGCTCTTTAGCTTGCCACAGCAATTCGAGAATAAAGCGGCGTTGACGACTTAAACGCATGCCCAGTGTCTGACATTTACTCAGAGCGTCATCAAGTGAGCGAATTGGTTTGGCAACTACCGCTTCATTGTGCATTTCTGATGTTCTTAACCTACTCGTTACCCTATCCATATATTCCTTATTCTACCGATGAGACTCAAGTCCTTAGAGCTTTCTCATCGGCAACCTAAGACCTCAGTTGTTATGGCGATACCTAAAAACTCGAGGAGACACGACTAGCAGTTGCTTAAGTCCAGCATCTGCTTCTAATAAAATAAACTCATTACTACTTTACCTTAAATCAAGGTTTTGTGTCTATAGAAAGAGCGCCAGAGCGATCACTCCAGACGCTCAGAACGTAGTTCAGCAACCCCGCATTCAAAAGGCGGGGATTGCGCTAGTAGCTAGTAGGACAGTAGCTAGTGGTGTCTTTGGGGAGATTGTCCAATGCATGGAATAGACTACCTTTGTTTACTACTGGTTCCAACGGGTTCCACACTTCTGCGACCGGAAGACCCTCCCACTCAACACAAGCAGATGGGCATCAAGAGCGGGGCGGCTGATGACTAAATTGATGTCGATTCAGAGGAAGATGGAAGATGTCGCCTTTTTGATGACTCGATGACCATTGCGATCGCCCTCAATTCCGACTGCATTAACACTCTCGACTTATCTTTTGCCCAAACAGTGATTGAACAACTGCTGCAAGAGGGAGCGATCGCCTCCCATGAACAGCAGCTACACTTTGACATTGACTTCCCCCGTGAACCGACCGATCCACGAGAACTCTCAGAAATCCCAGAAGTGCGGCTATGGTTTATTCGCCTAGACGCTCAATATCCCTGGTTGCCCTTTCTGCTGGATTGGAAATCTGGGGAATTCATCCGCTATGTTGCCATGCTAGTGCCGCATCAGTTTCATCGTGCAGAAGGCATCCAGTTCAACCCAGAAGCCTTAGAAATCTTTGTAATGCACAAGATTTTTGTCTTAACAAACTGGATACACCAACAAGGTTTACCAAGCCAATCGCGTGTCAAGTCGATGGCTCAGTTGCTGGGTTATGAACTGGATGATGCCTTCTTTAACTTGCTTCAGTAGAGATGCCATCGCTCTGATAAGTTAGCAATTAGCAAAAACACTAGACCTCTTGCATAACTCTGAGTTACCCCCTTAGTCCCCCTTTATAAAGGGCGAAAAGGCTCCCTCCCCTTGAGTTCGGGGAGGGATGGGGTGGGTACTTTAGTATTTTTGCAAGAGGTCTAGTGAGGAGGTTAGGGGCGTTAGGTCAACCTGATCCGAACAGTATTGCGTAGCCAGTCTCACTAGCGTTCCAGTACAACCAACAATGAATACGGCTAGTCTAGCCACGCCAAACCTGCTTCAACACGTCTTCAGGCTTAATGTCAGCGATCGCACCAGTCGGAGATTGAATACCAATATAGTGAGGAACGCTGTCGCGTCCCGCTTCGCTAACACTTTGGGGTAGCAGTTTTTTCGACGGGGTAGACCCAAACAGAGCAATTGTGTAAGTTCCGACAGCCACGGAAAGATGCAACGGTGCACTATCCGTACACAACATCAAATTAGCACCAGCGATTATTGCCGCTAACTT
This sequence comes from Coleofasciculaceae cyanobacterium, assembly GCA_036703315.1. GTDB lineage: Bacteria > Cyanobacteriota > Cyanobacteriia > Cyanobacteriales > Coleofasciculaceae > DATNPH01. The sequence continues at coordinate 35,475 of DATNPH010000026.1, forward strand.
ACCGATATCCGGTGGTGCCACAATTTTCAGATCGGGGCGAGATTGCTTGAGCGGAGCAATCCATTCGCTATCCTCTAGTCCTTGAAGGATTACAATCGGTAAATTGGGCTGTTTTCGTTGAATATCTTCAATAATCTGCTGCCATTTCGCAACTGGGTAAATTTTATTGAGTTCTTTCGACTGAGCCGATTGGCTAGAAGCGCCATGAATGAGAATGTAACCCGTGTCTTTTATTTCCAGTCGTTGCTGTTCGGCTTCTGCCCACTCAATATCTTGCTTGGGAACGCTAATCGCTAGTTCAGGGCAGGGGGAGTTGATCCCGAAACCATTTAGTAGGTCGTGGTACATTTGAGCCGTATACTGCTCAGATTTTAGCGGTACGAGGTTAGTAAAAAACCACTTTCCTGCATTGGTGTCGTAGCCAATTCGGAGCGGAACACCACTCATCCAAAGTAACAGCCCTATCGACCAACCGCGTCCTAGAGCTAGAGCCGCATCGTACTCGCGATCGCGGACAATTCCTAGTAAGTTGCCAAAATCTGCTAGACCGTTGCGGTCTTTATAATCAAATGTCAAAACTTCATCGACCGAACCTGAAACCCGATACGCCCCCTTTGCTCGCGGTTCCACAATGACATCAATCTCGGCGTTAGGGTAGTACCGCTTTAGGTCATCGAGGGTAGGAAAGAACAGAATTTGGTCGCCAATTCCACCAGGGACAAGGGCTAGTATACGCATCTCAATTGATTGAGCTTATTGTTCAGCTTAATTTTAAGGGAGTGAATCACGAAAAGAGGAAGATTGTGCATTTATTAATTCCAGCAGCGGGAACAGGTCGGCGGATGGGGAGCGATCGCAATAAGCTTCTGTTGACACTTATGGGTAAACCGTTACTTGCTTGGACGCTCCTAGCCGCCGAGGCATCGTGTGAGATTACCTGGATCGGCATTATGGGACAACCAACTGACCAGTCAGATTTTAAGGCAATTTTGGCGGAAATTTCTGTTTCCAAACCTGTGCAACTGATTCAGGGGGGAGAAACTCGCCAAGAATCAGTCTATAACGGCTTACAAGCCTTACCCAACGACGCACAACGGGTCTTGATTCACGATGGGGCTAGATGTTTAGCAACGCCCCAGCTATTGGATCGATGTGCAACTGCACTACTAGATTGTCAGGGTTTCATTGCAGCTGTGCCCGTGAAGGACACGATTAAAGTGGTAGACCAGTCTGGTCTAGTTCAAGATACACCAGACCGAAGGCAGTTGTGGGCAGCACAGACACCTCAGGGATTTGAGGTATCACTGCTGAAGCAGTGTCATGAAAAAGGGCGGAACTCCCACTGGGAAGTCACAGATGATGCGGCGTTGTTTGAACGGTGTGGGTTGCCCGTGAAAATTGTGGAAGGAGAAGAGACAAATCTGAAAGTAACGACGCCGATGGATTTAGCGATCGCAGAATTTATCCTCCGCCAGCGCCTTAAGTTGTAACGATTGAATCATTAACTACAGGAGCTATCGATCCCATCAAACTTAGCCGCCAGTAAAATTCCGTTAATAACCTAATAATAGCCTGACAAATGCGAATTTCATCAGCCATTATTAAGGGAATCTCTGCCAAAATAAGAGGCACCTGATTCTCCGGATATTGTGCTGGTATAAAAGACATTTAGCTATGAACCATAAAATCAGGAAATTTGTCTTATTATTTACTAGCTTTTTCTTGATAAACTTACTGATTTCCCCTGAGCTTGATACAAGAGTTTGGAAAACAAAAGAATGGGAGAGACAGCTGCTCGGTAGGTACGAACAAGCAATACCTTCCACTTTATATCAAAGTCAGGTCAGTCCATCATCAGTACAGACATCTGCTCCTGGCTTCTATGTTCAAGGGCGTCATCTTTATACCAAAGATGGCGAAAAAGTTGTCCTGCGTGGGGTAAATCGAATGGCAGTATGGGCAGAGCCAACAGGCAGTTTTAGTCTACCCCAAATTGAAAAAACAGGTGCTAATGTTGTTCGAATAATGTGGATGATGGGAAAACCCGCCGAAGACTTTGATGCCATCATCAGAAATACCATTAAATTAGGTATGATTCCGATGATTGAAATTCATGATGCAACCGGAGACTGGAGCAAACTTCCGAAAGTGATCGATTACTGGGTAAATCCTGCCACAGTAGCTGTTATCAAGCGTCATGAAAAATATTTGTTAGTCAACATTGCCAATGAGGCTGGATGGTTTGTTTCAGATGATGCTTTTAAACAAGACTATCTATCGGCAGCCACCCGGATGAGAGCAGCAGGTATACATGTTCCGCTGATTATTGATGCATCTCGCTGGGGCAGAAATGTAGAACAACTTTTAAATACTGGGCCGTGGTTACAACAGCAAGACCCTGACCATAACTTAATATTTTCAGTCCACTGGTATCACGCTGATAACAATACGGAAAGAATAACAACAGCGTTGGAGAAGGCTGTCGCTCTAAATCTTCCTTTAATCGTTGGAGAGTTTGCACATAAGGAAGTGGGTTGTAGGGGAACTATTGCTTATCAACATCTTATAAAAGAGTGTCAACGACTAGAAATAGGATGGCTGGCTTGGGAATGGGGAGGTGAGCCACATAATAGTGACTGCCGGGAAATGGATATGACACCAACTGGACGTTTCGAGGATTTACAGGGGTGGGGGAAAGAGGTTACACTTACTGATCCAAATAGCATCAAGAACACCTCGATTCGACCTCAATTTATTCTCAGAGGTGGGAATTAGGAAAATTTTCCCGCAGCACCCAAAATGCCACATACTCAAAGCTAGCGGGAGAAAATTAATGATTGCTCTGTTTCAAATGACTCCTGACAAACCGGATGAAATTTCCCCAACGTCATGAATGGCCTCTCACTGCTGAGGAGGCGATCGCTATCCAAAACCAACTGCAACCGGAAGTAATCACTGAAGACCAGTTGGGAGATGTACGGTATGTTGCTGGTGTTGATATGGGTTTTGAGGAGGGAGGTGCCGTCTCACGGGCAGCGGTTGTTGTATTAAGTTTTCCAGAGTTGGAGCTACAAGAACAAGCGATCGCACGACGCCCTACGACTTTTCCTTACATTCCCGGATTCTTGTCCTTCCGGGAAATACCTGCGGTGTTAGACGCCATGGAAAAAATCAGCACAATGCCAGATTTAATATTGTGTGATGGTCAGGGTATCGCTCATCCTCGTCGCTTCGGTATTGCCTCTCATCTGGGGGTGCTGATAGACATGCCGACTATTGGTGTGGCTAAGTCGTTACTTGTTGGTAAACATGACGAGTTGCCAGAGGAGAAAGGTAGCTGGCAACCTTTGCGGTATCGGGGAGGAATTATTGGGGCAGTGTTGCGATCGCGCACTAGCGTCAAACCTCTTTATGTCTCCAGTGGTCATCGAGTCAGCTTACCTACTGCGATCGATTATGTACTGCGCTGCACTACCAAATATCGGTTGCCGGAGACAACTCGTTTAGCAGACAAACTGGCATCAAACAGAATCTAGTGTGAGCCAAAATTTAAGAGGGTAGGATACAAAGCCCAGTCGAGTGAAAATTCTGATCCATGACTAGTTCAATCGGAGAACTCTCAACCGAAATTGCATACCCTTATAGTGTTAAAGAATAGGTGGCGGCACGGATGTGAGGCTCTGTAGAACCCCACATCCACAGCTAATTACACAGTTCTCTATCCTACCTTTGTGCTTAGACAACTATCAGTACGATTGCCTATTTGTGGGTGATTGGTAGTAAATCCCAGACCCCTGATCGGCGACAAAATGACATGCCCAGTAAGAGCGAATAAAGCTCTTCCAAATTGGCTCATTTGAGTGGTGATAATAATCTCCTAGAATTGGCTTAATCGCCGCCGTTGCTGTCTTCAAGTGATAGTGGGGCATGTTCAGGAAAATGTGGTGTGCCACATGGGTTCCAATGTCATGATGGATAGAATTGATAAAGCCATAGTCGCGATCAATGCTAGATAGCGCCCCTTTCAGGAAATACCAATCCTCCCCGCGATACCAGGGAATATCTGGTTCGGTGTGATGCAAGAACGTGACCAGATCTAGCCACACCACAAACACTATGTAGGGAGCTAAGTAGTACTTCACTAGGAATAGCCAACCAAACTGATAAGTCAGCCCGCTTAAGAAAGCGATCATCAGTACCCAGAGAACTGAACTGGTTATCACATCCCATTTTTCTGAGGGACGGAACAGTGGACTACTGGGCAGAAAGTGAGAACCTTCGCGATTGGGCGATCGCCGCATTAGATAGATCGGATAAGCGATCAGTGGTAAGTAGAAGCGTAATAGCTTTTCATACCATGGCATCTGCTCATACTTCGACTCCGTTACCGGATACCAACTTTCGTCGGTTTCAATGTTTCCTGTGTTGGCATGATGGGTTCTGTGACTAATGCGCCAACCGTGGTAAGGCACAAGGATAGGAATATGGCACAGATGCCCAATTAAGTTATTCAACCATTTGAGCCGAGAAAAGGAGCCATGACCGCAATCATGCCCCACCACAAACAATGCCCAAAACATGGTTCCTTGCATTAACCAAAAGATTGGGAAAAATAGCCAGGAATCCAAGAAATAGGCGATCGCATAGAGACCAGCGATGAGCGAAATATCCAAAAAAAAGTAAGAAAGAGACTTCCAGACAGAAGGTTCAAAACAGTGAGCAGGAATTGCTGCCTTCAGATCTTGGAGAGTAAAGCTTAGGTCTGCTGTACGGGTGGATGAGTCTATCTCGACTGACGGATTGAGGACAGTATTTGATTGCACGAAATCTCCGATGAGAGCTGATTTTAGAACCCACATTCCGCCCTTTACGGGTCACACTCAGCGAGCCAACGCTAAGATTCCTATTTGGCAAGGGTTCCAAAGCTATTTAGTTCGCATAAACTACCCGTCTACAATTCTCAACTAAGCTGACTTGTTGAGTGCATGTTTAGGAAAATTGTTGCGACTCCATTGCTTCATGAGATAATCCAATGTGCTCGTTGGAAGTGCGAAATGCGGATTAGACACGGGAATTATTTTACTCTTTTATGATCTGTATTTTTACTGAAACTGTCAACAGTCTCACTAAAGACGACTTCCAAATCCAACTTTTGACGCCCCAATAGCACTAAGTAGTTTACACCTCTTGTGAAGTGTGCTAACGGCAATGAGTGACATTGCGTTGTGAATGAAAGGGCATGATCTTATTATCTAACAACATGTTGCACCAAACAGCTAGTTCAGAGTTTAGCTAGGATGCAAAAGCTATCTGAGGACGGTGAGTATTGCCATTAAGCCGCTGTGTATGTATGATTCAGGTTTAGGCTAATATTTATTTTCGATATTGCTGAGCCAGGATATTTAAGTAATCCTAATCCAGAAACGACTTATTTCGAAGACAAAGATCGGGCAACCTTTATTGAAAACAAAGAGGACAATAAATGAAATAAATTAACTCGCAAAATTACATTATTTCGTAAAAAGGAGAACTTTTATCAAAGAAGTGAATAAATCTACTGTATTCAATTATACAAAGGCTGTGAAATTGCAGAAGAACTCCACCCAATTGGCTGTCAAGTAACGATTAGCCGTGAATACAGGTATGCAGATGTAATGTAGTGAAATTCTGTCAGTCCAATCAGCTGTAGATCACTGCTTCAATGAGCGGCTGCAATTTTGGTGTTATCTGTAGCTGGGAGTTTTATGGTTAAACCCTTTATATGTGTATGACTCAGGGTTATGAAAAGGATCTTGCTTACACTCACGATGTTGGGTTTGGAGCTTTCTCCAGTGAATCTGCGCCAGGTCTGCTAAAAATACTCCGCCAAAAAGGTATAGAAAAGGGTCTAGTTGTTGATCTAGGGTGTGGTAGCGGCATATGGGCAAAAGCACTCACCCAAGCCGGATATGATGTTTTGGGAATCGATCTATCGGATGCGATGCTGAATTTAGCCCGGAAAAAAGCACCTAAAGCTAAGTTTCACAAAGCATCTCTTCTTAGAGTCAAACTCCCAAAGTGTGATGCCATAACCTTACTTGGAGAATGCTTAAATTACCAATTTGATGAGCATAGTAAAGTAGAAATCCAAGAACTATTCGTTCAAATATACAAAGTATTACGACGAGGCGGTATATTTATTTTCGATATTGCTGAGCCAGGATATGTAAGTGGTGCTAATCCACAAAAAACTTATTCTGAAGGAAAGGATTGGGCAATCCTTCTTGAAAAAGAAGAAGATAAGAAAAGCTCTAAGTTAACTCGCACAATGACAATATTCCGTAGGGTTGAGAATCTTTATCGAAGCAGCGAATAAATCCACTCTGTGCAATTATATGAAGCTTCTGAAATTGTCAAAGAACTCCGACAAAGTGGCTTTCGCGTAAGAATCATTCGTGGATACGGAGAATTAAGGTTTAGAAAAACTCAGGTCGGATTTATAGGGGGAAAAGTAGCAAAGCTGTCACCAGCCGCCACGCAACAGCTAAAATTCTTTTCCTAATAGCCGGCCATTGTTTTTCTTGAGGATTCTCACCTGCTCGTTGTTAGCTAAACCCTCGTCTAATTGAGCCAGTGCTACCTTCATCTCCTGCTGTAATTGACTGATAAAGGCTTCAGCATCCAATGGTTGTTTGAGTGCCTGATAGTAAGTCTCGCGTTGGGATTCAAAGTCCTGAGGCAAGTCTTCTTCACGATTGCAGTTAGAGCATCAATTCAGGATTGACCATATAGCCCTTGAAAGGATCAGGGAGATAACAGAGAAACTTGCAACTGCAATCCCTTATCCCTTGACATCCTCACTTGTGGTAACTTCTTTCTTCTAAACCCACCGTGCTACCACTACCCGAATCGTGCCATCTTCTAATGTTTCTTCCTCCTCAACCGTAAAGCCTTGAGTAGGAGCTGTTACCATCAGCGCGTGATAGCCATAGCGCTGAGTCAAGCCATTGAGCCATTCCTGTGAATACTTATGGCGGTCATAATCCGAGATAATTGCTTCAAACTGTCCATCTTCCTGCCGCTTGAAGCCGATGTCATTGCTGGCTGTACCGATATAGTTGCGGCGGATAATGACTTCAGCTGTCTGTTCGCGGACATCGCCTTGGTAGCCATAAAGGTGTTGGGCAGTTTCATGTACCTCAATATCTTTGAAGCCGACATCTGCCAGAGCTTTAACGAGTGCGTCTTGATGCTTAATCTGTGTCTTAATACAGGTGAAATGTGACATAAAAAAAAGGGGATTGAGTATTGGGAATTGGCAAATTTAATCGACTTCAAGAGGGCCGATGCCTCGTTGCTGAGTGTAGCGTTTCAACTCATCAACTAACTGCGTATCATTGGAAGCGGTTCTTGCTCCGGCTTCTGCTGCCCAATGTTTCAACTGTTCAATTTGCTCACGCGCGATCGCAGCCAATGGTACCGTATCCTCTATAGCACGCAACACATCAGTCGTCGTAAAATCTCGCCGATTACCATCAGGGGTTCGCTCGAAAAACGCTCGGTGCATGGCGTCTACCACTACTTGTTCAATTTCTGCCCCACTAAAGTCTCTAGCTGTTCTAGCTAACAACCCCAAATCAAACTCTCGTAATCGAGAAGGACGCAACCGCTGCAAATGTACTCTAAATATCTCTTGTCGCTCGGCTTCTGTGGGCAAATTCAAAAAGAAGATTTCATCAAATCGTCCTTTGCGGAGTAACTCCGCAGGCAAAATTCGCACATTATTAGCCGTCGCCACAATAAACACAGGAGTCGTTTTTTCCTGCATCCAGGTAATCAAATTTCCGAACACGCGCCGAGACGTGCCAGAATCCCCATCGACACCACTGGAGATATTGCCAAATGCCTTATCAATTTCATCAATCCATAGCACACAAGGAGCCATCGCTTCTGCCAACTGAATCATTTGTCGCACTCGGCTTTCACTTTCCCCGACAATCCCCCCAAACAGCCGTCCCGTATCTAAGCGCAACAAAGGCAATCGCCACTCATGAGCAATAGTTTTGGCAGAGAGAGATTTACCCGTACCCTGAATTCCTACCAGTAAAACCCCTTTGGGATTCGGAATTCCATAGCGTCTCGCCTCCTCAGTAAACGCATCTTGACGCATCCGTACCCATTGCTTCAGATTCTCCAACCCACCCACACTCTTGAGTGATTCCCGCGTGGTGAAAAACTCCAAAATCCCCGTCTGGCGAATCGCTTGCTTTTTTTCCTCCAAAACGCCGTCAATATCCGTTTCATCTACCTGTTGTTTCGCTGCCAGCGCTTTGGCTAGTACCCGTCCAATTCGGGCACGACTCAACCCTTGACAGGCTTTAATCAACTGCTCTTTAGCTAGTCCACTTAGTTTCAGCTTTTGAGAGACTACCAATTGACCAAGCAGGTAATCAATTTCTTGAACATTAGGCAACGGAAAATCAATTACTGTTACCTCTTCACTCAACTCCGCTGGAACTTCTAAAGTATGGCTGGTTAGCAGCAAGGTTTTTCGGCTGCGTTTGAGTTCCCGCGTTAGGTTCTTGATTTCCCGTACAACAGGCGCATTGCGATCGCTATGCGGATTTTTCAAAATAACATGCAAATCCCGCAACACAAAGATCGTGTTCTCTTCGGCTGATGCCTTAGCAATCCGACTCAGTGCCCCCATAACTGAGCCTTTATCGGCACTATTATCATCCCAGCCGCGCACTATATCCCACAGCAATAGCTTACGCTCCGGCTGTGACATCAGCGCCACTTCAAGCAAAACTTCTTCTACTGGCTCTTCTTCTACTGCAACAATGTAGAGCAGAGGGTAGCGTGCCCGAAGCATTAAATCCATCTGTTGCACCAGTACCCCATGCGGGCTATAGGAGCTACTGTTGCTTGCCTCGTTGGTGATAAAGGACTGAGAAGTGTTGGTCATTTTACCTACAAACATTGCGGTTGAGGCACTCTAACTATTATCTCGGCTTAGCATCCACAACTGCCACTGGCTAGATAGATGGGTTATGGGAAAGATGCTATTTGTCGATGTTCTATTGTGTGGAGGTACCTAATATAGTGGTTCTCACGCTTGATGGAATACAAAGATTCTGGGGAAGGGACTCTTGGATACAAGGAGAACAAGCAGGAGAGTGTATTGCACTCAATCGAGAACCGCTATAGTTCCTAAGTTCTGTGTTTTGACGTGAAATTAGGAACGATCAACAGCGCTTCCCTGTCCAACCTGAGTTAGGAATCGGAACGCTTTAACTATATAAGTGGCACACTCTGTTGGGGAGGTGTTGTAGAAGGCACGCCAAGCGGCAGCCTTATACTCGTCATAATGGTCTGCTTTTTCGGGAAAGCGTTCTAACCAAGCCAATCGCACGGCATGACCAACGAGCACATCTAACACAATATAGTCTTCGATCTGCAACTCTGGGTTACGATCAGCGATCCCGGCTAATTCCATCAGTGCCTCAATATTTACTTGCCGATATTCTGGTGCCTCGATTTTATTGAGCAAATGCTCCACCCGCAGAGCAAAATTCTTTTCTCCTGGGGTCATTTCTGAAAGGATTGGCTGGCTATCTAATCGATTACGGCGCTCTAACTTATCGCCAATCACCAAACCTTTAGAGTGTTTCATAACTTGCCAAACACTCGGATAGAAGTGTTGGGGAACACGACCAGCAGCACCGTCTAGCTGACGCTTCCTTACCCAGCTACCAATTGATGATACTTCCTCTATCTCATCCCGAGTTCCTGGTAAGACAACCCAATTGATATCTTGTTCTGGCTGTTTGACGTGCAAAGATTCTTGCTGCTGTAGTACTTGGTTGATGCCCTCATACCCAGCTAAACAGGAGCGTAGCCGCATCTTAATTTCAAATGGGCTTAGGTGCATGAGCTGTTCATAGGCTTCATCCTGAGTGACGCCTCGCTCAGCCGCTAGTTCACTGGTTAACAAGAGAATGAGATACCCAACCCGCAGCGTTAGTAAGCCTTTAAATAAATGGGGTTCTGACTTGATCAGGATGCCGAGGTAAATGAGGATTTCTTGGGTGAGGACGCGATCGCGAATATCCTCTCTACAGAAATTGTTGATTTTGTCAATCACTTCTGTATAAGACATGGGTCGTGCAATCACTGACGCCTCCGTATAAGCCTTACCCACGGCAATCTGTTTGCCCCGCACTAAGATATCCGTTACGGCATCCGAAAGACCAACATCTACCTTATTGAGCAAACCCGCAGCACGACGTACCACTGCCCAATGACCCGCAAACCCGGCTTTGGTATAAACCTCATCAATTAACGCAGCCACCGTCACGCTGACACCCGGTCCCCCATAGCCCGTATCAAACTCTAGCCCTTTCAACCGCACCAGAGTATGCAGTAACTCAATTTGCTCGTATAGATTCTCAGAGAAGCGCAAACTAGACAACAAAAATTTTAAGTTGGTTTCGCACTCCAACATAAATTCCTGAGTATGACCCAACGGTCCATTTTTGCCGGGATAGTAGGGCAGGTAGTAACACTCAGGTGCTGCATCTGTGACCGGTGCCTGAGTAAATTCAAACTCTTGCAGAAAATCAATCCGCTGTTCAGCTGAAGTCAGCATCAGCTGGTTAATACCTCCTAGTTTTACCCGGACACCATTACACAGACCATCTTTCAACTCCTGCATCAATTCCAATATGGCTGGCTTAATTTCTCCTCCTGCCAAATCATCAGTTTCTAGCATGCTATGGCTCAGCAATAGCGTCAGCGTCGGACGCCCTAGTTCGTACCAATTGTTCTGAATATAGGCAAGTTCGCTTTTGATCTGCGCCACCAGGAAATGGTAGTCGAGAGTCAGGTAAAACTGTTGTTTGTCTAAAAAAGAAGGCAGGAAAACAATCGTCTCTCCTCGGATACGGAAAATCCTCGATGTCGTCAGACTACGTAATCGGCGGACTGGTCTACCGGACAAACCTAGCGATTGATTGCGCCCGATTTGGGCAAATACAGTTGACAACTCACTGCCTTGGCGCACCTGAAGCGGCTGTACTTGTTGCGGTGTTTGTGTCGCAATACCGTGAACTTCTAATCGGGTCTGCAAATCCTCATCTTCAGCCAATAGGGCGATTTGTACCATCGGTTTCCGGTGACGCCCAACGCACAAATGACGCCCTAAGGGATCAATATCTCCAGGTGCAACTAACCCCTCGCTTAGCAGTTGACCCAGTAAGTACAAACTCTGCGCCCACACCAGTGGTACATTTTCGTTGGGAAGACGTGGCTGGCTCTGGGAAGTCTGCCGTTCCGCCTCTATGTTTTCCTTTGGCACGTAATACAGTTCCGGTAGTAGCCCTATCCCGTCTTTCCAGACGAGCAATTTTTTTAAAGACTCCTGATACTTTTGGACTTGCTCAGCGTCTCCCCGAAACAAACCATCTAGCAGCAGGTAGGTGAAAAATAAAGGCCACTCACTCTCAATATGCTCAAACTGTTGCAGTTCCCAAGGCTCATAATGCAAACGGCTAGTATCTTCCAAAACAGTTTGGTGCCCATCCCGCAGGAAGCGTTTGCAGCCATAGCGACCTCCTAGCTTCTTAATGATGTCGCTCGTTGTGCGTTCAATCAGCTCAATGTCTTCTATGGCAAAGGCTGGATAACCGATTACACTTAACAGGGCAGCATCGATTTCTTTAGAACTAGATTCCCTCGGCAAGAGAGATTCTAGGGTAATCCGTGCCCTAGCAATCTCATCAGGTAATACGTGGATCACAGATTTCTGAGAGCCACGAACACCGAATAAATCTAGTCCACCAATGGCTTCTAAAGCAGCTTTCGCCATCCCTACAGAACTGGCATTTAGCTCAGGGTTGCCGCGATTAATCTTATTGCCTCGCTCCCAGATTCCGTAATCGGGCGATCGGTAAGCCCGCCCAATGTAATACACCAGGTTTTGAATAAAGTTAACTTCGTCAATACTGTAAATAATGTGCAATCCAGAGGCTGTCATCTGAGCCAGCATCAGTAGAAACAGTGATGTGGCATCCAGTTGCAAATGTCCCCATTCATCGTCGCCCACCACGACATCACCAGTGCTAGTGTTGTACTTGGCATGCAGACAGTCGAGGAAGGACTGGGTTTGCTTAAATCGCTCAACTTTGTGGGCTTGCCGCATCATACAGAACAACAACCCCCGCATGAGCTTAACGACACTTTGTTCTAGTTCAAAGGTACGCCCATCGTCGGTATCTAGCTTACGATAAGCTAAGCCCAGCCCCCAGACTGCCAAAATGCTGTAAACGTTATCACGCACCCAGGCATCGGTATAGTCACCATGGGCATTAATCGCTGTACTGGCGGGTAATAGACCGGTAATTGGGTTTTGACGATTAAGAATGACCTCCTTGATTTGGTGGTAGTAATTGTCTAAGCGAGCTGGTAACTGGGAGGCGATCATAGACATACCCATTTCTTGATCATTCCAAGACTGTAGCTTCGTTGCTCTTGTAGTAAATAGCTAAGCTCAAACTTTAAACAAACTTTAAATAGAATTTATCCAGATTGGTAATACAGGTTCTTGCCGTTGAGCTAATTATTAGTTACATTGGTTTACAAATACCTTTACAAAATGTAATCAACGGAGCAAAAGCTGTGTCAGAAAACCGCAACGATGTGAAATTCGGCTTTACACCTCAAGCTGAAAACTGGAACGGTCGTCTAGCCATGATTGGCTTCGTTGCCGCTCTATTAACTGAATATTTGACTGGTCAAGGTGTATTGCACTTCTGGGGTCTGCTGTAATTCTCTAACTTCCTAACCTCAGTCAATCTCAATGATAAGCTGAGCGTTTGCTATAAGAACCTCAGCTTTTAAAACGAAATTGGGGCGACGCGGGGTCGCCCCTACCTATTAACCACAAATTCGGTGATCGGGTTATCTAGCGAATATATTCCTTCAGAATGCTATTGCGATTGGGATGGCGCAGTTTGCGGAGAGCTTTTGCTTCAATTTGCCGAATTCGTTCGCGAGTAACATTGAAGATTTGACCGATTTCTTCTAATGTCTTCATGCGTCCATCATCCAATCCGTAGCGCAGCCGGAGAACATCTCGTTCGCGGGGGCTAAGTGTATCGAGAACGCTTTCGAGGTCTTCTCGGAGCAGATTTTTTGAAACTTGGTCTTCTGGAGTTTCGCCATCGGCTTCAATGAAGTCTCCAAGGCGAGAGTCTTCTTCTTTGCCAATTGGCGTTTCTAGGGAGATGGGAAGTTGAGCAGATTTGGCAATGAATCGCAGCTTCTCGATGGTCATTTCCATGCGATCAGCAATTTCCTCTTCTGTAGGTTTGCGACCCATTTCTTGGGAAAGGATTTTAGTAGTTTTTTTGATGCGGGAGATGGTTTCGTAAAGGTGGACGGGTAACCGGATGGTGCGAGACTGGTCAGCGATCGCTCGGGTGATTGCCTGCCGAATCCACCACGTTGCATAGGTAGAAAACTTATAACCTTTTTCGTGATCAAACTTTTCAGCAGCACGAATCAGACCCAGAGAACCTTCTTGAATCAGGTCTTGGAAGGAAAGCCCGCGATTCATGTACTTCTTGGCAATTGATACAACTAGACGCAGGTTGGACTGCACCATTTTGTCTTTTGCCCGACGACCCAAGTAGAGGCGATGACGAAAAGCTGGCAAAGGCATTTTCACTGACTCTGCCCATTCGCTGTCTTGTGGCTCCCGCTCTAATTGATTCATCAAGCGTTCGCGTACACGTTCTAATTCCAATAAGTCAGCAATTTTACGAGCCAGTTCAATTTCTTCATCGGCTCTCAACAGCCTGATTCGACCAATTTCTTGCAGGTAGAGGCGGATTGAATCTTCTGTATAGTGTTTCTTTTTTGTTTGTGCTCTACGACGGGTAGATCGTCCCTTTCCAGGCTTACCGTCTTCCTCATCTGGTTGAGCATCCACCAGCTCGTCTTGGTTCGCTTCTTCCTCGATCAAGAAATCAAAGTCGCCCTCAATCTGAGCGATCGGTGCGAGTACGTCGTTTGCCTGGGTCATGCCTTTTTCCTCATGCTCCTTCAGTTAAAGACCAGTAGATGGTATTCGTTAATCTACTTCAGTTAGCGAAAGCCAGTGATTAACTTTCTGTTGCATTCTTCTAATGTTCATTTAGTAGCTGAGTCAGAGAAACCAGGTCTGGGTTATTTACCTCTACCCAACTCATTAGCGAATGCATAATCCAGTAACTGTTATTGCTGGCTTTTCTTGAGACTTTTTGATTGTAGCCTTAATTACAAAAATTGCACGTTTGTTTTCAGCTTCAATCTCTGACGGTGAATTTAGCTATAAAAAGCTTTTACACAAAACTAATCTCTGTTCAATTAATGCACCCCTGATAAATTGCCTTTACTTAAGTTGCTGCGTACTGCGTCTTACTTAAATTATTAGTCAAGTTTGTCTAATTAGCTACGTTTCGCTAACCCAGACACTCTTTACAAGTTGCCTCCCGAACAGCATCCAATGTATAACGACAGTTGCCGTTACATTTTGGATTCGTGTTGAAGCTGAGAAATTGGAGTAATGTCTCCTATTTCGTTTAATGTTTCCTAAACTTACTCTAACTTCTAACTCGATAGTCCTGGATAAATGGCTGAAATACACTAAGCCATTTTAATGAATTCAGCTGATAGATGACGTCATGGTATAACAAATTTTTCGGTCACCGGGACTTGTAAAGAGTACATGTGTTCTACACTTTTGCCGACATTCTCTCTGATCACGATAGCGAAGTTCTTCTGCATGAAGAACATTTTCTACCGTTGAAGGCAAGAAATGTGTCAAGAAAGGTCTGCTGTGTAAGACAGGTGTAAAACAATTGTTTTAACACACCTAGCAAGCAAATGTCCCTAAAGTATCAGTTAAGAAAGCTGTCGAGCCATGCTTACTGCGGCTGGGTAGAAATAATCTATAGGTCATGAAGGGGCGAGAGGCAAGAGGTAGGAGGGATTTTCTCCAATTGATGGGAAACTTTCACCTGGCTGCACTCACTCAGTTTATATTGTCCAGTGGCTGGGCCTGCTGCCACAACTGGTCTATGGTGACAAACTGATAACCTTGCTGCAATAACTGAGGAATTAATATAGCCGCCGTTTCAGCGACATCTTGTCCTCCATAATAGCCATCATGCAAGACAATCAGCGACCCATTCTGAACTTGCCGTAGGACTCGCTGTACAACTACGCAGACACCAGGACGCTCCCAGTCTTCTGGAACAACGCTCCACATAACCGGTCGATAGTTCCACTGCTGCAATAAGTTCAAAGTCTGAGGTGTAAACAGACCATTAGGAGGGCGAACGTCTCGAATATTGTCTGGGTCAATCTGACAAGCTTGAGCAATCGCGTCTTGGGTGTTCTCCAAGCTTTGCTTGAGAACGTCCGGTTTCAGGAATGGAAAAGAGGTGTGATCATATCCATGCAGTCCAATCCAGTAACCCCGCTGGTAGATATCTCTAGCCATAGTTGGCACCCGATTAACACAAGCACCCAACCAAAAAAAACTAACTGGAATATTGTAGCGGTCTAATACTTGTAATAGTGCTGGGGTGTACTGGGGATGGGGTCCATCATCAAACGTGAGTGCGATCGCTCGTGAAGTCTTTGCTCCTGCCCAGAGGCAATTGGGAAAGGAAGGCTTAAGAATTTGGTACACAATAGGATAAAGCGCGGCAAGCTGCATTCAGTTGTTATGTTCTCTAGTTTTTAGTAGTCAGGTGAGTCTTAAGGCGTTCCAGTTCAGGCAAAGCCGCTTCTTACGGCATCGTCAGATCTTTTCGAGCTTGACGAGCTTCTGTATAGTAGTAGCTCTCGCAAGCTGTAGTACTCTAACTACTGACCAGTATGAAGCAACTGCTCAGACAACGTTGACTTGGCAAGTCAAGTATTCCATTGACTCAGCCGATGATAAGCATCCACGCTTTGAGGAGTTTGCTTCTAATTCTTTGCTCAACCGCAATGGTGAACAACCAAAAGACGCGGTCATTGGTCCTGACGACAAAGGTTTATGGTGGTCGGCTTTGCCGCCACGACCCACCATTGATGAAGTTGAACAACGCTCCAAACCTCAGGAACAAGCAAGCAAACCAGAGCTATTGCGGAGTGTGAAATACCAGATAACCTACCGACAGGATGAGCAGAGGGTGACACTACCGACTAACTACGATGTTTATCGGCAGGTTGCCAGATCGTATCGTTCCCGTAAGCCTTTGCAACTCACCCTGGGAATTAATAATGCCTCTGTGACAAAAGCTGAGCCAGCAGGGGAATGAGGAGGAGATAGAGAGAGAATGAGGGGGAGAAAAATAGAAACAGAGTTCTTGTCCTGAAGCCCGTAATGTCGCAAGGGCGCGTTGGGTCACTAGAAGCTAAAACTTAAGTCAGTTACCGTCAGTTGACCATCAAAGGCATAGAAGGTAATTCGAGAAATATTTGACCCCTCGATCCTCAACTGGGCGTTGGGAGAAATCTGGGAATCAGAACCCGCCAAATTTGATCCTGCCATAGAACAGCGGACTAAGAGGTTGTCTTGATGGTCATAGGCAGACAGAATCGTTCGCTGGGAACTGGTGACATAGCAGCAGAACTTAGAAATGGGCTGCAAGAATTTTGCTTCCAGCCAGCCGCTCGTAGGGGCTCCCATTAGTACATTGGTACCAGAGCGAGAGGGATAAGCTGGATTTGAAGGCTGTAGAGCGATCGCGTTTTTAAACGTGATCCCATAGTGGTGAAACTGATGCTCCACGGCTTCAAAGCATTTCAAGTCTTCCAAGTTAAGGTAGACGCTAGAAGGTCTAATCACAAGTAAATTAGAATCACACTCAGCTGCACCCCAACAAGGAGAAGCAATCATCGCTTCCGGCTCAATTAAGTCAGTTGCCGAGCCCAAGGTTTGAGACTCTCTGACTGCATTCGACTGGAGACTGCACTGCATTGTCATAACACTAATATGAACGCATTTCTCAAAAACCCGATGACTGTGAACTCCCTGGATATGGGAAACGTCAAAGTTTTGGGTTCTACGTAAGCAACGTAATTCCTAAGCCGATAAACACCCTTATCTTAACTAGTCTCCTCAAATCAGCACGGTCAAAGTACTTAACCCGTTCCGACGAATCTCCCTTCACATCTTGAGCAGCAATGAAGCCCTGTGTTTAAAAGCCTACATTCGTAACTACAAAAGTTTCTTGAAGAATTACTGGTTTCACTTTGTAACGTTTTACTAAAAGCTTTCATACTTCCCTAATACTTTGATGAGATGATAGTCACCAAAGTTCCCTATATTTAATCAGAAACCATACCTCCGTAAAAAGTGAATAGTCCCTTCGCTGCTAAATACCCTTGTAAAGTGTTGTCAAGGGAATCAACCAGGAGTGAGAAGTTCTCTTAGGTCACAATCAGTGATGATGGCAGTAGCAATGAGGTTGGGACATGATTGAGCCAAATGGTTTTAAACAACGCTCCATAGTGACTTCACTGGGAACAATGGTGTATTACACCGCCCAAGAGTCGCCCTGGAGGGAAACAGATGCTGTCGAACCCAAAGAGCTACCAACATTGGTGTTTTTGCATGGGTTTGGCGGTGGGTCGTCTGCTTATGAATGGTCAAAGGTTTACCCAGCTTTTGCCAGTGAGTATCGAATTCTCGCACCTGACTTAATCGGTTGGGGTCGCTCGGAGCATCCAGAACGGAATTATAAGATTGATGACTACATCACCATAATCCTTGAATTCCTTCAGGCGACCTGTACAGAGCCAACACCAGTGGTTGCGTCTTCTCTAACAGCAGCGTTTACTATCCGAGCGGCGATTGCCCGTCCGGATTTATTCAAGTCCCTAATTCTCACAACGCCAGCAGGGCTATCTGATTTTGGGCAAGACTACAGTCGCAGTTTTTTTGCCCAGCTGGTCAGCACTCCAGTTCTTGATCGCATCCTCTACAGCACAGGTATCGCCACCAGCGCAGGTATCCGTAGTTTCTTAGAAAATCGGCAGTTTGCCCAAAGCCGACGCATCTATCAGGAAATTGTAGACGCTTATTTACAGTCAGCCCAGCAGCCAAATGCCGAGTATGCGGCACTTTCTTTTGTGCGGGGAGATTTATGCTTTGACTTATCCCTATATATCCCCCAATTAACCACTCCTACAGCGATTCTGTGGGGGGAAAAATCTGAGTTTACGGGTCCAGAAATTGGCAAACGTCTTGCCGACCTCAATCCCCAAGCTATTCGATTTTTTCAACCCCTTGACGATGTTGGACTGACCCCTCAGTTAGAACTGCCGGCAGTGACAATTGGTTTAATCCGGCGATATCTGAAGTGGCTTGATGAAGCTAGAGATTAGGGAAAGGTTGAAGTAGGAAAATTAGGAGAAATAGTTAGGAAACTAACCTTCTTCTCCTTTAACCTTCAATTTCCTAATCTTCACCACTAATCACTTTTGTTTAATACGGATATCAATCACACTAACGTTGAAGCTGTAATTTGTGCCTTCCAACTGGACTGGCGTTCCAATTTTAATTTTGCTATTGCCCAGCACGGGACCATCTTTGGTGATTGTTGCTTGACCCCCCAAAGTCAGCAACATATCGGTACTAAACGAGTTCGTTCTGGGATCGGGTAGCTCTTTGATGGTGCCGTTCGGTTGTGGCACCAGTATGGTTCGCGGCAGTTCTTTTATAGCTTTAATATCAACCTGACCGTAGGGTTCATTGCGAATGATTATATTGGTCTTCTTTTGCGTACCAAATTGATTCACTAAGGCTGCCGGTTCCCGTACATTTAGCCCTCGGACAAGTACATCTACTTCTATCGGTTTTTTGTCGCTCAGTTGCGCCACTGATCCGGAGGTACCGGGAAACAAAAAAATACCTACAATCACTAATAAAATCACTAAGGCAGCACCCAGGTCGAGAAGACTGACCTTGCCGAACAGACGTCCTTTAGAATCCAAAATAGCCATGAAATGTGTTTGGTGTTTTTGCAACAAGAACTCTTGGAAAAGCGTTCTCTAGAACTATGCCTTAAAAGTCTTGAGAATTCTATTCTTACAGTCCTGTGATAAATTACCACGACTACTGTAAGAGATCAGCATGAGTTGAGGAAAGCTTTTCAAAGAGACTTGTCTCTAGTACTTGCCGCTTTGCGGCTTAGGTTGAGGATACAACAGAATTAAGGAAGACCAGACTGGAATGGCAACTTAACGCTCTCCACTAACGTCTGCTTTTCCAGGCTTTTCGAGTACAGATGTCTTGATCCTATTGGCCATGTTCAATTCGTTTTCCTTATTTTCCCGTCCTTATCGGCATCGTCTGTTATATCCGTTGCTGTCTCTGGTCATGGCGCTGAGTGTTGTTGTGATAACACCTCAGGTAAGCCAGGCTTCCTTGTTTGACCTGATTTTTCAAGGCATTCAGGTTATTCAGCTGTCGAGTATTTCTGATCGCCAGGAAGTCCAGATCGGTCGTCAGATTAATCAACAGTTGGTTAGCCAAGAGATTCGACTCTATCGCAATCCGGAAATTACTCGTTATGTTAATGAAATCGGTCAGCGACTGGTTCAGCAGAGCAAACGCTCTGATATTCCCTATACGTTTCAGGTAGTTAACGATAAGGAAATTAATGCCTTTGCTACCATGGGAGGCTTTGTTTATGTCCACGCTGGTTTACTGGCAGCAGCAGATAATGAAGCTCAAGTTGCCAGTGTCATCGGTCACGAAATTGGTCATATCGCGGCGCGTCATTCGATTCAGCAAATGCGGCAGCAAGCGATCGCGCAAGGCTTGGCGGCAGCGGCTGGACTAGACCGCAACACGATGGTCAATATTGGTGTAAAAGTGGCACTCCAGCTTCCAAATAGCCGTAAGGATGAATTCCAGGCTGATCAACTGGGGCTAGAAAATTTACAAAAGGCTGGCTATGCTCCTTCAGCCATGGTTGCTTTCATGGAGAAGCTGCTTAAAAGAGGAGGTTCTGGTCCTGCGTTCTTAAGTAATCATCCAGCAACCTCAGACCGGATCAAAGCTCTGGAGGAATCAATCAACTCAACAACAGCCAGTGCGGGTGATGGCTTAGATACGAATACCTATAAAGATAAAATTCGCACCCTTTTACGAGCTTAATGCTGAGCGACGCGGATGGATCTGTGAAGGTTCTACCCGCGTCACTGCTTCTGCCAGCGATAGTTTGCGCAGGCGACGCCGGAAGACATTGGCTTGATAAACAACGGCATTAGTAATGTCTAGCGCTGTCATCCAACCACTTTTAGGATGATAAGCACCTGTGTCAATATCCAACCAGCCTCGACCTTGAGCGAGTTGACCAGGAAGCACTCCCGGTAAGGTAAAGGTGATGGTGTGACCTGTGATAATCAGCTTATCGGGAAAGTACGGTTGAGAGATACTGTGAAATTCATCACGAACCCAACAAAATTGATCTGAAGTTTGCTTCTCAAGTGGAATTCGTGGATGAACACCTGCGTGTACAAGCCAGGTATCTCCCAGATCGATGTAAGTGGGTAATGTCCGCATCCAGTCAAGATGATCTTGGCGTACACCCTTGTCGCCATAACTATTGATTGTGCTGTGACCACCACTGTAGAGCCAAGCTTGCAGGGCTGGGCCATAGATTTCTCCATCACCCAGGATGTCTAGTAACATTTGCTCATGGTTACCTAACAGACAGCTGTAACCGCTTTCTTTAACAAAGTCCACTACCTGTGCACTCTGAGGTCCTCTATCGATCAAGTCCCCAAGGAAATAGACTGAATCGTCGCTGTTAAGGGCGATCGCATCTAATAAGGTCATGAGGGTGTCGTAGTGACCGTGCACGTCACCGATAACAATACGACGTTGGGTCATTTTTTACTTATCCAAATCCAATTGCACCAACTACCAGGTAGCACCCTTGAAATCTAGCTTGCACCAGTGTCGTCAGGAATACTAGGGCATGCTTGTTGTTCTAAGTATGCCCAGATTCCTTTGCACAATTTAAAAGGCACAGGAATTCTCTATATAGTTAAAACAAGTGTCAAGTCTCTAATTCCGGGTTCCGTAGGAAATTAGCCTGTTTCACATGTTTCTTACCGTCAAGCACCTGTTAATAGAGAAGCTTACCTTAGCTAAGGAAACCATCCCCTATAAGAAATGTCGCTTATGAGTCCAAGATAGTTCCTCACTCAAAAGCATTAAAGTAATAATATTTCTTGCCTCAGCAAGGTTTTCTCTCTTCTGTGTCCAGTTGAGTTCACAAACAACCGTGTCTTCTTATACATTGCCAATCATTAACACCCTGAAGCAGCCCACTAGCTGGGCTTGGGTGGAACAAGCGATCGCCCACCTAGATATCATTTTACTCGACCACTCTCATTGTGAACGGAAGGCGGCGGGAGTTGCCTTGAACTTGATGTTTCGCTACCCGTCCAATACTAAATTGGTGCGGGAGTTGACCGCGATCGCTCGTGAGGAACTGGAGCACTTTGACCAAGTTAACCAGTGGCTGGAACGACGTGGCATTGCCCTTGGTCCTCTCTCATCACCCCCTTATGGAGGAGGCTTGAAGACTCTGATTCGTCCTGCTGAACCTGATCGCCTATTAGATTCTTTGCTAGTTTCAGGTCTGATTGAGGCTCGATCTCATGAGCGGTTGGGATTACTGGCGACTCACTGTCCTGATCGGCAGTTAGCCCAGTTTTATGGGAGCTTGATGGCCTCTGAGGCTCGTCATTATGGTATTTACTGGCTACTCGCTGATACCTATTTTGAGCGCAATGCCGTTAAAGAGCGGCTGGAAGAATTAGCGTGGCGGGAAAGTGAGTTGTTGGTAACTCTTCACCCAGAACCGAGAATTCACAGTTGAATCAGGATAGGGGAACGACATATCGTTCCTCTACAAAGGATTACAGACTACTGGGTAAGCCTTCAGCAATGACTTTGAAGAAGGCAGAGGGCAGAAGAAGGAACGCAGAAGGGGGGAGTGTCAGGGGGATTCAACCCCGAGTACTCCCAGCCACTGAACATAGTTGAGTGGGGAACCCTTGACCCTTGCACAATTTGACCCGTAAGATGGCTTGGCATCTCTAACATTGGGATAAAGCCATAAAAGGCTTTTGCCCTCTGCCTTCTGTCTTTGTTTGTTCAAGAATCCCAAGGGTCGTTTTGCCTGTTTTTGTTTGTTCTATAACCGTCGCGATGCAGAAGATGATCTTAGAGTTTTGCATCGGTTCATGCCAGCCTCAGAATTTGCAATAGTTTTTGATACTTACGTAGGAGAGGAAGATAACCCTAAGCCGTATAGGGGAATGCTAATGAAGATTTACTACCGTGACTTTCTCATTCGTTGTTGGACATCCAGCGATCGCGAGGCAGCCGCTACTCTGATCCGAGATATCTTAGCGGACTATGGGTTACCTTGGGAATCAACTGGGGCAGACAGGGATGTTTTAGAGGTGGAAGCTTCCTACATCGCCGTAGGAGGAGAATTTTGGGTAATTGAACAGCAGGGGCAGTTGGTGGGAACTGCTGCCTACTATCCCGTGGAGCGTGGGGAAAAAGCTGTAGAAATCCGCAAAATGTATCTATCACCAAAGGTTAGGAGACAAGGGTTGGGTAGGTATTTGTTACAACAGCTGGAAAAGGCGATCGCTGACCGAGGGTTCCAAAAAATTTGGATTGAAACGGCTAGCGTCCTCAAAGAAGCTGTCAACCTCTATGAAAGCAGCGGTTATCAACCAGCGACGGGTGTAGAGACAAAACGGTGCGATCGCGTTTACGTCAAGTCAATAACCTGAGTAAGCAAGGCAAAAGTTAATCGGTTATCCCATTGACTCGATTGCAGCAACTCGCCCCTACATTAGACCTCTTGCAAAAGTCGATTTTCGCCCCTACTCTCCCCCTATTCCCCAAAGGGAAGGAGACACCGAGTTCCCCAGAGGGGGCATGGGGGCATCCCAGGATTTATGCAAGAGGTCTATTGAATACTTTTTTTTATTTGGAACTCCCTAACTAGGCTTCACATGTCATAAAATAAGCTTTCTGTCAATGCGTAAGTCCTAGCTTAGTGATAGCTAATCACTAGGAGCGGTGCCATAGGCGGAAAAGAGGTGAGACTTGAGTAGTCAGATCTGACAATTTCCTTAAGACCTGAAACCTATCAGCCTCCCTCGTTAGAAAATTCAGACTACCTAGAGTTAACAGCTTCCTACCCTCTAGACGACAGCCTCTTTGCCACTTCTGGGTCATCAACAATGAACAGCAACAAACTGCCACCAAAACAGGGCTTATACGATCCACAATTTGAGCACGACGCATGCGGTGTCGGTTTCATCGTGCACATGAAGGGAAAAAAGTCGCACGAGATCGTGGAGCAGGCGCTGACGATCCTTCTGAACCTCGACCATCGCGGTGCGTGCGGTTGTGAAGCGAACACGGGTGACGGAGCGGGCATTTTGATGCAGGTGCCGCACAAGTTCCTCAAAAAAGTGGCTGCAGCCCAAAACTTCACGCTCCCAGAAGCAGGCCAGTATGGAGTGGGTATGATCTACTCCTCGCCCGATCCCGCCGTGCGCGAGAAAAGTCGGCGAATTTTTGAAAAAATTGTGGTTGAGGAAGGCCAGCAAATTCTCGGCTGGCGCGACGTACCGACGGACAACTCTTCGTTGGGCAACACGGCAAAATCGAGCGAACCGTTCATGGAGCAGGTTTTCATCCAGCGCTCCCCTGATTTGGACGACATGGCTTTCGAGCGGAAGCTCTACGTTATCCGCAAGCGCTCTCATACTGCCATCCGGACAGCGCAGGTAGACCCGTACTGGTATCCGTCCAGCCTCTCGTGCCGCACGATGGTTTACAAAGGCATGCTCATGCCGATGCAGGTGGGGCAGTATTATCCCGACCTCCACGATCCGGATATGGAGAGCGCGTTGGCGCTGGTGCATTCCCGTTTCAGCACGAACACCTTCCCAAGCTGGGAGCGAAGTCACCCGTATCGCTACATCGCACACAACGGCGAAATCAACACTCTGCGCGGCAACATCAATTGGATGCACGCACGGCAGTCGCTCTTCGAGTCAGAGTTGTTCGGCGATGACATGAAAAAAGTCCAGCCAGTGATTAACATCGATGGCAGCGACTCGCTCATATTCGACAATGCGCTTGAACTACTCGTACTGGCTGGGCGATCGCTGCCGCATGCAGTGATGATGATGATCCCGGAACCGTGGACGGCGCACGAGTCGATGAGCGACGAGAAAAAGGCGTTCTACGAATACCACTCGTGCTTGATGGAACCGTGGGACGGGCCAGCGTCGATCGCCTTCACCGATGGCACGATGATGGGCGCGGTACTTGATCGCAATGGTCTGCGTCCGTCGCGTTACTACGTGACAAAAGACGACCTCGTGATCATGGCGTCCGAGGCTGGCGTATTGCCAGTTGAACCTGATCGGGTGGCATTGAAGGGCCGCCTGCAACCGGGACGGATGTTCCTCGTGAACATGGAAGAAGGTCGCATCGTCGCGGACGAGGAGATCAAAGACAAAATCGCCACCGAGCATCCATATCGCGAGTGGATCAACCAACACATGGTCGAACTCGCGAAGCTAAAAGACGCGCCCCAGTTGCCAGAATCTGATCCCAAGACCCTGATCCAGCGCCAGATGGCATTTGGTTACACGTTCGAGGAACTGCGCCTGCTGTTGACTCCGATGGCACGCGATGGCGTCGAGGCTGTCGGTGCGATGGGCGCGGATACCCCGCTTGCCGTTCTCTCTGACCGACCCAAACTTCTTTACGATTATTTCAAGCAATTGTTCGCGCAGGTCACGAACCCGCCGATCGATTCCATCCGTGAAGAGATCATCACTTCAGCAGAAACAACGATCGGCGCTGAACGCAACTTGCTCAAACCAGAGCCGGAGAGTTGCCATCTGATCGAGCTGAAAACGCCGATTCTGAGCAATGAAGAACTGGCGAAGCTCAAGCATGTGTCTGAGGGCAATTTCAAGTCAGCCACCATCCCCATTCTGTTCAACCCGAAGGACGGCGTGAAGGGTCTCGAAACGGCGATCGAGGAGATTTGTGCCCAAGCGAACCGCGCTATTGATGCAGGGGTGAACCTGATCATTCTCAGCGATCGCGGCGTGAACCAAGACAACGCCTCAATCCCTGCCCTACTTGCAGTTTCCGGTTTGCATCACCACCTAATCCGCGAAGGTACGCGCACACGGGTCGGACTCATACTCGAATCCGCCGAGCCGCGCGAGGTACATCATTACGCATTGCTGATCGGCTACGGTTGCGGTGCCATCAATCCCTATCTCGCCTTCGAGACAATCGACGACATGATCAACCAGGGCTTGCTGGTCAACATTGATAGCAAGACTGCTTGTAAGAACTACATCAAAGCCGCGACGAAGGGCGTCATTAAGGTCGCCTCGAAGATTGGCATCTCGACAATTCAGAGCTATCGCGGTGCGCAGATTTTCGAGGCTGTTGGACTCAACGAATCGGTGATTGACAAATACTTCACCTGGACGGCGTCGCGGATCGAGGGCGCAGGCCTGGAAGTCATCGCCAAGGAAGCGATTTTACGGCACAGCCATGCCTTCCCAGACCGCGAGGTTAACGCTCACACGCTTGATGTTGGCGGGGAATACCAGTGGCGCAAGAACGGCGAGGTGCACCTGTTCAGCCCGGAGACCATCCACACGCTGCAAAAGGCGGTGCGTGAGGGTAGCTATGAGCTTTATAAGCAATACGCAACACTCGTGAACGAGCAGGGACAGAAGCACTTCACGCTGCGCGGACTGCTGGAATTCAAGCAGCGGGAGCCGATGCCAATCGAGGAAGTTGAGTCAATCGAGGCAATCGTCAAGCGCTTCAAGACGGGCGCGATGAGCTACGGCTCGATCTCGAAGGAGACACACGAAGCCCTAGCGATCGCAATGAATCGCATCGGTGGCAAATCAAACACGGGTGAAGGCGGTGAAGACCCCGATCGCTACACCTGGACGAACGACCAGGGCGACTCGAAGAACAGCGCAATCAAACAGGTTGCCTCTGGTCGGTTTGGCGTTACGAGCTTGTATTTGTCCCAAGCCAAGGAACTCCAGATCAAGATGGCGCAGGGCGCAAAACCTGGCGAGGGCGGACAGCTTCCCGGCAAAAAGGTGTATCCCTGGATCGCCAAGGTGCGTCACTCGACTCCAGGCGTTGGACTGATCTCGCCGCCACCGCACCACGACATCTACTCGATCGAAGACCTCGCCGAGTTGATCCACGATTTGAAGAACGCGAACCGTGAGGCGCGTATCAGCGTCAAGCTCGTGTCCGAGGTTGGTGTCGGCACGATCGCTGCTGGCGTCGCGAAAGCCCACGCCGATGTTGTACTCATTTCCGGCTACGACGGGGGGACGGGCGCATCGCCGCAGACCTCCATTAAGCACGCGGGACTGCCTTGGGAACTTGGACTCGCCGAAACCCACCAGACACTGGTGCTAAACAATCTTCGCAGCCGCATCGTTGTCGAGACTGATGGACAGATGAAGACGGGGCGCGACGTGGTAATTGGCGCACTACTTGGTGCCGAGGAGTTCGGGTTTGCCACCGCACCACTAGTTACCCTAGGCTGCATCATGATGCGTGTGTGCCACCTCAACACTTGCCCTGTTGGCGTTGCCACGCAAGACCCGCAACTTCGCCAGAACTTCACCGGCGATCCGGAACACACCGTGAACTTCATGAAGTTCATCGCTCAGGAAGTCCGCGAACTCATGGCACAACTCGGTTTCCGCACGCTCGATGAAATGGTTGGTCGCACCGATATACTTGAGCCAAAGAAAGCTGTCGAGCATTGGAAGGCCAAGGGTCTTGACCTTTCAAAGATTCTTTATCAGCCGGAAGTCGGGCCGGAAGTCGGTCGCTACTGCCAGATTCCGCAGGATCATGGACTTGACAAATCGCTCGACATCACCGTATTGCTCGACCTGTGCAAATCGGCGATCGAGAAAGGCGAAAAAGTCAAAGCCACGCTGCCGATCAAGAACGTGAACCGCGTGGTTGGCACGATCCTCGGCAACGAAATTACCAAGCGGCACTGGGACGGACTGCTGGAAGATACTGTACATTTACATTTCCAAGGCAGCGCAGGTCAGAGTTTTGGTGCGTTCGTACCGAAGGGCGTCACCCTCGAACTCGAAGGCGATGCGAATGACTACCTCGGCAAGGGACTCAGCGGCGGCAAGATCATTCTCTATCCGCCAGTAGCTTCCACCTTTGTTGCGGAGGAAAACATCATCGCTGGCAATGTCGCCTTCTACGGGGCAACCAGCGGCGAAGCCTACATTCGGGGGTTGGCGGGTGAGCGTTTCTGCGTCCGCAACTCTGGTGTGAACACGGTGGTTGAAGGCGTCGGTGACCACGGTTGCGAATACATGACCGGCGGTAAGGTCGTTGTCCTCGGTGCAACCGGGCGCAATTTCGCGGCAGGCATGAGCGGTGGCGTTGCCTACATCCTAGATGAGCAAGGGGACTTCGCAACGCGCTGCAACCAGCAGATGGTTGGACTTGAAACCCTTGAGGATGCTGAGGAAATCAACGACCTGTATCAGCTGATTCAGCGCCACGCTGACTATACCGGCAGCCAGAAGGCATCTAAAGTCCTCGCATCCTGGGAGGAGATGGTGCCGAAGTTCGTCAAGGTGATGCCGAAGGACTACAAGCGGGTGTTGCAGGCGATTGAGAAAGCGATCGCAGCCGGCTTAAGCGGTGATGACGCACTCACTGCCGCCTTTGAAGAAAACGCTCGCGACGTTGCCCGCATCGGCGGCAGCTAGGATTCACTCTAGACATCTCCAAAAATTAGTCTGAAACCCTTGTATTACCTAGGCTAAAAATTCATTTCTGGAGATGTCTTCTTTATGGGCAAGCAGTCTAATCAAGATCTGGCAGACATCAGAAGCACAAGACTGGGTTAAGCGCATGCATACTTACCTCTATGATTCCAGCAACGACTGACGCAAATTTTAACTGAGACACAATTATGGGAAAACCAACTGGCTTTATCGAATATCTCCGCGAGTTGCCATCTGACCGGCAGCCGAGCGATCGCATCCACGACTGGGAAGAATTCCACCTGCACATGCCCGAGGACAAGCTCCGTACTCAGGGCGCACGTTGCATGGACTGTGGTATTCCGTTTTGCCACACCGGCACACTCATCAGCGGCATGGCGAGCGGGTGCCCAATCAACAACCTGATCCCCGAGTGGAACGACCTCGTCTATCGCGGACTCTGGCACGAGGCACTCGATCGCCTACACAAGACGAATAACTTCCCTGAATTCACAGGCCGCGTCTGCCCCGCGCCGTGCGAAGGCTCATGCGTACTCGGCATCACCAATCCACCCGTCACAATCAAGAACATCGAGTGCGCGATCGCCGACAGAGCTTGGGACGAAGGCTGGGTCACGCCAGATCCGCCCACTAAGCGCACCGGGAAAAAAGTCGCCGTCATCGGTTCCGGCCCTGCCGGTCTTTGCGCCGCCGCGCAGCTCAACAAAGCCGGTCATTGGGTCACCGTGTTTGAACGTGCCGATCGCCCTGGTGGACTGCTGATGTATGGCATCCCAAACATGAAGCTCGACAAAGAGGAGGTCGTCCTGCGCCGCCTCAATGTCCTTGAGGAAGAAGGCGTGAAGTTCCTGTGCAACACCGAGGTCGGTAAGGACTTTCCCGCTGAAAATCTGCTCAAGGAATTCGACGCTGTAGTGCTCTGTACAGGTGCCACCAGACCGCGCGATCTGCCCATTGAAGGCCGGCAGTTGAAGGGCATCCACTTCGCGATGGATTTTCTCACCGCTAACACTCAGGCGATTCTAGACAAACACCAGAACGGTGGCTTTATCTCTGCTGAAGGCAAGGATGTCGTGATCATCGGCGGTGGTGACACGGGTACTGACTGCGTTGGTACGTCAATGCGCCACGGTTGTCAAAGCCTCGTGCAACTGGAAATCCTGCCCCAACCGCCAGCGGAACGCGCCGCCAATAACCCCTGGCCTGAGTGGCCTAAGGTTTACAAAATGGACTACGGTCAGGAAGAAGCGGCGGCGAAGTTCGGTGCTGATCCGCGTGTTTATATGGCTACCGCGACGAAGTTTGAGGGCGATGAGAACGGACAGGTTAAAGCTGTCCACACCGTGCAGGTGGAGTGGGAGAAAAATGACAAAGGCCAGTTCATTCCGAAGCATGTCCCCGGCACCGAAAAAGTCTTACCCGCGCAGCTCGTCTTGCTCGCTATGGGATTCCTCGGTCCTGAGCAACCCCTGCTGGATGCCCTCGGTGTTGATCGCGACCCGCGCAGCAATGTGAAAGCTGACTACGGCAAATACGCCACCAGCATCCCTGGTGTCTTCGCTGCCGGTGACTGCCGTCGCGGTCAGAGCCTTGTGGTCTGGGCATTCAACGAAGGTCGTGGTGCCGCCCGTGAGTGCGATCTGTACCTCATGGGCAGCACCGACCTGCCTTGAATCACAAAAGCCCAATTGTTGAGAAGGGGTATTTGTTAACTTCTATTCAAGAGCCGTCGTTTCTTGAGGAGTTTCGGTAACTGAATCCTCACCCGTCGGCTCAGGTGTCTTTTCAAGCACTGGCGGCTTGGGTTGGATCGGCTTCGGACCCCGCACTAAGGCTGGATTCACACTAGTATTGCGCGGCTCCTCTTGTTTACCTTTACCTCTTCCCTTTTTTCTGTCTTTCCTCTGGAAAGATCGTTCAGCCGTTGAGTCAAGACGCTCTTCAATGGAGCGTCCTTTCCCTTTGACCTCTTCGTCAACATCGCTCGATGGAGCAACATTCTGACGCTCAGACTTCTTTATAGGACGCTCTACCATAACTTAAACACTCCGGTTCCCTTATATTCAGACATCTACTTATTCATGTTTTATGCTAGCGCTTAAGCTACAACTCCCCGCTATCTACATGAAAAGACCCAAGGCTAGCAGCAGCAGCTTTTATCTACCGTAGATGAAAATATAAGCTAGCCTTAGCTTCCTGGCATAGGAGCGATCGCTTCTTGGTGGCAGACAGCAGGGAAGCTACTTTGCCAACCGCTAAAAAGGTTTTGATTCTCTCTAATGCTGTAGGACGCCTACAAGCGCTGGAACCGGAAAATCAACGCCTCAAGCATTCAAAGGGAACGAGCAACGGGGAACAGGAAACGGGAACCCCCTCACTCTCATCTGGGGGTTGAACAACGTGGGATTGGAATAAGGATGCCTTGTTTTCTCTGTTGTGCGCCTCTCGCTAACATTCGCAGGTCTCCTCCGAATCCCAGCCTTACCCTGTTCCCTCCCCCGAAGGGAGCTTGTAAATTGCACGACTAAACCAAATTCTACGCAGCGATGAGCAAATTCCTGCTCAACCAATAGCTGAACTTCAGCCAGCTGAATCAAGGATGTTCGAGTATTTTCTTACGTTGACCCACCTCCAGAAGAGGTGGGTTTTTTGTTGCTTCAATTGTCTCTAAAAGACACTCAATTACCGCCAGACTGGACAGATTTGTTGGTTACGTTAGAAACATCTGGCGTCCGGTGCCACTTGCCATCTTCTCCTGGCTCGTAACCATCCTTGACGCTGTTCCAAGCTACATTACGAGCTGCCTCTTCGCTCAGACCATCTTCTTGAGCACTTTTGTAGGCAGCACGGAAAATATTTTGAGCACCCTCAGGTAGCTGCTCTTGTACTTCTGATGGTAAGTCAACTTGTATGTCAGGCATATATTTACTCCGATTACTTAGGCTTGGGATCATGCTAAGAAGCCCGATGTACAACTTCCTCTTTTCTGCGATGTAGTTATTAACGATTTATCGCTGCGTCTGAAGTAAGAGTTTATGTAAATTTTGTTTGTATTCACAATTACAGAGTGGTCGCTAAGGGCTAAACAGTAATAGCCAAACTGGAAGCGTCAACAGAAGACCAGTAGATCCAATAGCTAGAGCAGTAACAGCGAGGTCGCGGTCAAGATCGTAGACTTCTGCAAGTACTAAGGTGGCAAAGGCTGGAGGCATTGCCATTTGTAGAACGATAACCAGCTGGGGTGAACCAGTGATGCCTAATGGAAATAGCCCAAGACCTAAGATGAAGGGGACAAGCAGCATTTTAATTCCCAGACTTACTGAAGCTTGTCTCAGACGGCTCCAGGAGTCTAATTGGCTCAACCGCATTCCAATTAGTACCAGAGAAAGAGCGATCGCACTCCAGGCAAATCCTTGTAAACCTCGCTCAGCCAACTCAGGTAGTGGTATCTGACGAAAACCCAGTCCGAACCCTAAACTCCACAGTGCTGGATTTTGCAGCATAGTGCGGACTAGCTGCCAGTGACTCTGTGCCCCTCTCCCAAAACGAGCCGCAAGCAGGACACCTAAGCCGTAAGCTCCAATAGTAGTGCCCAGCATGTCATAAAAAAGTGCCCAGCCAAAGTATTTTTCTCCCACTAAAGTCAAGGTGACAGGAAAACCCAAGTAGCCTGTGTTTCCCACCATAGATGCCAGTAGAAAACTTCCTTGTGCTGGTTTGTTCCAAGAAATAGAGTTGTATGTTTTAGGAGACTCATCTGTCGAGAGGCAACTGTTCTGGTTTTCCTGAGAGGTACGCCAATGCCTTTGTATCCAAACCCAGGCTAATCCTGCTCCTAATAAAATTGCCATCCATGCCGCCACTGGCGCAATCCAAATCGCTCCGGATAAGTCGGCACGGCGCAAAAAGGTAATAATGCTAACGGGCACTCCAAACCAGAAAAGAAATTGACCAATAAATGCTGGTACACTCTTCGGCAAAGAGCGTCCCAAAACCCATCCCACTAGGACACCCCCACCCAGCTGAATATAGAGTTTGAGCAGTGGTTGTAAAAGCTCAGTATGTGGACTGGGCATAATTCAATTAGTAGACACATAACTTAACAATAGTAAGTCAGGCTCTAGAAAATGAACTGTTGGAGAAGACATCGCCTGGATGCTGATAGACTGGTGACCGTCTAGAATTCGGCTAGATTAGGTATTGATTTGCAGTGCAGGAGTCGATTCTTGAATAACGGGGGTCTCCCAGGAAAACCAGCAAAGCTCTCAGTGCAACCAGAAGACGATATTCCGGCAGCACTACGAGATACACCGGACATTGAACGCCCGTCCCGGTTAAAGCCTATCTTGCTGAGCGTTGGACTATTAAGCTTAGGCGCGATCGCTTTAGGTATCGGTCTATGGCTCTGGATGCCTAGATCCAAAGCCATTAGAGCCCCCTCTCCAGAGCCGACAGAACCTAGCCCGACTGCCAGCAACCCTGATAACCTCTTGGGACACCTTCCCTACCAAGAAGCACCAGCCTCAGAACTGCAACCCATAACAGCTGATGGTCAAATGAAACTTCGCGCCGCTGCTGCCCAGAAATTTAAAGACATGTCAGCAGCAGCAGGAAGAGAAGGCGTAATCTTGATACCCATTTCGGGTTTCCGTTCCGTTGCTGACCAGCAGCACCTGTTTTTTGATGTCAAGGCGGAGCGAGGACAGGTGACAACCAAGCGGGCAGAAGTTAGTGCGCCCCCTGGATACAGTGAGCATCATACTGGCTACGCTGTGGATATCGGTGATGGCAATACACCAGCAACAAATTTAAGTACAGACTTTGAGCAAACGGCTGCCTTCAGGTGGCTTGAGAAAAATGCACCTTACTACAGCTTTGAGCTGTCGTTCCCTAAAAATAATCCTCAAGGTGTTAGTTATGAACCGTGGCACTGGCGCTTCGTAGGCGATCGCACTAGCTTGGAAACCTTCTATAAAGCAAAAAACTTAACTTCTCCTCCCTCAACCCCATCAGCTGGTTCTTCCCCTAGTCCTCCCTCAACCCCATCAGCTGGTTCTTCCCCTAGTCCTACCTCAACCTCATCAACAGGCGCTTCCCCAACGCCTGCTTCAACCCCATCAGCCACCTCTTCTGTGACGCCTGATTCAACGCCATCAGCAAGCGCTTCCCCGAACCCCTGAGACATTGCTTCTGTTCACCCAGAGCTGAAAACGTTTTACAAATAATAAAAGGAGTTAACCAACAGCTAACGGCTAACCACTAAACGAATGCAGCAAACTACCCTAAACTTAGTTGCCATTGGCATCTTCGGTATGACACTATCGGTGCTTCTGGGACCAATGCTCAACATCTCACCAGCAATCCCCGCTATTACGACTCTCGGTGTCTTAAGCCTCGCCACACTTGACTCTTTCAACTTCCAAGGCAAAGGTGCCACTCTACTGTTAGATTGGTTGGCTGGTGCCAGGAGTGAGCATCGCGATCGCGTTGTTCGGCATGAAGCCGGTCACTTTCTCGTCGCCTACTTCCTAGGTATCCCCATCACTGGCTACACACTGACCGCTTGGGAAGCATTCAAGCAAGGGCTACCGGGTTTAGGAGGGGTCACCTTTGATTCTGAGAAACTGTCGCCGGACGCTCTTAAGGGTGGCGAATTACGATTAACCTTAGAACGATTCTGCACTGTCTGGATGGCTGGCATTGCGGCTGAAAGTGTAGTTTACGGTAGTGCAGAGGGAGGCGGAGAAGATCGGCAGAAACTTAGAGAGGCTTTGATTTTGTTCGGTCGTCCTCCTAGTGAGTTTGAACTGAAAGAACGATGGGCGACTCGGCAAGCTCAAACGATAATTCAGGAACACTTAGCGTCTTATCAGGCGCTAGTTGCGGCTATGGAACAACGAGCATCGGTGGCAGAGTGTTGTCAAGTGATTCAGGAGCATTGCCAGAATGAAGAAGTTGTCGGTTAGACGCTCTCTTCACCGCTAAAAACCTGATTGCGACCGCTAGATTTAGCATGCAGCAAATTATAATCAGCACGCCGCAGCAGGCTTTCTCCTTTGAGATCATCTTCCGCATTTAAGGAAGCCAGTCCAAGGCTAATGGTAATTTGAAGTCCCAATGTCCCATCAATGTTAAAGGGTTGGTCGCTAGTGAGGCGTCTTAGGCGTTTTGCTACTGTTTGGGCGTCCTGAGCGTTGGTCTGACTGAGAACGATCACGAATTCTTCACCACCATAACGGAACAGGGTATCCTGAAGCCGCAGGTTGTGTTGCAGGCGAGCTGCAAGCAATTGGAGAACGCGATCGCCTACTTGATGTCCGTAGTTGTCGTTGACGGACTTAAAATAATCCACATCCAGCATAATCAGGCTCAAAGGCGTCGAGTGGATACGGGCATTATGAATCTGTCGGGGTAGTTCCCATTCCATTGCCCGACGATTACTCAGTTCTGTTAAAGGATCAGCCAACGCCATCGTTGACAATACGTCATTAGTTTGCATCAGTTCTCGATAGAATTGTATTCCTCGCAACCCTACTTGAATATGCGCCTTCAGAAGCCGATCTTCGTCTAGAGCCATTGGATCTCCCTTCAGTGATGAGTGCATCCGTAAGTAGGCATCTGCACCGTTTTCCAACGCTTCGGCATAAGCTATCAAATCCCGACGTTGGTCTAGTGATAGTCCAACATCCGTCATCTCAGACTGCTCGTCTATCAAAATGCAGTAAATCCAGCCCAGATGGGTCTGTGCTTTAATTTGATGACACAGTTCCAAACTTCCCACTTGCGTCGCCTGCAAAATCAAAATAGCAGGTTGTCTAGTCTGAATTAGCTGTATGACCTCATCAAGATAAGAGGACGCCTCAACCGTGCCAGACATTATATTGCGAATCTGGGTAACGAACGCGGAAAGAAACTGCTCATTTCCAACCACTAATACAGAAGCATCCATCGTTCTATGTAGCTTCGGAGAGCTAAGATATTCCCTAATGAACTTATGTAAAAACTTCTACTATCAGCAACTTTAATTGTGGGGGATATAGATCCGTGTATCCATAGATTTTAAGCTTTTTAAAACTATTTAATATTGTCGGCTTTTACAGGTATACAATAGTATTCTCTTAATAATCCCTTTGCACAATCTTTACTAAAAATTATCAAACTACCTATTTACTTAAAGTTTTCATGAGGAAATTTTCACTGTCCTTTTTGGCTTATTCCCGATAATTAATCTTAAACTAAGGTCTTATACAACTCAGAAAGCAATATCTTCAAATTTCTTGATAAACATGACAATTAAGGAAACAAAATTTATACAAAAACAGACGTGATTCATCACGTCTGTACCGAAGTCCTTATAAAAGATTGATTCGAGAACGCCCAAACCTCAATTTTTTGTTAGGGTTTGGCTTAGGGACTTCCAAACAAAAAAAATAATCAAGCTACTTTTTGTAGGGTGGGC
Organism: Coleofasciculaceae cyanobacterium; assembly: GCA_036703315.1. Lineage (GTDB taxonomy): Bacteria > Cyanobacteriota > Cyanobacteriia > Cyanobacteriales > Coleofasciculaceae > DATNPH01. Next base: position 70,843 of record DATNPH010000026.1, read on the forward strand.
ATCTTGCTCACCCCAACGGGAGTGGCAGGCGTCTCCTCTACTCTACAAGACGGCAACAATGGATGATTTATTCCTTGGAAATCCTTTACTGGATTAGCACTCCAAAGAAACTAGCAAGAGGAGTAGTTTCTTTCATCCATAACGGGCGTGAACTCGCCTGTGGGACACTCTAAAGTGTTTAAGCGGGATTTACTGTTTCTTGTTGCTAATGCGATTAAGACTGCTCAAGAACATTGACACGAATTTCTCCATGAATGCCTGTGGAGCACGCTTTCAAGCTCGCTGAGTTACATCAATCCAAGTGAGCTGCAAGTCAGAAGCTAGTAAAGTCTGTGGTAGACGCTCCACTAAGTTACTGAAGACGTTCCCAGAGGGGTTATTGAGCCAATTGAGGCTTATGAGCAATCCAGTACTTGCTCATGAAGTGGTTTTCCGTTGTAATATCTTGAAAACCTGCCTTCTTCAAACGTTCTACTAAATCATCAGTGATGTAGTGTCTGTAGTAAGGTTCATGGAACATTGCTGGAAAGTTTTCCATCAGTGGCATCAGTTCCGGAGAGTCGATCGCCTGAACTGAGTCACAGATCACAAACACTCCTCCTGGTTGAATGACCCTAAAAGCTTGCTCAATCACTTGCTGCCGCACCTTAGGTGGCAGTTCATGAAACAGGAAAACGCAAGTAACGCCGTGGAAGTAGTTATCTCGATACGGTAGCTCCTCTGCCTTCGCTTGCACCAACTGTGGTAACTCCCCAGGGATCTCAGACAACAGCTGATTAGCCTTACGCAGGTAGGCAGGTGACAAATCCATACCAAATAGAGACGCTTTAGGCAAAGTTCCCCGGATAAATTTCAAGGTACGACCAGTTCCGCAAGCAACATCCAAAACCCGGATTTGCCTCTGTAGAACTGAATCAAAAGCTTTCAACCCTTGCTTTAAGGGAGCCAAAACTCTCCGCCGCATCGCATCAGCAGAGCCATTAAACAGAATTTCTACCTGCAAGTCATACAGATTGGCTGACCTATCACTTAAGTAGCCATCTGTCTGATGATGGAAGTTTTGCAGGTAGTAGCTGGGATACCCTTGCGTCTCAATCTCTGAGGAGAACTCGTGATATCTTTTCTCGTGAGCGCGTTCCCAAAGGCTTGGCATATCTAGCCAAACCATCGGGTAGTAGTGAAAGAAGTCTTCCCAAGGGTTATCAAACAGTAGGCTAGCCGGATACACACCCCGCTCGGCATCTTGCCAATCGGTTTCAATAATCTGATTGAGTCTTTGCTGAATTTTCAGTAAAATCTCTGGCTCAATCGGTTTTGTGCTCAGCTGATTAATAGGAGGATGAATTAGATTCAGCAGTTGTGTGCTAATGCTCTTATGAGCAAGACCAAAGAAGCTTTTGCCTTGCTGAAAAGCTTGATATGTCAGCTTGGTTAACGTGTCAGACATGGAAATGGCTGGGCTTACTTGAAATCCGTTGCTTGATTTTGTGAATAATTGTAACGAATAAATGAGTAATGATGGCTGACCAAAAGGCAGATTTGCTGGTAAACTGTCGGTCACTAAAGCTCTGGCACAAAAAAGCCACCCCTGAAGGTGGCACTGGCGAATCCATTCTTGCTAATTGCTGGTATTAGCAATCGTAGTAGAGGGCAAACTCATAAGGATGAGGACGCAGCCGCATTGGGTTGACCTCATTGTCGAGTTTGTAGGTAATCCAGGTATTGATGAAGTCTTCCGTGAACACTCCGGGTTCTGTCAAGAAAGCATGATCCTTCTCTAGGGCTTCCAGTGCCGCATCCAAAGAGCCTGGGGTAGAAGGAATTTTGCTTAATTCTTCAGGGCTGAGGTCGTAGATATCGACATCAAGGGGTTCACCAGGGTCAATCTGGTTTTTGATGCCATCTAGACCTGCACAGAGCATGGCGGCAAACGCCAAGTAGGGGTTAGACGTGGCATCAGGACAACGGAACTCCAACCGCTTCGCCTTGGGGTTAGTGCCAGAAAGCGGGATACGGACTGAGGCAGAACGGTTACCTTGAGAGTAAGCGAGGTTCACAGGTGCTTCAAAGCCTGGAACTAAGCGCTTGTAAGAATTGGTGGTTGGGTTAGTAAACGCTAGCAGTGCCGGAGCGTGCCTGAGGATGCCACCGATATAATGCAAAGCCGTTTGACTTAAGCCCGCGTAACCGTCACCAGCAAACAGTGGTTGTCCATCATTCCAGATTGACTGGTGGGTGTGCATACCGGAACCGTTGTCGTTAAACACTGGCTTCGGCATGAAGGTGATCGTTTTGCCATATTTTTTACCAACGTTTTTGATGACATACTTGTAAGTCATCAACCAGTCAGCCGCCTGCACCAAAGTCCCAAACTTGAAGCCCAGTTCACACTGACCACCTGTAGCAACCTCATGGTGATGCTTTTCAATCGGAACGCCACACTTCGCCATCGTCAGCAGCATTTCTGTACGCATATCTTGCGAGGTATCTGTCGGGGCAACTGGGAAGTAACCCTCTTTGTAGCGTGGCTTGTAACCCAGGTTGGGGCCTTCTTCTTTACCAGAATTCCAACGACCTTCCACCGAGTCTACGTAGTAATAGCCAGCGTTTTGCGTCTGGTCAAAGCGGACATCATCAAAGATGAAGAACTCGGCTTCTGGACCAAAGAATGCTGTATCACCAATGCCCGTGGAAATTAGATAGTCTACTGCCTTCTGGGCAATAGTGCGGGGGCAACGGCTGTAAGGTTCTCCTGTCCGGGGTTCTTTAATGCTACAGATTACGCTTAAAGTTGGTTCTGCCATGAATGGGTCAATCCAGGCAGTTGTGGGATCTAGCACCATCGTCATGTCTGATTCATTGATGGCTTTCCAACCCCGAATACTGGATCCATCGAAAGGTACGCCGTCGGTGAAGCTGCTTTCGTCAATTTGATTTTGAAACACCGAGAGATGCTGCCAGATCCCTGGCGTGTCGATGAACTTTAGGTCAATAATCTGTATATTTTTCTCTTTGACGTAATTGAGGAATTCTTGCGGGGATTGGAACATTGGATTGACTCCTTAATCTCTAAAAATCTAAAGCTCCAGGGAACGGGCTAAACAATTCAACGATATTGGCTCTGGGTAGATGCATCAGTCAAAGAAGGCACAACTGGGACTCTAGCATTCGAGTTGGCATACAGTGTCAGCTTGCGTGGTTTCGACTCAGACCTAAACGGTTGGTGTCTTCCACTGAGAAGTTGCAAGCTCCTATTGGTATCCAAATCAGTTGTGAAAGTTTGAAAAGACTGAGGGTTGTTTCGCTAAAGTTCATTCCCAAGAAATACGGTTGCGCTGTACCTGACTCATCGTATGGAGAGGCTTGCAGAGGTTTTGTATCTAACACTACAGAATCTATTTTGCGATTTCTGCGTATTCCAACAAAACTGCAAAATGTAACAAATTTTACTAAATATCAATTACTGCATTTACCAAGAATTAAAGTTGTATCAAAGGATACTGTTCATAGTGAGGAAGTATGGATTCTACTTTCAGTACTGATAATTTTGACCAGCAAGAGGCACTCAGATACAGACCCGGACAACGGGTAGAGCTAAAAGCGACGCCTGGTATCGTGGATGTCATTGCTGAGTATGACCCGATGATGGTGCCTCCCATTTGGTTAGCGAATGATCCAAAGCCGAGGTATGCCCATGAGTTGAATTTGCTGCCAATGTCGATAATGGATAGTACTTGGTTAAGGTTATCAAGGCGTCGCTCAGTTGGGCATCCGGCAGGGCAGTCTCGCGCTTACTTGGCGACACGTTCTCAATAACAGACTCATATCGATCGCGTCTACACGTAAAGTTACCTGAGGATTGACGCTTTTGTAGGTCAAGCCTATGTGATTATTAATAGTAGGCTTACGTGTATTTAATGGAATTGCTAGTATTGCAGTCTCCTATCGCTCCTTATACCTCCTCACCCCCCTCTTGATTAAAGGGGTGCCACTGGGCGATCGCCTCAGACATTCCTACAGGGTAGTAGCTATTACTGTTTCCCCTAGGGGTTGCTGATTGCGTAGCGTCCGCTAGAGTAGGCGGGGGTAGGCAAGGCGGGAGCAGGCGTAAGCCGTCATAGTATACAGATATGCAGATTGTTGTTGGGAGAGCAATTTAATGCGGGATGCAGTCACAAACCTGATTAGGAATTATGACGGCACAGGTCGTTACCTGGATCGCAATGCGATCGATTCACTAAAGTCTTACTTTGATACTGGTACTGCACGGGTGGCAGCAGCGGCTGTAATTAATAGCAATGCGGCGTCAATTGTTAAGCAGGCAGGGTCACAACTGTTTGAAGAAGTGCCGGAACTAATCCGACCAAGCGGAAATGCATACACGACTCGTCGATATGCCGCTTGTTTGCGGGATATGGACTATTACCTGCGCTATGCCAGCTATGCGCTGGTTGCGGGTGATACGAATGTACTGGATGAGCGGGTGTTGCAAGGTCTGCGGGAAACCTACAATTCTTTGGGAGTTCCAATTGCCCCAACAGTTCGTGGCATCCAGATTATGAAAGACATTGTTAAAGGACTGGCGGCAGATGCTGGCGTGGTGAATACCGCGTTTATCGATCAGCCATTTGACCACATAGCTCGTGAGTTGAGCGAACAGGATATTTAAGGACAAACTGAACCAATCCCAGCGCTCGCGTCTTTAACACTTAAATCTGTGGGGCGCGATCGCTTTTTTGATCTCCCTATCCCCTCTCATGAATGTAGGTTTTTTACAGCTGGGTTAGGAAAGGGATAAGGGAGACAAGGTTTTGTCATTTTGAATGGCTCAGTAGCTATTTTGGCAAGACGTTTAATCTTGAACACCAAATTCATCCGTCAATTCGACTAAAGGATTAATTGAATCCACTGATTCCTGAACCTGGGTGGCTGTGGACGAGTTGGGTTCAGGTAAAACACGGACACGGGCAAATTTAAGCCCAGTAATGCCTTGTAGCGGCTCGACGGTGCTGCATTGGATTTCAGTATCCACCCAGCCTTCACGAGCTAAGTAGCGTAAGTATTGTTGATATTCTGCCCACTCTTCTTCAGTGGAATAAACTACAGTAAGCATCCCAGGTTGGGTAATCCGAGTGCGTGATTGCTCGTCAACAGCTTTGTCAATGCGCTTTTTAACAATTTCGTAGCGGATATCGCGCGTTCCTCGAACCTCGAACAGTTTTTCGGTGTTTTCGTCATGAATAATATCCACCGTAAGGTCTTGGACTAATACCAAATGGGTTACTTCCATTTGGGTATTATAAAGAGTTTGAAACTGGAAGGCTGTTCGGGCACAGTCACAAACGGCACGTAGCTGTTCGTAGCGAAGACTACGTAGATGGTAAACGGAATATCTGGAGTCAATAGATTCCCCGACATAAATCATGTGATTGATGCCATCAGTAGACTCAATGTCACTGTAGTGAGGAATGATTTGTTGCATCTGGACTTGCCAGCGCTCCCAAGTTTCTCTCAAAAGGGTGTTAATCTGGCTAATTGTCTTGTCATAGTTGGAGCGAGCCACATAAACTGATTTGTGGTCATTGTTACAGCTTTGTCGGTACGCTTCGACAGCGTTGAGAGCATCTGATCCACATTGAGCAAAGTAGTCTAGGTAAACTTCCAGGCGATCGCTCAAGAGTTTCAGTGCTGTGACTTCAGTATCCACATTGACTCGTTCTTTCACTTGTTCGATGTAATCGAGCAAATCGAGCCTCAGTTGTTCGCCTAAAGCACTTTCCTGAAATTGGCAAACCGTTTCCACCACACGTAAGCCCAGCTGAAATTGTTCGAGTAAATCGGCTTGGATGGAACGATTACGCTCTTCAGACGAACCGCGAATGTCGGAGATACCATACAAGGGATAAACATTTGCAAAGACAATAGGTTCAGGTGGCAACCCCCAGCTGCGCCGTTCAGCTTCTTGCAGAAACCGCCATTCTACTGCTGGGTGGATGTTGGTAAACCGTTGCTGAATCGCTTGGCGAAGGGCAGCGGTAAAAGCGGGCATCAATTCTTCGGCATATTTGCAATCAAGTCCATCAAAATTATGAGGGCGATCGCTGATGACGCCCACAACTCCAGCCAGTTGTCGCGCTCCTTTCCCGGCTTTCATTGCTCTGACAACCAAAGGAATTAGTAACATAGAGCGAGCACCTTGATTGAGAAGCGATCGCTCGCAGTCGGTTTGACAATCTAGGCTCAAGTCAGGAATATTCCAGACTCGATTAGCATCTGCTGCCCTCAAAAAGTGCGACCCAGAAAGAGACTGTATTGAATGAACAACTGATCTAAACTCCTTACGCTCCGTATTCATGAATAGCCGCGCCTGCTCATTCTCTGCACTTAGGATCAGGCTGTTGCTCGCACGAAACAGCGATCGCAAACGCTTATTAATCCGACGAAACTTATCAGGACGGAGAATGGAATCACGGTCAATCAATAGCCCAATGATGTGTCGAATTGTCTCACGTTCCGTAACATCTGACCCTTCCAACAACAGCTGTCCTGACAATTTGTAATTTTCTAGGCGCAACCGTTGCCTCCAAGCTTCCAGCTGTGCCGAATCAATCAACCTTGCCGAATGATCCTCCACCAGCAGCTGCTCTAAATCTAAATCTGCCAACTCATCTACCTGGGAATCCAGACGAGCAATTGTCAACTGTTCTGAACGGAACGCAAACTCAATGAAACGTGGTTCTGGATACAGAGGACTTTTCAAGGAAACAATCACTGGTTGATCCAGTAGCCGCAACCTAGGAACCCTAATTTTATAGATATCCCGGAGTACCAGATGCAGTACATGCTGTCGATACAAAGATTCAACAGCTGCACTCTTCAAATCTGGCAATAACTCCGGTAAACAAATTTCTTGCTCGGCTATCTCTGAGTATGTTCCGGCAATGCCCATCAAGCTACAGAAGTAGTCATTGGCATATCGCAGCATGAAAGTACCAGGTTCCACCACTGCCATCAATAGCTGACTATGGCGTTGGAAATGAATTAGCCAGTTCAATATCTGAGTGGAAGCTTGAAGGTCAGAGTTTTCTGGCGATCGCGTAGCTTTGCCGTTTGGGTTAGTGTCTGTATTCGTAACGTTAGGGGAGCCACTTTCAACGTGCAGCTTGCTAACTTTCAACTCTTGTTCAGGTTGTACCTGATTATTTACGAAGTTATCTGATTGGTGAGGCTCCAGCGTTGAAGAGTCAATGGACTTTGCTTTCTGGCGATCCCCGTTAAGGGATGCAGACGCATTGCGAGTTGCACGCTGGTTTTTCTCCAAATTGGAGTTGGGTTTCCGGGTAGGCATGGGGAAAAGGGAAAAGTATTAATGAAGGGCAGCTCATCAGTTTTTGCTGTCTCATAACCTCAGTCACAACTAATCACGTACAAAACTGTGACACTTGCTAACCGATAGGTTTTCTCTACTGCTTCTACTCAACCCAACGGCTTTTACACCCATTGCAGAATATCTGCCATACGGCTAATAGGGCTTGTCCTCACCCACATTAGCGAGCCAGCGATCGTTGAGTTGAGGAGAATGCACCCTGTTCAATTCTAGATTCTTGACATACTCCCAGCCTTAACCCCTCCAGGTAGGGCGTGGGGCTTCCGGCATTTTTGTTAAGTTTGGCGGGTCGGTGTGGTTTCTTTCTCAGCCTGATCTGCGGTAGGCACTTTTGCCATACTCTTTCAGGCTAAGTGGATTATTGCCACCATTTTGGCAAAGGTTCCTGCTCGGACGCCACTCAGCCGATTGACAAGATGAAGGTTGAAACGCTTCATCTAATTTTCATAACCACTTTGCTACCAGGACTGAAATCCTGCTAACAACGTTCACTATCCAGTAGGAGGGGAATTAGACCCTAACTGAAGTGTAGATATTTTCATCCTGGGCTTAACGTCCTCATGCTTTCTCCGGCGCTATACTAACAGCTTTCACACTTCAAGCTTTATCGGTAGCACCTTACAAAACTTCATCATAGTTATATTTAATTAAGCCACTTGGCTTAACTATTTTCCGAAATCTGTGCCTTGGATTCTTAATAGTAATAAGGCTATCCTAGGATATTAATAGCTGAAATGGGCTGATGACATCTGCCTATATAGGTATTAAGAAATAAGCTCAATCAGCAGCGCCTTCTAATTAGTCGTGTTAGGAGTCGCCCAAGAATAACTGGCTTGTTTAACAATTTACTTATCTACTATGGGGTGCCTCTGGTTCCACCGGATCTATCTCTTAAGACCAGACTTGATAAGCCTGAGCAAGAGAATTGAGACCAGCTAATCTCAAATTCCTACTTTGAAAAACTGGAGTTATTCCCTTGAAAAAAAATCTACGTAAGCGAGTAACTAGGCAATCCCACTTAGTGGGAATACTTCTGATTTTTCTTCTGCCTTTTGCCATAGTAGTTTATCAACTGATAGAGGAAATTGATGTAGGAATTAACTTTGCACATAAGGAAAGACTGGGGCTTCAGTATAACTATCCTTTAAGAAAACTTTTGGAGAATGTACAGAATCATCGAGGTATGGTTAATGGTTATTTGAAAGGCGATACCTCTTTTAAAGAAAGAATTACTCTCGAACGGTCTCAAATAGAGGCTAATATCAAAGCAGTTGATGCAGTCGATCAGCAGCTGGGAGCCACACTTAGAACTACAGAAAAATGGATGGCATTCAAAGAAAAGTGGCTGGTGCTGAAAGACAAGGCGTTGAGTCTAAGTCCACAAGACAGCTTTGATGCACATACTGCCCTGACTGCTGACATTCTCTCGTTGATATCTCATGTAGGAGATACTTCCAATCTAATTCTCGATCCAGTGCTTGAGAGTTATTATCTGATGGATGCTGTGGTCACCAAGCTGCCCTCTATGACTGAAAATATAGCTCAGATTAGAGGGTTGGGTACGGGTGCGATCGCGCAACAGAAGATAACCGCAGATGATAAAACAAAAATTGCCATTGTATTAGGCTTATTGGAATCTCCGAAAAAATCATTACAACGGGGTTTACAAATTTCTGCGAAAGAAAATTCTTTAACTAAAAACAAGATAGAAAATTATGCTGAAGAAAGCTTCAAGTCAGCAGATATATTTCTGGAATTAGTCAAGCAAAAATTAATTCGTTCTCAGACCATTGATATTCAGCCATCCGACTATTTTGAGGTGGGGACAAACACCATAAGTGCTCAGTATAAACTTTATGATGTGGTGTCTCCTACCCTAGATGGATTATTGCAAGAACGCATTAACCGTTTTGCCAGAAAAAAATATCGCGTTCAAGCTTTTTCACTGCTTGTACTGGCAACAGTCATTTATGTTTTGCTGGCATTTGCCCGTAGTCAGAATAAGGGCAAGCTGTCTGAGGAAGCACTGCGGCAAGCAGAAGAGAAATATCGCACCATTTTTGAAAATGCCGTTGATGGGATTTTTCAGACCACACCAGACGGACATTACCTTAGCGCAAATCCCGCACTAGCACGCATCTATGGCTACGAGTCACCGGAGGCACTAACCGCCAATCTAAGTAATATCGATCAGCAACTTTACGTTGACTCCAAACGCCGCTCAGAGTTTAGACGTTTGATCCAAGAGCATGGCACAGTATCAGACTTTGAGTCTCAGGTCTATGGTAAAGACGGCAGAGTACTGTGGATTTCTGAGAATGCCCGTGCTGTCCGTGACGCCCAAGGAGCATTACTCTACTACGAAGGGACAGTTCAAGACATCACTCGTCGCCAGCACGCAGAAGAAGAACGCCAGCAAGCCGAAGAAGCACTTCGATGCTCGCAACAAAGACTTGCATTCCATTTAGAGCACACCTTACTGGCGGTAATTGAGTGGAACCTTGATTTTCAAGTGGTTGAATGGAATCCGGCGGCACAAACCATTTTTGGTTATGCCAAAAGCGAAGCAATGGGTCATCGTGTGACTGAACTGATTGTTCCTGCAAGTATCAGAAACCATGTGAACCAAATTCAGCAAGCGCTTCTCTTACAACAGGGTGGTACTCGCAGTACTAACGAGAACATTACTAAAGATGGCAGAATCATTACTTGCGACTGGTACAACACTGTATTGCTTGATGACCATGGCAATGTGATTGGAGTCATCTCACTGGTTGATGACATCACCGAACGCGAACGGGCAAAAGCAGAACTGCAACAAGCAAAAGAGGCAGCTGAAACGGCTAACCGTGCCAAGAGCCAATTTCTTGCCAACATGAGCCATGAACTGCGGACACCTCTAAACGCGATCATTGGCTATAGCGAGATGTTGCAAGAGGAAGCGGAAGACTTAGAGCAAGAAGACTTCGTCCCTGACTTACAGAAGATTCACGCCGCCGGCAAGCATTTACTTGGACTGATCAACGATATCCTCGACCTCTCAAAAATAGAAGCGGGTCGGATGGAACTGTACCTAGAAACCATTGATATCGCAAGTACGGCTCAAGACGTGGTGACGACTATCCAGCCATTGGTAGAGAAGAATGCCAATGTTCTCAACGTAGAGTTTGCTAACAATCTAGGCACTATGGAAGCTGACTTGACCAAAGTGCGTCAGAGTCTGTTCAACTTGCTGAGCAATGCTTGTAAGTTTACTAAACAGGGCACGATTACGCTTAGGGTGAGCAGGGGAGAGAGGAAGAGAGGGAGAGGGGGAGAAGATGCTGCTAATTTCCTCCCCTCTCATCAAGACTGGATTACTTTCCGCGTGACGGATACGGGTATTGGTATGTCACCAGAGCAGATGTCAAGGCTGTTCGAGGCGTTTACCCAGGCTGATGCTTCGACGACTCGTCAGTATGGAGGTACGGGACTGGGGCTGGCGATTACCAAGAAACTCTGCCAGATGATGGGTGGAGATGTGACGGTCGAGAGTGAGGTTGGTAAGGGGTCTACCTTTAGTATTTATCTACCGATAAAGGTTCATGACCCCAAAACTCCTGAACCAACACCATTTTTACCGTTGAAAGCTGATCTCCTACCTGATGGGGCGAAGACGGTTCTCGTAATCGATGACGACCCAACTGTACATGACCTAATGCAACGGTTTCTGACGAAGGAAGGATTCCGGGTGGCAAGTGCCTTGACTGGCGAGGAAGGGTTGGCTGTAGCTCAGGCATTGCAACCGGATGCGATCACCTTAGACGTGATGATGCCGAGCATGGATGGCTGGGGTGTGCTAGCGGGGCTGAAGGCCAATCCTGAGTTAGCAAATATTCCGGTAATTATGCTTACGATAGTGGATAACAAGAATATGGGCTATGCGTTGGGTGCATCGGATTATTTGACAAAGCCAATTGACCGCGATCGCTTAAACGCTATTCTCAAGAAACACCAACGCGATCGCTCCCCCAAAACGCTCCTGCTCGTTGAGGACGATGCGCCAACTCGCGAGATGATGCATCGGTTGTTGGAAAAAGAGGGATGGACAGTGATGGAAGCTGAAAACGGACACATCGCTTTGGAGCGGATGTCCGATATTCAACCTGAGTTAATCCTGCTTGACCTCATGATGCCTGAAATGGACGGATTTACATTTGTTCATGAGTTGCAGCAACACGAATCATGGCGTTCTATCCCGGTTGTAGTGCTTACGGCTAGAGACATTACTCCAGAAGACCGTCAGCAGCTCAATGGCTACGTGGAAAATATTCTCCAAAAGGGGGCTTACACTTGCGAGGCACTACTGAGCCAAGTTAGCCAATTGGTGTCCGATCTACATTCGATAGGAAATCCCAAAGCCTAGCTTGTCGCTCTATTCGTAGAAGCCGTAATCGTTGGAAGGAGGAGACTGATGTCAAAAATCCTGTTGGTCGAAGACAACGAGATGAATCGAGATATGCTATCTCGACGTTTGCAGCGCAAAGGACACGAAATATTCATTGCTCTTGATGGCGCACAAGGCGTTGAGCTAGCCCAGTCACACCACCCTGACTTAATCTTAATGGATATGAGTTTGCCTGTAATGGATGGCTGGGAAGCTACGCAGCAGCTCAAAGCCGTACCTGAAACGAGTGATATTCCGATTATCGCCTTGACAGCTCATGCCATGGCAGGCGATCGCGAGAAATGCTTGGAGGTGGGATGCGATGAATATGAGACTAAACCCGTGGAGTTTTCGCGGTTACTCGGTAAAATTCAGGCGCTACTAGAGAAAAAAGTCACCTCATGAAACCGGAACAAGGCCGTGTGTTGATTGTCGATGATGTTGAGGTGAACCGCGACCTGCTGGCTCGTCGGGTTCGACGGCAAGGGCACACGGTCACCGTAGCAGAAGATGGAGTACAAGCACTAGAGCTGATGCAACAAGAGCCGTTCGATCTGGTGCTGCTCGACATCATGATGCCCAGAATGAACGGCTATCAAGTGCTAGAGCATCTTAAGGGCGACCCAAACCTGCGCCATATTCCAGTGATTGTGATTTCGGCAGTGGATGATATTAACAGTGTTGTGGAGTGCATTGAGCTGGGTGCAGAGGATTATCTACCCAAGCCGTTCAATGCTGTATTGCTCACTGCTCGCATCAGTAACTGTTTGGAGAGAAAACGGTTGCGTGACCAGGAACAACTCTACTTACAGCAGCTAGAAGCTGAAAAGGAAAGAGCTGAGCATTTATTACTTAACATCTTGCCCAAGCCGATTGCTGAGCAATTGAAACAGGGTGAACCGACTATTGCCGATAGCTTTGCAGACGTAACCGTCCTTTTTGCTGACATTGTTGAGTTTACCAAGTTGTCGGCTGATCGTTCGCCGATCGAAGTAGTCAGCTTGCTCAACAAAATCTTCTCAGCGTTTGATCGGTTAGCTCAACAGCATGGTGTAGAGAAGATTAAAACGATTGGGGACGCCTATATGGTGGTTGGGGGTTTGCCGACGCCACGGCAGGATCATGCGGAAGCGATCGCTCAAATGGCACTTGATATGCTCGATGAAATTAGTCGATTCCATACAGATACAGGTGAACCATTAAATATGCGAATCGGGATTAACACTGGACCCGTAGTAGCTGGGGTAATTGGTACCAACAAATTTATTTACGACCTGTGGGGCGACACTGTGAACATCGCCAGTCGCATGGAATCTCAAGGTCTACCTGATGCTATCCAGGTAACAGCTACCACCTACAATATATTGCGAGATAAATACTTATTTAAAGAGCGAGGCGTCATCCCGATTAAAGGCAAGGGAAATGTGATGACTTACATCCTTACAAGCAGAAAAAGCAAGTAATACTATTTGGGTAAATATCGACCACCCATCAAATTCTGTTTTTTTATAATTGCTTATTGCTAATAAAAGCTATTATCCATTGGCACCATCGACCTCCTCACTTTAACTTTTTTATTCAATTGGAAGAGAAATTAAAAACTCTGTTCCTTGAAAAGGCGCTGAAATACACTGCAATTTTCCAGCGTGTCTCTCAACCACAATTTGGTAGCTAATGGCTAGACCTAAACCTGTACCCTTTCCCATGGGTTTAGTTGTAAAAAAAGGATTAAAAACTTTTTGTTGTATCTCCTGAGTCATACCTGACCCGTTATCAAAAATCCGAACCGCCACACTATTACTATCATTAACTGTCGTGCCAACCCGAATCGTCGGTTTAAAGTCAGTGGTCTGTTGCCCGTTGTCAGTAGTTCCTTCACTGGCCACTGACTCATCTATGGCATCGATCGCATTGGATAATATATTCATAAATACCTGATTGAGCTGACTTGGGTAGCATACGATTCTTGGTAGTTCCCCATACTCTTTGATGACTTGAATCTCAGGTCGTAGGCGTTGTTGTTTGAGGCGATGCTTCAAGATGAGCAAGGTGTTATCTATACCTTCATGAATATCCACCCGTTGGCGCTCCTTTTCGTCAAAGCGCGAGAAGTTCCGTAAAGACATTACGATACGGCTAATCCGTTCTGCACCCTCTTTCATTGATGTCAGGAGTTTTGGGAAATCTTCGGCTATGAAATTTGCGTCTTTTGCGTCTAGTTGTTCACAAATCTCTTCGGCGGGTTCAGGGTAGTATCGCCGATATAGATCGATAAGCTCTAGCAGGTCTTGGGCATAGTCTATCGCTGGTTGGATGTTGCCGTAGATGAAGCTTGTCGGATTGTTGATTTCGTGAGCAATCCCTGCAAGCATTTGCCCGAGAGAAGACAATTTCTCAGCTTGAATCAGTTGAGCTTGGGTATTCTGCAATTCGCTATAGGCTCGTTCTAGCTCTTGCGCCTTGGCTCGATATTGCATTTCTGATTGCCGCAGGGCAACTTCAGCCTGTTTGCGCTCTGTAATGTCACGAGACACCCCTACTGTTTGGATCACCTGTCCAGTAGGGTCTTTGACTGCACTTTTAACCGTGTTGAACAAGCGTTCTTGTCCATCGTAGCGAACGACAGGTTCCTCTATACTCAGTGTCTGCCCAGTGCTCAACACATAAGCATCGTCTTTCAAGTACTGCTGCGTATAGTTGGGGTTAACTGTGGGAGCATCAATGATGGCTTGCAACTGTTCCATTGTCATCCCGTAGTAGTCACGAAATGCCTTGTTGGCATAAATAATGCTCGATTGTGAACCTTTGCATAAAATAAAGTCGGGAATGGCATCGAGAATCTGCTGATACAGGAATGTCGTCTCGCGTAATTTCCGCTCGGCGAGTTTGCGATCGCTAATATCTTCGACCACAGCGATCGCATATTGCAGTTCACTTGTCCCAGAGAGTACTAGCGAGCTACTCAGATTTACCCAGACAATCGAGCCATCTTTACGAATGAAGCGCTTCTCCATTGAGTAAGCTGACCTCTCACCGGCTAGGCACTGGCGTACATATTCCAACTCTACGGCAACGTCATCTGGGTGGGTAATACTCTGAAAGTTGAGTGCCTGTATTTCTAAAGGGGTATAACCAATTAGATCGCACAACTTTTGGTTAACCTGGGGCAATTGACCATCTAGCGCCGCAATTGCTATGCCAACAGCGGCTTGCTCAAATATGGAGCGGAATCGTTGTTCGCTTTCTCGGAGTTCTTCTTTTACCCGTTTATGCTCTTCGAGTTCCTTAGTTAGTCGTCCATTTTGCTCTATAAGTTGTTTAGAGAGACGGCTAAAGCGTAATTGATTCTCGATACGAGCCAAGACCTCTTCTACTTGAAATGGTTTTGTGATGTAGTCAACTCCACCAACATCAAAGGCTTTCACCTTATCAAATACTTCATTCAACGCACTGACAAAGATAACTGGAATATCCTTGGTTCGGAAAGAAAGCTTTAGCTTTTTGCAGACTTGATAGCTATCCATTTCAGCTATAGGGATGTCTAGCAAAATCAAGTCAGGGAGAGTTGACTCGGCAGTCCTTATAGCCAGTTTGCCGCTCCGTACTGAACGCACTTTATACCCTTGTTCCGACAAGATTTTCGTTAGAATATTTAAGCTTTCGGAGCTATCATCAACAATTAAAATATCTTCTTTTAAGGAAAAGCTTTGAGTCTTACTCATTTTTAATCTGCTGTCGGATATGTTAGAATCAAGAAGTGCTGAGGGGAAGTTTTAAGCCTTGTAATTTCTTATTTATGGCAATTTTAATAAAGCTGTGCAACAATTTTATTAAACTAGAGGCAATAGGGGAACTTATCTGCTGCCTATCTTAACAATCAACTGGAGTTTGACACACCAAAAGACATAAAAGATGTGTCATCTTCTACAGAAGCTCAGCTGCTTTACAAACTAGACACAGGTAGCCGGGGGAAATGATCAAGGTGTGGTAGCACAGCATTGTTTTGAGGAGCGACTGAAGTAAGCCTAGATTTTTGATATAAATGTTTTGTCTGTACCGGGGTTTGCGGACTACCTAGCGCGATCGCATCTCCCGAAGAAGCCAGTCATAGCTGGCACCGCAGGATGAGCTGTTAAAGCTGTCAAAAGGTTGCCAACAAGACTACCCTTATTTATAAGGTAAGCATTAAGAAAAAATTGACATATGTTTGATACCCTAGCTGAACGCTTAGAAGATGCCTGGAAGAAACTACGCGGTCAGGACAAAATATCTCAGAGCAATATTCAAGACGCATTGAAAGAGGTGCGTCGCGCCCTGTTATCGGCAGATGTTAATCTCCAAGTTGTCAAGGATTTTATTGCCGAAGTGGAAACTAAGGCACAGGGAGAACAGGTAATCTCTGGTGTTCGACCTGACCAGCAGTTCATCAAAATTGTCTATGACGAATTGGTGCAGGTAATGGGGGAAACCAACGTTCCCTTAACTAAATCAGACACAGCACCAACCATTGTCCTGATGGCGGGGTTACAAGGTACTGGTAAAACCACCGCCACTGCCAAGCTAGCTCTACATCTACGCAAGCAAGACTCCACCTGTCTGTTAGTTGCTACAGACGTTTATCGACCGGCAGCCATTGACCAGTTAGTTACGCTGGGTCAACAAATTGATGTCCCAGTATTTGAACTAGGTAAGGATGCTGACCCTGTAGAGATTGCGCGTCAAGGTGTTGCACGAGCAAGGGAAATGGGTGTCGATACAGTGATTATCGACACGGCAGGACGCCTGCAAATCGACCAGAACATGATGGGAGAACTCGCCCGGATTAAGGAAACTATCCGACCCCACGAAACTCTCCTGGTAGTGGACTCGATGACAGGTCAAGAGGCAGCGAATCTGACCCGCACCTTCCATGAACAAATTGGGATTACTGGTGCAATTCTCACCAAACTGGACGGAGACACTCGAGGCGGTGCTGCACTCTCGGTACGGCGGATTTCCGGTCAACCCATTAAATTTGTTGGCGTTGGGGAAAAGGTGGAGGCGCTACAACCGTTTTATCCTGACCGGATGGCATCGCGCATTCTTGGCATGGGAGATGTCCTCACTCTGGTGGAGAAAGCCCAGGAGGAGATTGACCTAGCTGACGCTGAGAAGATGCAGGAGAAAATGCTGACGGCAAAGTTTGACTTCAGCGATTTCTTGAAGCAGATGCGACTGTTAAAGAACATGGGTTCCCTTGGTGGTCTCATGAAGTTAATTCCAGGGATGGGCAAGCTGAGTGCTGACCAACTGCAACAAGGGGAAACCAAGCTGAAGCAATCAGAAGCCATGATTAACTCCATGACCACTGAAGAGCGGCGCAACCCAGATTTGCTCGCTAGTTCTCCGTCGCGCCGACGCCGGATTGCGCGTGGTTCTGGCTATCAAGAGAGAGATGTCGCCAATCTAGTGAGTGAATTCACTAAAATGCGAACGTTGATGCAGCAGATGGGTCAAGGTCAAATGCCCGCCATGCCTGGAATGGGTGGAATGTTTGGCGGCATGGGTGGAGGCAATCCTTCCCAACCCGGTTGGCGTGGTTACTCGGGGGGCGGTGCTCAAAAGAAAAAGGAGAAGAAGAAGAAGAAAAAAGGATTTGGTCAGCTTTAACCATTTGTCAGTTGTCTATAAACTTTTGACCACTGACCACTGACCGACGCTGGATACCCCAATTCATTTGGGGCATAGGAAGCGCGGTTGAAGACCACTGAGCCGTGAGAATAGCTTAAAATCAAACAGGTGAATTATTCCTAAATATGGTCAAACTCAGATTGAAACGATACGGCAAAAAACGTGAGGTCAGCTACCGAATTGTCGCGATTCGAAGTGATGCACGTCGTGATGGACGCCCCTTGGAAGAACTAGGTTTCTACAATCCGAGAACGGATGAAACACGACTGAACGTTCCAGCGATTGTGAAGCGGCTCCAAGAGGGTGCTCAGCCGACTGAAACAGTGCGTAATATTCTCCGCAAAGCCAATGTCTTCGAACAACTCCGTGCATGAAACAAGGTCTTCCTCACTTCAAGATGCCAGTCCAGATTATGTCGGTCTCGTAAGATTTTTGATAGAGCCGTTTTTGGAATCAACGGAACGCTTGAGCATAGACTGCGAGAAGTCAAATGCTAAGGAGCGGGTCTGGATTCGATTGGCTTTTGAAGGGGCGGATAAGGGGCGTGTGTTCGGTCGGGGGGGTCGCAACATTCAGGCGATTCGGATGGTAATTCAAGCCGCTGCTCAGGCGGCTGGTCAATCTGTTCATCTGGATATCTATGAGAACCCAACCGAAGGGGTTCGTCGAGAAAGTACCTCTGCTGGTAAATCTGATACAAGAAAGGGTTCACCGATGCGTTCATCAACGCCTAAACCCACTCCTAAATTCCGTTCTGAGTAGGGATCTAGCTAACGTCAGACTAAGTTGCGCGACCTTAGCAAAGCAGCTCTGTTAGTGAAGCGGCACTTGAGAGAGACTAGAGGGTAGGGAATTGGAGTTAACTCCGGAAACTTCGGGTAAGTTCCCTATTCCGCTTTTCTTCCTAATGTCCATCGCCAGATTCAGAGCGTAGTTAGGCAGGTAGGTTTTGGGGAATTTGATTCAAATGCTGATAGGAAGTTCAAGTTCCCCATCTGTTTATTCCTTGATACGCTATCGCTTCGCTAAAATGCGTGTTAGTGGTCAGTGATCAGTGACAAGTAGAGAAACTGGCAACCGACTACTAACAATTGACTAGTAACCAATGAGTGAAGTATCAAAGACAATTGAGCTGCCGAGTAACGAAAGCGCGATCGCGCTAGCTGGTGACCGCGAAGAAAATATCAAAATCCTATCGCGGCAAACTGGGGCGTCATTAGTGCTGCGAGGGCAAGAACTGGTAATTTCTGGAACAGAAAAACAAGTAGAACGTGCATTATCACTGGTGCGATCGCTCAAGGCCTTCTGGCAAGACGGCAAGATTGTCACAGCAGTAGATATCCAGACCGCCATTCATGCCTCTGATACCCACCAACAGGATGAGCTACAGGATTTACAGCAAGACATTATTGCACGTACCCGTCGAGGCGAAATAATCCGCGCTAAAACCTTCGGGCAGCGACAGTACATTAAAAATATAGGTACCCACGACCTCACCTTCTGCATCGGTCCTGCCGGCACCGGAAAAACATTTCTGGCAGTTGTTCTAGCTGCTCAAGCTCTGCTGGAAAATCAGTATGAACGATTGATTTTGACGCGACCAGCGGTGGAAGCGGGTGAAAAACTGGGCTTTTTGCCTGGAGACTTGCAGCAGAAAATTAATCCCTATCTGCGTCCCCTCTATGATGCTCTGTATGAACTGATTGACGCCGAGAAAATTCCCAATTTGATGGAACGAGGTGTTATTGAAGTTGCTCCCTTGGCATATATGCGGGGTCGTACTCTCGCTAATGCCTTTGTGATTGTCGATGAGGCTCAGAATACAACACCAGGGCAGATGAAGATGGTTTTGACTCGCCTAGGTTTTCGTTCACGCATGGTTGTCACAGGTGACCTCACCCAGACTGACCTACCCACATACCAACAGTCAGGATTAGCTGTTGCACAAAAAATCTTACGAAATGTTCAAGGCATTGCCTTTTGCGAATTAAGCACAAAAGATGTCGTGCGCAATCCTCTCGTCCAGCGAATTGTCGCCGCTTATGAACAGTATGAGAATTAACATCCTAATATCACCTACTTAACTTGCTATAGCTAGCATGTCTCCTATCGCGGTGTTGCATCAATTATTTGTCTGCTAGTCTTGCGCATAATGTCATTAATTTGCTCTTGTTGCTCGTCTGATATATTCTGGATCGACTCCAACGCCTGAAAAGGCCCTTCTCCTTTATACAGGCGAGCCCCTTTGTACTGACGAAGCTGCTCTGGAGTAAGCAACGCCTCAATCTGAGCCACCGCATCTTTTTGGATCTGCTCGATCCGGGATTGTTGCTGCTGAATTATTTGACCCGGCGATTGTGGACCTGGAGATTGTGGGGAACGTGGCGATCGCGGCGATCGAGGGGTTTGAGCCAAAGCCACTGTTGGTATTGTAACCAGCGTGACGGCAACTATCAGCATTATATTGAGTTTCACCATTTTCACCTCCTATTGATGGATGCCGCTAATAGCCTTGCTTGTGCAAAATTTTAGTAAATAGGGTGGAGGCATAGGGATAACATCTAGATCATGAAACAAGTATTTACTCCTATCACGATAGTAACTGCTACGGTGTCATTGCTGGCAGGGCTATTGAGTCAACAAGCTTCTGCTTGGGCTAATTCACAATCTCCCTTAAGTCCAACACAAGCAGCACAGCTCTCTCGTGACTTGATTCCATCTCAGCCACAAGAGTTTTTCCGGCAAGGGCAAGAGAGGTTTGAAGCAGAAATTCAAAATCTCATCAAAAGACAAACCACATCGACTGAACCCCCTCTTGAGATAAATGTAAATCCACAGGTTGAGTTAGAGCGCTTACCCCAGGTGCAACCTACTCAATCTCAATAAAGCGAACAGTTGTGTCTTCTGAGGAAAAGGCAGCCCCCGTCAGTTAGTATAGTTGAGCATTCGGGTTACTCAAGCAATTCTTCTTGTTCTCTGCGCCACTGAGTTAAAACTTCACTAGGATTAAACCCTCTGTACTGGAGATAGTTCCATAACTTTGTTTTCGTTTTCGGCTCGATTGAAAGAAAGTCATCAATTTTGTACTTTCGCATTACCTTAGCTTTTAAGTCATCCAGTTCCCCTATTTCCTCACCCTCGGTTTGGGATTCCCAGATTGGCTCAAATACATCGGCAGCAATTCCTTTTTCACGGCATTTGCGCTTAATCACTGATTTTCCATATTTGCCTTGATAGGAGGCAATCATGCTCTCGACTAAGCGTAGATCAGACTGATAATCTTTACTCTGAAGTTCCTGAATGGCTTCACTAATTTCGCTTTGTTCAAATCCCTTTTCTCGTGCTTTTTTTGTGAGTTCATAAGCGCTATACTCTCGACGGGATAAAAGTTGATAGAAATAGTCGATACAAGTCATTAATCTTAATTATTTTTAGGTTGAATTATCTAAGCCAGAAACGAACTATGTTCTTACAATTTTAAAGAAAACACTTGGTATGAGCGCCGTGCTAATACCGATAACTACCATTATGGGAATTAGACACTCCGTGCAGGAATATCCTTTTAAGGGGACTGAAACGAGAATCGAACGTGCGACGGAATCTTCAATTTCAGCTAGCCTTTCCCCGAACTAAATCTCCACAAAGATGACATGATGACTACTGGTATGACAGTTTGGGGTTTCTGAGCTCAAATGAGACTGATGGCTAACTACACTAATGGATTCTGCCTTGAGGTAAGTTGTTGATGGCAACAAACACAGCGATCGCCAATTCCCTCAGACTGCTACTCGTCTCTAACCCAATTGGTCCATTGGGTTCAGGATTGGGAGGTGGTGTCGAATTGACCTTGCGTAACATCGCAACAGAACTGATGCGGCGGGGTTATACCATCAAAATTGTCGCCCCCAAAGAATCTACAGCTTGGGGCATGCCACTAGTCGAGATTGAAGGTACCTCACAAATCAGCGCTCAAACTCAAGGGCGAGATGCCCCAATCACCATTCCGGCGTCTTCTGTCTTGGCGAATATGTGGGATTATGCACGGCAGGTGCAAACCGAGTATGACGTAATTTTTAACTTCGCCTATGACTGGTTACCGTTTTACCTGACGCCCTTTTTCACCTGTCCTATTGCCCACTTAGTCAGCATGGGTTCATTGACTGAGGCAATGGATCAAATTATTGAGCAAGTGGCAACTCAGTTTCCTGGTACCATCGGTGTCCATTCACAGGCACAGGCAGAAACGTTTGCCTTTGCCAATTGCTGTCGGTGTGTGAAAAATGGTATTGACTTGTCCTTTTATGAATTGTGTGAGTCACCAGCACCTTGGGTAGGATGGGTTGGTCGAATTGCACCGG
Source organism: Coleofasciculaceae cyanobacterium (assembly GCA_036703315.1). Taxonomy (GTDB): domain Bacteria; phylum Cyanobacteriota; class Cyanobacteriia; order Cyanobacteriales; family Coleofasciculaceae; genus DATNPH01. The sequence continues at coordinate 92,684 of DATNPH010000026.1, forward strand.
AAAAAGGATTGGAGGATGCGGTGGCAGCCTCTCAGTTGACAGGCATTCCTATGAAAATTATGGGATTTCTGGAAAATGAAAGCTACTGGCGGCAAATTGTCCGTGATTATCCAAATGCACCAGTGGAATACGTAGGGTTTCTCTCAACCACTGAACTCCAAAAGCGGTTGCGTCAGTGTCGATCGCTGTTAATGACGCCCCGTTGGGTGGAGGCGTTTGGGAATGTGGCAATTGAAGCCCTTGCTTGTGGTGTGCCGGTGATTGCTTACCGTCGTGGTGGACCAGCAGAAATTATCGAAGATGGGAAAACAGGCTTTTTAGTAGAACCTGATTCTGTGGAAGGGTTGGTAGAGGCAATGGGACAGTTGGATAATATTGACCGCCATGCCTGCCGCCAACGCGCAGAAGCTGAATATTCTAATCAAGCAATGGGCGATCGCATCGAGCAGTGGCTACTCGATATCCTTCAGAGGTGATATTCAAATTCGTTGGAATGCACACGAACAGACGCCTCATAGTGCGTCTGTTCGTGTTAAACATCATTCAAAACCCTATCAGAACGTTACCACGCTACGGATGGACTCGCCTTTATGCATTAAATCAAAAGCGTCATTAATTTGCTCTACAGGCATCACATGGGTAATCAGATCATCAATATTGATCTTGCCTTCCATGTACCAGTCAACAATTTTTGGAACATCTGTACGCCCTCTTGCGCCACCGAAGGCTGAACCCTTCCAAACACGCCCGGTAACTAGTTGAAATGGGCGAGTGCGAATTTCCTCACCCGCAGCCGCAACACCAATAATTACGCTGACACCCCAACCTTTGTGACAGCACTCCAAGGCTTGGCGCATCACATTGACATTGCCGATGCACTCGAAGCTGTAATCCGCACCACCTTTAGTTAAATCAACCAGGTATTGCACTAAATCGCCTTCGACTTCCTGGGGATTCACAAAATCAGTCATGCCGAATTTTTCAGCCAGCGCTCTCTTTGCCGGATTGATGTCAACTCCCACAATTTGGCTCGCCCCAACCAGTCGCGCTCCCTGGATAACATTAAGACCAATGCCACCCAGTCCAAAAACCACAACTCTTGCTCCAGGTTCAACTTTTGCCGTGTAGATGACTGCGCCGATACCAGTTGTGACACCGCAGCCGATGTAGCAGACTTTATCGAAGGGAGCATCCTCACGAATTTTGGCGACAGCGATTTCAGGTAGCACTGTATAGTTAGCGAAGGTGGATGTCCCCATATAGTGATGGAGCATTTTTCCATTAATAGAGAAGCGACTGCTGCCATCAGGCATCAAACCTCGCCCCTGCGTGGTACGGATGGCTTGACACAGATTAGTCTTGCGACTCAGGCAGTATTCACACTGACGGCATTCAGGCGTATAGAGGGGGATGACATGGTCGCCTGGTTTCACACTGGTCACACCTTCACCAACCTCCACGACAACGCCAGCGCCTTCATGTCCAAGGATTGCTGGGAATAGCCCTTCAGGATCTTTGCCAGAGAGGGTGTAAGCATCGGTATGGCAGATTCCAGTTGCTTTGATTTCAATCATCACCTCACCAGCCTGCGGTCCCTCCAACTGAACCGTTTCAAGGGTTAACGGCTTGCCTGCTTCAAAAGCTACTGCTGCTTTTACGTCCACAATTCCCTCCTGTCTAGTAGCTGCCAACAGGAATTCTAACAAACTAAAAAGAGCTTTTTTTAATACTAATTAAAAGAGAATTCAGTAAATAAATATTGATTGTAGTAATTTTCTATTGATTGCAGCACATCGAAATCAATTAATTTTTTATTTTGAAGATTCTCAGTACATGAGACATTAATAATTCAAGCTTATGAATATTTTGAGCAAAATGTTACTAATCAAGGTTCTTCGCTCTCTATTCTATTTTCTGCTAGCTGGCTTATTTGAAATAGGAGGAGGTTACCTGATGTGGCTATGGTTGAAAGAAGGAAAGAGTATTTGGTTGGGTGTACTGGGAGGATTTATCCTAGTTCTTTATGGAATTGTACCGACTTTGCAGCCTGCCGCCAACTTTGGACGAGTTTATGCCGCCTATGGTGGTGTCTTCATTGTGCTTTCTATCTTATGGGGCTGGAAAATTGATGGGGTAAGACCTGACAAGTTTGATGTATTAGGCAGCTGGATTACTCTACTAGGTGTTTTGATAATCATGTACGCACCTAGAAGTTGAAAACAGCTAAGCTTCGTCCGCTTAGGCTTATATGGTGAGTTTGGGACTTATGGTGGCTTGAACGTTGAGGAAACGATTCGCTTGACAATCGCATCTCGGGAAAATACGGTTTGTTGGAATAGCAAACGGTGTGACAAGATGAGGCGAAGGACACTACCGCGTCCCATTGCGCCATAAGCCTAACGGCATGCTGCGCGATCAGTTTCGCTGGTGCCATAGGCAATCGCACTTCCCGAAACAGCCGCACTCGACTTACGCCCCAAAATTGCTGTTGTTAAATCAGCACACAGCTTAGAGGAATTGCAGCCCAATTGTGCCGTACCCGCCAAAATTGATGAAATATCAGTCTTAATCTGGCCACATCAGCTCCTATCACAGCCAATATTTGAGTTACACATAGCCATAGGGAATATGGAGACAATCAAGCTAAAGTTAATAAATAGATAAACTAAATAGATAAACTAAATAGATAAACTTTTCCACCTATTAGGGGAATTGACGGCGAAGAAACTCATGACATCTGAAACTATTGTTCTATTATCAAGCCGAGAAATAGAAAAAATGCGTCAGGCAGGACGCTTAGGGGCTGAACTATTAGACCATCTAGAACCGATGGTAAAGCCTGGAGTAAGTACATTAGACCTTAATGACGAGGCAGAACGCTGGACAAGGGCTCATGGGGCAAAAAGCGCTCCCCTAGGCTATCATGGCTTTCCCAAGTCCATCTGCACCAGTGTCAATGAGGTAGTCTGTCATGGCATCCCCCATGCTAAACAAATACTCCAGGATGGCGACATCATAAATATTGATGTAACGCCGATTCTTGAGGGCTACCACGGCGACACATCCAAAACTTTCTTCGTTGGCACGCCCTCCCCAGTCGCACAAAAGCTTGTTGACGTGACACAAGAGTGTTTAAGAAGAGGTATCGCAGAAGTTAAGCCAGGAGCACGCATTGGGGATATTGGTGCAGCAATTCAGGAGTATGCTGAAGCACAGGGCTTTTCAGTAGTGCGAGACTTTGTGGGACATGGCGTCAGCCATATTTTCCATACTGCCCCCCAAGTTCCTCACTATGGCACCAGAGGCAAGGGAAAGCGTCTCCGCCCTGGTATGGTTTTTACAATCGAGCCGATGATTAACGAAGGCACATGGGAAGTTGAAGTTCTTGCTGACAAGTGGACAGCTGTTACAAAAGACCGTAAGCTTTCTGCCCAATTTGAACATACACTGGCAGTCACTGAGGACGGAGTCGAAATCCTTACTGTCACTAAAGAGCGAATCCCGGTCATTTCCGCTTAAGTTCCAGATGAAAGCAAAATGGCACTAAGTTAAGAAAGTACTCTCTTAGCTTAGTGCCATTTTTATAAAGAACAAAAATACTTCCTGATCTTTATCCTAAAAGAAGGGATTTAAAAGGTGTAAGGAGTTCAGGAGAATGAAATATAAGTTATGGTTGCACGGCATTGTCGTGGTTCTGCCATGCAAAGATAAAGCGAAGTGGTATAAGACATGAGCTTTTCAAAATACAGTAGAGCTGAAGAGTTCAGTGCGAGGAAATATTTCCTAACAAAACTAGCCACAGCAACAATAGGAGGAATACACCAAAAATTAAAAAACTAGGTGTTTACGACGCTTGAACAGGACGCTATATTCATGACCGAACCATCAATTGATTCATTACTAGAAGAGTTGAAAAACCCTGACGAAAACATCCGTAAATGGGCAACCACAGAACTCTGGAGAATTTGGTTTAATCAAAAAGGAAAATATGGAATTGAGCTAATTGAGCGTAGCCAAATCATGTTTGAAGTTGGAGAAACCACACAAGCTGAAGCCTTGCTCACACAACTTATTCAGGAACATCCTGATTTCGCGGAAGCTTGGAATCGACGTGGTGTCCTCTACTACATGCTTGGAGAGTACAAAAAGTCAAAAAATGACTGTGAGCAAGTGATTAAACTCAATCCTGTTCATTTTGGTGCACTCCACGGTCTCGGTCTGTGCCATGCTGCCTTGGGAAATTATAGAGCCGCGATTCAATCGTTCCAAAAAGCTCTAGAAATTCAACCCTATGCTGTGGCTAATCAAAGATTGATTCTCGAATGTACAGCACGGTTAAGCTAAGAAAAAAACTTTAATTTAAATCCTCCTAGTTTGCCAGGAGTTAGGTGCAATAGTAGACCAGTGAAGTACCCACACATGATGCTTCGCATTCAGTCTGGGCTTCCCGTTTCATCCGCCGTTACCGCTATGCCGTTAGCGCAGCTTCTTGGTCTTACACAGCGTCCGGAGATTTGATAAGCCGTCTTATCCTTACTCCCACAACACCCCATGATGTTGTCCGGACAGTTGCCCCACTTCCTGAGGCAGATATCTTACCAACTGTAGTTTTACGCAGATTTAGATGTACAGCAGCACTGTTCTCTCCCCTCTGTGCCAGTTACCACCCCCACTACAACCGGGGGATTTATTGCGAGTGATTGCTCCGAGTGGAGCTTTGCGAGAGTTTGAGGCATTTCAAAAGGGTGTGGAGATTTGGCGATCGCGGGGGTACACAATTGAACTGCAAGCCAACTGGGATGTTAGGGAAGGCTATCTAGCGGGTAAAGACAGTGAACGACGCTACCAATTAGCAGAAGCTTGGCAAGACCCCGAATGTAAAGGCATTCTCTGTACCAGAGGCGGTTATGGTAGCGCCAGAATCCTAGAAGACTGGACATGGTTAGCGGGAGACGAGTTGAAGGTTGAAAGTTCAAACCAGCCTCTTAACCGACAACCTGCCAACCCTCAACCTTCAACCCCCAAATGGCTCATTGGCTTTTCTGACATCACCGGCTTGCTGTGGAGTCTCACTGGCGTAGGCATCTCCGGTGTGCATGGTCCAGTACTAACGACTTTAGCGGCTGAACCAGAGTGGTCAATCAATCGATTGTTTGATTGGGTGGAAGGACACCCCCTCGCACCCATTAGGGGCGTTGGCTGGGGTGGTGGTAAGGTTAGTGGTATTCTGCTGCCAGCCAATCTCACTGTTGCAACACATTTGCTGGGAACACCAGTACAACCCCGACTGGATGGCGTTATCCTTGCATTGGAAGATGTCACAGAGGCTCCCTACCGTATTGACCGGATGCTGACTCAGTGGCGGATGAGTGGAGCTTTTAAAGGGGTTCGAGGTATTGCGCTAGGGCGTTTTAGCCGCTGTTATCCACCAAAGGATGTGCCAAGCTGGACTGTAGAAGAGGTATTGCGCGATCGCCTAAATGACCTTGGCATTCCGATTGTGTCTGACCTCCCCTTCGGTCACGAGGGTGTCAATGCAGTACTCCCTGTAGGACAGCCAGTTCAGCTAGATGCTGACACAGGTACTCTCAGCTGGGAAACTTGAAAATGGCGAGTAGGGAGTGGTGAGTAGCCAGTAGTAAGTAGGGGGAAAAGATTTTCATCGCTTCTTTGTGCGTAAAGCTCATGGCGTCTCATAGGAAGAAGCAATAAACTACCAGCCCTTACTTCGTGGAAGGGCTGGTTTTTGCATCCAGCCCAATAAGTTCTGATTTTTGGCGCTTCTTTTGCCCTAGTTGCTTCTGACTTCCTGTTTGCTTGCGCTTACAGGTATCAGAAGTAGAGCTAGA
>DATNPH010000027.1:0-29141 GCA_036703315.1 Coleofasciculaceae cyanobacterium
TGCCTTCATCTGCATACTTCCTCAGCGTATGGGGATGCAAACCCAGAAATTCGACCGCTTTTCTGAGTGGGATATATGCCATGCCGTAAACATTAGCATATATAAACGAATATAAGCAAATTATTTCCTGTTGATTAGCCCCCAGATAAATCCAGGGGCTTAATCCAAAATCGAGTAACTTATTGTCTATCTATCTCGTTCTCGTTACAGTCTCAAGAGATGGCTGTTAAGGCAAAAAGCGATCCAGGGCAGCCTTTAACTCTTCAATCTCGGCTTCGATATTTCCTTCTTCCGCAGCACGGGCTATGCATTGAGTTAAATGTTCATCAAGAATAATCCGTGCAACTCGATCCAAGGCACCCCGAACAGCAGCAATTTGCACCAGAACATCAGGACAGGGGCGGCTCTCCTGCACCATCGTTTTAATTCCTCGAATATGCCCCTCAATTCGAGAAAGCCGATTAACGATTCGCCGCAGAGATTCCTCATCGTGAACATGGGGATGTATGGATGTTTCCTTGCCATGATCATGATGATGCTCAGTAGTGCAGTGATTCAAATCCTCATCAAGGGAATATTTGTTTTTCCCAGGAATAGAAAAGGTTTCATTAATCAATGGCTCAGCTCCAATAAAGGGTTGGTAATACTTCGCTTTCTCATATTCCAATCCTAGTTTAGCGAACAGGGGGCACGGAAGCCCCGTATCGAAGAGATCATGGTGAAGCAGGGGGGCTGAAGGAAGGGGAGCAGGGGAGTAACTCCATAAACTTCAGTAGCTTGGATGCAGACGTGCTGATTGGACGTTCTGCTCCAAGCGGATAAAGGACTATTGAGATGGATTAACTCTGATGCAAATGGGACGCTGAATATTTTGCGGAAGCATCTTAACTTAAGTAAGGCGGATGATTAGTTGTTAATCGGACGCTGTAGTGGTTGCGTGGCGCAGCCGTCGAGGTTAGATCTTGAGAAGCCGTGTCTATACCCGCAGGGTTAGGCACTGAGTACGTCACTACTAATTCAGCCGTCTAGGTCACACAACTGTAACAATATTTGTAAAGAGCCTGCTAGCAAATAATAGGCGGTTAGGAAGATTTTCGTAGAACATTCCCTCAACTCAAGATTGGTGCTATGCGCTTGACAAAGTTATTTCTGTTTCTCCGCAAAATAAGTACATCTGTACTTACCCTCCTGCTTGGAGTCCTTCTGGCGTTTGGCTGTTATTGCGTGTTGCCAACTCAGGCAAGTCCAGTACCTAGAACGGAGTCAGTAACACCGACATTGCTGGCACAACGGCAGACGATACCTGACACAGCGACGCGTGGCAGTTTTGTAACAGCGGCAGTAGATCGAGTGGGACAAGCAGTAGTGCGAATTGACACCGAACGCACTATCACGCGGCGCGTTGATCCGTTTTTGGATGACCCCAGCTTCCGGCGCTTTTTCGGTGAGGATTTTTTCCCCCAGATGCCACAAGAAAGACGGTTACGAGGTCAAGGGTCTGGCTTCATCATTGACCGCAGTGGGATTATTCTCACGAATGCTCATGTAGTGGATCAGGCAGACAAAGTCACTGTACTCCTCAAGGATGGACGCACCTTTCAAGGGAAAGTCCAGGGGGCGGATGAAGTAACAGATTTAGCTGTTGTCAAAATTGAGGGTAGGAACTTGCCAGTTGCCCCGTTGGGAGATTCCAGTCAAGTTAAGGTGGGTGACTGGGCGATCGCTGTCGGCAATCCATTAGGATTGGATAATACCGTCACACTAGGAATAGTCAGCACCCTCCAACGCTCTAGTGCTCAAGTAGGTATTCCCGATAAGCGATTAGACTTTATTCAAACCGATGCGGCGATCAATCCAGGTAACTCTGGCGGTCCACTATTGAACGCTACAGGGGAAGTCATTGGGATCAATACTGCTATTCGTCCTGATGCTATGGGGATTGGTTTTGCAATTCCTATTAACCAAGCCAAAGTGATTTCAACTAAGTTAGTGCAAGGGGAAAAAGTCGTCCATCCCTATCTCGGCATTCGGATGGTAACGTTAACGCCTCAACTGGCAACGGAGAACAACAATGACCCCAACTCGTCGTTCAGGGTGCCAGAAGTTAATGGCGTCCTAGTTATGCAAGTGGTACCCAACTCACCAGCAGCTACTGCTGGAATTCGTCGCGGGGATGTAGTAGTCGAAATCAATGGACAATCGATTACCAGTGCTGACCAGTTGCAGCGTGTCGTAGAGAATAGTGGCGTGGATCAGGTACTACAGATAAAGGTGCAACGTGGTGACCAGACTAATACGCTAGCTATCCGCACTAGTGAACTGCCAAAGGCAACTTAGAGCATCGTCTTGAAAGGATGAGAGAGATGAGGGAGATAACTTCTGTGTCTTCCTTATCTTCGCTACTCCCTAATTTGTCCAATTACCGAATCGGTGTTCTAGCCAAGAGCATAAATCCCAATTAAATAAATAAGGGCGACCTAATAGGTCGCCCTTAAAAATTTTATGAGTTCAGAAGACTAGCTTTTGCTAGTTATTCCTCTTCACTGTCATCATTGAGAAAGTCGTCAAAGTCGCCGTCTTCTTCATCACCATCCAAAACTGGCGAGAAGTTGCTCATTCCGGCACCAAAAGTAGACCGCTCCTCCAAACTGTAAGTGCGAGCTGTCCGGTCATCCAACACAACGTCTAGGGGGTCATCTTGGTCTAATTCGGTATCGATGCGATCGCCATAACCATAGAGTCCAGCCCCACCTGAATAATCCGGCTCTACAGTACTTAACGTTGGGTCTTCATAGGCATTGTAACCAGTTCCAGCTGGAATCAGGCGTCCAATAATAACGTTTTCCTTCAGACCCCGCAGCCAGTCAGATTTCCCTTCAATCGCCGCTTCCGTAAGGACACGGGTCGTCTCTTGGAAGCTAGCCGCAGAGATGAAGCTATCGGTGTTGAGCGATGCTTTGGTAATTCCCAATAGTACTGGTGTGTACTGTGCTGGTGCACCGCCAGTAATTGCCATTGCCTCGTTCACCGTCTCAATTTGCCGCAACTCCACAAGTTCTCCGGGCAGCATTGTCGTATCACCACCGTCATCCACCCGCACTTTCGAGGTCATCTGCCGGACAATCACTTCGATATGCTTGTCGGAAATCTCAATCCCCTGAGATTGATATACAGACTGCACCTCATTGACCAAAAACCGCTGTGCTTCTTGCAGTCCGAGCAGTGCCGCCTCGTAGGTTCCCTGTTGTTCCAGGCTGATATTGAAGTAAATCTCTAGAATCTCATGGGGATTTGCCGGTCCATCTGTGAGTGCTTCTGAAGCACGCACTTGCTGACCATCCGTAACCATGGCATTCTGCCCAGGACCAACCGGGTAATCAGCAATTGTACCATCCGACTCAATCACTTTGATATCAACGGTTTCGTCTTCCTCATAAACGACCTGAGCCTCTCCAGGGCGTCGGGCTAAAACGCAGGCTTCTTTCGGTTTACGAGCCTCCAACAGTTCCTCAATTCTGGGTAAACCCTGAATGATGTCACCTGTCTTCGCCCGTTCAAATACCAGTAACACCAGGTTGTCACCCCGTTGTACCAAGTCTCCGTTGTCGATTTGCAACACCGCACCCGCAGAAACTCGGTAGGGTCGAGCCAGTCGTAAGGTAACAGCATCACTGTCTACCTGCACCACCAAACCTGATTCTGGGGCTGGTGTATCGGCGGCAAGTCGGTCTGTCGATACAACCAAATTTCCTACCTTGACTTTAGGCGAGCCATTGATCGGAACCCTGATTAAATCGGCATCCCGTAAAACGAGCACCCGACGAATGGCTTCAGCTCCTTCTCGAATGCCTCGGACTTCACCCGCGTCCTTACACTGAATTTCTGTCCGTGCCACTACAGCCCCTGGGGCTATTTCGTCCCCATCGCTAATCAGAAGCCGTGTAGTTGTGCTTCCGCCCAATGGATCAGCAGCCGTGTCACGCCGAAGCACCAGGGATTCGAGAATCACCAGCTGCAATCGCATGTCGGCGGACTCATCCGCACTAACTAACTCAATATCAGCACTGAGCTGGGGTGAACCCGTATGCTCCAGACCTGAAGACTCCTGGGTCATTTCCAACACCAGCTGGGTGCGTAGCAAATCCAGTCCTTCTACGGACTTGACTCGCTCGCCATCTTTATAAGGCAGCCGCTGTACAGCCCGTAGTTCAATTGCCGTCGTTCTACGGGTGGAGCTTCCCGCCTCAGTTTTACTGTTAATTGAAGCCTGAGATGGTACATCCGGTTCATCTGGGACTGCAAACTCGATCACCGGTCTTAACAGCAATGCTGCACCTTCCGGCGTCTCTACAGCTTCCCCATAACGCAGTTCTTGCACCTCGAGTCCGGGTACGGCTTCGGTGCTGGGATAGACTAACTGACCCTCCTCGGCAAAAGCTACCGGGATTTCATCCACCAGATGCAATTCCCCTGGCTTAATGACAATCTCACGGAGAATGTCATTTTTCTGTACCACTTCCACGATGCCGCCAGATTGGCAGAAGATATCCTTGACTACTTCAGTTCCGGCTTCTACATACTGACCGTCTTCCACTAAGAGTAGCGAGATATCTTTGTTGACTTCGTGGCATTCTTCGGGAATCCACAGCAGTGTTCCGCCTTTTATAACTTCGTAACCCTGCTTGGCTTTACCACGTTTTGATACCTCTACACCGGCATACTTGATAATGCCACCCGTCTGGGTACGATAGCGATCGTCAATAAGCTCAGCCACCACCTGGCTATTGAGCACCTTTGTCCCAGGTGTCGCCTTGAGCAAAAAGCGTTGGTTATTGGTGGTGTAAATCACATACTGGTCGCGACCGGCGCTGCTTTCTACCCGTACTATTGCCTGGTCTAACATCACTGATGCAGTGATGATGTCAATTTCTCGCCTACCTTCGGTCAATCGGACGACACCCCCATTAGCCGTGACTAGCTTGGTTTCCGCCAGTACACTTCCTGGTTGAACAGCATCACCGTTTTTGACCACAGGTTCTGCGCCTGGGGGTAGGTTGTAAACTTCTCCTGATAAAATCCAGATCAAACCTCCCCGTTGAGCAATCCGAGTTGTATTGCCTTGTCGGTCGGTTTTTTCTTCTGGCACTAAATCAGCAAATAGCACTTCCCCGGCTAGGTCAGAGGCAACGTCTTTTGCCGCTTTTTCAGTGGAGAGGCGAGATTTGCCAATTGGCACTTCTGCTATTAGGTGAAGCGCTTTGACTTGTTCGCCATTGGAAACCAGCAGGATGGAACCCGGAGGTACCGGAAAAGTCAGCGGCTTGCCGCTACCACTGGTTGGTTCCAGGATCAGGTCACCAGCTACTTCAACTTGCTCACGGTCTTCTCCATGACGGGTGCGCACACCTCTGGTTCTGATTTTTTTGGAAAACCGCACGACTCCGTCAAAGGGCGCTTGTAGCATCCGTGCGGCTTCGCCAGTGAAGACACCGCCAGTGTGGAACGTCCGCATGGTCAGCTGGGTACCGGGTTCGCCAATGGACTGGGCAGCAATAATGCCGACGGCTTCTCCCAAATCGACCATGTGTCCGTGGGCTAAGCTCCAACCATAGCAATGTTGGCATACTGACCGTGAGGATTCACAAGTCAAGGGCGATCGCACAAACACTTCTTGGACATTGGCTCTTCCAATTTCTCTGGCTAACTCATCTGAGATGTCTTGATTGCGCGTGGCAAGGACTTCACCGGTGGTTGGGTGTAGTACCTCTTTGGCTAGCACTCGACCCAAGAGGCGATCATCGAGGGGAATTAGTACGCGATCGCCATCCGTCATTGCTCGAACGGTAATACCCCGATTCGTACCGCAATCAATTTCTCGTACAATCACGTCCTGGGCAACATCCACCAGGCGTCGGGTGAGATAACCCGAGTCAGCGGTTCTAAGCGCTGTATCCACCAAGCCTTTCCGGGCTCCGTAGGAAGAGATAATGTATTCTGTCACCGTTAAGCCTTCCCGGAAGTTGGTCTTAATCGGTAAGTCAATAATTTCTCCTTGAGGGTTTGCCATCAAACCCCGCATCCCCACCAATTGCCGTACCTGAGACATGTTTCCTCTTGCCCCAGATGAAGACATCATGTAGACCGAATTCAGAGGGTCAGTCGCCTCGAAATTACGGATTACTTCGTCTTTCAACGCTTCAGACGTGTTATTCCAGGTGTCGATAACTTTTTGAAACCGTTCGACTTCAGTAATTTCACCCCGCGTATAGCGGGCTTCTGTTGCACGAATCTCAGCTTCAGCCGCATCTAGCATGTCACGTTTTATAGGCGGCACTTGCAGGTCATCGACGCTGATCGAGACTCCGGCGCGGGTTGCAAAGCGGAACCCCAAATCTTTTAATTGGTCAGCGATCTGAGCACTACGAGCACTGCCGTAATGAGTAAAAGCCCAAGCCACAAGCTTTTTCAATTGGCTTTTACCTACGACCCGGTTGTAAAAAGTCACGTCTTTTGGATCTGCCATGTGCTTTGAAAATTACTAATAGGGTGATTGAGTATCATTAGTTAATGGTTTATTGCTAATAGCTAATGGCAGTAAACCATTAGCTATTAGCCATTACTAGCTCGTCAGCGCATCTTGAATGGCTTTGTTGTAAACAATCCGACCTGGAGTGGTGCGGACGTACTGGGAAAGTAGCTCCCCATCAGCCGTTTCCCGCACTCGGCGTTCTCTGTATTGTTTGACCACCGTGCCGTCGCTCATGGACTGCGTAGAAATGACCTCGTTATCTGGGACTTGTGTCTCTACCATGCCGTCAAAGCGCACCCAGACATAAGCATGCAAATCGACTTGCTTTTGCTCATAGGCTTTGATCGCGTCATCCATGGAAGAAAAATAACGGTCACTTTCTTTCTTGAACACGGGATTTTCCGCTGTCAGGTAATAACATCCCAAGACCATATCCTGACTGGGGGATACAATTGGACGACCTGTTGCGGGTGAGAGGATATTATTGGAAGCCAACATCAACAGTCGTGCTTCCGCCTGTGATTCCAAAGAAAGAGGAACGTGAACCGCCATCTGGTCACCGTCAAAGTCAGCGTTGAAGGCAGGGCACACTAGGGGGTGCAGTTGAATGGCACGACCTTCTACCAAAATCGGTTCAAACGCTTGAATACCCAGACGGTGTAGCGTTGGTGCCCGGTTGAGCAGTACAGGGTGACCCGCAATCACTTCTTCCAGGACATCCCACACGCTGGGATCGCCGCGCTGAATCAGCTTTTTGGCTGCCTTGATGTTATTCACCAAACCTTGACGAATTAGTCGATGAATCACGAAGGGTTGAAATAGCTCGATCGCCATCTCACGAGGCAACCCGCACTGGTGGATTTTGAGCTTGGGACCAACTACGATTACCGAACGTCCCGAGTAGTCAACCCGTTTACCCAAAAGGTTTTGCCGGAAGCGACCTTGTTTACCCTCAATAATGTCAGATAGAGACTTAAGGGGTCGATTGTTCGCTCCAACAACAGTACGTCCCCGCCGTCCGTTGTCAATTAGAGCATCTACAGCTTCCTGTAGCATCCGCTTTTCATTACGGACAATAATCTCCGGTGCCAAAATTTCCTGCAACCGCGCCAGTCGATTATTACGGTTGATGACTCGCCGATAAAGGTCATTGAGATCTGACGTTGCAAAGCGACCTCCATCCAGCTGCACCATTGGGCGCAAATCCGGTGGAATGACTGGAATTACGGTCAGCACCATCCAATCCGGTCTTGAGCCGGTGGCGATGAAGTTGTCAATGACTCGTAAGCGTTTGATTAGCTTGGCGCGTTTTTGACCTTTAGCCGTAGTAATTTCTTCTCGGAGCTTTTCTCCTTCAGAATCTAAATCAACGTCTTGTAAAAGCCGTTGTAGCGCCTCAGCACCAATCCCTACCTCAACACCCGTTAGTTGGGAATCTTCGCTATAAAGCTGCTCTTCAATTTCTAGCCACTGGTCTTCTGTGAGTAGCTGCTTGTAGCTGAGGTTCTCGGCGTTGCCTGGACTGAGAACCACGTAAGCATTAAAGTAAACAATCTGTTCAACATCTCGCAGAGGCATATCTAGCAAAATGCTGAGGTAGCTGGGAATCCCCTTGAGGTACCAAACGTGAGCTACTGGTGCTGCCAGTTTGATGTATCCCATCCGGTGACGCCGCACTCGTGACTCGGTGACTTCCACGCCGCAGCGCTCACAGACAATGCCCCGGTGGCGTACCCGCTTATACTTCCCGCAATGACATTCCCAGTCCTTTGCGGGACCAAAGATACGCTCACAGAACAGCCCATCCATTTCAGGTTTGAGCGTGCGATAGTTAATTGTTTCCGGCTTGGTGACTTCACCAACCACTTGACCATTCGGAAGGGTTCTTTCGCCCCATTGACGAATGCGCTCCGGAGAGGCAATACCAATTTTTACGTAGTCAAACCGCTGTTCTAGCTGATGTCTCATAGATTAGTCCTTAGTCCTTAGTCCTTAGTCTTTAGTCTTTAGTCACTAGCAATTAATCATTGGTCATCAGTCTTTTACAACCAATGACCAATGACTAATGACCAATGACTAATGACTCTTACACTTCATCCTCTTCGAGTTCCTCGCGGTTCAAGGATTCATAGGTAGGTCGGCTTGGTGTCCGGCGGCGATCTGCATCTGCCATCAGATCAACTTCCATATCACGGCTGGTTCCATCTTCTGCGTTCTCTACTTTGTGAACAGCAATGTCCAGACCTAGAGATTGTAGTTCCCGCATCAACACCTTAAAGGATTCAGGAGTACCCGGTCGGGGAATGGCTTTGCCCTTGACAATGGCATTGAGAGCCTCGTTGCGACCCTGCATGTCATCGGACTTCACCGTCAACAACTCTTGGAGTGTGTAAGCTGCACCAAACGCTTCTAGCGCCCACACTTCCATTTCTCCAAAGCGTTGACCACCTTGTTGAGCCTTGCCACCTAAAGGTTGCTGAGTTACGAGAGAGTAAGGACCAGTAGAACGAGCGTGAATTTTGTCGTCTACCAAGTGAACCAGCTTCAGCATGTACGCTTTACCAATTGTGATCGGGCGATCAAACGGTTCGCCAGTACGACCATCAAAGACTGTAATTTTCCCAGGCTGCTCCGGGTCATACGCCCAGTCTTTCCCACTTTCGTCCCTTGCTTGCTTCAGTTTGCCGTGAACCGTGGAGCGTGATGACTCTTCTCCATACATTTCGTCGAACGGCGTCAGCTTAAATCGGACATCTAAGTTTTCACCCGCCCATCCGAGTAAGCATTCAAACACCTGACCGACATTCATCCGACTAGGTACGCCCAATGGGTTGAGAACAATGTCTATCGGTGTGCCATCCGGCAGGTATGGCATATCTTCTGTCGGCAAAATCCGGGAAATAATTCCTTTGTTGCCGTGGCGTCCCGCCATCTTGTCGCCCACCTGAATTTTCCGCTTCTGAGCCACATAAACTCGGACAACCATGTTAGCTCCCGGTGGGAGTTCGTCCCCTTGCTCACGGGTAAAGACTCGGACATCGACAACACGTCCTTTCTCCCCGTTCGGTACCCGGAGTGAATTGTCTCGAACATCCCTGGCTTTTTCTCCGAAAATTGCCCGGAGCAATTTTTCTTCCGGTGGCTGGTCGGATTCTCCTTTCGGCGTTACCTTCCCAACTAAGATGTCACCAGCTTCTACCCAAGCGCCAATGCGGATAATGCCTGTTTCGTCTAGCTGACGCAGGGAATCTTCCCCAACGTTGGGAATTTCACGGGTAATTTCTTCAGGACCGAGTTTAGTCTGCCGCGCCTCGATTTCGTATTTCTCGATGTGAATGCTGGTGTAGACATCATCGCTGACCAGCCGTTCGCTGATGAGGATGGCATCTTCGTAGTTGTAGCCTTCCCAAGGCATGTAAGCCACGAGGATATTTTGTCCTAGCGCGATTTCACCGCCTTCTGTGGCTGAGCCATCTGCTAGTACTTGACCAGCAACTACGTCGTCGCCTTCAAACACCAAAGGTCGCTGATTTAAACAAGTATCCTGGTTTGATCTCTGATACTTCTGAAGTTCATAAGAAATTTCACGACCATTCTTGTCCTTGACTCGGATCATGCGAGCATCCACATAGCTCACTTCTCCATCGCTGCGAGACACGATAACCATGCCAGAGTCCCGTGCTGCTTGGGCTTCCAAACCCGTTCCTACTAAAGGTCGCTCGGGTCGCAGAAGTGGCACCGCCTGCCGTTGCATGTTCGACCCCATCAAGGCTCGGTTAGCATCATCGTGCTCTAAGAAGGGAATCAACGATGTAGCTACGGAGATAATTTGTACTGGTGAGACCGCTACATAGTCCACCTGATCCGGCGTTGTACTGGTGAAGTCTTGCCGATAGCGCACGGGTACCGTCTCACCCAAGATGTAACCTTCTTCGTTGATGGGAATGTCTCCCGGTGCCACCCGCAAGTCATCTTCTTCATCAGCCGTCATGTAGATGGGAGGATTGTCCTTGTTGACTTGCCCATTTTCCACCGGATAGAACGGCGTCTCAATAAAACCGTAGGCGTTAACCCGTGCATGGGTAGCCAAAGAGCCAATTAGACCTGCGTTTGGTCCTTCCGGTGTTTCAATGGGGCAAATCCGTCCATGGTGGGAGGGGTGAATATCCCTCACTGCAAAACCAGCACGTTCACGAGTTAAGCCTCCAGGGCCTAGGGCAGAAAGACGCCGTTTGTGAGTCAACTCTGCCAAGGGATTCGTCTGATCCATGAACTGGGACAGCTGAGACGAACCAAAGAATTCCTTAATTGCGGCTACCAGTGGTTTCGGGTTCACTAGTGAGGCTGGTGTCAGTGTATCAGCATCCGAAACGGTCATCCGCTCCCGGATGATTCGCTCCAATCGGTTGAGTCCAACTCGTACTTGGTTTTGCAGCAGTTCACCCACAGAACGTACCCGGCGATTGCCCAAGTGGTCAATGTCATCGGTGCTGCCAATATCAAATTCCAGGTTAATCAGGTAATCAATTGCCGCCAAAATATCTTGGGGCGTTAATACCCGTACTGTATCTGGAACATTCAGGCGCAGCTTTTTATTGATTTTGTAGCGACCAACCCGACCAAGGTCGTAGCGTTTCGGGTCAAAGAAGCGTGAGTCTAGTAACTGCTGACCACCGCTGACTGTCGGAGGTTCCCCTGGACGCAGCTTGCGGTATAGCTCCATGAGCGCTTCTTCTTCGCTGGGATTCCCTTCTTTATCAAGAGTTTTCTGATAGTAGTCGGGATGTCGCAGGGCGTCGATAATCTCATTATCTGAGAGTCCTAGGGCTTTTAATAGCACCTGTGCCGACAATTTGCGGGTTTTGTCGATACGTACCCACACCAAATCATTTTTGTCAGTTTCAAACTTCAGCCATGCTCCCCGATTAGGAATTAAGGAAGCACTATAGGTGCGACGCCCGTTTTTATCGGTTTCGGACTTGTAGTACACGCCAGGACTGCGAACGATTTGGTTGACAATCACTCGCTCGGCACCGTTGATGATAAAGGTGCCCCGGTCTGTCATCAGAGGAAGGTCACCAATGAAGACTTCTTGTTCCTTAATTTCGCCAGTTTCTTTGTTAATCAGGCGTGTAGGAACGTACATTTGTACGGCATAGGTGCTATCTCGCCGCTTTGCTTCATCAACGTCATACTTGGGTCGCTTGAGCTTGTAGTTTTTCCCCAAAAAGTGCAGCTCTAGTTTGCCGGTATAGTCGGTAATGGGAGAGAAGCTATTGAGTTCTTCGATTAGCCCCTCTTCCAAGAACCAGCGGAAGCTAGAACGCTGAATCTCCACTAAGTCGGGCAATGTATAGTTAGGAGCCGTGTAATTTTGAGTTGGGGTTGTATAAACTTGATTAGTCATGTGTCTCCTCTTACAAGGTGAGTCAGCGTCGGAACCGAATTCGAGCCAAGATAATTGCTTGGCTTCGACACTAGAGGTTTAATCGATTGGGATAGACAATGTTTATTCACAGCTTAGTTATCGCTGCTAGAGTGTTGGTTGTAAAGAGCCAATAACGTTCTAGCAACTGAGAATCTCAGCCTTTTGGTTGTAATAGCAACAAAACAATCTTCAAAGAATGACTACTGTATCAAATGAAATGATGAGTTGAGCTGTTTGATCGGTTAAAGTTGTTCTACCAGTATCTACTGTGGTCAGTGCACCTCAAGGACTTCTTTGGGGGATGCAGTTGCAATAATGGGTAGGAACCGATGAAATTTTATTCATAGTAACTCTTCTTAATATTATTATGGCGTAGAGAAACTTGGTTGGAGAGATTCCGTACCTTCTAGACCTGATGCTCCGCAATCAGGTGCAATGGCTTCAGCGGGGAGAGTAAGTCCAAAGAGCTGGCAGGCATTTTGCGTGGTTTGGGCGGCAAGGGTTTCTAATGAGATATTTCGCAGGCGGGCAATGTACTCGGCAACATAGCGGACGTAGGCGGGTTCATTGCGTTTGCCTCGCTTGGGAACTGGTGCCAGGAAAGGGCAATCGGTTTCAATCAGGAGTCGGTGCAAGGGCACCATCAGGGCTGACTTCTGAATATTGATCGCGTTTTTAAAAGTCACAATGCCGCTAAAGCTAATATAAAAGCCCAGATCTAAAAACCACTGTGTCTCTTCTGGCGTACCTCCCCAGCAGTGCATAACTCCCTTTACTCCACCGTTACGTTCCCAAAATTCCTGTAGTAGCTCACGCATCTGGGCGGTGGCCTCGCGGCAGTGGATAATCACTGGCAAATTTAGTGCTTTGGCGATCGCTAATTGCGCTTCAAATACCGCCTTCTGCTGTTGCTGGTTCTCGGCTTTATAAAAATCCAAGCCCATTTCCCCAATTGCCACAACCCGCTGATCGGAACGCGCTAACGACAAAAGCTGGCTCTCCATTTCAGGTGTCCATTTTTGGGCATCCAAAGGATGCAAGCCTACTGCAAATGAGAGTTCGGGAATTTTGTTAGCCAGTGCTTGAAGACCAGTAAATTCTGTCGGTTCTACGCACGAATGCACGACCTTTACCACTCCTGCTTCCCGCCAGCGGCTTCTTACTTCTTCCAAATCTGACTGGAAGACATCAAAGTTTATATGGACATGAGTGTCGATCAACTGCATCGGCACAGTCTACTTTTTATTTATTTTAACGATTCGTTAGCGAGATAGGAAACCCTGTTTAGGCTAGGCAGGATAAACTTCCCTTTTACCATAGCGAATCTAATCTTTAGAAACACGCTAGTAAGAACGTGAGAGCACTCTCACGTTCCCTTTCCATTCTAGCAGAGCAACTGCATCTCCTTAGGAAGCAGCAGACGCCTCTGCTGGAGGGGTGAGTTTAGCTTGTACACTTTGGAACCGTCTTGCCAGACGGGATTTTTTGCGGGCACCATTATTAGGATGCAGGATATTGCGCTTTACGGCCTTATCAATTTTGCTATAAGCCGCAGCTCGCCGACTGTGTACTTCTTGTAACGACTCCGGGCTAGGTTGACGTGCGTAATCCTCTACGGCGGCGAGGTAGTTTTTTATCAGGGTCTTTACCGCTGACTTGTAGGTTTTATTCCGAACTCGGTTACGTTCGGCTATCTCTATACGTTTAATCGCTGACTTGTTATTCGCCACAGTCGTTTATAAGAAAACTTACTTTCGATAAGAAACAAAATACCAGAATATCCAATATAACATCTATCCTGAAAGTATCACGACCCCAGAAAAATCCAGGTTAAGCTAGAGGAGTGAGCCTGGGTATGATGCGTCCCTCGCGTAGAGGAAGCTTGCAAACCTAGTCTCAGACGGGTAATACCTAAGGATGGGCACTCCGACTCCATGCTGCGAATCATTACTCAGCAGGCTGAAGCACAAACTGAACTGCGACGGATCTGCGATCGCACTTCCCAAGACCAAATTGTTCACAAAGAGTCAACAGTGCGGGAAGTCCTACAGGCAATAAAACGCCAAGGAGACAAAGCACTATTACACTATACAGAGGAATTTGATCATCAAATACTCAGTTCTGAACAACTGCGCGTCACTGGCTCAGAACTGGATGCTGCCTATCAACAGGTATCTAAGGAATTGCTCAAGGCAATTCAGTTAGCTTGTAGAAACATTGAGGCATTTCATCGACAGCGTGTTCCAAAATCATGGGTACATTTTGGTGACGATGAGGTGGTCTTAGGCAAGCGCTATACGCCAGTAGACCGAGCCGGACTGTACGTTCCTGGTGGTAGGGCATCTTACCCCAGTACTGTATTGATGAACGCCATTCCGGCAAAGGTCGCTAAGGTTCCTCGAATAGTGATGGTAACTCCACCGGGACCGGACAAATCAATTAATCCTGCGGTTCTAGTTGCTGCTCAGGAAGCTGGTGTTCAAGAAATATACCGGGTCGGTGGTGCCCAAGCGATCGCGGCGTTAGCTTACGGTACAGAAACAATCCCCAAAGTAGATGTAATTACCGGACCTGGTAATATTTACGTCACGCTGGCGAAGAAATTGGTTTATGGAACCGTAGGAATTGACTCGCTGGCTGGTCCCTCTGAGGTGCTGATTATTGCCGATGGGGCTGCTAACCCAGTCTACATTGCTGCCGATCTTCTGGCACAGGCAGAACACGATCCCATGGCAGCCGCCGTTCTCCTGACAACCGATGCCCAACTGGCAAAGCAAGTCCAAAGAGAAGTTGAGCGGCAACTCCAAGACCATCCGCGACGCCTACTGACCGAAAAAGCGATCGCTCACTATGGTCTAATCGTCGTTGTTGATTCCCTAGAAACAGCGGCTGAACTTTCCAACGAATTCGCGCCTGAACACCTGGAACTAGAAATTACCGAGCCTTGGGACTTACTCGAAAAAATCCGCCATGCTGGTGCGATTTTTCTGGGTCACTCCACTCCCGAAGCGGTAGGAGATTACCTAGCCGGTCCAAATCACACTTTGCCTACCTCTGGTGCCGCCCGCTACGCTTCCTCACTAGGCGTCGAAACCTTCATGAAGCACTCTAGTCTGATTCAGTATTCATCGACAGCACTCCACAAAGTTGCTGATGCGATTCAGATACTTGCACAAGCAGAAGGTTTGCCTTCTCATGCTGACTCTGTACGCTTACGAACGCAAGCTCATCTCAACGATGAAGAGTCTTTGATGTAGCAAGCTTAAGAACTACATAGCTCGATTAGCTCAAAAATGTCATACAGCTAGACAAATACTCTGGTCAAGGGTGAAAATCCCAATAGCAGTTACCCCTTTCCTGTTGGGGGTGGGGGGGTGTATGAGGGATAGGCGTCCTTAATAGGCGTGAAAGCTGATACCTAGTAGGAGACATTTTGGTGCTAAAAACAATTCTTGTTGCCCTCGATAGTTCAGATCTATCACAGCGAGTGATTCAGAGCTTAGATGAACTTCAAATACAGCGAGCAACCAAAATAATCCTTGCCCATGTCATTCTCTCACCAGAGTCTGACATGGAAACGGTAGTTGACCGACCTCATACTTCAGAGGAGTTACTTTATCGACACACCGAAAAACAGCTGCAATCTTACCAGGCTGACCTCCCCTGCGAAAGTGAACTAGAGATCGTTCGCGGCGACCCCGCCGTCGAAATCATTCGCCTCGCTCATATCCACCAAGCTGACTTAATTGTGATAGGGACTCGGGGATTGACTGGTCTCAAGCGCATCCTGGAAGGCTCTGTTAGTAGCCAGGTTGTTGCCGATGCTCCTTGTTCAGTACTTGTAGTCAAAGCCGATTGATATCAGTAGTAGACAACTGTTTTTGCTGCACTGGCAGCTCAATGATAAATTCTGCCCCTTGACCGGGTGTTGAGATACAGGTCAATTGACCACCGTGTTTTTCAACAACAGTTGAGTAGGAAATAGATAACCCCAGACCCGTACCAACGCCGATGGGTTTGGTGGTGAAAAAAGGATCAAAAATGTGTTTCTTTACCTCCTGCGAGATACCAGGACCGTTGTCGGCAATCCGAATAACAACGAAATCAGTTGTTCGTTGTTCTCTGCCACTGACAACTGATGAGTGAGAACTGACTGCCTCAGTAATGATGGTAATCACCCGTGGTTCTGGTTGGGTTTCTACGGCGTCAATGGCATTACTCAAGAGATTCATAAATACCTGATTGAGCGAACCTGCGTAACACTCAACCAAGGGCAGCGAACCATACTCTTTGCGCACCTGAATCTTAGGATGAGAGGGTTGTTCTTTCAGTCGGTGCTGCAAAATTAGCAGGGTGTTATCGATGCCTTGATGGATATTGACCTGTTTGAGATCCGCTTCGTCTAGGCGGGAGAAATTGCGTAGAGATAGGACGATTTCCCGGATCCGGTTGGCTCCTTGTTGCATCGAGTTCAGCAGTTTGGGAAAGTCTACTGCTATGAAATCTAGGTCAAGTGATGAAAACTCGTTTTGGATGTCTGGGACAGGTTCTGGATAGTGTTGGGCATAGAGCTGTACTAGATTAAGCAGGTCAGAGGCATATTGATGGGCATAGGTGACATTCCCATAGATGAAGCTGATGGGGTTGTTAATTTCATGAGCGATACCGGCAACCATCTGACCAAGGCTGACCATTTTTTCATTCTGAATCAGCTGGGCTTGAGTTTGCTTGAGTTGGCGCAAGGTTTGCTGAAGTTCTTGGTTCTTGGCTCTCAATTCACTCTCCGATTGGCGCAAAGCTTTCTCTGCCTGCTTGCGATCGCTAATATCTTGCACCACCGAAATAAAATACTTTGGCTCTCCCGATGACCTGCGCCGCAACGATACAGTTAGGTTAATCCAGACACTCTCACCCTGACGAGTAATGTAGCGTTTCTCTATGGAGTACATCTGAACCTCTCCAGATAACACCTGATGCACATCACTTAGATCAGTATTCAAGTCATCTGGGTGGGTAATATCCTGAAGGGTTCGTGCCAACATTTCCTCGTGGGTATACCCTATAAGGTCACAAAACTTTTGGTTGATGCGGAGAAACTTACCATCTAAATCCACATGGGCGATGCCGACGGCGGCTTGAGCGAACGTGGCACGGAACCGTTGCTCACTTTCTCGCAGTGCCTTTTCTGCTTGCTTGCGATCGCTAATATCGCGACCTTCTGGAATCAACAGCACCACTTGCCCTGTTTCATCCTTGACGGGTTTGATAGAAAAATCAATGGTAACAACTCGATCGCCTGCACCGAGAACATCTACCTCATAACGAACGAATTCACCCGCGCGTGCCTCGTCGATCGCAGCTTGCAGGCGTGCCTGAGTTTGGGGAGAACAGCTCCACCAGCAGATTTCCCAGAACGGACGACCCGTAACCTCTGCCAATTGGAGTCCGCCAAACTCTAGCGCTGTCCGATTTGCTTCTAGAAGTGTACCATCCGGTTTCATTAGACCAATAAATTGGAACATCGAATCGAAAATGGCGCGGAATCGACGCTCACTCTCTTGTAATGCCTTCTCCGCTTGCTTGCGAGCTGTGATATCCTGCCAAAAAACAGAAAGTCCTTCCTCGCAGGGATAGACACGTACTTCAACCCAACTGGTCAAGTGTTGAAAAAATGTTTCAAATGTAACTGGAACTTGCTCAGCCATGGCTTGGCGATACTGCTGCTCAACGAGCGAACCAACGGCTTCAGGAAATACGTCCCAAAAATTTGCGCCGAGAAGCTCTTCTTGATTGCACTGCAACGCTCTTGCTGCTTCGGAGTTGATGTAGGTAAATCGCCATTGATGATCCAAGGCAAAAAAGGCTTCGGTAATCCGTTCCAAAATGTGGACAAATTGCCGGTGTGATTCTTGCAGAGCCTCCTCAGTTCGTTTGCGATCGCTAATATCCGTAATCATCCTCAAGACACCGACGAACTGCCCAGTGGCGTCTAGAATGGGCGTGGCAGAGACAATCGCCCACAGGTTAGAACCATCTTTACAGCGGAATTTGAAATCATGTCGCTCATGGATGCCTCGGCGGCGACGCTCTACATAAGCTTGGGCAAGTCCCCGACTGTCTTCATCTATGAAGTCAAACAGCGATCGCCCCAGCATTTCCTCCACGGTATAGCCCAGCATTTCGGCAATGCGCTCATTGGCAAAGGTCGTCCGGCTTTGTGCATCAAACATCCAAATGCCTTCTGACGCCGTCTCCAAAATACGACGATAATGAGCTTCCGATTCTCTTAGTGCTTGTGCACTTTGTGCCGCTTCGCTAACAGCTCGCTGACGCTCCGTGATGTCTTCGCAAATACTTAGAAGATATCGGGGGGTACCCGTTTCATCCAGCAGAGGGACTTTCCGAGTGTACAGAAGCCGTTGACCGCGATGAGGCAGAGTTATGGAGTCTTCGGGAATATCCACCAGTTGACCATCGGCTAAAACTTGTCGGTCTTTAGCCCGCAAGTACCGAGCTTGCTCTTTGGGGAAAAAATCATAGTCATCCTTACCTAGCACTTCTTCCCTGGAATAACCGAATAGCTCCTCACTCGCTTTATTCCAGTACATCACCCGCAGTTCCTCTGCATCTTTAATGAACACTCCCACGGGCAGATTTTCAACAACGGAGTTCAAGAAGGCTTGAGTATGCCGCAATTGGGCTTCCGCTTGTTTGCGCTCTGTAATATCCAGAATGACTCCATCGAACTGTAGTGGTAGTTCTTCTGATTGCCCTGCCTCGTTCTCGCCACGGATCCCTTGACCTTTGTCGTAGACCCAAGCTAGGCGACCATCTGCTCGTACAATCCGGTACTCGATGACATAGGGTTGTTTGGCGATCGTACTCTCCCAGACAGCCTGGTCAACCTTGGCTCTATCTTGAGGGTGAATAATACTGGTAAAAGACCTTACCCGATTATTAATGAAGTCACTTGGCGGATAACCAGAAATAGCTTGAATTGCTTCACTGAGAAACACCATCGTCCGTAGAGACGAACCTTGTAGTCCCCTCTCGTTAGCACAGCGGTAAACAGCACCCGGAATATTATCAACTAAAGTCCTAAATCCTTCCTCGCTGTGCTTAAGCAATTCTTTTACCTCTTGGTCATTTTTAGAGTACTGGGTGAATTCTGGATAAATCGCTCGGATCGGCAGGGTTTTTTTCATAGCTGGATGAACGACCAAGCTGAGCCTAGTTTCTAACCAAGCCCTGGAAAGAATTAGATTCTAAAAATATTATTTATTTTATTAATTAATTATTCTCAATGAAACTTCATTTTTTATATAAATATTTAATGGCATCCATAAAGCTTTTTCTCAGGTAGCAATGATTACAGCTAAGAAGAATTATTTTTCTATAATGCAAATAAATACCAGTATTTTTAAGCCGTCGTTACACAAGAGGCTCTCTGCACAAGAGTTTATCGATAGTAATGAAGGTTTAGTTCTTCTTACAGTCAGTGCCATTCAACCTAATCTCCTAGGCTATTAGCTTTGAACACTCCTAGAGAAAAGCTAAATGCTCAGTCTAAGGGTTCTGGCTAGGGAGAAGGCAGAATGTTTGACACACCCGGATTTAAAGATCCATTCTAGTTACTCTACCGAGCAGACGTTACAAATTGACGTAGTTGTAGCAGACTGAACGTTTGTCCAAGATTCAGCGGCAGCAGGGACACACCTTCTAGGCGGGACTGTACCCAACCTTCTCCCCAGTACCATTCGTGATAACCGTCAATTCCCTGACTTAACAGTAAACGTAAACAATTCGACTGAGCTACCTGAACTTGGTGTTGGACTGCCACGGGTCCAGTCCAAGTCGTGAAGGTCAGTCCTTCGTACAACTGTTCGGGTAGCCCAACTGAAAAGCGTTGATGCCACATCCATTGCCGTAGTTGATCGAAATACAATAAACTGTCACGGATGACCGTGTTGGGTGCTTCCATCTCAAGGCGGAGATGACTTTGTTGAAAGGTTCCAAGCATACTCTATAAGCCTGATTGAATTGAATCGTACTCTCACGTCTGGTTTATGAAGGAGATTCTTCCGGAGAGGGGACAAGAGGTAGAGGCTTTCTAGCAAGAGAGCGTTCTCTTGTCTAAAGGAAAGTGGCTTTTCTCGGTCAGGAGAAAAGGGAATTTAGACTACCGTGTTGAAATTCTGGTGAAGAACGTATCCCTCTCACGGGCGATTTTTTGGGATGCGAAGATAATAGGTTTTGGCAATCCGTTTATTTCTTTACTTTATGGTATCCCATCCATTCTTGTCCGTTGATGACCAACCTATTTCGCTCAAGCAAGCGTTGCAATATTTGCAAGCTGGGGGGAAACTCCAGTCTTTTATCGGAGATATTCTACGTCAACACGTCATTGAGCAAGAACTACAAAACCGAGAAGATCTTGATGTTAGTCCTCTACTAACTGAGCAGGCAGTGATTGATTTTCGACTAAACAATCAGCTGAGTGACCCGAAAGTTTTTGCTGACTGGCTTGCTAGCAATGGAAATGATTACAGTAGTTTTCTCGCCTCAATCACATTTGGCTTCAAGTTAGAGAAACTCAAAGTTCAGGTTACGGAGCCGAAACTACAAGAATACTTCATTGAGCGTAAGCTCTTTCTAGATCGGGTGGTACTCTCTCGGATTATTGTTGCTCAAGCTGAACTAGCTGAGGAGCTAACTAGCCAAATTGAAGAGGGAGTAAACTTTGAGCAACTGGTCAGAGAATATTCGATCGCTGAGGATAAGATTGTCAATGGCATGATGGGACCAGTTAGTCGGGGTACTCTGCCGGATGTACTAAGGGCAGCGGTTGATTCAGCGAGTCCTGGAGAGTTGATCGGGCCGCTAGAACTGGAAGGACATTGGGTTTTATTTCGATTCGAGCAATTTCTGCCAGCTTCTATAGAGGATAGGCAGCTAAAGCAAGCATTACAAAATGAGCTGTTTGAGCAATGGCTAGCACAGAAGATCCAAAACATGAACGTCAAGATTCAGGTCGGGTAAGAGTTGTTAATGATGAATTTCTAGAGGTAAGGATTATCGACTCTCTACCCTGGAATGTGCCGCCTCTTTGCTTACTGAACCCTGAACAGCAAGTCCAATTGAGAAACCAGGCTCAAACGACACACTACAAACTAGGAGAAAAGATCTGGTCTACAGAAAATCCAGGAAAGCAGTTTTTAGTTGTTGCTGGTAAGGTACGCCTGAGGGAAGAAGGACTACGCAAACCACTGGTGACGTTAGGAGTGGGGGATTGGTTCGGTGACTTACTAAAGCTTTCGGGTTCACTCAAAGCGGTAGCTGCTGACAAAGACGTGACAGTAGTGGGGTGGGACACAGCACTTTGGGAGGCCGCTTCATCTCTAGAAAGTGAGAGGTTCTGGAATCAAGCACGAAGGCGTATCCAACCTCAAACTTCTGATGAGTCTCAACCTGTATCAGGCTATCCTTTCGTCTCAAGTCTAAATACAGCGGCTGCCTGCTTGACAATGGCGGCTTGGCAGCTACAAATTTCAATCCAATTGGATCGGGTACAACGTCAACTGCGAGGACAACACCCTAAAAATCTCGTAGAAGCGGGAGAAAAAATGGGGTTGCAGTTGAGACGATTGCAGACGACTTGGACTGATTTGCGGCAGTTGTCATTCCCGGCTTTGTTGCGTTGGAATCAGGGGAGTGGGCAAAAAGCAGGGGAGAGAGGGAGCACCGCTTCGCTCGGAGGAGGGGGAGTAGGGGAGACTTCTGTAGCAATCCTCAGTCAAACCAACAACTCAATCACCCCCTCATCTTCTCATTGGGTTGTAGTGTACGGCGTTATGGGCGATCGCTTAATCATCGCTGACCCTTTGAACCCCGATCACACTTGCGAAAGTGTTCCTAAGTCGATGGTTGAAGCCGCTTGGGATGGGCAGTTTTGGCAAGTGGAACTCATCCAGAAGCAGGACAAATTTAACCTGAGTTGGTTCTTACCAGCTGTTTGGCACTATCGACGATTGCTAGGAGAGGTTTTATTTGCTTCATTCACATTGCAGCTGTTAGGGTTAGCGACTCCCATCATCACTCAGGTGATCATTGATAAAGTGATGGTGCAGGAAAGTCTGCCTACTTTAGATGTGATGGGCTTGGCTCTGCTTTTGGTCGCTTTCTTTGAGGCATTCTTAGGTGTTCTGCGGCTATTCATCTTTACCCACACCGCTCGACGCCTTGACCTTAGCTTATCAGCCCAAGTATTTCGTCATCTGCTGCGGCTCCCTTTAGCGTATTTTGAGGCGCGTCGGGTGGGAGACACGGTGGCACGAGTGCAGGAACTGGAAAATATCCGCCAGTTTCTCACTGGCACAGCACTGACGGTTATTCTCGACAGCATCTTTGCTGTAGTGTATCTGGCACTGATGTTTTACTACAATGTCCAACTTACCTGGGTTGCCTTAGCCGTACTGCCGTTATTTGCGATTCTAAGCCTAGTAGCAACGCCAGTTTTACGCAATTGGTTGAATGAAACGTTTAACCGCAGTGCGGATAGCCAATCGTTTTTAGTCGAGACAATTACTGGAATTCACGCGGTTAAGGCTCATGGGGCAGAACGAACAGCACGCGATCGCTGGGAAGGGTTGTTTGCTCGCTTTATCCGCACCGGCTTTAGAGCCTCCACTACATCCAATATCAGCAACAACATCGGTGACTTTCTCACCAATTTCTCTAGCCTACTAATTCTCTGGTTTGGAGCCAGACTGGTTATTGACCACAAGCTCACCATCGGTCAGCTAGTCGCCTTTCAAATGCTTTCTGGCAGGGTGACAGGACCACTCCTACGCTTAGTACAACTGTGGCAAAATCTCCAACAAGTCTTGCTCTCGGTAGACCGAATTGGCGATATTCTCAATGTCGCACCGGAAGCTGAACCTGGAGCAGGTCTTGTTCTCCCTTCCCTGAAGGGTCAAGTCAGCTTCGATCAAATCTTCTTCCGCTATCGACCTAACCAAGAACCAATCCTGCGGGGAATCTCATTCACCATAGAACCGGGAATGTTTGTCGGAATTGTCGGACGTAGCGGTTCTGGTAAGAGTACCCTTTCTAAGCTGTTGCAACGCCTCTACCAACCAGAGTCGGGTCGCATTTTAATTGATGGCTTTGATCTTAAAAGTGCTGATCTCGCTTCTCTACGGCAACAAATTAGCGTAGTTCTCCAAGAAGATTTTCTCTTTAACGCTTCCATCTTGGAAAATATCACTTTAGGTAATCCAGATATCTCCGCTGAACAGGTAGTAGAAGCAGCTCGACTAGCTGTCGCCCATGACTTCATTAGTGAAATGCCCCAAGGCTACGAAACCAATGTTGGGGAGCGAGGCACAGCCTTATCTGGTGGTCAGCGGCAACGTGTTGCTTTGGCTCGTCTGTTCCTTGCTCAAGCTCCCATCTTGATTTTGGACGAGGCGACTAGCGCTTTAGATAGTGAGACGGAGCAACAAGTTTTACAAAACCTCCAAGCTATTTCCCAGAACCGCACCCTGTTCTTGATTGCCCATCGCTTTGCCCCCCTAAAACGGGCTGATTTGATTTTGGTATTGGAGAAGGGCGTTCTGGTTGAAAAAGGTACGCATGAGCAGCTCTTGCAACAGAAGGGGTTGTATTGGTCACTCTATCAACGTCAGCAATCCGCTGTCTAATTAATTTAAAGGATGTGTGAAGCCATCACAAGGAATGGTGAATGGTGAATAGTGAGTAGTGAGTAGCGACATGGTCAGATGGTCAGATGTCTGACTAATTTAAAGAATGTGTGAAGTCATCACAAAGTCACTATGAATTTTGTATTAATTGACGCAAAACACCTTGCCACCCCCCAAGGTGAGTAAACGAAAATATACCTATAGGAGGGTTATTTTTTTTACACAGAGGAAATAAATATGCCAGTGGATTACGCAGGCAATACCCTACCGACTGCCAGGGCACTCGATATCACTCCCAGTCCTCAGACCTTCAAAGACTGGGTAGGTTCGCTGGACACGAACGATTATTACAGTTTTAGTCTCAGTGGTCGTAGCAGCTTTAATCTCAAGCTTGACGGCATGACCGCTAATGCGGATGTACGGCTGCTTAATAGCAGTGGGAAAGTTGTTGCGAGTGGTATTGCGGGTAACACTGGTGCAGCAGAATCCATCAACAGCACCTTAGAGAAAGGTAATTACTATATTCAGGTCTTTCCTGTTGGAACTGCCAGCACCTACTACAACCTAAGTGTGTCGGCTACGCCAGTAGACTATGCGGGAAACACCATAACTGACGCTCGTAACATCACTGTTAACTCAATTCCTACCACTTATCAAGATTGGGTAGGCAGCGCAGATCTGAATGACTCCTATCGTTTTACTCTAAGCAATAGCAGCGACTTGAAGCTCACACTCAACGGACTCAGTGCAGATGCTGATGTTAAGTTGCTACAGCTCGACAGTACAGGAAAAACTATTCAAGTTGGTGGTCAACTTGGTGTATCGGCTACTAGTGGTACTACTGCCGAAGCGATTAACCTCAACAGCTTGGCAGCGGGTACCTACGTAATTCAGGTTTACCAGTTTAGTGGTGATACTTACTACAATGTAAGCCTCTCGGCTACCCCATCAGTAAACATTACACCTGGGAACCTCACCCAAGACTGGTTTAACAAAAATCTGGTCAACCCAACGATTCAGAGTTTAACGCGTAGCTTGGCTACTGATGGTTTAACTCGCAATGAGATGCTTCAAATCTTCCGTGCAGCTGAAGACGGTGATGCAGTTAATGGTGTAATTGACGCAACTGAACTCAAAGATCTCCGGACAATAGTCAGCAACACGGCTTTGTTCAAGATGTCGAACACGTATGACTATGACTATGTACGTGTTTTGTCTAACAAGATTGTCAACGGCGACATTGCTAATACAACGTATCAAGGTGCCCCTCTAGGCAATTTGTATGCCGGTAGCAGTGCCACTCAACTGGAGAAACTGATTGGTCAGTGGTTCCTAGGAAGCGATCGCCCCGTAGCCCAGTCCTCTGACAAAACAGTAACCTATAGTTATAAAAATGCTAGTGGTTCTCTATTCCAAAATGGGATTGGCTATCCAGATATTAAACAAGGGGATGTGGGTAATTGCTACTTCCTGGCCGGATTAGGTGAAGCAGCACTGTATTCGCCCAACACCATCAAGAGTATGTTCATTGACAACGGTGACAATACTTACACCGTTCGCTTCTATAACAATGGTGTGGCTGACTATATGACGGTAGACAGGTATTTGCCCACTGATGCCTCGGGACGTTTGGTTTACGCTAGTACTGGCAGTCTTTATAACAGCTCCTCTAATGAATTGTGGGTTGCTCTAGCTGAGAAAGCCTACGCTCAACTGAATTCGTCTGGATGGATTGGGCAAGATAACACCAACTCTTACCAAGGAATTGAAGGTGGCTGGGATGGGTATGCCTTCAGTCACATCACAGGGAATACCACGGGTTACTATGGTATGTTGGACTTCAACTCTATGGTGAACTATTTCAATTCTGGTAATTGGGTGGGTGTAAGTTCCAAGGTTTCTGGAGTCGCCTCAAATGTAGTTCCTAATCATGCTTATGTAGTGACAGATTACAATGCTTCTACTAAGACATTTACTCTGTTCAATCCTTGGGGAGTTAATGGAGGGTACTACGATAGCAATGGGGATGGTGTAGCAGAGACCTTCAAGCCAGGTACTGTAGAACTGAGTTATAGCCAGCTAATAGCCAATTTTGATGGATGGACTTACACGTTCACCTAGTACTGCTTTGCTGAAATAATTCAATAGTGAGAGAAAGAGTTAAGGCAGAGGTATAAAGCGGGTAAGATTTGCTGCAACTAATGGAAAAATTTTGCCAGACTGCACTCTAGAAGATATTGTGACTGAGCGGAACTTTCTTAGTTACTTCTCTTCTGAGAGTTTATGTTAGTCGAAGTCTAAAGATTTATGAAAATCGACGGTTGGCTTACGTCAGCATTTTTAATTTTGTTTATGGCAACTAGTACTACAATTCTTGCCTGCACCCCGCGTGCCCGTATTGTATCTCCAAGTTCTATGAACACTCAAACCTTGCAAATTAAAAGTATTACTCTCCAAGCTAGAGAAGAGAAAAGATTGCCAACAGGACAAGCCACTACTCCCAGCCGAGATATTGGATTTGCTTCCGTCTTTGTTCGTCTTGAGAACCCTAAAGAAAAAGACGTTAATCTAATTATTAAAAGTATTAAAATTCAGAATGTTTCTGACGGTAGTCTCCAGATGACTAGCCCATCTCCACAGGAAATTCTGTTAAGACCGTTGGAAAACGCAGAGAATGTTTTCCATCTTAAAAACAAAACTGGATACTCAGGACAAGGTCAAGTCAAAGCTATTGTTACCTATCAACTGGGAGACCAAGTGGCTGTTATTGAGTCGAGTCCAGTTGAGGTTAATAGACATTAGTCATTAGTAAGAGCATCCTTAATGTTACTTTTCTATACGATGAATGGGAAACTCGAGTTGA
Organism: Coleofasciculaceae cyanobacterium; assembly: GCA_036703315.1. Lineage (GTDB taxonomy): Bacteria > Cyanobacteriota > Cyanobacteriia > Cyanobacteriales > Coleofasciculaceae > DATNPH01. Next base: position 26,523 of record DATNPH010000027.1, read on the forward strand.
AAGCTTGTAGATATCTTGTGTAAACCCCTGAGGCTAAAACAACAGATAATCTAAGGCTTCAGACTGCATTATAAGGAGACTCTCTATGCTCAAATCTATACTCAAAACATTTTTCATCATTACTACTTTGTTCCTTGTCTCCTCAACAGCACTAGCAGTGGCTCCATTACCAACACCGAATGGCAACGGTGATTACTCGGGTAACGTGGGCTATGAAAAGTGGATTGTGGTTGACCCTGATCCGAACGGACTTAACTGCCGTTGGTCGGAGCAAGCACCTAAGGAATGGTATGCTCCGGACGCCAATATTCCTAATTGGAATATCGGTCAGTGGCCTGTTGTTCGCCGCTTCAAAAAAGATACATCAAGCCAGTATCTTACGGCGAATCTCACCCCAGGAGGGTTTGCAACAGTTACTGATGAATTAGGCAAACCTTGGCTCAAGGTCAGCATTGGGTCTGATGAGGAAATCTGCCTTGTTCGTGCCAATGCAGACTATGTGCAACCGGTAAACTAATATAATTTCACTTTTAGTGCCATACACATCGACCCCCCAACTCTCAAGAATAAAAGCCTCTACCTTAGATTCCCCCAAAGCATCCTACCCTGTACCACCTATCGAAAGAGCAGTCATAAAGCGGTTTAAGCCCCCTAAATCTCCTACTCGCTACGCTGCGTCCGCTTCGCTATCACTAAAGCTCCGGCTTAAAAAGGGGGGATTTGAGATTGATTCCCCCTTTTTAACTCTGGCTGGTGGATTTGAGGATTGAATGGCTAATCAAAGACGAGAAGCAAGTTAAAACAAAGCCAGCTTATCTGACTGAAAATGCCTCGGTAAACCGACGAGTTACAGGCTCAAGCAAGAAGGTCAGGATAGATTTTTTCCGAGTAACAATTTCTCCTGTCGCTGCCATGCCTGGAGTAAAAGCGACGTCTTGACCCCGAAGTTTAAGTGAATGTTTCTCCAGTCTAATTCTCGTGGGGAAAACTAAACCTAAATCTTTGTCCGTAATGGCATTAGGACTGACTTGAACGACGGTGCCATCAATAGTGCCAAATTCTTGGAATGGGAAGGTTGCCATCTTGACTTTTGCTTTCATCCCCTCGCGAATAAACCCAATATCACGGTTGAGGACTTTGACTTCTAGTAACAAGTCTTCGCCATCTGGAAGAATAGAAAGTAACTCTTCGCCTGCCTGTACTGGCCCTTTCGTTGCTTTGACGCTATAAACGGTACCAGTGATCGGTGCCTCAATAGTTTCCTGTTCTCGCTGCTTTTTTGCCTGCTCCAACTGACCTTCAACTGTTGTTTGTTCTTCGCGGCGCTTGTTGAGTTGAGTTAGAACCTCGCTTTTACGCTCAGACCCTACACGGGAAGCGTCGTTTTGAGCTTTTTGATAGGCTTGTTCAGCCTGACGAATTTCTTGCTCTTGAGCGGCGATGTCTTTTTCCAAAGATGTTACTTTGTCTTGAGCTTCAGTCACTTTGTTTTGAGCGTTAGTGATTTCGGCTTGAGTTCTGGTAATCTCGGCTTGAGCTTTGACAACTCTGTCTTGAGCTTCAATGTAATCGAGTCGAGGAACAGCACCGGGAGCCACTAAAGTCTCTATAGATTTTTCCCGTTGTTCAGCGAGAGCGAGGCTAGTTTGAGCTTTTGAGAGAATGCTGTTAGCGTTGACGAAGTTGGTTTGGGCATTAGTCAGATTGGTTCTGGCGTTAACGAGGTTTTCTTGGAGACGGCTATAGCGAACTTTGGCGACATCGATCGCGGCGAGTTGGCGATTCGCTTCTGCGATCGCAGCCGCCCTAGTTGCCTCAAAGTCTTGTAAACGAGACGCTAAAAGCTGGTCTTGCAGCGCTGTTCCGGCAGTTATCCCTCCCGTCCGTTCAGCATCCAAACGCCCCAAATCTTCCCGAATCAGTTTGGCAGATTTAGCGAGGCGGTCAACTTCTGTTTGCGGCAAGTCTGGGTCACGTTCAATCAACACATCCCCCTTGGCAACGCGATCGCCTTCCTTAACGGTTACCAAGCGAATATTACCTCCACCAAGCGATCGTACTGGTCGCACCTGTACTGAGGCAATCAACTCGCCTGGAGCTACCGCTACTTCATCAACTTTGCTAAAGTGCGCCCAGGCGATCGCGCCGAATACCAATAAACTAATGGTGCCCGCCAATAGTCGAGTGTACAGAGGCGGCAACTCTTGCACCGCCTTGCCTAATTCGTAAGATAAGTTGTCTTCTGGATTGGCAAATTGCTCTTTGGTTTGACGAGCGTGAGCGGGAGAAGAAATTATAGGAAATTGCATAAAGTTGCCATCAATGCAGGGAAATAGGCAAAAGTTAAAGTAACTGGTGAGGTTTGTTAGCCCGCCTAGAGTTAAAACTCCGGGCTAATAGCTCAAGTCCACTAAAGTGGACTGAAATCCTTGTAGAGTTAACGCTTTAGTCGTCTTTAGACGACTTGAACTATGAGCCAGGGACTTGAGTCCCTGGCGGATGAGTAAGCAAATGCAGCGTCTCACTAGAAGTAATAACTAATCCGTTTATAGCACTCAGATGTGCCATCACTCTTGTCTTATCGCCATTCGCCTTGAACCACAAAAGCCGCCCAGTAAT
>DATNPH010000037.1:0-110799 GCA_036703315.1 Coleofasciculaceae cyanobacterium
CATCAGCTTGATGTAGAAGCTGGTCAACTTACTTTGCAAGCTGAAGCGAACGTTACCCAGCTTCCTTCTGCGTGAGCCTTCAATTGCTTGGAACTGCTCATAAAGCGGTTTTGACCTATAAAAATCTTAAAAATAGTGAGAGGAACATGACACAGACTCCAAATATCCCACCAATAATCGAAAGTGACGAGAATGAATATCGGGACAGTGGCGTGCCTAGTACAGTAACGATTGCTGGGCATCCTCTTCATCCTCCAATGGTTGTTTTTCCAGTTGCTCTTTTAGTTGCAGTCGCAGCCTTTGATATTGGCTATTGGTTGACAAAAGACCCTTTTTGGGGGAGAGGCTCGTTTTGGCTGCTCATAGGTGGGCTACTCACTGGCATTGTAGCGGCGCTGATTGGCATGATGGACTTTCTGAAAATTGGTCGAGTGCGGAAGCACACAGCAGGTTGGGCGCATATGTATTCCAACGTTATAGCGCTGGTGCTAACAGCAATCAATTTAGTGCTTCGTTTAGGCGATCGCACTGAGAATATCCTGTATACAGGGTTGATAATCTCAGCAGTTGTTGCGACGCTTCTCGGTATTGGTGGTTGGTTTGGAGGCGAACTGATTTACCGCCATAAAATTGCTGTAATTGGCTATGGCGATCGCGATCAACCCTAGCCAATAGCTCAAAATATTTCTAATTCTCAACTGAAGCGCCTGTCTGAGCATCATGTCTCTCGGACAGGCTTCGTGTTTTTGTGGGCAGGACTTACGCAAATCCATCCTGGAAACACCATTTGTAGGGGCGGACAGCTATTATTGGTGTCAACTTAAGCTCAGGCGAATGGATGCAAGCTGCTATAAAAACCAAGTCCGCCTGCGCGGACTAACGACAAATCAAGGTTTCTGAAACCCGCCCTTCACTTCGTTCGAGGGTAAACTCCGGCGGGTTTTGTTTGTGTAGCTGCGGTTTTAACCGCCCAGCTAACGTTAAGTTGACACCGATGGATAATATCCTGCCCTTACCCTGCTTCAAAAACAGCGATGCATTTAATCTCAACAATTAACCCTGGTGTAGACAAGGTGGTTACGCCAACACCTGTCCAGGTTGGATAGTTGTTCGTAAAGTAGCGATCCTTAACCTCAATAAACAGGGGTAAGTAAGGAATAGTAAACGGTTGTTGACCAGATGCTGTATACAGTTCTGGGCTAGTTACATGGTAAGTTACCATCTCGACTACATTATCAAAGGTAGCTTCTGCTGTGGTTAGCACCTTCTTCACATTCTCGAAAGTTTGGACAAATTGAGCCTCTGGTTCTGCAACAACCTGCATATTGTCATCTCTGCCCACTTGCCCTGCAATGTACAAAGTATTGCCAATTTTGATCCCAGGGCAGTAGTGATATTTTTCGTATAAGATTTCCATTCCTTTGGGAATAATCACTTCACGAGTGGGCATAGTGAACCTCCTGAATTGGCGATCGCAACCTTACTTCAACTACTAAGCGGTTACAAGTTGTACTATGGCAGTCACTTAAAGTCTTGACAGCAATTGCTTATGACTTGGTTGTTTAAAGGCAGTGTGATAGTAAATGTCGTTCCTACACCAACAACGCTTTCTATGGCAATTTGTCCACCATGTAAATCTACACACTTTTTAACCATCGTCAGTCCTAGACCAGTGCCGGGGATATCGTTAACATTTTCAGCTCGCTTAAATGGCTCAAATAGGTGTTCCTGATCGGCTGGAGGTATGCCAATACCTGTGTCTTTAACTCGCAAAACAGCCTCTCCATTGGGACAGTCAAGTTCTAAATAAACTTGACCCCCAGAAGGAGAATATTTGATAGCATTTGAAAGTAAATTGTTAAGAATATGCCATAGCAGTTTTCTATCCAAACAAACCTCACTAGTCTGACCTTTGTTAGTAAAAATGATTTGGTGCTTGGAACCAGCACTAAACTGTATTTCTTCAACTAAATTGTGGCAAAATTCTTCCAAATCTAGCGGTGCTGGATGAAACGCTAAGTTACCTCCTTCGGCTCTAGCGAGTATCAAAGTATCATTTAAAAGCTGATCCATAGATTTAATATTTTCTTGAATCAGATATAAGTATTCCCGTTTTCTCATCTCAGATAAGTTTTGGCTGTGTTGTTCAAGTAATTGAGCAGCAGATAAGATAGCAGCCATCGGGTTACGGAATTCGTGGACGACCATCGACCAAAAGTGAGATTTGAGTTCGCTTAATTCTTTTTCTTTCTCCAAAGCTATCCGAATCGCTGCTTCAGCCAGACGCCTGCGAAGGGCAATTTCAATAGCTGTATGCAAGTCTTTTTCATCGAAGGGTTTGACTATATAGCCAAATGGCTCTGTAATCTTGGCTCGTTGTAAGGTGTTTTCATCAGCGTAAGCCGTTAAATAAATTACGGGAATATCAAAATCCATCCGAATTTGTTCAGCAGCTTCTATTCCGTCCATCTCGCCTTTCAACTGAATATCCATTAACACTACGTCTGGCAGTGTCTCTGATACTTTTTTAATCGCTTCTTCTCCCGAAGACACTGATGCTAGCACAACATATCCTAAGTTTTTTAATCGCTTAGCTATATCTTTAGCAACAATTCTTTCGTCTTCAACAACGATAATCTTTTCATTAGCCATTTTATTGAACCCTTCTTGCCAGCCCTACTTCAGAAAACTTCATTGTAAAGGTTGTGCCCTGGCTTCTATCAAGCTCGATGGTTCCCTCTAGCTGTTCGATAAAGGTACATACCAATTGCAACCCTAATGACTCAGTGTCTTGAAAGTCTAAATCTTGGGGAAAACCAACCCCATTATCCCTAACAGTTAGGATAAACTTATTATTACTGCTTGAGTGAATGTTAACTTCAATTCGGTTCTCCGGATTGGCTGGTGTAAAGGCATGTTTTAGTGAGTTGGAAACCAATTCGTTGATAATCAAGCCACAAGAAATTGCCGTATCGAGATTTAACCAAATATCCTTAGCATTTATCCTTAAGGTAATGGCTTGTGAGCGAGCTGTGTACGAGCGAAGTAAATTACCTGTCAAATCACGAATATACTCGGCAAAGTCTATTCTAAATAAGTCTTTGGATTGATACAGTTTCTCATGGATTAATGCCATTGAGCGAATGCGGTTCTGACTATCTTTGAATGAGGCTAGAGCTTTTTCATCCTTGATATAGTCAGACTGCAATCTTAGTAAACTAGAAATAATTTGTAAGTTGTTTTTGACACGATGGTGAACTTCCTTAAGTAGGAGTTCTTTCTCTTTGAGCGATACCTTAAGTTGCTCCTCTGCTCGTTTACGCGATTCGAGTTCCATCTGGACTTGCTGATACAGTTCAGATTGTTGAATGGCGATCGCCACATGTGTTGCCAGTTGTTTAAGCAAATCAATTTCAAAGTGACGCCAATACCTAGGTTCTGAACAGTGGTAAGCACAGAATAATCCCCATAGGTGTTCTCCTTGCAGGATAGGAACGACAAGGCTAGCTCGAATGTCATAGAGCACTAGGATATCGATGTGACATTGGCTTAAACCCGCTGTGTAGATATCCTCCACGACTTGAGTGCGCCCTTGCTTGTAAGATTGAGCATAGTTTTTCCCAAAGCAAGTATCAGAGATTGTGCTGTTCAGGGCAGGCTGCCAACCGGAAGCAACGGATTCGACCACGACTGTTCCACTTAAATCTGCATTGAAACGGTAGATGATCACACGCTCAGTCTGAAGAAATTGCCGCACTTCGTCCACTGCCCTATTGAGTATTTCATCTAAATTGAGTGACTCACGAATGCCCAGTGACATTGCAGTTAAGAGGCGACTGCACTTAAGCTGCTCCAGTAGTTCAGCTGGGTTTTCTAACAAGTGAGGTTCCGGGACATCATTGCGGTTTTGTGATTCTACTTTTTCAGCTTTAAACTGGCTGATGGAGCGCTGTAGTTGTTCTACTGCGCTAGACATGTCCGTAAGGTCAAGAGTTTGCAGAAAGCTGGTTGCTGTAACAATGCCTAGGAGTTTCTCAGGACTATCGGATACTACAAATCGCTGCACACACTGCTGTTGCATTTCCCAGTAGGCAGCTAGCACTGATTTGGAAGGACTCAAGCACAACAAGGGTATACTCATCAGACTTTGAGCTTGGATCTGTGATAAATCCAGCTCTAGAGCCATTAACTGGATAATATCTCGCTCTGTAATCATCCCTAGTGGCTGCATGTCATCAGGAGAATCGCCCTCTGTCAGCACGACGCAATCGACCTGATGTTCTGCCATCAGTTGAGCCAAACTCAATGCTGAAGCGATCGCGGGTGCACAGAATACTGGAGTGGAAATAACTTCTGCCAACTCCCGTGATTTCAATAATTCATCGACTTGCAACACTTGGCGAATACTGGCGGGTGTGACTAGTCCTACCAGTTTTCCCTGAGCATCCACAATCGGTAGGTGTCTCTTTTGATGTTGACGCAGTAGTGACAGTGCGGTAAAAATATCCTGAGCATCCGATTGAGTCAGAGCGATCGCTGGCTGGCTCATCACCTGATCAATTCTCAATTCTGCTAAATTTCTACCATCTGCGATTACTTGTAAAGCTTCTGTTTGGGTAAATATACCCAATAAATGCGACTCTTGAGTCACTATGATAGCGCTAGCCCGTGCTTCACTCATCAGCACTGTGTCGAGTGGTACACCCAAACTGGGGAGTACACAGCTGCTGTAGGCTTTACTCATCATAGCGATGGCCTCCAGCAGTGGGGTGTCAGGGTCTACCGTTAGAGGCCGAGGGTCAATTGCAGGCTCTAAGCAAAGTATAGGTGCTGGCAGGTCTTGCTGTTCCATAGTTAACCTGTAGGTCGTTACTACAGGTGCTGAGCACAACTTGAGAAATTTTATTGTGTCCTTTTAGGCTCTCTGAAGTCTAGCCCTGAGGTCTTAATTTCAGATCTAACTTGAGAATAAGGAGTGGGCAATGGGCAATGGGCAATAGGTAATGGGGAGAATATTCTACGTAGTCTATGTGATACTAATCACCAATCACCAATCACCAATTATCAATTACCTTTGCCAATGAGAGTGAATGCCGCCCAATTTCTGGGGTTGGGGTGTTGTTTCATTATTGTCAGCATCGCTTGTCGCAATGCTTGAGCTTTATCAGGGTTTTTTTGGAGATTTTGATAAAACTCGGTCATTAATAATGCTGTAGGTGCATCAGGAACTGACCACAGAGAGACAACGACGCTAGCCACACCCGCACTAATAAATGAACGAGATAAGCCAATTACGCCATCACCTGTAATTCGGCCTCGTCCCGTGTCGCAAGCACTCAAAACGACTAGTTCTGCATTGAGTTTCAGGTCTAGGATTTCTTCAGCAGTGAGTAAACCGCTATCTTTACTAGATGGAGCAAGCGCGATCGCACTTTTCAATCCTTGGATGTCATCAAGTATTCCATGTGTTGCCAGATGGATAATTCGAGCGTTGGCCATCAACGGCAAAATCGATGCTTTCGTGGCTTGATTATCTGTCAGGGCTTGAGTTTTTAATAGGGGTGCGATCGCTTTGGCTTCTGCTTCTGCACCCGGTAAGGCTGGTAATTGTTTCGGGGGTTGCCCAATGGCGGGTGCAACTTTGGGCATAGTAGGATTACCTACCACCAGCACCTGTTTGCCTCGTATGGCTAGCCGTTGGCGTTGCTGCTGTGTGAGTTCTAAAACCTGAATTGACGGTGCGGTGAGGAGGGTATGTTTTTCAATCAGGTATTTACCAGTTTCATCCTGCAAAGCTGGGAAAGGAACGAGGAACAAAGAACTTTGGGGGATGAAGATGACATTGGCATTAGGGTCGGTGGGAAGTTGGTCTGCGATCGGTTCAATTAAGAGTTTATGGAGTCGCTGCAATTGCTGGGTAAGGTTAGCTTCCTGTCTTTGCTGAAATCCTGGTCTAGGACGCACGGTAATGATAGGTAGACCCCTAACACCTATGGAATCACGGGTGATGGTAACCAGGTCTTCTAGAGAGGTATTCTCTTTCTGCCACAGAGATTTTAGGTCACTGCGATGAAATGTTATTTCACCTGTGGGCTTAATTACCCAGATATAGAGTTCTGATTCTAAGGTTTGTTCTTTACCTTGAACTTTGAAATTATCATAAATAATCGAATATTGAACCAGAGTAGCATTTTGAGCTTTGGCAATTTGTTTTATCTGCTCGACATTAGGTGGAGTAAGGCTGGGTTGCTCTTTTAGGTTAGGGGATATTCGAGAAGCAAGTAACTCTACAAAAGCACGCGCCCGTCCTCGTTCGGCGATTTCTAGGGCTTCATTAGGTTTATTCTGAGCAATCAAAATTTCTTGCAACAGGCGGTAAGTGCGAGCTTGCTTATCAAAGATGGATACTTTATTGGCATCATCTAATTTAGTTCGCAGATTTTCCCAAATCACAATAGCATTGCGTAGGTGTTGTTCGGCTTCTGGGAGATTGCCTGATTGACGCTGAGCATAAGCTAGATTGTTCAAAGCATTGCCCTCGCCTTCCAAGTCTTCCTGTTGCCGTGCTTTCGTCAAACTTGAGGAGTGTAAGTCGATCGCCTTTGCCGTGTCGCCAAGCGTTAGGTAAGTATTTCCTAAACCTGCCAGGGCTTCAATTGGGCTAAATTCTAATGTCTCTTTGTAATATTGAAGGGCTTTGGCATAGTCACCCAAGGAATAGTAAATTTTTGCCAAATTGACTTTAGCTTGTGCCACGCCTGAGCTGTTTTGCGCGGTTTCGTCAATGGCTAAGGCTTGCAAATAATCTTGAATTGCTTTGTCAGAGTTGCCTTGGGAATTGTAAGCATTGCCTCGACCTCGGAAAACCTCTGCTTTACTTTTTTGGTTTTTGTTCTGCTCTAAGGTCTTTAAAGCATCGTTGTAATACTCAATGGCTTTGTCATAGTCAGCCAAGGAAGTATGAACATTACCTAGATTTGAGAGATTCTTTACCTGCCTTTCGAGGTAATTGAATTCTTTAGTGACTTGCAAAGCTTGAGAGTAGGAGTCAATGGCATTGGTATAGTCGCCGAGGCAATAGTAAGCATTACCCAGTTTTTGTAAAATATAAGCTTCGTTTTCCTTGTCGCCAATTTCTCGGTAAATATTGAGTGCTTTTTCCCAAGGCGGCAATGCTGCTGAACAATTAGGCGCGTAAAATTCCCAATCCCGCAGTCTGTCTGCTTCCACTTGCTGAGAAGAAGGCGGTGCCGTCAAGGCTAGAGTTGCTAGCAGCTTGCCAGATAAGTTCCACACACGGGCAGTGCCATCATCAGATGCAGTGACAATACGCTGTCCATCTGAGCTAAAACTGACGCTGTTGACCCTGTCCTGATGCCCTTTGAGTTCTACTATGAAGTTGTTAGACAAATCCCACACACGGGCAGTGCCATCATCAGATGCAGTGACAAGGCGTTGTCCATCTGGGCTAAAACTGGCGACAATCTGTTGTCTATCCGGCCTAAAACTGGGAATGTCGATATAGCTATTACGCCCAATCAGTGTTGCTTTGCCCGAAGTATCCCAAACATGGGCAGTGCCGTCATCAGATGCAGTGACAATGTGATGTCCATCTGGGCTAAAACTTGCACTGTAGACCTGTGATTGATGCCCTATGAGTTCCACTAGCAGCTTGCCCGAACTATCCCAAATATAGGCGTTGCCATCCCAGGAAGCAGTGACAATCAGCTTGCCATCCGGGCTAAAACTCGCACTATTGAAATCACTTCGATGCCCAATAAGTTCCGCTAGTAGTTTACCGGAGGTATCCCACACACGGGCAGTATTGTCCTCGGATGCGGTGACAATCAGCTTGCTATCTGGGCTAAAACTTGCACTTCTGACACGACCAGTATGCCCTTTGAGTTCTGCCAGCAGCTTGCCAGAAGTATCCCACACACGGGCAGTTTTGTCCCAGGAAGCAGTAACAATCAGTTTGCTATCCGGGCTAAAACTAGCACTGAGATGGTGCTGATGCCCCTTGAGTTCTGCCAGCAATTTACCGGAAGTATCCCACACATGGGCGGTGGAACTAGAGGCGGTGAGAATCAGCTTACCATCGGGGCTAAAACTGGCACTGCTGACATTGCGCTGTACCTCCTTGAGTTCTGCTAACAGTTTGCCCGAAGTATCCCACACACGAATGATGCCACCAGTGTCTGCGGTAAGAATTCGTTGTCCATCAGGACTAAAATCGGCACTGATGATACTGTCATTACCCTTGAGTTCCACTAGCTGCTTGCTGGAAGCATCCCAGATACGGGCACTGCCGTCATTAGAGGCAGTGAGAATCCGTTGTCCATCAGGACTAAAACTGACACTGATGACACTGTCAGTATGCCCCTTGAGTTCTGCCAGTAGCTTGCCAGAAACGTTCCATACACGAACAATGCCACCGCCGCTCTTTTCGCCATTGTCTGCGGTAACAATCCGTTGTCCATCTGGGCTAAAACGGGCTCTGATTACAATGTCCTGATGTCCCTTAAGTTCTGCCAGTAGCTTGCCGGAAGTATCCCATACACGGGCGGTTTTGTCCGAGGATGCAGTGACAATGCGCTGTCCATCTGCACTAAAACTGGCGCTGTAGATTTTGTTAGTATGCCCTTTTAGTTCTGCCAGCAGCTTGCCAGAGATATCCCACACAACGGCAGTATTATTTTTGGCTGTGGTGACAATCCGTTGTCCATCCGGACTAAAAATAGCACTCTCGAAGTCCAAATCCCCCTTGAGTTTTGCCAAGAGCTTGCCGGAAGTATGCCATATATAAGTAGTACCAACAGATGAAGTGGCAATCCGTTGTCCATCTGGGCTAAAAGTAACTCTCCGAATATCCTGATGCCCTTTAAGTTCTGCTAGCAGCTTGCCAGAAGTATCCCAGACACGGGCAGTATTGTCCTTGGATGCGGTGACAATCCGCTGACCATCCGGGCTGAAACTAGCTTTGTTGACACTCTTAGTATGCCCTTTGAGTTGCGCCAACACTTTACCGTTTGTATCCCACACACGGGCTGTGCCATCATCAGATGCGGTGAGAATTCGTTGCCCATCTGGGCTAAAACTGGCATTGTTGACACTGACATTATGCCCTCTTAGCTCGACCAACACCTTGCCGTTTGTATCCCACACTCGCGCAGCATCATCAGATGCGGTGAGAATTCGTTGCCCATCCGGCCTAAAGCTAGCACTGTATATATTGCTATTCCTATTGTTTGTCCAAGAGCGCTTTTTTTTTGTTCTAGGGGAAAAAGTATTTTCAAGCGGTCTGAATTGAGCTAACAACTTATCTGAAACGTACCACAGACGGGCAGTTCCATCATCGGATGCGGTGAGAATCCGTTGTCCATCCGGACTAAAACTGGCACTGTAGACATCGTCTTGATGTCCCTTGAGTTCGGCGAGTAGCTTGCCAGATGTATCCCACACATGGGCAGTGTTGTCACTAGATGCCGTGATAATCAGCTTGCCATCCAGGCTAAAACTGGCACTGTAGACACTGCCCTGATGCCCTTGTAGCTCTGCTAGCGGCTTGCCCGAAGTGTCCCACACGCGGGCAGTGCCGTCCCGAGATGCAGTGACTATTTGTTTGCCATCCGGGCTAAAACTGGCACTCATGACATCCCTCTTGTGCCGCTTAAGTTCTGCCAGCAGCTTGCCGGAGGTATCCCACACATAGGCAGTGCCGTCCCAAGATGCAGTGACTATTTGTTTGCCATCCGGGCTAAAACTGGCGCTGCTGACAGAACTCTGGTGCCCCTTAAGTTCTGCCAGCAGCTTGCCGGAAGTATCCCAGACACGGGCGGTGTAATTGTCCTCTGGAAAGGGGTTGTGAAGATCGCCAGATGCCGTGACAATTAGCTTGCCATCTGGGCTAAAACTGGCAATTCTGGCAGCTATCTGATGCCCCTTGAGTTCTACCAGCAGTTTGCCGGAAGTATCCCAGACACGGGCGGTTTTGTCCTTGGATGCGGTAGCAATCTGCTTACCATCTGGGCTAAAACTGGCACTGTAGACTCTGTCAGTATGCCCCTTGAGTTCTACCAGCAGCTTGCCGGAGGTATCCCACACACGGGCAGTTCCATCATCAGATGCAGTGACAATCAGTTTGCCATCTGGGCTAAAGCTGGCACTATTAACGAATCCATTGTGTCCAGTGAGTTTCGCTAGCAAGTTGCCCGCCGTATCCCACACATGGACGGTGTCAGTGGATACAGTGACAAACCGCTTGCCGTCTGGGCTAAAGCTGGCTCTCTGAATGCGCCGTTGATGCCCTTGCAGTTCACTAAACAACGTGCTGGAGGTGTTCCAGACGCGGGCAGAACCATCAACAGATGCCGAAACAATCCACCTTCCATCTAGGCTAAACCTGGCACTGTTAACACTGCCGGAATGTCCTTGCAGTTTGCCTATCCACTTCCCCGAAGCGTCCCACACTAAGGCGGTGTAGTCAACGGATGCTGTGACAATCTGCTTCCCATCCGCACTAAAACTAGCACTGTACACACTATCCTTGTGCTCTTTAAGTTGAGCCAACGGTTTCCCCAACAAATCCCAAACACGGGCGGTTTTATCATCCGATGCCGTAACAATCCGCTTACCATCCGGGCTAAAGCTGGCACTCCAGACTGTATCAGTATGCCCAGTCAGTTCCGCCAACGGCTTGCCAGACAAATCCCACACACGGGCAGTTTTATCAGCAGACGCCGTGACTAGACGCTTGCCATCTGGGCTAAAACTGGCACTGTATACACTGCCTGAATGTCCTTTGATTTCCACTAACTGCTTGCCCGAAGCATCCCACACGCGAACGCTTTTGTCAGCACTTGCGGTGACAATCCGCCCTCCATCCGGACTAAAACTGGCACTATAAACATTACCTTGATGCTCAGTCAGTTCCACAAGCTGTTTGCCCGACAAATCCCACACACGGGCAGTACCGTCAAACGATGCCGTGACAATGCGCTTCCCATCCGGACTAAAACTAGCACTCCTGACACTAGTCGAATGCCCTCGCAGTTCCACTATCTGCTTGCCAGAAGTATCCCATATACGGGCAGTGCCGTCAGTTCCTGCGGTGACAATCAGCTTACCATCCGGGCTAAAACTGGCGCTGTTGACACTCCCCTCATGCCCTTTAAGTTGAACTTCCTCTGCCAGGTAATCAACAAAGCTGCCTGTCACAGCACGCTTTGCGGCAGGATTTTGGTCTAATTTCTGGTTATTGGGGGTTTGCGCGATCGCCTTTTGCGTACCAAGTAGTGCTGGAATAGTAAGATGCACAGGTGTTGAGACACCCAAGGCGAACAAGGGAAGAAACAACAGACCAATTCTTTGGAGACGCATCAATGTTGAGCAAGTCGGTGTGAGCGGGATTATCTCCTGAAAATCTATATCTCACATCCTTGGACTTATGCATTATGAGGCATTCAAGATGGCTTTTTGATAAGCTTTGACTTGCAGATCAATACCCGTGATTGCTGTACCAACAACAACAGCATAAGCCCCCAATTTTAAGGCTTCTTGAGCCATCTGGGGTGAAGCAATACCGCCTTCACAAATTACCGGGATGTTTACCTGCTCTACTAACTGGGTGAGGAGGTCAAAGCCAGGAGGCGAGAGATGTTTGGTTTGAGCTGTGTAGCCATAGAGGGTTGTACCAACTATGTCAGTACCAGCCTTTGCTGCCGCGATCGCACTTTCAATCGTATCAACATCTGCCATTACCAGTTTGCCCAGTTCATCATGAATTCGGGCAATCAAAGTATCGACCGTTTCTCCTCCAGGGCGTTGCCGTAACGTCGCGTCAATGGCAATAATATCAGCACCAGCAGACGCGATCGCTACAGCATGGTGAAACTGCGGAGTAATGTAAACCTCAGACTCCGGTAACTGCTGCTTCCACAGACCAATAATTGGAGCCATTGGATTTTGCCTACGCACAGCCTCAACATGGGCTGGAGTATCAATACGGACGCCAACAGCCCCCTGATTCATTGCCGCTTGTGCCATTGCCGCAATTACCAGTGGATTGTGCAAGGGTGAGTCAGCAGGTGCCTGACAGGAGACAATCAAGCCATGCTGTAGAGTTTTGAGGGTTAAATTCATCGCAGGGGGAGTGACAAACAGTGAAAATTAAGCCTTGGATAGGCAAGGGAAATGGGTAATAGATGGTATGACGTAATCAAAAGAATATCGAGATGAAGTAAAACCAATTACCCATTACCCATCTTTCAGGCGAGGGATAAACTAAACCCAAATATCAGAGGTACAATCACCACCTGGGTAGCGCATCTCGTGAGCACGGGATGGACCACCAGGTTCTTTGCCAAAGTCAACGTAGAAATTCTCGTTGATTTTCATGCCGCCATTCTCCGTATCGCATTCAATCTGCAATAGGTAAGAGCCATTCTTTGACAAGTCAGGGTAAAACTGATTGTCCCAACTACTAAACAGTGAGTTAGTAACATATAGCCGCTTGCCGTCAAGACTCAACTGAAGCATCTGCGGTCCACCTGCCAGCTTGCGACCCTGGACTTCACTACTGTTGCCTAGCAACCCGCCGCACCAAAGTTGACCTGTAAGCTTAGGCTTTGAAGGGTCGCTGACATCGTACTGGCGAATATCACCGTGCAACCAGTTGGAGAAGTAGACATAGCGATCGTCCATTGAAATTAGGATATCGGTGATTAACGACGGAACTGGAATCGGCCAACCTTCCACCTCCACCGAGGGTATATCAATCACCTTCTCAACGTCCCACTGACCGTTGGACTTATGCCAATGCCACACATTACTACTAAGGGCGGCTCCAACAAAACCATGAGTACTGTCAGGATTATGGTGAAAGCGCACTTCCAAGGGAATTAATCCTTCTTCACCTAGGTCAACACTTTGGATAATCTCGTGTTTCGACCAATCCCAGAAATGTAATTGGTGTCCATAGTTTCCAGCTTCCACATCATTGAGGTCAAAGCCAGGATAGTATGTCTTGGGTGCGCCCCACTCACTGCTGACCATAACGTTATGGCGTGGCTGGTACCAGAAGTCATAGTTGAAGCGCATACCCTCGGCTTTTTGTTCCCAGCGACCAGCAATATCAAAGTTTTCATCCAGCAACAGGAAGCCACCTGGTCCGTTGCCTTCACTATCGCCCAGCATGGAAATCATAACGTGACTATTCGCTAGACAATGTACCGTATGGGGGGCAGTGAGATTAGTCTTTTCTTTGATTTGCTCTGGCTCAATGACTTTGTGAATTTTAGGAGCACGCTGATCAGCGGTGTCAATAATATATACCCGGCTGGAACGCTGACCTGGAATGACCAAGAAGCGCCGAGATTTACTCGTATCATCATGGCACGAACTACAAGCATTCCAGCCGAAGTGATGCAACTCGTCGCCAATATAGGGCATTGGCGTGCGATGAATGACTTGGGAGTAGGTTGGGGAACTGGGGTCAACGTCTACAGTTGCCAGATAATCTGGTTCCTCGATACCAGTTCCGGTGTACAGGGCAATTGTGTAAAGTACTTTTTCAGGCTCTGCTTTCATAGCCGCTTCTGGAGAAGCGTAGCCCGGACCGCAACAGGCATGGTTGTGTTGGTTCATATTGATTGGTTAACGTCTTCTGGCTGATAGAAAACAATGCTAAAGTATCCGGCAAGAAAGCTATCCTCGTTAAAGAAGTTTACCGTTGACTTGAATAAAAGGCATGCAATCAAGTCTCCAGTTGAGGTAGCCAGGAATTTTTCTAACCCAAAGTTAATTTCTATAGAGTCTATACGAGGTATGGGGAACATTTCCATGTAGGTTAGCTTCCGGGGAAATGCCCTATCCTGGGATAGTTGATAAGTGCAAATGAGTTGTGTCTTGAGGAAGATTTTGAGACATCAGACACTGATGAAAAAACGGATTAACCACAGCCTGGGCACCATCTTGATGGCAATGAGCCTTTTGGGACTGACTTCCATATCACAACCAGAAGCAAAAGCCAAGGAAGTGGAGTTGAAAGTGGGAGTTGTGCAGCGCTTTGGAGAAAAACCCACCGACCAGCTAACGTTACAAGCATCCCCAGACGATCGCCTGACTTTACGGTTTTTGTCAGGCAATATGCAACCGCAAACTGTACAAACCAACAGCTTGAAGCTGGAAACAGCTATGCAACCTCTACCAGCACCGACGGTAGAAGAGCGTTTAGTTCTCAGTAATCACTCGACGTTTGAAACCGCCGAAGATAATGCCAATCAATGGCGACAGCACGGCATTGAGGTGGAGGTAGCACAGCCAGATGGTTGGCAGGTTTGGGCAAAACGGGATGTTTATCAAACACCTTTACTGCGCCGGATGCTGCTCTCGACGCTCAAAGCCAAAGGCGATACCAATGCCTATCTCGATACAAAAACACTGCAACAAGTGCCACGGCTATCGTTTGTAATCAATGGCTTTCGTTTTACCCGACGGCAGTTGGAGATTTCCTCCGGGAAAAATCTAGTCCAGGTCAGTGTTGGTAAAGATGGCAGAAATCCTCGTCTGTATGCCGGAACCTTACGACTTCAGCCGAACGCCTATGGTACTTACACTTTGGTGAATCAGGTATCGGTAGAAACGTATCTGCGAGGTGTTGTCCCTCACGAAATTGGGGCAGAGGCACCCTATGCGGCAGTGGAAGCTCAGACTATTCTTGCACGCACTTATGCCCTCAGGAACGTGCGTCGGTTTGCTGCTGACGACTACGAACTGTGTGCGGATACTCACTGCCAAGTTTATAAGGGACTAACTGGCACATGGCCTGCGGCTGATCAAGCGATCGCCTCAACCAAGGGTCTAGTGCTGACATACAACAATGAGCTAGCAGACGCCCTCTATTCTGCAACCAGTGGCGGCATCACTGCTCCTTTCAGTGATGTCTGGAATGGTTCAGAACGTCCCTATTTAAAAGCCGTGATCGACTCACCCAAACCACTTTGGAATTTGTCGCAAAAATCTTTAGCGGATGAACAAAATTTCCGCCAATTCATTAACCTGAAGCAGGGATTTAATGAAACTGGCAGGGATGTCTTCCGTTGGCGCTATACCAACACGCTTGAGCAGTTAACGGCGTATTTACAACGCTATCTGAAAAAATCGAATCATCCCCTCGCTAACTTCACCACAATTCAACAGATGCAAGTGGTGGAGCGATCGCCAGCAGGACGAGTTCTCAAACTTTTGGTGCAAACCGATAAGGGTGTTATTGAACTCTATAAAAACGAAACTCGCAGTGCCTTTGAACCTCCCTTGAGTACTCTTTATTACCTAGAGCCAATTTCCGGGGCTGATAAAGTTCTCAAAGGTTATGCTTTTGTTGGAGGCGGTTTTGGGCATGGCGTTGGCTTGAGTCAATACGGTGCTCATAACTTAGCCAAACTCGGTTTGTCAGGAGAACAGATTCTTAATTTCTACTATCCTGGAGCTCAAATTCAACCACTGAACGATTCAATTGTCTTCTGGCAAGATCCAAATGCGCTTCTTGTACTTAAGCGCTCACCCAAGAAACCGTAACAATCTAAAAAACATAATTTCATCCTTCATATTTCAGCTTTCAGTTGACTTTTGCCTTTTGAGTTCAGTGTTACCCAAAAATGAAGCAGGAGCATATGACTGATGCTCCTGCTTAAATTCTTTTTGGAAATCCATAATCCAGGCGAGAAAGCTGATGGCTGTTTTCAATGAGATTGACACAAAAAAGAGTCACAGCTTATCTTCAGAAACCTTGGACTAGAAACTAAAATTTTTTAATTGTGACTCTCTTAGTAGAGTTCTTCCTCTTGGTGGGTGAGGATTGTACAATCAGACTTAGGGTAGGCTACACAAGTCAGAACGTATCCAGCCTCAATTTGATCATCATCCAAGAAAGATTGGTCGGACTGGTCAACCTCACCATCTTCTATTTTGCCAGCGCAGGTAGAGCAAGCACCAGCGCGGCAGGAATAGGGCAAGTCAATACCTTGCTCTTCAGCCGCGTCGAGAATGTACTCGTCGTCAGGAACTTCAATTGTGGTGTTCAGCCCTTCAGCATCGTTCTTTAACGTGACCTTGTAAGTTGCCATTAGTTATCCTCTCTGTTGATTTGAAACGGCAGTAAAAACTTCGAGTCAAGCGTGCTTAACAGGAGCATCCTTTGCCTTTAGGAAAGTTTGCTCTACCATGTCCGCTTCATCTCTGATACTACGAGAAAATATTACAGAGGTTGAACGGGATTAGGAATGAAATTCTGAATTCACTATTAAATTAATTATTCTTATATTTCGTGGAGAAGACCGTTAGGGTCAAAACGTTTACCCAAGCAACTCTAAAGCTTAGTTATCACAAAGGTTTCCTCGTTTTTACCCTCCTGCTCTTTCCCCCTTAAATTCTCCATAAATTAGTATTAATTATCGTTATACATAAAATCAATGATTTGTTCTTAGACCTGTCTACCTTCTAAGAGAAGATTTTAGATTTTGGAGTTGACCTGGAAGGCAGTGTAAGCGGATCGGTTTTAAAGGCATGGGTTATCCTTTGCCCGTTTAAAGTTTTGACTCAAATGCCAAGTCCTGGTTCTGGGAGTAGCATTGAGCGGCTTCTATGAAAGCAGTAACATCTGTTTGCGTCGTGTTGAAGGCAGTTACTAACCGCACTATTGTCGAATGTTCTCCCTGCCAACGGTAGAACTGGAAGCCTTCAGCGAGAAGACCTTGGATAACTGCCTCAGGCAGTTGAATGAAAATTTCGTTGGCTTCAACTGGGTAGCACAGCTTGACTCCGGGCAACCCGATGATGCCCTGTGCTAACTGTCTTGCCATCCGGTTAGAATGCTCAGCATTCCTCAGCCACAAATCCTCCTTTATATATGCTTCCAGTTGTGCTGACAAAAATCGCATTTTAGAGAACAGATGCCCACTGCGTTTGCGACGATAGCCGAAGGTCGTAGCTAAACTTTTATTGAAAAAGACCACAGCTTCCGCTGCCATAGCGCCGTTTTTGGTAGCTCCAAAACACAGAATATCAACGCCAGCACGCCAAGTAAGCTCACTAGGAGAGCAACCCAGGCTAACTACAGCATTGGCAAAACGCGCCCCATCTATATGCAGGTAGAGGTTATAGTGCTTTGCCACGTCGGCAAGGGCGTGGATTTCATCAGGACTATAGACCGTTCCAGCTTCAGTGGCTTGGGTGATGCTAACGGTAGCTGGCTGGACATGATGAACAACACCAGCACCTGAATGACTTAAGACATCTGCTAAATCAGCCGCGTGAATCTTTCCATCCGAACCAGGGAGCGTTATAAGCTTCGCACCGCCCGTGTAGAATTCTGGTGCTCCGCATTCATCAACATTGATGTGCGATTCGGCATGACAGTAAATTGCTCCAAACGGTGGGGTCATAACTGACAAGGCAAGAGCATTGGCAGCTGACCCAGTCGCTACCGGAAAAATTGTTACGTCTGTCTCAAAGAGTTCCTTGAACTGACTCTCTAAGCGCTGAGTGTATTCATCCTGACCATAAGGCATCGCTGTCCCGTCATTAGCCGCATTTAACGCTGCCATGATTTCCGGTGAGACGCCGGTGACGTTATCACTAGCAAAGTTCATTCAACGAGATGTTACCTAAAATTTCCAGTAGTTATTCTTTTAGGGTATCTTCGGTGACTTCACAAGGCTACATACATAGAAGCGATCGCCCTGATACCAATTGGTCTTACAAAATGACACAAATCGTCAAGGTAGTAGGTTGTAGCGTCCTTCCTACCACCTACTACCTAACACCTAAAACCTAATCACCGATGAGTGTCAAACATTTAAACAAATGGTATGACCCTATAAACTCTAATGGGATCGCCAAAATCCAATGCAAGTTTTCCTAGACAAGACATGCATTCACCCGTACTGATGTAGCAGACTAAGCCATTAACGTCGCTTTCTTCCTACACGGGGAGTCTCACTGTACTCACCGGAATTAGAGGTAGAGCTTTGGGCACCCTCATAGCCCTCCTCAAAATACTTTGCCATCATCGCATCAATGCGGTTGTAATCTGGTAGCCAGTAACTCACATTCTGCCGCCCGTCACTACTAGCATAACCAGGCATCATTAGCATTTGCACTTTTGAGCGGTCTGTTTTTACAGCGAAACCTGCCAAAGCAAATAGTTCCTCCACATTTAAATTCGTATCCAAGTGTGACTGAACCACAGACAGGATTTGCGGGAATCGACCCAGAGTTACTGGGTTGATCGTTTGTTCTATCAAAGCACGCATCACCATTTGCTGCCGCTCAATCCGACCGATATCTCCATTCTCGTCATGGCGAAAGCGCAACAATTGCAATGTCTGCTCACCATCCAAGTGCTGTCTGCCTTTCTTTAGATTGATGTATAGGTGCTGAGCGTCGTCCTTATACTTCATGTTTTTGGGAACATTGACATTAACACCACCCAATGCATCCACCAGTTTTTGGACACCTCCAACATTGACTCGGACATAGCGATCGATCTGGACGCCATTGAGCATCTGACTCACTAACCTAGCACTGGCGGCTGGTCCACCATTAACATTGGCAGAATTAATTTTGATTGTGCCGTAACCATCCATCGTCACACGGGTATCCCGAGGAATAGATAAGACAGTCATCTTTTCGGTTTCTGGGTCAAACCGTAATAACAACATCACATCTGACAGACCATCGAAGGAGTTAACCTGCGCCTCATAACCGAGATTTTGGCTGTTCAGGGGAGCATTGCGAACATCTGCCGTCAGAACACTCATGCCCATCACCAAGACATTGACGGGTCGAGTCAACCCTGGCAGTCGCAGATTACTACTAGTAATACTGCCTCCCTTACTAAATACGGCGGATTCTTCTGGGGTCAAATGCCGTTGCAGCAGAGGTGTTGTGGAAAGCGACAATGCCAGCATGGCACCTGCTGTTGCCGACAGCATCCCTACTCCGGTCAAGCCCAACCAAAGCCAAAACCAATTACGGGGATGAGTAGTTTTTGGCTGTTGAGAGCTTTTTTGATCATTCTTTTGATCATTCTTACGAATTGGCACTGACACTTCCTCACACAAAAATTAGCAGTTGGCGTTTAACACTACATTCCGTAAGTTGGAACTGGCACGCTGGATATTCTTAATGCAGCAATCAGGACTCTAGGCTGTCCCACTTTACTATTGCATTAGTCATAGGGCTGAGCAGGAAATAATAGCGGTTATCTGTAAAAAAATCTATCCGGCATCAGCTTTTGAGGGAAAAGCGTTTTCCAATGCACTCTGAGCAGGGTTCAGGTAAAAAGACGACACAAACTATTCAGAAGTGCCGTCTCAGGTGCGCCTGGGATTTTTATTTTGCTAGTACCCATACCTTAGTGATGATTAGACCTCTTGCAAAAATGCTCCAGACCCCTCCCCAACCCTCTCCTCACTAAAGCTCCGGTTACTAAGAGGGGAGCCTAATTGTTCTGGCTTCCCCCTTGGCAAGTAGGGCTGATTCGTTTTCCCGAAACCCGCCCGGAGTTTAAACTCCGGGCTAATAGCCAAAGTCGTCTAAAGACGACTCAAATAGTAATTTTCAGTCCTCTTGAGAGGACTTGATTCTATGAGACAGGGGTTTTAACCCCTGGCGGACTCTGGCTTTGCGAGAATGAATCAGCTCTACCTTGGCAAGGGGGGAGTGTTAGCGTAGCGGGACGTAGTCGGGGGGTAAGTTTTTGACTTTTGCAAGAGGTCTATTCTTCTTGTGAAAAAAATGAGCGGCAGGAGCGATCGCGTCGTGATATCTTTGCACGCATTGGGATACTCCCTGTACCAAACCGGAATCTTAGGCTTGAATCAACCAAGGAACTAAGAACAAGTTTTGCGATCGCACTCTGCCTATAGTGTAAACACTTAAGTCAATGACCTGAGCTGCCTTTCCTCCACACCCACTCTTGGGATGTGGTATCCCCGCCGCCCTTAATGAAATTCTAAAGAGATATCAACATTGGAAGACTTCAAGACTCAGTTTCCCAGGCAGATTGAAAGAAGTCTCTCTCACACAACATCGCATAGCGATAGGTTGATTTTACAGATTCCGTAATAGTGGTGTACTGGTCAGTCAAACTCTCTAACTTCTGAGCCAGTTCCTCAAATTCCTGATGGCTATAGGTGCGAATCCAATCAGCATATTGGTGGTGCGGAATCCCATTGTCAGCCAGTTGTTGACCTAAGAACGCATACAGACGCATGCAGGGAGTCATCGCTACGGTGATTAAACCCGGTTCACTACTCCAGGCTGTTGCCAATAAAAAATCAGTGTATCGGCGCGTGGCGGTAGCTGGTTCAACATGGCGCAAGTCTACTCCCCATTTGGCTGCATAACCTTCGTGAAGCTTGATTTCTTGGAGAACTCCCGCCGCTAGAGAGTGAAACGTATTAAATCTTTCCCAATCGGGAGTCTTTGCTGCTGCAATACTATAAGCACGAGCAAAAGCTTCTAGAAAATAGGCATCTTGACCAACGTAGTAGGCGAATTTGACCCGGTCAAGGGTGCCAGTAGCGATGCCTTGTACAAATGGGTGTTCAAGGCACGCTTGTGTCAAGTCTTGATTAGACTGCCATAAATCAGCGCTAATTGTCATAAGTGCTTTTTAGAGCGATTGATTGCCGCCATGAGCTGGAATGGTTGGTCGTTGCACTAGTGAAGGCGTTGGGGTGGCGTCAAACCAATTAGATTCTACACATAGGTAGACGGAAAACGTGACTGTAATGGCTAGCAGTAGTCTTTCAAGCATCGTACACTCCTCGTATTAGCAGCTGAAAGCTGAATTATAGGTCAACTCCCAATATCCATATATTCTTAATTTCTATTTATTCGTGATTTCTATAGGGCGACAGGTGATTACAGCCTTTGTTAACTGGTGATGATTTGCATTGAGTTGGGTGATACAAGTCATAGACGAGTAGCTTCTCGTTTTTTCTACAAAATTTTGAGGGTTTGAGATGTAGAAAAAGTGGTAATCAGGTCGAAAATCAAAACCCCTTCGGGGCGCGTCTCCTGTGCCGGAAGTGGTTGGGGCACCCGACGCGGTCAAAAGTCAAAAACGAGAAATATAATGCTCGCAAGACTCTTGGCTGCTGCCTGTATGCAAATAAAATGTGGAACAGTGTATTAGGTGCAATTTAGCTAAGATGCTGAGCCTCTCAACAAGGAGAGTACAACTTGTAAAATGAGATTCGGGTAGACAATCGCTGGTCTGCAAATAAGCCAGAAAAATATTTCAGCTATTCGTCTGAAGAGTTAATTAAAAGGGAGTTTGTATGGAATCTACCGTGAACTGCGCTGAAGCCTGCATCAATGGCTGTATCTTGGGTGACAAATGCCCTAATAAGGAATTTGTAACAGACGCCTCAAAGTTCATAAATGAAACTTCGTTGGACAAAATGCTGGAGATAGCTGAAGAAGCGCGACGAAAGAAATTGATGGAGCCTCCCCAATGGGTTATTCCAGACTTCCCTGAATGACAAGCCATCACCTAATTGAGTGAGGTAAGGGCACAAAGCCTTGTTTAGAATCGTGTAAAAGCAATACAAAAACACAGTCCGGTTGGTAGTCCGGATGCATCGCTAAAACTAGCGGTGTGCTATCCTTTCCCCTCGGGATGTCCAGTGTTTGCTGATGATATTCAAGAGGGGAAAATGAAACTAACAATTTTTTTAGTCGTTAATTTTGGGAAGGAGTTGTCGAATCCAACATAGAGGATTATTTAAAGGTGAAGCGACACATCTTTGGGGCAGAACCCAAAAAGTCTGAAGTTCTCGAATTCGTCAATAATTTAACGCACCAGTTGCTAGAATGTGCTATTTCTGCCGTTGCGGTGAGTCAAGTTGAACAAAAGAAAGTGAATCCCAAGCGTCT
Organism: Coleofasciculaceae cyanobacterium; assembly: GCA_036703315.1. Classification (GTDB taxonomy): domain Bacteria; phylum Cyanobacteriota; class Cyanobacteriia; order Cyanobacteriales; family Coleofasciculaceae; genus DATNPH01. The sequence continues at coordinate 21,946 of DATNPH010000037.1, forward strand.
TGCTAGACAGGTTGCCAAGGAAATGCCGCTTCAAGGCATATCTATAATGGCTCAGGAAGCGCTTAAGCATGATATTGAACAGCACAAAAAAGAGAGGAAAGCGCAATCCTGCATAGATTTGGAAGCAGAGAAACAGCAAAAATGGCTGCTGGCTCGTCAGAAAGCTAAAGCAAGGCATCGGGGGAAAGGGTAGAGTGCGATCGCGCCCTTTGTCTTCCTTTAACCCAAAACGATCCCAGCTATGGCACTCTGAAAAGAGAATAGAAATAAATACCTGATATTTCCGCTACTCCAAATCAGCAAACCGTTTATGCAAACTCTCCCAACCCCTCAAACTGCACCGAAACCACCAGCGTTTGACACTACCATTCATCGGCGCAAGACTCGTCCTGTCAAAGTTGGCAGTGTCACTATCGGCGGTGGCTACCCTGTGGTGGTGCAGTCGATGATTAATGAGGACACATTAGATATAGAGGGTTCCGTTGCCGGGATTCGCCGCTTGCACGAAATTGGCTGTGAAATTGTCCGCGTCACCGTACCAAGTATGGCTCACGCCAAAGCCCTCGCAGAAATCAAGCAGAAATTGATTGCGACTTATCAACCTGTGCCACTGGTTGCCGATGTACATCACAACGGGATGAAAATTGCCCTGGAAGTTGCTAAGCATGTTGATAAAGTGCGGATTAATCCAGGGTTATATGTGTTTGAGAAGCCAAAATTAGATAGAACCGAATACACTAAAGCTGAATTTGACGAAATTGGCGACAAGATACGCGAAACCCTAGAGCCTCTTGTCATTTCTCTGCGGGATCAGGGTAAGGCAATGCGAATTGGAGTCAATCACGGTTCGCTTGCTGAACGGATGCTCTTTACTTACGGCGATACCCCTGAAGGCATGGTGGAATCTGCTCTAGAAGTTATTCGCATCTGTGAATCTTTAGACTTCCGTAACTTAGTGATTTCGCTGAAAGCGTCACGGGTACCGGTGATGTTAGCGGCTTATCGCCTACTGGCACAACGGATGGATGAACTAGCAATGGATTACCCGTTGCATCTGGGTGTCACAGAAGCCGGTGATGGAGAATATGGACGAATTAAATCCACCGCTGGAATTGGCACGCTTCTGGCTGAGGGGATTGGAGATACCATCCGGGTATCCCTAACAGAGGCACCAGAAAAAGAGATTCCCGTTTGTTACAGCATTCTGCAAGCACTGGGACTGCGGAAAACGATGGTGGAGTATGTCGCCTGTCCTTCCTGTGGTCGTACTTTATTTAACCTGGAAGAGGTACTGCACAAAGTCCGAGAAGCCACTAAACACCTCACGGGTTTAGATATTGCCGTCATGGGTTGCATCGTCAATGGTCCCGGTGAAATGGCTGATGCTGATTATGGTTATGTCGGCAAGCAAGCGGGTTATATATCTCTCTATCGTGGCAGAGAAGAAATTAAAAAGGTGCCAGAAGAGAAAGGTGTTGAGGAGTTGATTAATTTAATCAAAGCAGACGATCGCTGGGTTGAGCCTTAAGCAAGTCAACACAGGAGATTTCTTGCAAGAGTGCAATATAGGATGTCGTAGGGGCGCAAGGCAAGACATTGGTGTCAACTTAAGCCCTGGCGAATGGAATTCGCGGCTATAAAAACCAAGTCCGCCTGCGCGGACTAATGAAAATCAACACTTATTTAAGCTGCGCAGGCAGGTTTTGTTCGTGTAGCTGCGGTTTCTAACCGCCAAGCCTCCTTAAGTTGACACCAATGAAGGCAAGAACGCCCCTACGATGTGGTAGACGAACCTGAAAATCGCTGAAGTAAGGGGGGAAGCAAGAAAAACGAAAAACTTGGTTCCCTCCCCTTACCAAGGGGAGGGTTAGGGAGGGGTATTTTGATACTTGATAGTGATGCGGAATTTCTGGCGCGGTTGGAGGCGGCGAAATAGACTTGTAATGATGGCTTTACTCCTCGGTTGACCTCTCCCTCAGCCCCTCTCCTGCTCTTGAGTGGGGAGTTAGAGTCTAGCTCTCCCATTCCCTCACTTCGTGCCGCTTCGCTAACGTAGGAAAGCCGGAGCTTTTTAGTAAGGAGGCTGGGGGGTTAGGCCTTCCGTGTGTTCTAGAGTAAGGTCAAACCTGATTTCAAGGGGAACATTGGGAATCAATTGTTTCAGGATTTTTAGATCACCTTCTGCGTCAACTCGATCGCGAAAGTGTCCGATGACTCACCGATTTAGCTTGTCTTTGTAACTCATAAGGACTTATAGCGATCATGAAAGTGCGATCGCTATGCTTGGTTTTTGCAGACACGACACTCAACTAGAACAGGCACTTACCGTTCAATGCTGAACGGGAATTTACTTAACACCTGCTAATTAGTGGTTTAGTGAAAATTTATGTAGACACTGAGGAAGGGGCTTACAGATAAAAGATTACTAACCCGCCTTCACAACATAGATACCTAAGTAGGCATCTGTTGATAGCTGGACAAGTTAACTGTCATCCGATTGCGGCTTATTACGTGGCACAATGAAGAACTTCTATGTTTACTAGATGATTGTTTTGGGTAGGTATATTAAAGATGGTACTTACTCTTAATCAATTTATGGCTTTACTAAGCTTCAGAGGTTTTATAAGAGACATTAATTATACGCCAAATTTAACTCCTCAACTTAAAGCATATAGCCTAGAGCAGTTTAATATAAATTCATCAGGTTCTTTTGGAATAATAACTCTAGGTAGCTTAGAAAATAATATAGCTTTTTCAAAATGGGTTTCTCCCAAAAGAACCCGCTCTTATCCTTTCGCTCGAATCTATAACATTTATCATCTTAATACTAAAAAAATAACCGTAATACCTATAATTAAAGATGAGGGTAGTGGAACTAGCAATAATGATAGAATAAACTCTATTACTTTTTCTTGGATGAATTTGTTAAATGTTTATATTATTCTTGGATGGTATGAAGATGCTGATGCAGTTACAGGAAAAGTAGATCGAATTACCAAGCAAAAGCTAAATGCTGATTATATAAAAAATAAAATACGAGAAGTTAGTAGTTATCAAATGACGGCTTTACACTGGAATACAACTCATTTTCAGAGAGAGTTTTCCACGGTTTATTTAAATGCAGTAAATAGTTATGAAAAAATAGCTCGTAATAAAATGGTAAAATTGCATTCAACAAGTAAGCACCTTGAAGTTCTTGAAAGGTTTAAAGATGGTGGGGAGTTTGACATAGAAGCCTTTAAAAAGGCTACTCTACCATATTCATTCGCTGCCGCTAATCGGGAGCTACTTACAACACATGCTTTTGAACATTTAGGAGATGGATGTAAGGGAATATTCTCTATTTCAAATTATCTTGGTGGTGAATATTATTTAACTGCTGACGAAATATATGAAGAAAACAATCGAGTTGTTATACAAGAATCAAAGAATAGTAGCAGTGGCAAGTTGCCAGCAGAAGATGATATAAAGGATGGTCTATTCAAGCTTATTCTTTTTGCGAATCTAGAGACATTGTTTCTTGGAGATGTGCAAGTTGAGTTTGTGGCACGACTGAAAATAACTGGCAACATTGAAAGTTTTCTATATCTTCCTAGTAATGACACTGATGTACGCAATTTTTGTAAAATTAACAAATTTACTCAAAGACAACAAAGATTAATCGAGCTACTTAATCAAGAATCTGAGAACAATACTAAATTATCTATTTTAATAACGGGTCGTCAAAGAATATGGTGAAGAGTCCACTAAGATACCCTGGAGGAAAATCGAAAGCCATTGGTCATATAATGCCTCATGTTCCCTTGAAAATAAGCGAGTATAGGGAACCATTTGTAGGAGGTGGCTCAGTATTCTTGGCTGTGAATAATTTTTTTCATAAACTTATAAAGCTGTATTGGATAAATGATTTAAATTATGACTTGTGTTGCTTTTGGACTTATGTCAGAGATGATATAGACCATTTAGTCAGCGCTATAACTGAATTGAGAGAGAAATATCCTGATGGTAGAGAGTTGTACAATTACTTTAAGAGAAAAGATACTATAAATAGTGACTTTGATAGGGCTGTCCGTTTTTTTATAATGAATCGAATTACTTTTTCAGGAGTAGTAGATTCAGGAGGATATTCTCAGCAAGCGTTCGAGAAGAGATTTACATACTCTTCTATTGAGAGACTAAAAAAGTTGTGCTTAAACACAGCGGTTCGTATTACGAAAACTGATTATGAACAGCTGTTATTTCAGGATGGAAAAGATGTTTTTATATTTTTAGATCCTCCTTATCTAACGGCTACGAAATCAAAGCTTTATGGAGTAAAAGGAAGTTTGCACACTTCATTCGATCACGAAAGATTTGCTGACAATATGCGAAAGTGTAATCACCGATGGTTGATTACTTATGATGATTCTCCTGCAATTAGAGAACTCTTCAGCTTTGCTCAAATAGTAGAGTGGGAGTTTCAGTATGGAATGAACAACTATAAGAGAAGCTATGCAGCTAAAGGTAGAGAGTTATTTATAAAGAACTATTGAAGTACTGAGAGTGTAATTGCTGGCTCACATAGCTAAGGTGTGCTCGCACATCATCCAACCAACTCGGGTTGAGGAGTGCGATCGCGCTTTAGCTATCCCCAACAAGGGCGATCGCTTCTCAGAAGACGTGTTTACACACAATGGGCAGTTACTCTGAAACGCCTGGGTAAAGACTGGGTGCCAGCACCAGATACTTACCTATATCTCTATCTCTTATGAACGTCTTATCAGCAGACTGGATGCGGGATGAGGCTTGTCTACCCCTTGCAAACTAGCGATCAAGATTATTTCTCCGGGACAAACCGTTGGAGAACTCATCACCAAAGCTAGCGGCTACCTAGTTGCTGGTGTTCTAAGAGTTTGGATTGTTGATACGCAAGCTAGAAGTATCACCGTTTTTTATGCAGATGCACCCCCATAAAACCTCAAGTCATCAAACTTAGATAAATTAACGACAAATAATAAGGGTCATAGCATTTAAAATAGTTTGGTCTTAACAACTGCCATGCAACGACAGACATATAACTATGCCCCGCCGCGATGACCTCCACAAAATCTTGCTCTTAGGTTCTGGTCCAATTGTGATTGGACAAGCCTCTGAGTTTGACTATTCCGGTACACAGGCATGTAAAGCCCTCCGGGAAGAAGGCTACGAAGTAGTGCTGGTGAACTCGAACCCTGCCAGCATCATGACTGACCCGGAAACGGCTGACCGCACCTACGTTGAGCCACTAACGCCGGAAATAGTGGAGAAGGTAATCGAGAAAGAACGACCTGATGCCCTACTGCCAACAATGGGAGGTCAGACAGCCCTAAATGTCGCTGTGGCGCTAGCGAAAAATGGTGTACTAGAAAAGTACGGCGTCGAGTTGATTGGGGCGAAGCTTCCGGCAATTGAAATGGCAGAAGATCGGCTGCTGTTTAAAGAAGCCATGGCACGGATTGGGGTACCTGTGTGCCCTTCCGGAATCGCTAAAAATTTGGATGAGGCAAAAGCGATCGCTCACCAAATCGGCAGCTATCCTCTGATTATTCGCCCTGCCTTTACTCTCGGTGGTACTGGCGGCGGTATTTCCTATAACCAGGAAGAATACGAAGAAATGGCACAAGGGGGTATAGACGCTTCCCCAGTGTCTCAAATCCTGGTTGAGAAGTCGCTTTTGGGATGGAAAGAGTATGAGCTAGAGGTAATGCGCGACTTGGCGGATAACGTGGTGATTATCTGCTCGATTGAAAATATCGACCCGATGGGCATTCATACGGGTGACTCAATCACCGTCGCACCCGCGCAGACATTGACGGATAAGGAATACCAGCGACTGCGGGATGCCTCGATTAAAATCATCCGCGAGATTGGTGTAGAAACGGGTGGCTCGAATATTCAGTTTGCGGTTAATCCAGTCACGGGTGATGTGATTGTGATTGAGATGAACCCTCGTGTCTCCCGTAGTTCTGCCTTGGCATCGAAGGCAACAGGGTTCCCCATTGCCAAGATGGCTGCCAAGCTAGCTGTCGGCTACAGCCTGGATGAAATTCCCAACGATATCACCAAGAAGACCCCCGCCTCCTTTGAACCAACGATTGACTATGTGGTGACCAAGGTACCCCGATTTGCCTTTGAAAAGTTCCCCGGTGCCGAACCGGTGCTAACCACACAGATGAAGTCGGTAGGGGAAGCCATGGCAATTGGACGCACCTTTCAGGAGTCATTCCAGAAAGCCCTGAGGTCACTGGAAATCGGTCGTTCCGGTTGGGGATGCGATCGCCCTGAGAAGCTACCGTCCCTCGAACAAATTCGCGCTGGATTAAGAACCCCCAATCCCGATCGGATCTTCACCGTGCGCCACGCCTTACAAATGGGGATGACGGTAGAGGAAATCTATGAACTCACTGGGATTGACCCGTGGTTCTTGGATAAGCTTGAGGACTTATTGGAAACTGAAAAATTCCTGAAGCGTACTGGCTTGGATAAGTTGACAAAAGAGCAACTTTGGGACATCAAACGCCAAGGATTTAGCGATCGCCAAATTGCCTTCGCTACCAAAACCACAGAAGATCAAGTTCGCGCTTACCGTAAAGGGTTGGGCATTATACCTGTCTATAAAACAGTGGATACCTGTGCGGCGGAGTTTGAAGCGTTAACCCCTTACTACTATTCAACCTATGAAGAAGAATCAGAGGTACTGCCCTCTGATGGGCGCAAGGTGATGATTTTAGGCGGTGGTCCAAACCGGATTGGGCAGGGGATTGAGTTTGATTATTGTTGCTGCCACGCTTCTTATGCCTTGAGGAAAGAAGGGTTTGAGACGATTATGGTCAACTCTAACCCGGAGACAGTTTCCACAGACTACGACACAAGCGATCGCCTTTACTTTGAACCCCTCACCAAAGAAGATGTCATCAACATTATCGAAGCCGAAAACCCAGAGGCAATCATCATTCAGTTTGGTGGTCAGACACCCCTGAAACTGGCTGTACCTCTACAGGACTACTTGAATCAACTCGAAAATGCAGAACAATCTCACCCAATTCCCAAAATTTGGGGCACGTCTCCCGATTCTATCGACATGGCTGAAGACCGAGAGCGGTTTGAAAAAATCTTGCGGCAATTGGATATTAAGCAACCCCCAAATGGCATTGCCCGGAGTTATGGAGAAGCCCTGGAAGTAGCACGGCGGGTTAGCTATCCCGTGGTAGTTCGCCCTTCCTACGTGCTGGGCGGACGGGCAATGGAGATTGTCTATTCTGACACGGAGTTGGAACGCTACATGAACTTTGCCGTGCAGGTAGAGCCAGAGCATCCCATTTTGATCGATAAGTTCCTAGAGAATGCTATTGAGGTAGATGTGGATGCGATCGCCGATCAAACGGGTAGGGTTGTGATTGGCGGCATCATGGAGCATATTGAACAGGCAGGGATTCACTCAGGTGACTCAGCTTGCTCCTTGCCCTCTGTCTCGTTATCCCCGGCAATCTTAGAAAAGATTCGGACTTGGACAGTGGAGTTAGCCAAAGCGCTGAAGGTCGTTGGGCTGATGAATATTCAGTTTGCCGTTGTAGGTACCCAAAGCTACACCCCCCAGGTTTACATTCTGGAAGCCAACCCTCGCGCTTCTCGCACTGTGCCATTTGTTTCCAAGGCAACAGGTGTACCTCTAGCTGGGTTCGCTTCCCGGATTATGTCCGGTAAGACTTTAGAATCTTTAGGTTTTACCAAGGAAGTTCTACCTCAACACATGGCTGTCAAAGAAGCCGTGTTACCGTTTGAAAAATTTGCTGGTACGGACACCATTCTGGGGCCAGAAATGCGCTCTACTGGTGAAGTGATGGGGATTGATAAGGACTTTGGTTCAGCGTTTGCCAAGGCAGAACTAGGCGCAAGTCAACGTCTGCCCCTCTCTGGCACCGTGTTTGTCTCGACGAATGACCGGGATAAGCCCAGTGTTGTTTCGGTAGTGAGAGACTTTATGGAATTAGGCTTCAATGTTGTCGCCACTGAAGGGACTCGCAAAGTCCTTAAAGAGCATGGGGTGGATGTTGAGTTGGTGTTGAAACTCCATGAGGGGCGTCCTCATGTCCTGGATTCGATTAAGAATCAGAAGATTCAGCTGATTATCAATACACCGTCTGGGGAGGAAGCACGAGCTGATGGGCGTTTGATTCGTCGTTCAGCATTAGCTTACAAAATTCCCATCGTCACTACAATTTCTGGTGCCAAGGCGACAGCCGCAGCCATTCGTTCGTTGCAGTCGCAGCCACTTGATGTAAGGGCGTTGCAAGACTATATCAGTTAGTAAGCACCTATCTATTAGCGCTCTCTAATGGCTCTGGGAACAGGATAATTTGAAGAGCGCTAGTTAGGGATGCGCGAAAAGGCGATCGCTCCCTAACTACTGGTCTACTCTTCACACTTCATCAGGGTTAATTCCCATCTGGCGTAATCGTTCTGCTAATCGATCGGCTCGTTGTCGTTCTCGATCTGCTCGCTCCTCTCCAGTTAGTAGCAAATTGCCTTGACTATCCCACCAGCGCAGCCAAGGTAGTTCCATCTCTTCATATCGCCCTTGCCAAATACCTAACTCAACACCCATCGGTGCGATCGGATAGTGACCCCGCTCATTACGCTTGAGAAGCTCATAGCGACCATCAACCAAATGGTACACTTCTACCGAGGCTTTTTTCACTTCGTAGATGCCATAGAAAGGCACTCGAATGGCTTGCTCATACACCCAAAATTTTCCAGCTTTCTTTCCCTCCTCTTGGTCAGGAAGCAAAGGCGATGTTTTGTCTCGCTCTTCTGAGCCATCTCCAGAGACAAATTCCAGTACAATTAGTGGCGCAACGTATTCCTGCCACAAGACATAAGATCGACGCACTTGACTGTTTAATAAGGGCGGCACGCTAGGAACGTAAAACCAATCAGGAGCTTCTGCGCCTTTCTCTGGTGGGTCAGTTAAACGCCAATAAATGCCACAGTCTTGACCAATGCAGTATTCCCCATTGGGATGCAGTTGTCGCAATACAGGTCTAATGGAGTCAGTCAGTAGGATACTCTGAGGGTGTTCCTGGAAGTTTTTCACAAAAGTACCGTCAGAGTCTGGTAACTCCCTGTGATCGGGGAGATGAGTGACTCCGATTTCGTGAGGTTTGGCAAGAGTCATGGAAACTACTATGGCTGTTGACGGTAGTTGAGTCTATGGTAGTTGGCAATCAGCTTAACGGCAGGCGTCTTTCAACTCATGAAATAGAAGATTTTTATCCTTGATACTTCAACCTTGCATCGATGGTGTCACCACAATACGCCAAAAAGCCGCTTGGGGCACTGCCGCCAAGGTAACTGACAAAACGTCTCCCACCCACTCCTGCTCACCAATCTCCACACCCGTTGCCTCAACCTGACTCCCTGGCACTAACCCCCTCCAGAGAATTTGGAAACACCGCTGATCAGGCATTCCCTGGTAACTCCCTCGGACTGGCTCACAGCTAAGACTATGACTATCACCCTCACGTCGTTGTGTAAAAAGGCGGCGGCTACCCACATTGGTACGGTAGCTTAGGCTTTCACCGTCATCTTCGTAAAAGTCCAGTTCACCCTCAGCCCCCGCATAGACTTCCAGGATGAGAGTTGTCGGTGCTGCCGTCCCGACTCGGCGGGAAACCTCTGAGAGTGGGAGAATCGCTCCGGCACGGACGAACAGTGGCACCTGATCCAAACGGGCGAACAGCTTTAAGTGCTTAGAGTCTGAATAGAATTGACCTGTTGAGCGTTCCCACCAACCACCAGTAGGTAGGTAGACTGAGCGGTAGCCACCCGCTTCGACTACTGGAGCCACTAACAAGCGATCGCCTAATAGATACTGTGTCGGTACCTGGTAAGATTCCTTGTCCTCAGGATAAGCAAGGTACATAGGACGACATAAGGGGAGACCAGTATCATAGGTGTCTCGACTGGTGTGATAAAGGTAGGGCACTAATTGGCTTCGCAAATGGAAAGCCTTACGCACCGATTCCAGTACCCATTGTCCGTAGTACCAAGGTTCACGCCGACCGTGGTCTGAATGCAACCGAACAATCGGACAAAAACAGCCAAATTGTATCCATCGGACAAACAGTTCTGGGTCAATAATCGGGACACCTGGGACATGACCGAAGAATCCACCCAAATCGTGAGACCAGTAGTTCACTCCCACATTACCCGCTCTTGTCGTGAAATCAACCAGGAACCGGAGGACTTCCCAGTGCGAATAGGTATCAGCAGAGAACTGCACTGGGTAGCGATGTGAACCAATATCACCCGTGCGCGAGAGAATGAGTGCCCGACGCTGAGTAGTTGCTTCCAGATGAGTATAATAAACGTGGTTAGTCCACAACTGGGAATTGACACCAGGATGAGTGGCGCTAAAACCATCAATCCACCAAAAATCAATACCATCCTCTTCACGAGGACGATGGAGTTCCTGCATGAACAACTCTGCTTCTGACTGAGAAGCGAGATTAAACAGCAACCAACCCTGTTCAGGTTCAGCTTCTTTCGGGGTAGGGTCGGAGTACCAGGAATGAAAAATCCAGTCAGCCGTTGGGTTCTTCACCGGGAAGACGTTACCGGCTTTAACTTCGTTGGGGTCGAGTCCCCGTGCTTCACATAGAGTTTGGAAGTGACTCTCTTGTGCGGGTACTCCTTCAGTGTGAACATTGGCACCAATGTGCAGTCCAATGCTGTGCCCCCACTGGAGAAACGCCTTAGGGTCGGGAAAGTAGTCATGATTCCAGTCCCAGCCACACCAACCGGCATGCCAATCGACATCAAGAACCAAAACATCTAGGGGCAATTCTAGTTCGTCAAAGCGCTCAACTAGGTGACGGTAATCGGCATCCTCCATGCGATCGTAAATGGAGAACCAGACGCCAAAAGCCCAACGTGGCAGCATTGGTATGCGGCCACACAATTGCACAAAGTCGGAAAGAACTTGTGCATAGTTATGACCGTAAGCGAAGAAGTACCAGTCCTGGCAATTTGGGTCAGAGCGTTCAGCAAGCCATCCATCTTTGATTAGTGCACTGGTTGAATCATTGAGGACACTGTAACCACTCTGGCTAATTAAACCAGGGGGAAAATGATGCCATTGTTCGAGAAACTGCTGCACTGACTCAGGGAGTTCATGACGGCGAAAGGCGTCTAGATACCAGAGGGGCGGCTCTTCAAAGTAAGTGGTTTCGCCTTGAGCACGTAAGCTCTTGTGAGCTGCTTTCATAGGTGTGTATAGCCATTCAGCGGTTTGAGGATGGCTTTGAAAAACCGAAGCCGGATGAACTTCTGTTGGGTGAAAGCTGCGGTGAATCAGGTCGAGGCTTGTGAAGGTACCGCCCAAGTTCTCAGTATCAACTGCCGAAGGTGTCCAAGTGTCTGTGCACTCTCCACAAGTCCAGTGAATTTGCAAGTTGGTATCATTGAAAGGCTGATCACTAGGTCGGTAGACGATTTGGAGCAACTCGGTATGCAGGTGAAGCACTCCTTCGTCTGTCAAGGTGACGTTTGTGAAGGGTATGGATTCAGGTCGTGTAAACACACAAATAGTGCAATGCTCTTCAAATTGACCTAGGGCTGAGTACTCAAGACGTACCAAGCCATTCCTCAAGGCGCTGAAGCGGGCGGCTCCACACAAAACTTGATTGCCGATGAGCTGATAAACCACAACTGCACTCCTAATGAACCGAGAAGATTCTACACGTTCTTCACCAAGAAAGGCAGAAGGACGAGGGCGAAGGCTTTTATGCTTATTTTTATGCATAAAAGCCTTCTGCGTTCTGGCAATCGGTAGGGAGCAATGGTTTGAAGCATCTTCCAAATCTTTCCTATTTGGTGGCTCCCAATTGAGAGGGGTTTGAATCCCCTTCCAATTGGTTCCATAAAAGCCTTCCTTCTTTTGCCTTCTGCCTTCTTCAACATCGGTTACCTTAACCTTGCCGACCGTGGACAGCCACTTAGCCTAACCGTTCTCAAGCCTAGCGTATTGAGATGCCAATAATTGTGCCAATACCCCTCGTAGAAGCAGGAAAAGAACATCTTCGGCAACTATGAGTAAGTTTCTTGTAGTAGCGGTAGTTGCTCTAATGATTGATGATGCGCCAACACCAGATGAACCTGGCGATCGCTCAGCTTCCCGTGGATACCTTGAAGCTAACATAGGAACCCAAATTCAACCCCTGGTATGCTTCTTAGTACATTAGCGTTAATGTATATAAAATTAGTAATCTTTTGGAAATACTTTAGCAAGAAAGGCAGAGGGCAGGAGGCAGAAGGCACAAGGGAATTGTGATTCCTGCTGTGGGAACTACGACCGAAGGGAGTAAGGATTGAAGCCCCACACCAAAATCTTCAATTTGGTGTCTTGCAATCAGTGTAGGCTTCAAACCTACACTGCAAGAGCAGTCCTTCTGCCCTCTGCCCTCTGCATAAGAGCCTTCTTCACCTTCAGGAAAATATGGCTAAATTCTTTTTAAGGAAATTTTCTCCCTCCTACCGATTTGCTCGAACAGAAGCAACGACCATTGACACAAATCATAGTCTTGAAACAGAACTTGATGATGCCTCAATTAAGGTTTTAAATTGGAATATTGCTAAAAATAATTATGATAAAACTTGGACTAGAGATTTTTTAATTATTCTGGAGCAATATAAGCCAGATATTATCTTTCTGCAAGAAGTCCGCATGGGTATGAAAGCAGCACATGCGGTTGGTATAGCAGAAATGAGTTGGAGCTTTGCACCTAATTTTATAGATGCCCATCATAACACTTATTCAGGAATCTTAACGGCTGCTACAATCAATTCAATAACCCAAAAAGCTATTATAAGTAAACATTATGAACCTGTTATTAGAACTCCTAAAGTTTCACTAATAACTGAGTATCCATTATCCAATAAAAAAGAGAAGCTTTTGACTATTAATAGTCATCTCATTAATTTTGTTAATTTAAATAAATTTAGAAGCCAACTCGATGAATTAGAATCTACTCTATCTGAACATCATGGACCCATTATATTTTCCGGTGATTTCAATACTTGGAGTCGCTCAAGAGCGATTCTACTTGAGAAAATGGTAACTCGACTAGGCTTAGCTTCAGTATCTTTTGCACCCAACGAAAGCAAGAAAATTAAACGTTTTCTATTCTCACCTCCTCTAGACTATATTTTTTACCGAGGACTTCGTGAAAAGAAAGCTAGCGCTAAGGTGATAGACGGTATTTATTCATCCGATCATAAGCCAATGCTTGCAGAATTTGCTTATTCAAAAATCAGTTAATAATTATAGCTAGTGATAGAAGAGAATTCAGAAGTTGAAGAGTTTAGAACAATGGTATAAAGGCGAGTACATAATGGAGAATAAAATTTTCCCTACCAGTCCCTAAACCTTATTTTCAGGTCAGGTTGCAGAAAATGACTACAAGCCTACTAAATCATCCCCTATTAAGCATTAGTACAGCGGCATTTTTGGTTCATGTTTTAGGTATTATAAATGCCGCTCATGCGGTGATAAATGTGCGTTCTTCTCAAGGGGCGATCGCTTGGGGAATTTCTCTGATCACCTTTCCTTGGTTAGCCATTCCATTGTATTGGATTTTGGGGAGAAACAAATTTCATGGATATGCTGAAGCCCTGCGCTTAGCTTATGCACAACACGATGAGTTTGTTCGTCAAGCCTACAATGAAATCATTGAATTTAAAGCCACACCACCAGGAAAGTTGGCGCTACTGCAACCCCTTGCTGAGGCTGTTACAGAAATTCCCTTTACATCAGGCAATGCAACCGAATTACTGATAGATGGGAAGCAAACCTATGAGGCGATGTTGACGGCGATCGCGTCTGCGAGAGATTATATTTTGCTGCAATCCTATATCGTCAACGATGACCAAGCAGGTAACGATTTTAAGAAAGCTCTAAGTGCCAAGGCAAAGCAAGCAGTACGTGTCTACTTTCTCTACGATGAAGTTGGCTCAAATAAACTGTCCCGTTCCTACATCAAGTCTCTCCGAGAAAATGGCATTCAGATCAGTGCATTCCATACCACTAAAGGCAGAGGTAATCGCTTCCAGATCAATTTCCGAAACCATCGCAAGATACTGGTTGTAGATGGTGAAACAGCATTTGTAGGAGGTTTGAATATTGGTGACGAATATCTGGGAAAAAATCCGCGCTTGAGTCCATGGCGTGATACTCACATAATGATGCAAGGTCCAACTGTACAATGTCTGCAAAGTTCCTTTCTTCGAGATTGGTACTGGGCGACTGGGGAAGTTCTCGAAGTTAACTGGGAGGTAAAAGCCAATTGGGAAACCAACCAAACCGCATTTGTGCTGCCGACAGGACCAGCAGATCGGCTATTAGCTTGTAACCTTTTTTTCGTCAATGCAATCAATCAGGCTCAGACTCGCCTCTGGATTGCTAGCCCTTACTTTGTGCCGGATGAATCAACTCTAACATCCTTGAAACTGGCAGCGATGCGTGGTGTAGATGTGCGGATTATCTTACCAAATCGACCCGATCACCTGTTTGTCTATCTGTGTTCCTTCTCGTACTACACTGAGATGCAATCAGTGGGTATTAAGCTCTATCGCTACAAAAGTGGATTCATGCATCAGAAAATCATTCTCATTGATCAGGAACTAGCAGGGGTAGGGACTGTAAACCTGGATAATCGCTCGTTCTTCCTCAACTTTGAAGTAATGGGCTTTGTTGCTGAGCTTTCTTTTGTTGAAAGCGTAGAGAAAATGTTACTGGATGACATCGCTGCTTCCTGTAGTGTTGATCTGTCTGAATATAATAAAAAACCCTTTTGGTTCAAGTTATCCGTGAGAGTATCTCGCCTGCTGGCTCCTCTGCTTTAAAGGGTAATTATCAAAACCCCGCCAGGAAGCCTATTCTCTTCTAGAACACCGATTTAGTAATCTGAAAAATTTAGGCAGGTAGGGAAGGTGGGGAAGCTAGGAAAGGTGGGGAAGACACAGAAGTTATCTCCCTCATCTCACTTTCAAGAGGCTTGCGAGCACAGAACGAGCATCGGCTCTATAGTAGGACGTTGTAGAAAAGTTGCAAGAAATTGACCTAGAATGCTGACACCGACTTCGATTTCCGTTAGTCTTGAGAGCCGCGTAAATCAAAGACCAAGTCTCATCAGCTATGCTGCCGTGTTTTGAAAACTGGTATGCTCAATTTGAGACTAGAGCAATACTGCTGTTGAAGTGTTTGCTGCTCAGCAAGCCAATTTTGGTTATGTTTGGGATTAGAACGTTTCAAAGTATCACTAGAGAAGGGTTTATTCCTTGCCATGTTCTCCCAAGTCTTTTACCTTATTCTTTCTAGAGCTGACGGTCGCTATCTTGTCGCCAAGCCCAAGGCTACTGCCCAAGAGACTGAAGCTAGCTACCTGTTGATGTTTCACGAACACTTTGATGCGCTTAGCTATCTCAATGCTCATGGCTCAGATATCGCTGAACGGTTTGCTGTGGAGTCAGTCTCTGGTAATCAGTTAAAAAGCTTGCTCAATCGCTGGGGATTTACTGGTGTTGGCATCGTTCAAGACCCGTTAGTACCCCAAATTGAGTTTTTCTCCCATAACCCTAGCTGGTTCCAAACTTAAGCATACATCTTGGTTTGTGCGGCTAAGTTATTGTCTACATGCTAGGCTCACGCCGACGCTCCTTCGTCGCTAATGATTCGCGAGCGCTTTGCTAGCGCCCCTACAGAATTTCAGGAAAAGCATAGCTCTAAACTCAAGGGAAGTTTTGGCTGCCACTACACCGACTAACGAGAGACTTCACTAATTGAAAAGCTCGATATAGATCTGCCTAGGTGTAGATTTGCTAAGATAAAAGATTTGCGTAAATAAGTATAGTTCAATAAATAACTGATTCGATCAAAACGGGTTAACAACCCAAACTGTACAAAAAACGGTGAAATAGGAGAAGATTTGTATGGAATCTATACGCATTAACCTGTCTGCTTTATGGCGTTCCTTGCGGCTCTTTGTCGCTAGCTTAGCTTGCGCTTTCATGTTATTATCCAACGCTTTGCCCGCCTACAGCTTACCCAATCCATTTGCTACCGATCAATCATCTGATAAGTCCGCCCAAGCCACTGACCCTAGAAAAGGCGAGGATCAGCTTCTAGGTATTGAAGCCGGCGCGCAAAAGACGGCTGTCAGAGAGCAAGATCAAGATCTGCTTTCTGGCAAAAATGTCACTGAGAAATCCAATGAAGGTCGTTTAAATGAAGTTCAGGGAGCGGCTGATATTGAGAAGATGAAAAATCCCTCAAATTCAGGTGCACAGACAATTGAAGGAATTCTAAAGGATAAATTAGAAGCCGCTAGCGGTCAAAAGTAAACCTGGATGTTGAAAAGGGCAGACGGTTCTGCCCTTTTAGTATTTCTTGATCATTCTGAACTTGTCCTATTCGTCTACAAAGACTTCCAGAAAGCTGATCATCCAGTCATTACTGAAAGGACACGGTTTTACCGTGTCCCTAAAATCAAAAACTTTTTTTAGGACAACTTAATCTTGAAACGACAACTTATTCGGAAACTTAGTAACGACCTGAGAAGTTATTGTTTCTCCAGTTTCCCCCACCACCTGAGGAACCTCTGTTTTCACGAGGTTTTGCTTTATTAACTTTTAGGTCGCGACCCATCCATTCAGCACCATCAAGGGCTTCAATGGCAGCGGATTCTTCAGCTTCTGTAGCCATTTCCACAAAGCCAAAGCCACGCAGACGACCTGTTTCACGGTCAGTAGGTAGCTGAACCCGCTTTACAGAACCGTATTCTGCAAAAATAGCACTCAAGTCCTCTTGAGTGACATCGTAGGATAGATTACCTACATAGATTGACATCGATTTTCTCCAAAATCAAAAAAGCCCAGAGATTTAGATTTCGGAGAGAAATCTGTTAAAGTTAATAGCCAAATGCTGATTAAAGACAACAAAATCTGCAACCGAACTTAATTCTCCCTCCCCTAGGATAGCTCACTTGCTAAAGTAATACCTAGCAAAGCTAAAAACCGTTACATAAATTTAAGTTTGGCAGGAATTCGTAAGGATTGTTAACTGACTTCTTGGGTCTCAGGGTTTTGGATCTGGTGCTCATAAGTGATACGATTTTCCTTCCTGCTTGCTATGTATTCAGAACCTACTAAGCCCTCTTTAAATAAAAAAGAGAAGCTAGACTGAATTGATCGCAGATGATCAGGAAAACGATCTTCTATTATTGGGCGCTGTAGTAGCTATTGGTGTCAGTGCGGTTTTGCTTGAGAAAATAACCAACTAAGTAAAGAGAGCCACACAAAACGATTAAAGGTTTTTCTGTTTCAGTTGCGGTTGAGGTTGTTGCTGCGTGTAGCCCTGTCTCTAAATCAGCATAGGTGCGGCAATCAGCTAGTTCTGGGCAACGGCTTTGTGCGATCGCTTTCAACGCTTCTGGGTCAGCCGAACTGTGGTCAGGTACTGGCACGAGGTACAATCGATCGCGAGGTCGCAGCAGGGCGTCAAAGATATCGGCATGATCTTTTGTGGAGAGGATGCCCATTACCCAAGTGATTGGGGTATCTAGAGTATCAGTATACTGGCGCAGAGCTTGGGCAGCAGCAGGATTGTGGGCACCGTCAATGAGTAGGCGGTGATTTTGCCAAGTTGTCCACTGAAGGCGTCCCGGCCATTGGGTTTTTGCCATACCGGAGGCGATCGCTTCTTCTGGTATCTTCCAACCTTGTGAACGGAGGATTTGCACAGTAGCGATCGCTATTGCCGAATTAGTCAGCTGAATCTCTCCTAGTAAGGGCAACGGGTACTTGATGCTGTCGTATTCTGCCCAATGCTCTTGGAATCTCCCCTTTGTTTCTTCATTGATATTGAAGGGGGCTGACCCCTTCCCCTGCCCTTCCCCTAAGACGAGAGGGGAGTCTAGCTCCCCCTTCCCTCGTAGGGAAGCCTGCTGGGGGGTTAGGTTTTCGGAATTTGTCAGCAACATCACGGCTGGTTTTACCCAAACAGCAGGGCATCCCAACTCGTTTATCCGTTGTTCTACTACTGCCTTGGCTTCTGGAGGTAGTTGTCCAATCACAGCAGGGCATCCGGGTTTGAGGATACCTGCTTTTTCTTTAGCGATGTCGGACAGGGTGGGGCCAAGCACTTGCCAGTGTTCTCGACTGAGGGATGTGATGATCGTGACGAGAGGGCGATCGCATACATTCGTCGCATCCAACCGCCCCCCTAATCCCACTTCCATCACGGCGATATCCACCTGCTGCTGAGCAAAATATAACCAAGCGGCGGCGGTAATGACTTCAAACTGAGTGGGTGAGTCTTCAATATTTTCTGGAATTGCGGCTTTGACTTGCAGCAGTAAGTCTCGAAAAGCGTCTGTTGAAATCGGCTGTTCATTCAGACAAATTCGCTCATTCCAATCGACTAAATGAGGGGATGTGTAGCGTCCGACTCGATAATCTGCCTCTGTCAGCACAGCAGATAGATAGGCACAAACGGAGCCTTTACCATTTGTCCCTGCCACATGAATTACAGGGACACGGAGATGCGGATTGCCCAAATCTGCCAAGAGTCGCTGAATTCGCTCTAGTCCCAGATGGACACCAAAGCGCTGGGATGGTTTCAGGATTGAGTCGATGTCTACGAGCAACTGATACTAACCTGCTGAAGGATATTTAAGGTTTCCGTGAATTCACTGAGGTATTAGGTATAGCCTTTCCTGATGATAGGTTTTGGGGTGTGTAGTTTCTATAGCTCTGGGAAATAGTCTCTGAAAGACTAATTCTACCTCTCAACTTACCCGAATTTATTAATATGCCAGCCAAAAATAAAGCAAAACCTAACGATTCAGGTGTTAATGAGCATCAAGCCAAAACTCGTTTGCTACTTGCCTTATGGGATTTGGGTGCAAGCCAGAAGGAAGTGATGAAAGGTCAACTGACAAAACGAGTTGTGCAAAAGAATCTGAAAGCATCAGACTATCAAGGAATTTTTGATCAATTAGAAAAAGACGAGGCGATCGCGATCGCTAAAAATAAATATTCCCTCTCTCCTAAAGGCGTGGAAATGTTAGGTGAGAGTCTGAAACATCCTGACGTGAAGTTTGAGGGAACGATTGTCGGAACTTGGGTTGCTAATGCCTTAGTTAGGTGGATTGCACAAATGGATGGTGCTGTCAGTACTCCTGCTACAAAGGCGAAGACTCAGGAAAAGGCGATCGCATCTTACGACAAGTTTAAGCATGTAGCGTTGGATGTCTACGACCAGCTTAACCGGGACTACAACCTGGATGACCTAGTGCCAATTTATCGGATTCGGAGGGAAATAGGCGATCGGGTTAGCCGCTCTCAGTTCAATGAGTGGCTGAGCGAGATGCAAGCCAATGACATTTTGCAGCTGATAGGGGGAGAGATGCCAGACCTTACCCAAGATAAGCGCGAGGACTCAATCACTATCCCAGGAGGTGGATTGCGCTACTACGCTAAGCTCTCAAATTCCTGAGATTGCCCTAGATCCTGTTGTAGTTCGTTACTTCACACCGCTCACTATGGAAAGTTCTCCTGTTTCTCCAATTGAAGCCCTCAACGCCGCCATCCAAAGCCACAACCCGTTTAGCAACGCAGGGATTGTCAAGGAGCAGGATGTGTGGGGGAAGGGATTCCCCGATGTACCTACTCTAAATGTTCACGCTTCTGATACCGTTTTTCAGGCAATTGAGCAGGTTCGCACGAGTCAATCTAGTCAAGACAAAGTGACTTCAATTGCAATAACTGCTGAACCGGGAGTGGGTAAAAGTCACATCATCAGTCGCATACGCCATCGGCTTGAACGTGAGGGCGGTGCTTTATTCGTTTACGCAAGCCTCGATAACTACAAAGACTTAAACCTGATTAACTACAAGCTCCAGCAGACCTTATCAGAAAGCCTAGCCCACACTGGTAGTCAGGGAGTAATGCAGTGGCAGGAAGTGGCAACAGCAATGGCAAATGAAGGGTTTAAAGCCATCAATCCTAATGCTCAAAGCCTTTCTTCAGAGGAGCTAGTCAGCCGATTTGACAAAGTATATGCAAATTGGTTGGCTAGGAACAAAAATTTAATGAACACGCTAACCAATCAAGTTCTCAAAACTAAACCAAATGCAGACCCTTACATTATCCGATCTATTTTGTGGACGCTCTCAAAAAGTCAGGCTCCTTTTGCTATCAAATGGTTGTCTGGCGATGAGCTAGCTCAGCCTAATGCTGAGGTTCTAGGATTACCTAACCCTAACAAAACCAGTAAAGAAAAAGAAAATGCCGCCCTTAAGACTATCCAGCAAATCTTGAACTTGGTAAGTTACTATAACCCCGTCATCATTTGCTTTGACGAAATAGATGTAATTAATGACTCTACTGATGACGGCTTTCCAACAGCATTGGTTATTGCTGATTTAGTTAAGCGTCTGTATGATACGCTCCACCAGTCTGAACTAGGTAAAGGAGTAGTATTTTTAACAGTAATGCTTCCCGTTACCTGGGCGCAAAAAGTTAATGTGATGCCTGGTGGTACACCAGAGCGAATTTCAACATATACCAAGCGAAAACCCATTAATTTAAACTACATAAATGGTGATTCCCTGGTAGAGTTAGTCACTCTATGGCTAAGAGAGTTTTATGAGGCAAGACATTTAACTTCTCCTCATCCAGTCTACCCATTTGAAGAAACGCAACTCCGAGAATTTGGCAGACGAGGGCTAACTGTACGGCAAGCTTTGAGATTGTGTGCAGAAAACTTTAAGGTTGATACGCCACAACTCCCGAAAGAGCCAGTTAAGCGTTTTGAGCTTGCTTTAACCAGTGAAAAAGAGGCAGACATCGGAGATTATATAGAAGACAATTCCCTAATTGCTGATGCTCTGCATTTTGGATTTAATATGTTGAAAGGAGAAACCTTGGAAGGAGAAACTTCTACAGGTGAGAAGTTGAATGAAGTAATAATTGAAGATGTTGTTGAAGTCGAGCCAAAAGCCACCAATCAAGGCTGGATAAACTTTAAGGTAATTGGCAAGGAAAAAGGTAAAGATTTCAAAATTGGTGTTGCTGTTCTCCAACAATCAAATGGACGAACAGTAGGAGCAGGAATGTGGCGTTTAACCAACTATGAAAAATTCGATCTAACTCGTGGGTGTTTAGTCCGTTCAAAAGAGAAAAAGATTCTTAAGAGGTGGGATGCCTACGGTTTTCTTAATCAACTCATACAAAAAATGGGTGGCGAATGGGCGTACCTGAAAGCAGAGGATATCCGACCTCTCATTGATATCTACTCACTGTATCAGAAGCGAGATAGGTATCAGCTAAGCGAGGAGCAAGTATTGGAGTTCTCAAAGCCGTTAATTCTTGAGAATACTTTACTGCGAGAAATCTTAAGCGATCCTTCTGGTGAAATTGATGCAGAGACTATTGACGAGGGCGATGAACTCTTAAATGACTTCTTTAACCCGCCCAATATTGAGGACACAGATGACTCAGATGACTCAGATGAGCTAAGCGATTTGTTTAATTAAGCATGGGCGAATCAGTTTTGATTGACAATGCCCTACGCCTATCGGCTCCAGACGTTGAGGCTTTAATTCAAGGGCGAGTGATTGCAGCTATGCCCCGCAAATTTATTAATCCAGGAAGTAAATTTGCCCTATACCCAGCCGATACCTCGATTAACTTGCTACCTAATGAGCGGTACTATCACTCAAGTTTTTTGCCCATTGCCCAAACCACACTCGCTCAGTTAAGTTCTGAGACACTTTTGATTAAAGCCTGGGCTAGATGCGAAGTGTGCCAAATGTTGAATGACCCTCAATCATTAGAGGCTTTGTCGCGTTTAACTATTTGGACAACAGAGGCATTACAGCAAACACTCCTGCAACGACCTCGTATTTTTCTGGCTCATCTGCGTGTCTATCTGCTGCCTCAGCCAATTGAGGTGCCAGTGCATACCCAAGATCGTCAGTTTGTGCCTTTGCCGCGTTCCCTGAGCGTTTCTGAATCTTCGCCAGTGTTGAGCGATCGCATCTTCACCCAACGCCGCCGCCAGCTAGAAAAACTTGAGCCGCCGCAGCATCCGGAATTGGAAGAGTTGCAGAGTGCGATCACTCTTTTATCAGCCACTAACCCAGCAGCCGAGGAATTAGACCAGGATATTAAGATATTTCTAGGTTGGGCAAGCAGTCAAACCGCCAAGCGAGTGGATTCAGACTTAGCTTGGATTCAGAAAATCGCAGAGGTAGGAAATTCTAGCGATGGCAACCAATTTGAAAAACTAGTGCGGAAAAGCTTGCTCAAGCTAGGCTTTACTAACTCTAATCAAAATCCTCAAGCTAGCCTTGACCCAGATGCAACTGGCGGAGCTGGGGGTTTAGACTTTTACTGTGAAGCTCCCTATCCAGTAGTAGGAGAGTGCAAGGCAACCAAAAGTGAAAAAGTACCTGATGGAACACCAGCACAGCTAATCAAGCTTGGCTATAAGCATCTTCAGGAACAGTATGACCGTTGTATCAAGTTAATTGTGGCGGCTGGCGATTTAACTGTAGCTGCTCTACAAACTGCTGAAGGGAACAAAATAAGCGTGATTCGTCCTGAAACTCTGCAAAGCCTTGTAGAACTGCAAGCACAGTACAAAGGCTCTATTGACTTGATGAAGCTAAAAGAACGCTTGCAAGGTGCCTATGGTTTGGCTGATGAAAAAGTTGAGCAATATCTGGCTGAGGTTCGCAACGATATTAAATTGCGATCGCAGCTTGTTCAAGCCGTCAAGCAGTTGGGTGAATTAGGAAGCGAACATCTAACAGCTGAGATTCGTGTTTATTATAATGCTGTCCTTGCTAAGGAGCCAAAATCAAAGTTAAATGAGTTGCTGCAAGTTCATGATTTGCTTGTAGAGCTTTCCTCACCCTTAACGGGTTACTTAGGGCGAATTAAAGGGAGTGATTGGAAGAGCGATCGCTTTTATTTCCTGCGTGAGTTGTCGATTACTTAGAGATCGCGCCATTCTCAGTAAGCCACCAAACCCGCCCGGAGTTAAAACTCCGGGCTCATAGATCAAGTCCATTAAAATGGACTGAAATCCATATGGAGTCAGCGTTTAGTCCTCTAAAGAGGACTTGATCTATGAGCCAGGGATTTAAATCCCTGGCGGGTGAGGTGAGCCGGTGAAAGAGCTGAGTTAGAGCCAATCAACAGGAGCGATCGCTTTTACTTCCTGCGCGGCTTGCAAGTTGAGTGATGACAAGATGGATGAAACGCGATCGTAGTTAGAGACTTTACTAAAACTTCATTCGACTTAACTAGAGATTAATCAAAGCTTTCTCCAAGGTTGATCAACGCTTGATAGCTTGTTCAGGCGTTCAAATACGGAGAGCATCATGGCTTTGTCACGCCGCCAATTTTTCACCCTAGCAGGTGCAGGAGCCGCAACTGCTGTGCTTGCATCCCCCTTAAAGGCTCTCTATGCCAGACAAACCCGTGGTTTATTAGTCCGTGGAGGAGGTTATGGAGATCTCGTACCTGACCCTAATGGCTTGTTAGATTTACCACAAGGATTTCAATATCGAGTCTTCTCTCGCACAGGCGACATTATGAGCGATGGCAATCCAGTACCAGCCGATCATGATGGTATGGCGGCTTTCCCTGGTGCCAACAACACCGTGATTCTCGTCCGAAATCACGAACTCGCTCCAACTGAAACTGACAGGCCAGGACTAATTGCACCAGCAAATAAGATGTATGACTCCAATAATCGAGGTGGCACCACTACCCTGATTGTTGGGCCAAATCGCGAATTAATTAAGCATTATGCTTCGTTAGCCGGTACCAATCGCAATTGTGCTGGTGGCCCCACCCCTTGGGGTTCATGGATTAGCTGTGAAGAAACTACCGAGACTCCAACCACAACTCCAATAAATTTAAAGCCTCACGGCTATAACTTTGAAGTTTCGGCTAAGGCATTAGGGCCTGTAGACCCCGTTCCCCTCATAGCGATGGGTCGATTCAACCACGAAGCCATTGCTGTAGACCCCAAAACAGGGATTATCTATCAGACCGAAGACAGAGGAGATAGCCTGTTTTATCGCTTTATTCCTAATCAGCCTGGTAACCTCCAAGCCGGAGGTGTTCTTCAAGCTTTAAAAATTCAAGGTATGCCTGGGGTAAATACCAGTAATAAACCTACCGCAACTATTCCTGTAGGTCAGCCCATGGCAGCAGAGTGGGTTACCATTGACAATCCCAATCCTCCCACAGATACCGTGCGAGTTGAGGGCTACGGTAAGGGAGCTGCCCGGTTTACACGCGGAGAAGGGATATGGTATGGCAATGGTGAATTTTACTTTACCTGCACCAATGGTGGTGTTAAAGGCGCAGGTCAGGTCTGGCGCTACGTTCCCGGTAAAACTCCTCAACAGGGTGGTACCATCGAACTGTTTGTTGAACCCAACGATCCAAACCTATTAGACGCACCCGATAACATTGTCGTGGCTCCTACTGGCGATCTATTTGTGTGTGAAGATGGCCCGAACACCCAATATGTAGTAGGAGTGACTCTAGATGGTAAACTCTATCAGTTTGCTCGCAACGCGCTTAATGATAGTGAATTTGCTGGAGCCTGCTTCTCACCTAGCGGTCAAACAATGTTTGTCAATATTCAAAATCCTGGCATTACCTTTGCTATCTGGGGTCCTTGGCCGTCAAGACGGAAATAGTGTTGCCATGCAATTAAGTAGGACTCTGGAAAAAACTCAAGATTTTGTAATTGTGTAGCCAGTCTTATAGGGGCGTAAGCCAAAAACTCGCCTGAGACAAGCTTGGAATTGTTGCAGCAACCAAGCACCTACTTGAGCTTGATCCACATCACGACTGCGTCGCCAAGCTTCCTCCAAGAGACTAATTTCTAATCCAGGGAAGACCTGAAATTCGCTAATATGGCGGCTTAGCATTAGCGTTAGCCTTTATAGTTGAAAGGCGAAGCGCGATCGCTTCGCTAACGCTACACAACCTCGCACAGGACACCAAATTCTATGCAGCAAATCGAGCGTTACCGTGGGAGTCTTCTCGGTTTAGCCACTGGCGATGCAGTGGGAACAACCCTAGAGTTCAATCCTCCAGGCAGCTTTACACCCATTAGCGATATGGTAGGCGGTGGTCCATTTAAACTGAAACCAGGACAGTGGACAGACGATACCTCCATGGCATTGTGCTTGGCAGAGAGTCTGATTGAGCAAAAAGCTTTTGTTCCAACCGATCAACTCGAAAAATATGTGAAATGGTACCGAGAGGGACACCTGAGCAGTACAGGGGAATGCTTCGATATTGGCAATACTACATGCTCAGCGTTACATCAGTTTGAGCAGACACGGGAACCCTACTCTGATTCCACAGACCCTCGTAGTGCTGGGAATGGCTCCATAATGCGGTTGGCACCTGTACCTCTATTTTTCGCCCAGAACCCCAAAGATGCGATCGACAAGTCAGCTGAGAGTTCCCGAACTACCCACGGAACGACTACTGCTGTCGATGCCTGCCGCTACTTAGCCGCTTTAATTGTAGGAGCTGTTAATGGAGTCAGTCGAGACAAATTACTCCAAGAACGCTACAGCCCAATTCCTGGATATTGGGAAGAAAACCCTTTAGTCGAAGAAATTGACGAAATTGCTGCTGGGTCTTTCAAACACCGCCAACCCCCAGACATCAAAGGCACAGGCTATGTGGTCAAATCCTTAGAAGCAGCTTTGTGGGCGTTCTATCACAGTCATTCCTTTGCAGAAGGTTGTCTGTTAGCCGTCAACTTAGGGGATGATGCTGATACAACCGGTGCAGTTTATGGACAGTTAGCCGGAGCTTTCTATGGAGAACAAGGAATACCTCAATCGTGGCGCAATAAGCTAGCTTACCGTGATTTGATTGAATCTTTTGCCGAGCAACTGTTTGCTTTAGCCAAATCTACTTGAGCTGGACTTGCCTAAAAATAGAAAGTAAAAATATGTACCCATAGATTTTAGTCTAGGGTAGATTTAACTTTATCGGAGCGCAAGGTCTTGCGCTCCGACAGGGGATACATTTACACAAACAGGGCAGGATGCACCCTCGCCATCACTATTGGCTTACAAAGTTCGTGTTGTATCTTCTTGAGTCAATTGCTCTTCAATACTGCCAATTGCAGCATTAACTCCTGCTAACCGGATTTCTAGATCACCCCGCATCGACTTAAGAAATCTGAGCTTACGCTCTAAGTTAGTTTTCCGAGAAACAGGTTCTCCGCCACAGTAAGCGTTATCCCAATTCCAGTTCCAGAAAGGAAACATAATCTACCTTCACTTATATGCGACTATTCTCATCTTGACTAATTAGTCGATTCAATTGCTATTTCGGTGATGGTGGGAAAACCGACCATAGGAACAGTAATTACTCAACTGTCCATTTCTAGCTATGGAGATTAAGGTCTTTTAGCCTTATACCAATTCCCTATAATATTGCATTGAATTTTGGTAGAGTTGCAATGCCTTGTAAGCCACAAAGGGTTTGTTTTAGTGCAAACTCATAAAGAATTGGTATTAGTTTACCTTGCAGACTTGATCAGGGAGTAGGGAAAGAAAGAAAAAAGATTGTATCTTCCTATGCCTTTTCCCCTGCCCCTTTTTGGTGAACTTAACTTCTGAATTACCAATTATGTGGTCATAGCTGACAAGTCTCTACGAGGGAGAAGAGACGATCAACCTCAACAGCACCTTCTACTCCTACTAACTCCATAGCCCCAACACCCCATCCGATAGACAGTCCTAAAGGTAAATGTCCAGGAGGAGCATTTAAGCTAAAGGTTAGGTCAGAATACAGTTTCCAGCTTTCATTGACACGCCAACCAACGCGATCGCCAAATTTTTCATACACATAAGAATCATAGACTTCCGGCTTGCCTCCTTCCTCTATCCAAATACGCTTTTGTACACTGAAGCCAAAGTAATCATTACTATGGTGTACCCATAATTGATTAATCGTGCGGAAGTCTTTGCAAGGGAACTTTTCAATATCTTCGTTATCTAGATAACCTCGCTGTTGTTGTCCCATGACTTCCAACATCTTTTGACGAGTTTCTTCATCCGCTTCTTTCCACTTTCCGGCGGCGAGTAAGTCTCGTAATTTTGTGTAATCAATGCCTCTTTCAGAGTCTAAAAGTACATCAAGCCCATTGGGGAGGGCAACAGCTGACTTTAAATCTTGCAGCGCCTCTAAAGCAGATTGATATCGATCTTTGACGGAATTTTTCAACAAATTATCTAGAATTTTCCCAAGCTGGGGGCTGGTTGTTGTTCCCTCTGGCAGATGTTCACGCCACATCAAGCAGCCTTCCAGGGGATTATACAAGTTAAACGGATGCATCCCTGTCAGCAAATGAATGCAAGTTGCCCCCAAAGCGTATAAGTCACTAGCCGGATAAGCTGCACCAGCTTGGAGTTGTTCAGCTGGTGCATATCCAAGCGTACCGATCATCGTTCCCTTTCCCTCTAAGCTTTTTACCGTTGCTTGTTTCGCCACACCAAAATCAATCAGAACCAATTTCCCATCACTACGACGGCGTACAATATTTGCTGGCTTGATATCCCTGTGAATTACGCCTCGATTATGGATAAATTGGAGAACTGGCAGTAACCCTGCCAAAATCTCTTTAATATCGCTTTCTTGGTGGGGCGAACTTGTGTTTTCTACCTTCTCGTGCAATTCATTTAATAAAGTCTGCCCATCAATATACTCTTGCACCAAATACAGGCGATCCTCAAGTTCAAAATGGGCATATAGATCAGTAATTAGGTCATGTTTGCCTAATTCATACAGTCGCACGGCTTCTTGATTAAACAAATCCGTTGCCTTCTGATCTTGATCAGGCGGCAACATGAATAGTTTAATCACACAAGGATGATTAAGGCGGTCTTGATCTAAGGCTTTAAAGGTTCGACTAGATCCACCTCGACCAAGTGCTTGAATAGCGCGGTAGCGGTCTTTCAGCAGTAGCTTGGTGCCACAAGTTAAGCAAAAGTTTGCATCATCTGGATTCTTTGGCTTGAGGCAGTCGGGATTGAGGCAGTAGCTCATACTAGGCAGAGGCTGGCTTTGTGTTTATTTTCCCTTCTTCTGTAGTCTAATGTTGCCAAATATGTAGTTTTGTGTAGACAATCCGGGAAAGTTGTGCCTCTTTGAGGTGTTATAAGCGATCGCCTCCTGTATCCAGGATATACCTATAGTTAGTTAAGGCTAGTACATTGGAAGCCGGTTGCTATCCTGATGCGATCGCTTTACCTATTGGTAGATTGCCAGAACCTACTAGGGAGTCTGTTGCAAATCAGGTCGTTCTTCCGGCAAAATTGCACCTTCGACTGGACATACCTGTAAACAAATCCCACAGTCAATACAAGTTGCAAAGTCAATCCAGTACCAGTCAGTCCCTATAGTATTTTTTCCTGGACCTTCATGGATACAAGCAACGGGACAAGCATCGACGCAATCGGCAACGCCTTCGCAGGTATTAGTAACAATAGTGTGTGGCACGGTGTTCTCTTTTAAGGATTAGGTAATCCTGATTAGTTGTTCTACTGCTTCTAGCCTACCAAGATTGGGCCATGAGCGATGGATGCAAGGATTAGCCCGTTGGAGTTTTTCTGTCCTATCTCAAGGTTTCGATTGTCGGTGTGCCATCAGCTTTAATCCAAGCAATATAAGTGATACGGCGGCGACGAGCATACTCTTGGATGTCTGCTGGTGAACGTTCTCCCAAATCCATCTCTACCCGAACCAAATGCTCAGAATCTCTCAGTTTTTGAGCATAAGCAAACGCTGCGGCTTCAGCTTGGGGCGTTTGTGGAACAACTAACCAATCACTCGCTGGTATTTGGCGAGGCAGATGACTTGTGGAGAGCAAAATATAGTGTAAGTCTTCGATGTTGAGGGTAAAGCCAATCCCTGGATAGGTTTTTCCCTGAGGATGATACAGCCCCAGCAGTTGATCGTAACGACCGCCTTGACCTACAACTCGTTGATTGGACTCGGTATCACTGACGACTTCAAAGACGATGCCAGTGTAATAGTCAAAGGTTTGAACTAAGCTAAGGTCAAGAATCAGGGGAACGGGAGTGGGGGCGCTTTGCTGAAGTAGTTCGATCAGAGATTTGAGGTTATTAACGATTTGATTCTCTGATGAATTTAAATCTAAACTGGCAACTCTTTGTAGAACATCAGAAGGACGACCTCGTAAGTCAAACAGAAATAGCGCTCGTTCTCGTAATTGTGGAGAAAGGGGCAACGTTTCGAGAGCAACACGGTCAAGATGAGCGATCGCTTTGCGAACCTTGTCTTGCATAGGCTGTGGAAAGGGAGAAAGGAGCGATCGCGTCAGTCCTGCTTCTCCTAAAATCAAGTGCCACTGCTGTAAACCCAGCTGCTTCAGGCAATCTATCAGCAATAAAAGAATTTCTGCATCTGCCAACAGTCCACCCGTACCCAACAGTTCTACGCCCGACTGGTAAAACTCCAGCTGACGCCCGTGGTGACCAACAGTGGGTCGGCGGAACACATTGGCATTGTAATAAAGTCGTTGCGGCAGGGATAGAGTTGCCTCACTTGCACTTCCTGCAATCCGGGTTACCATTGCCCGTGCGATCGAAGCTGTTAATTCCGGACGCAGTCCCAGCGTTCCTTCCTCAGCCTCCTGCAACTGAATTACTGTTGAACGCTGGATTGCGCCACCCGCCATCAGGGTATCCAACCACTCCAAAGTAGATGTGATGATTTGGTGATATCCCCAACGATGAAATACCTGCTGTAAGTGGTCTGAGATCCAGCGTTTTTGTGTAACTTCGAGGGGCAGCAAATCTCTTGCGCCCGCTGGTGGTTGATGAACCATTACTTTTTCTTAGGACCAAACATTTTACCAAATAAGCCACCGCCACTGGATTGATCAGGCTGTTTGCGTGACTCTGGTTGAGAAGAAGCCTTGGGTGGCTGCTTCCCACCTTGATTTTTCTGAGCCAGCGATTCGAGATGTTGTTTGCCCTTCAATGCCAATTCGTCCTTAGGATTCAATTGCAAGGCTTTATTAATGTGAACCTTAGCCATTGTCGCCTGATTTTGCTTCAAATAAGCAACTCCCAGTAATGTATGGCAGCGGCTGTTATTTTGATCCAATTTGAGCGCTTCTCGCAACTCCAAAACGGCTCCAGCAAAATTGTTCTTCGCCAAATATCCTTCGGCACGACGGATGTACTCACCAATTCTTGATATTCCAGAATCAGGTAGCGGGCTGTTAGATCCTACAGAAGAACCAGTATTAACACCAGCCCCAGGCGCTTTTGGGCCAGTTCCAGGTGGCTGTGAGCCAGCTACAGCTGGTTTTGGTCCTGTATCAGTTTTTACGCTGCCTCCTTTGAGCATCAGGTAAACTGCATTGAGTTCACTAATTTCAGCAATTTTATCTAAGACTTGGTCGAGAGCTTCGTATTGCTGAGTTGCCAGGGTATGTACTGAGCTTCTATAAAGGCTTTCTAAATTTGGTCCTGACCGTGCTAATTGTTTAGCGGCTTCGCTAGCGAGTGTAAGTTTCCCGCCTTCTGAAGCCAGACGTCTACCCATGTGGTTCAGACTGACAAGGTAGTCACGATTATTGCTCTGAGACAGCTGTTCGTAGGCTGGATTAACAAGTTTCGATAATATCTGACTTGCTTGCTTTTTTTCGGTTTCGGTTGCTGCTTTGCTACTGTCAGGATGTAACTTCCGAGCAATGTTAAGATACCGTTTACGGACTTCCTTAGCCTCTGCATTGACTGGAATTCCTAAAACGGCGTGGTGGTCAGTAAAATCAAACTTAAATAGTCCGCGATCGATGTTAAAAGACATATGGGAGGCGTCCAATCTCTGTACCGAAAGAATTGTCTCTAGTATGTCTCAGATTTTGGTACGAGCGATGACCCTTTACCTAAGCTTGATTTACTAAGAGACAGTGAGAAGACTTTGATTGTATTAGAAAACAGTTAGGCTGTTGTCTAAAATAATTTTCTCAATTGGTGGTGCATGAGAAAGTTTATGACCACCTGATGAAATTATCTCCAAGTGGACAGTGGCGGAACTCGTAAAAGTTCAGTGCTCAGATTGTCGTGAATCTTACCATTTGTTGCCAAAACCCGACCCGAAGAAATAATTAATGGACTGCCGTCGTAAGCTGTCACTTTACCACCAGCTTCCTCTACCAACACTACCCCAGCCGCTATATCCCAAGGAGAAAGTCCTCGCTCCCAGTATCCATCCAGTCGTCCACAGGCAACATCAGATAAATCCAACGAGGCAGAACCGCTACGGCGGACGCCCTGAGTCAGGTGAGTGAGGTGACAGAACTCGGCGTAGTTGTTATCAGAGGTTTCGCGCCTATCGTAGGCAAAGCCGCTGACGAGCAGGCTCTTACTAAGATCTGATGGTTGGGAAACCTGAATAGGTTGTCGATTGCAAGTTGCTCCTAAGCCCTTAGCCGCACGAAATAGCTCATTGCGAAACGGATTATAAATCGCGCCCACCTGAGGCGTACCAGCAATCAGTAGTCCTACCGAGACAGCCGCAATAGGATACTGATGTGCGTAGTTAGTCGTGCCATCTAGGGGATCGATCGCCCAGAGATAATCACCCTGATTGTCTCCCAGCTGACCCGATTCTTCTGCGAGGATGGAATGTTCAGGGACATGACGCTGTAGTACTTTGAGGATGGCTGCTTCGGCTTCTTTATCAGCGACAGTGACTAAGTCTCCAGGACGACCTTTCTCTTCTACGGCTTCTAACTTGCCCCAATAGAGTTGTAAAATAGCGCCGGCAGCCATTACCGCTTCGGTGGCAATGTCTAGAAAGATTTGCAGTTGTTCAGAGGTCGGTTGGCTCATAGGAAAAGGTTTCAGGGTTAGGGGCACACTATAGGAAAAGCTTAGCGGGATTAGAAGCTTGTTGGTATGAGCCAAAGTCCAAGATTTCTCTTCTTTAGTAGCCTACCAGTCACCCAAGCTAAAAGCTAATAAAAGCGTTGCCTCTTGGGTGATGATTGTTTTTTGCTCAAAGCTATGAGGCTTTACGACGAAATTCCACAGGTGTCAAGCGCATTGGTCGCTCTGGGTTCCAAATGCCGTATCCCATGATCCTCGCGTATTCTTGAGCACGGGCAAGGCGGGAATCATATTTTCTATTGGGCGCGTGCGGCGCAGCTAGCACATAACCCTCTTTTACCAGTTGCTCATTGAGTAATACACCATCGTGCCAAGCATAAGCTAACCAGCGACCAGAGCTATCTTTCTCTTGTACATCCGGCTCTAGGTAAACCGCATCTAAGACGAGTTGCTCACCTGGCGCTTTACTGAGTATTTGCTCTAAGCGATGTTTAGCTGCCTCGCCCCAAGGCTGCTGCTTCAGGTCGGGTGCTTCAATGCCAATCAAACGTGCCCGCTCAATCAAACCTGATCGCTGCGTTGGGTTCAACACCTCCAGCGTTTGTCCACTAACTACCCGTTGTACTGGAACAGTTATGCCACTAGGGCTAGGAGTGGATTGGCAGCTCGCCAGCAACAGAAGACAGGAGCAGAAAATGCACAATTGCCAAATAGGAGAGGGTGAGGGAGTGCCAGGGTAAGGGGATGACTGAGTTGCTGACTTACCCGATGATTGATACAAAACTTCTCCTCCTCTGCCCTTGTATCCCTCTTCCCCTGTTTTCTTCTTCCTAATCTTCATCCAGTGGCAGCCCAAACTGCACCTTTCCTTTGGCAAAATAGCGACCGAACTGAAGTTCGTAGACTTCATCTTCATCCTGCGTCTCTACTTCTAGGTCTGAGCAAGGATAACTGACACATAACAGAGCGTAGCCCTTGTCTCGCAGCTTTTGAGAAAGTCCCACGGCTTCTGGCTGGTAAATTTTACCACTGAGAACGCGCACCGCACAGGTGGTGCAAGCCCCATTGCGACAAGAAAAAGGCAGTGTTACATTCTGATTTTCCACAGCTTGCAGAATGTATCGGTCAGCTGGCACGTGTAAAGTATGCTGAGTACCAGTTTGACGATTATGAATCCGAATTGAATAGTATTGAGTCATGATTTAAGTGTATAATTATCAATCGGGCGCTGAATTTTATTAAATTAAAATTTACGCATTCACATAATCCCCTGGAGAGATGGCCGAGTGGTTGAAGGCGCAGCACTGGAAATGCTGTTTAGGGGTAACTTTAACGAGGGTTCGAATCCCTCTCTCTCCGTCCCAAACCGATAACACCTACAGCCTTGACTCTAGTACAAACAGAGTGCTTCCGTAGAGTGTCTTTGACTATCAACTTTGACTTTTGACCAGAAAATGACGGAGCGCAAGCCCCACTTGTAATCTTCGATTCAAGTGAGGTTAGATCGCGTTTGGGGTTGCAATCCCTATCTGAATTATCTGGGCGTCCCTGCGTCTGTTTCGTGAAGTACGTCAAAAGTATCAAACAATACAAAATTTTTTACCAATTATGCCGCTGCGTGTCATGCTGTTTTTACAAGTTCAAGTAGCAGCGTTTTTGAGGCGCTCCATCGCGTGAAAAAGGTAGAAGCAATTATCCGCTCTTTTAAACTAGACGAGCTGAAAACCGCCGTAGTCCAGGCGGGTGTTGTTGGCATGACGGTTTCTGACGTCCGGGGGTATGGACGTCAGAAAGGTCACACTGAACGCTACCGTGGAACCGAGTACACTATTGAGTTCCTGCCAAAATTTAAAGTAGAGATTATCGTTGAGGACAACCAGGTTGACATGGTGGTAGAAAAAATTGTCGCCGCTGTTCGTACTGGTGATATTGGCGACGGCAAGATTTTCATAACTCCCGTATTTGAGGTATTTCGGATTCGGACAGGGGAAACAAATATAGAGGCTATATAGACTCCTATATAGGTTGATTCCCAAACAGAGGTCGAGTTTAAGTTAATGATACCGACTCATTTTAGTAAGGAAGGCAGAGGGCAGGAGGCACAAGGCACAAGGGAATTGTGATTCCTGCTGTGGGAGCCACGACGAAGGGAGTAAGGGTTAAAGCCCCACACCAAAATCTTCAATTTGCTGTCTTGCCATCAGTGTAGGTTTGAAGCCTACACTGCAAGAGCAGTCCTTCTGCCCTCTGCCCTCTGCATAAGAGCCTTCTTCACTCTTGCTCGTACCTCTGTTTATGCTGTTTTAAAAGCTGTAGATATTTTTCATTCGTCTTGGCTTGCATCCATTTTTCTTTAAAGATTGCCGCTGATTCAGCTTTCACTGGATCTACTTCATTGGGTAAAGTATTTTTTCTAGCCTCAACCTGAGCTTCCTTAGAGCTTGCTTTTTGAGGATTTTGCTGGTACTTTCTACCGCTTTTATGATTAGCGTAGCGGCGCGATCGCGTATAACCCATTTGCAAAAACTTCCGAGCCATATCTGCACCAACAAAATCATCTTGCTCAAGGTAAGTAAGAAACATCTCGTAGATTTTCTCGCTAGACTCTTTAGCAATATCCGGAGTTTTGAAGCGCCAGTAGGGTAAGATTTCGCCTTTGTAGGGTTCTACCAAAAGCACTCCTTGTTCACCTTTACCTACGCGATAAAGTTCAGGAGAAGCTCGAAAATCGATAGACTTAAAATCTAAAGAGTAATCAAATGGCATCGTTAATTTTTGTCAGTTAACTCAGAGCGCTTGAGTTTAAACTCTAGTTGTTTACGCCAATTAGCTGTATTCACTGAAGATAGACTCCCATCCTTGCCGAATCACGAATATGTTCAAGGGTAAGTTCACCGACAACATTCTCCCCATCCACTACAGTTAGTTGTGGGGCACCTGTCCGTAACAAGAGTGATAAGGCGTGGCGTAAGTTATCATCTCGTGCGATAGCGAAGCGCTGCTGCGATAGCGAATCGGTAGCGATCGCATGTTCACTCCGATAATGGTGATTCTCAGACACAGCAGCCATTGCCATCTCAACACGCAGAAGACTCAGTTGACGCACCATATCATCAGCACCAACCAGGTTATGCACAAAGGGATTGGCTGGTCGCGTCAGGATATTAAATGGTGTATCAAACTGCACAATCTGACCGTTTTGCAGAATCATGATTTTGTCAGCAAGGCGCAGTGCTTCCTCAACATCGTGAGAAACAAATAGAATGGTTTTCTTAAGTTGGCGCTGAAGACGCAAAATCTCATCCTGTAGAGTTTGGCGGGTAATCGCGTCAATTGCTCCAAAAGGCTCATCCATCAACATTACCTTCGGGTCACCAGCCAAGGCACGCGCCAAACCAACTCGCTGCTGCTGACCCCCTGATAGCTGTGAGGGATAACGATTGCGATAGTCTTGATGCGGTAGCTCAACTAGCGTTAGCAACTCATCAATTCGCTGCTGGTATTGTGTGCGTGACCAACCTAGAAGTTTTGGCACCACAGCAATATTCTCAGCAACTGTCATATGCGGAAATAAGCCAGATTGCTGAATTACGTAGCCAATCTGCTGACGTAGCTTCGTAGCTTTTATCTGCCGGATATCCGTGCCGTCAAGGTAAATCGTACCTGAGGTTGGCTGGTACAAGCGATTGACCATCTTGAGAAGCGTTGTTTTCCCACAGCCGGATGGTCCTAAAATCACGACTAATTGACCCGCTTCAATCTCGCAGGTGCAGCCATTGACTGCCGGATGGGAAGCCCCCGGAAATTTTAGGAATACTTCCTCAAAGCGTATTGCGCTCACGGTTTTCCTCTAGCAACTGATTAACTCTTTTTTAACAGTCCTTCTTTAGCCAGAAATTCTTTAGCGACTTCGGCAGGTTCGCGTTGTTTGCCACTCACTTCGTAGTTGAGGCGCTGCATTGTTTCGTTTGTCAGTTTAGGGGCAAGCGCGTTAAGAGCATCACGAATGCCTGGATTTTTATCCAGTACTTGTTGACGCACAACTGGGGCAACCTGATAAGGAGGGAATAATTTTTTGTCATCTTCAAGTACGACTAGCTTAAAGGCACTAATTTCACCATCAGTACCAAACCCAACAGCAACATCAGCTTGACCAGTAGTCAATGTTTTATACCTCAAGCCTGCATCAGCGGGAATAAATTTTTTGAGCTTGAAGTCACCATAGTTTTTTTTCAAGCCTGGTAACCCATCCTCGCGAGCCTCGAATTCGGGTAGTCCAATCATTGTCAGTTTGTTAGCTTGGCGCTTCATGTCGGAGATTGTCTTGATGCTGTATTTTTGGGAGCCTTCCTGAGTCATCACCAATGCTTGATTGTTGTTCATTGGGGCAGGCTCAAGCCAGATTAAGTTAAATTTTTCCTTATAACCTTTTGACACTACGTCAAACACCTGCTTCTGGTCACTATTGGCAGGTTGCTTCAGTACGGTTAATAAAGCTGTGCCCGTGTATTCTGGGTATAAATCAATCTGACCATTTTGAAGACTGGCTTGGGCAACGGGAGTTCCGCCTAGGTTGAGCTTCCGTTCTACTTTGAACCCGTTATCTTGTAGAACCAGGGCATACATTTCTCCCAAAATAAATTGCTCGGTGAAATCTTTCGATCCGACCTTAATGGCTCCACCAGCACCACTGCTCCCATTATTGCAAGCGATCGCGAACAACATTGTTAGTAACGCCAGCATTAATGGCACAAACAGACGGCGAACCGAATTCATAAGACAGTCCTTGACTCTTGTAGGAGACAGCTACCTTAAACTATAAATCAAGTATCTAGCTTATACCCTAGGCATGTCTAAGAGCCTTCACTATTTTTTTAGCTTCCAAAGCCAAGGTTCACTCAGTTGGATTGGTTCTAGAGAGGAGTTATAGTCTTTTTCAATTCCAAATTTCAAATTTTTGGAAGGGCTAAATATAAAAATGTCACTGAACCCCTGAGGAATCTTGGGTATATTAGGTTCAGATACTAACTGAAGTTGCACTTTTTTATCGAGAAGATAGCTGAGAGATAGAAGTTCGCCACCATTACTTTCATAAAAAGTGCTAACTAAAAGTGGCCGCTCAGTTTGGTTAATCATCTTAGCGATTTGCACATTAATATTACTAGGTGACTTATTCCACCAAACCTGCGAATTAGAACTAACGATACAGGATACAATTCCAGCTGAAATTAACAGAGTTGTTATAAATTGCCAAAATTTCTGCTGAAAGAAATTAGGAGATACAATCTGATTACCAATAAGGTAAGCAACCATTAGTAAAATTCCCAAATAACAAGGAATTAGATACCGAGGTACTGTTGACCGCATTCCTCCCACAATTAAATCAGGCAATATGAAGGTTAATGCCGGAACACCAATTAGAATTAATATAAATAATGAAACTTGTTTTGGAGCTTCACGACAGATAAAATAAACGGCATAACCCACCAACGTTAACAAGATTAAAACTGAAGGAATTGTATATATAGCGGGAGCTTTCGCATCTAAATTTATATCGAAAAATACACGGCTAATATTGCCAGCCCAACTTTTGACTAAACGCAATAAGCTGACTTGAGTAGATGACCATGATGTCGAGCTACGTGCCTGTGATAAGCCATTAAGAATCACCCAAATCCAGGGTGCAAAAGCCAAAATACCTGCCAGAGTTGCCAACAGATATGCAGCAACTGTCTTACTCCATCGGAAGCGAGCAATAGTTGCCACATAGATGAAATGCCCAATTGCTGTAAGTCCAACCAAGGGAAAACTATAAAGTCCAAAGGCTAAACTTACTGCATAAGTTCCCCAACTAACCTTTGTTTGAAGGCGCATCGCTCGTAGCAGCAATGCACTCGACAACAAAATTGCTACCATCCACAGACTATATTCCCGTGCTTCCTGGGCAAAGACTACGTGAACTGGGGAGACTGTCATGAGTGCGATCGCAACCCATCCTATCAGTGACGATCCAAATAATTCTAGGCATAGCCAATAGATACAGGGAAACACAAGTAAACTAATCAGTGCAGCAACACCTCTGCTCACCACCACTGGATTATTAAACCAATGCATCCCAAGCCGAACCATCATATAGTAAGTTGGCGGATGCTGAGGGTCTTTTGTTATCAAAACGTTCAGGGTATCCAGGAAGCTTTTCTTAGCAGTTGGATACTGATACTTGTGTAAATCTTCGACACCAATTACATCACCGTTGAACAGTTGCTGCTTCAAGTCTCCTTCTGCTGTGTAGCCAGCCACGGTTAATGAGGTTATCGTCTCATCGTGCCAGTAGACTTTTCGGTCAAGATTGACGAAGCGAAAATATATGCCTAGTGCTAACAGAACGATAACTAGAAACCGTAACCAAGTCGGAGGAAGTGCCCAGCGGTGCGTCAATTGGCTTTTCATTGCTTACATCGAGGATGATCGCAGATCGCTATAAAGACATTCGTAGCGACGGGCTTGTATTTCCAGGGTAAATTCTTGTTCAGCTTTCTGACGGGCGCGATCGCACAATTTTTGATGCCGTTCTCGATCCTCAAGCACCCAGGCAATCCCTTGAGCTAAATCTTCAATTTGGTAAGGTTGAGCGAGGTAACCGTTTTGCTGATGATCGACAATATCTTTTAATCCGGTTGCATTAAACGCCACGACTGGAGTGCCACAGGCGAGTGATTCAGACGCTGTCTGCCCGAAGGCTTCCTGCGTCGATGGTACTACCATGACATCAGCTGCTGCATAGATAAGGGCTAGGGCAATATCGTCATGCAATCGACCTACATAGTGAGATTTGAAACCAACATCAATTGGATTTTTCGGTTGAGAGGCACCAAAAACAACGAGTTCGATCTGCTCTTGCCATCCTGACTTACTCAGGCTTTGCAACGCTGGCTGAAGCAGATGAAATCCCTTGCGGCGATCGCTATTTACATACATTGCTCCGAACAACACAAGATACTTGTCTTGAGGCAAATTCATTAATTCTCGTGCTACCTGTCGAGCTATTGGTTTGTACTTTTGAGTATCCAAACCATGAGGAATCACCTCTATACGCAGATTCTTAAAAAGAGAACTTGAATTAGCACACTTAGCTAACCATGAGCTAGGAGTGACAATGGTTAGATTCAAATTTTTCCAGGCTTTTGCTTTGCGCTGCCATACCCAGCGCGATAAATCCCAGCTTTGCTGACTATCGAGTATGGGACACGCCCCACAGGAATCAGTATAGCGATCGCACTCCTGACTATAGTGACATCCTCCTGTGAATGCCCACATATCATGAAGAGTCCAAACTAACGGTTGCTTAAACCTGGCAACTGTTTCTATTGGTAGGTATCCATGGCAGATCCAATGCAGATTAATCACATCTGGCTGAAGTTTAATAACTTTGGAGCCAATTCCACCCGGAAGCCACTCCGGTGAAAAATCACTAGAATTGCGCTGACGATAGAACTGTAATGGCAAAGCATCTAATCGCTCAGTTACTTTCAACTTGGCGATTATTTTCCCGATATTGGTTTGTGGGGAAAGCACAGCTTTATCATCACTATCATTGAATTGCACCAGCATCTGGGAGTCTACACCAAACTCCTGTAAACCCTGATGCAATCTTAGAGTTGCCCGACCAGCACCACCACCATCAGAATCGCTAAGGTGTAAAATTTTCATCTAAAGACCTGACTGACGGCAACTACTTCTTTTCAAACATTCTTTTAAGGTTTTTTCAAAGTCTTTTTAACAAATTTAGCCATTTGCGCTAATTTTGGTTGCTGCCACACATACTGCCACAAATCCGTTTTTAATTTGGCTTTGAGTGAATAAATCTTCTGTGGCTCAGGAACCACTCGATACTTCATCCCTTCATACACCTCGTAATCTATATTACTGGGAGATGTCGCATAGCGACTCCCACTTTGGTACTGGCTAGGAAGATAATGCGCTGTTAGAGACTTCCTGGAATATCTAGAATCTTGTGTTTCTAAAGCTCCATGAATAGTTCTAGAATTCCAAAAGAGTACATCTCCTCTCTGTAAAGCTGGAGCGTAAATATCACTTTGATGAGAACCCACATACTCTTTTAGCTTTTGTACATAGGGAGCATTTGAAACTTTTTCCTCTGTCGTTAAGTCAAAGTCAACGCTATTAGAT
Source organism: Coleofasciculaceae cyanobacterium (assembly GCA_036703315.1). Lineage (GTDB taxonomy): Bacteria > Cyanobacteriota > Cyanobacteriia > Cyanobacteriales > Coleofasciculaceae > DATNPH01. The sequence continues at coordinate 62,136 of DATNPH010000037.1, forward strand.
TGTGGCAAAACGTAGAAGCGACCAGCTTTTTCATGGATATCTTCTAACGCAAACCATCCAGCCAACAAATGGCCACTTGGTATAGAGTCTAAATAGTACCAATCCTGATGAGCTGGTGTAGCTGTATTCATATCGAACAGCATGGTCTGCATAAGGTTATGCTCTTGACTTCCGGTGAGTTGAGTCAGTGCTTCCCTAACCTGCTGTAAACAAAAAATTTGTCTTGCTGCCTCACAAAAAGCTGGATAGTTTGGGTAATCATGGATGTTTAGAAAAGATTCTTCACAATACCCGTGCTTAGAAACTTCGTTTCTTTCCCATCGATTGCTTGATTGTCTAAAAAAATAGTTATTTGAGGGCAATATTTCCGAATTATATATTTCTAAAAGCTTATCTATCAAGCTATCTGGAAGCAATTTTTTAAATACGTAATATCCATTTTTATCATAAAAATCTTTAGGGCTATTCATAAACTTTAATCTCCAAGCAACATCTCATTTTGATTACAAAGCGTCCTCATTTCAATCTTAATAGGGATTTTTATTTTCTTGAGCTAGTACGGCTATCTCTAAACGTAATGCTAACAACCTTAAATAAATTTAGTTGACTATTGGCTTAATAAAGTTGTAGTGCCGTTTTAATAACTTTTTAAATCTATTAATACCCCCTGAATTATACCTTCATTATCTTTTTGAGTTTTGCTGTCGCTCGCTTGAATAAATTTGGCGCATAATCGAAAGTTGTCCTCTGGATAAATTTATCGGATTGCAGATCGCGAATGATAAAGGGTGGATGTTTTAAAGGAAAACTCATAGGTTCTACAGGTAGGTTGCTGTAGGGGCTTTTTTCATCATCGGTATGAGTTGCATCTATCCCATGACCAATATTAGAAACTAAATTTACATTCGGAATAATACTAAGACCATTTTGAACCCAGCAGGCAAACATCCATTTAAAATCCCACCCTGTTAGATGTCCATCATAAAGACGCTGAGCAACATCTGCCCAAACTTTTACGGCATAAGGGTCTTCTAGTATATCTTTAAGAAAATTTCCATCCCGAACTTCTGGCCAGAGCTTAACATTGACATCAAAGTACTGCCATGAGCGCCTCCACGTTGCCCACCCCCAACAAAGAGGAAAGCGAGAGAAGTAGTAGCTATACTCAGTTCGTCTTCGCCCAAATTGGTTATTTTGTCCTGATATATGCATGATCCGTTGATCATGTCGATAGCGGTCAAGCAATTCTTCACAGTATCGAAAAAATGTGGGATGGGGTAAGCAGTCATCCTCCAGAATGATTGCCTCCTCAACCATGTCAAACACCCAATTTAAGCCCTTGGCAATATTGGGATCACAGCTTAAATTAACATCTGAGTAATTCTTGAAAACTTCGCAGTCCCAATCCACACGATCAATAATCGCACGCGCAGCCGCACACTTCTCTTGTTCACCCGGTTGCTCTGCACGGGGGCCATCAGCAATTACTAAAAGCTTGGGAGGTTTGGCTTGTCGAATCACCTCAAACACCTTTTCAGTTTGCTCAGGTCGTTTGAAAATAATCAAGACTACAGGAGTTTTAATCTGCAAATCAGCCATTTACACCTGTTCTACACTATTCAATATAGATTTCAGTCAATACGATGATATAAGTATTTGCTGATACTGAGGTAAAGCAAGAGTTGATGTCACACTTGGACTTGAGTTAGGACAGTTGACATTGAAGGTGGAACAAGCACATTGGCTATAGCCTAGACAACAACAGGGCAAATGTTACCGCTTAGTCTACCAGATAATGAGATTTAAAACCTAGTACCGCTACGTGGAAGCAAAAGCAAAGGGCGCGACTTAAGCTGAGAGGAGACCGATAGTCTTTTAGTCATCGGTCTCCTCTCAGCCGGACTACGTCCCGCAGGAGCTAACCCGCCCAAAAGTCAAAAGTCAAAAAGCTTTATTAGTAGACTTTTGAGCTTGTTTCAGATAGTAAGCTCATTTAGTTCTTGATGTACTAGGTCAACCTGCTCGATGAGTCCAGTTGAGTAGTCCCAGCAATGTAAGTCCTTTTGTTTGGTGTATGAAAATTCTTCTTGTTTGCCGATAGAATGCACCGACTGCGTAAGAAGCAACAATTTGGGCAGCTACGGTAGCTAAAGCAGCTCCTAACCCACCATACGTAGGGATAAGTAAAAAGTTTAAAATAATATTAACAACAGCACCTACTGCTGTTGTTGCTGCCGAAAACTTCATCAATCCCTCTGTTACTAACCAAGTTTCTCTAGCGACTCCTAAAGATACAAATAGACCAGCCCAAATATGGACAGTTAATATTGGTCCCGCCTCAGCATAGGAGTTGCCATAGAGTAGCGTAACAACCCACGTAGACAAAAAGGTAATCGGAATTGCCACGACATACGCTAATACTGAAACGACATCAAAGAGTTTTTGTAGGCGTTCGTAATAAACGGCTTCACTAATTTCCTTTGCTTGCACGATTGAAGGAAATACTGAATTTACGATTACGCTTGGTACAAAATACCACAACTCAGAAACCTTCACAGCTGCTGAATATATACCTACCGATTTATCTCCAACCATCCATCCGAGCATTACCTGATCTATACGCATATAAATCATGATTACGATGCCTGACAATATTAATGGCCAGCTATCTTTGAGTAATACTTTGGCATACTGAAGATTAGCTTGCCAGGCCTTGATAAAATCTCCCTTAACTCGATAAAGAATTAGATAGCAGATGCCGCTTAATACATACTCCGCAACCATCGCGATCGCAAAAGCTATCAGTGGCGCTCTTATCTGAATTAATACAATTTTGACAACATTCATCGCTATATAAGCAGATGACCTTGCCAAGACTGAATATTTTGACTGAATTTGTGACTGGAACCAGTAATCAATAATTTCCAGGGATTGAAAAACTGTTCCTGCTGCAAGAATTCCTACTAACCAACGGGTTTCTTGGTTACTAGGACTAGAATTAGGGGTGATTAGAAAAATGACTCCTATTGTTATAAACCATGTCACGATACTACTAATGATCCTGAGGATAAAAGCAGTACCTAGGGTTTCGTCTTTGCTAGACGGTTCACGCGCCAGATTTCGTATGACAATGTTATCTAATCCCAGTTTAGCGATCGGGAGAGACAACCCAACAATGGCAAGGGCAAAGTTGAAGCGACCGAATCGTTCGGGTCCTAAATAACGAGTAATCCACACCCCCACAAGCAAACCCAAACCCATCTGCACAATTTTTTCGGTAAATAGCCAACTTGTGTTACCAATAATTCGACGCAGATTAGGACTAAATTTCTGACTAACGTCAGTGAGTTTTTTTAACATCGAAGCTAATCGATTCCTTACAGAGAAACTGTGATTTTACAACTGAGTTATCAGGCATAACGCATTAATTAAAGTAACATTTTTTTACGGTTAGAATTTGTATTCATTCAATCAGAAACTCGATTCTAACGAAGTCACTTCTCGCCTATTATCTAGCCTCAAAACATTGCTCTTCTCGGACATGTCTAAGGTTAGCCTCACAGTTGTGGCTACATACCAAAACCAAATGCTAGTAACCCCGAGAAGACCCGTTTCTGTAAAGTTTGTCATCAGAATATAGGTTAAAAGTAAAAGCGGTAGTCCTGCTTGAGGTAAACGATTACGGGTTAGATAAACTACGGCTTTAGCAACATTATTAAAAAATGAAAAAGCAAACAGCGACAATCCTAACCAACCTAAATCAAGAGCAAGATCCAAAAAACCATTGTGAGAATGCATGGGTTGAAACTGGGTTTTAGCTACGATAATGCCACTCCCTGGATTTTCTGCTCCTCGCCAAGGTTGCCAAAAGCCAGCCATTCCGTAACCGAAAACTGGATGTTGGTTTATTTTATCGATGATGATTGGCCAGAAGTCTGTCCGCCCAGTGAGAGTTAAATCTTTGTTAAGAGTATCCACGACGATAAATTCCAAGTTTTCTGTGATGATAAGCGTCAAGCAAATACTCACAATCATAAAGAGAATCACAGAGACAAAAGCCCATTGAACTTTTAGTCTTTTAACAAAACCGAAATATCCCCACAAGCTTATCAAAGCTACGGTTAATACTTTACTTGCCCCACTGCCTCCTTTTTGTAGCGCAAACAAAGATAACAGAACAAAACCAATAGAGAGGTAGCGTTGCTTGGGCGAATAAAAAGCCTGCATTAACCACAAGACTGCGGTCTGAGCCATGATAAAGGAGAATTGATTTTTGTGGCCTAAAATACCACTCCAAGGATTTTGAGAGTCCTTTAAAGCTTGATAAGTGCAGAGGATGACGATAATTATGTTAATCCATCGCCAAAACCGATAGATTTCTTTCCAGGAATACTGCTTTCCGAAGTAAACACCTAAAATTGAAGTTTCTAAAAAAACCAGAATGGCTTTGAATGTGACTAGCGGAGTATTTGACCAAAAAACTGAAAAGCTACTATACAAAAGAAATGCAAACAAAAAAGGAGCTTGATAAGCAAGTTTCGTTATAACCTCAATAAAGTCTTTCAGAGTATAATTAAGCCGTGAAATTAGAATAAAAAAAGCAGTTGCATAAAGACCAAGTTGACCGGCTATAGTCGGAAGCGTTGTGTCCTGTCCTGTCAAAACTCGCGGGTGTAACTTGTCAAAGGGCATAATTGTCGCACCTGTTGCACCCGCTATGCTTATAAGAAAAATACCAAACAAGATTATTTCTATTTTAGAAACTAGGTTTTGATTTTTACCTGCGTAGTGAAAAAGCACAAAAACATAAAGAAGTCCAACCGCTATTATAAAAACCATAATTAACGGACTACTTAGAATTAGTTCTTTCATAGGTTTGATGGTTTTTTATTCAAAACTTACCAGAAGATTTAGGTATGAATCCTGTTGGTGCTCTTGTGACCGTAGTGGAATGAGTTTGTGGGACATAGTTCGGCAGGGTATGAGCACCGCCAAACTTGATGTAGTCTGGCAGGACGTGAGAGCGGTCAAGGACTGTTCGGGAAGCCACAGTATCCTTGGGAGTAAGTCATCCGTTCTGTATAGCGGTTCTTGGTTGAGTGCAATACACCCCTATCCCTCTTGTCCTCCTTATCTGTTTCCCATAATCTCTATATTCCATCTCAGTGAGAACCGCTTTACAAGCCTATAGTAGGAGTGTTAGTCCAGGCTGATGTTTTTCCCTCAACGCTCTCTCCGGATGTGACTTTATAGTACCTGTAAATTTATATGTCTACGCTATGCTGGAATCGCGCTTTTGTGGGTAAGGAAAAATCAGTCATATGAATCGGGTATTTTCAGGACCATTAAGTGTAGAAAAGTTAACAATCACGATCGCCGATTTACCGAAGTCATTGCAAGGTACAAAACTTGTACAGCTTTCAGATTTGCATTACGATGGCTTGCGGTTATCGGAAAATCTGCTAGCTCAGGCGATTGAGGCGAGTAATCAGGCTGAACCCGATTTAGTCCTGTTAACGGGCGACTACGTGACTGACGACCCGAAGCCAATTCACAAGCTGGTACAACGTCTGAAACATTTGCAAAGTCGTGCTGGGATGTATGCTGTACTGGGCAACCATGACCATTGGCGCTACTGTTTAAAAACTGAAGTGATTGATGCCCTAACTAGCATTAGGGTGCGAGTTTTATGGAATGAGATAGCTTATCCCTTGGGGCGAGAACTACCCATCGTAGGACTAGCGGATCTATGGTCGCGTGAGTTTGACCCTGCACCTGTGATGAACCAACTTGACCCCAATACACCTTGCATCGTTTTATCTCACAATCCTGACACGGCTGAACCGTTGCAGCAATGGCGAGTGGATTTGCAGCTATCTGGTCATACTCATGGTGGTCAAATTGTAATTCCAGGAATTGGACCGCTCGCAGTAGTACTTAAAAAGCTTCAGCCGTATCTTCCCAAGCGAGTGCAGCGCCGGATACCTTACATGAGGGAATGTGTCAGCGTAGTTGAGCATTGGGAATGGGCAAAAGGATTGCATCAGGTGGGTCAAAACCAACTGTATATCAATCGTGGTCTAGGTACTTACGCACCCGGACGCCTGTTTTGTGCGCCAGAAGTTACAATCATTACTTTGGTTTAGGCGATTAGAACGAATTATCTACTTAAGGTTCTTGGCTTAACGTCCTTAAACCTAAGTGTAACTCTGCAACCAAGCTGTTACATCCGCTGTACTAGTAAAATCTAGCATTGTCTCTTCTAGATTTTCTAATTGATTAACTTACATCTTGCACCACCCCCCTAGCCCCCCTTGTAAAGGGGGGAACAAGAGTTGGAAATTGGCTTCCCCCCGAACTCGCGGGGGGACTGAGGGGGGTCAACGACGATTGAGAATATCAGGTACAAGATCTCAGTTAAAGGATAATCGATTTAAGCAATCACTCATAGAGGAAGGCAACGGGGAAAGTTGTCTCTATACCTGCCCTCAACTTGCCTGGAGCGTCGATTTTCTTATGAGAAAAGACTTCTTAGGCGATCAAAAAGTCTTTTCTCTGTTGCCTCTAAAAAGCGATCGCTCCTTTCTCAGCTAAGTGTTAACATCATTCAACCGTGAAGTCATAAACCGATCCATCCAGCTTTCCAGATAGACTCGATTTTTCTCCTGTTGCTGTGGATCAGTCGTATTAAGCGGATAAGGTGCAAGCCCAAATATTGTTGCAGTGGTTACACAGAACATCGACTTCTGGAAACTTATACAAATCTGCACTCGCAAATCATCCTCACCCCGACGCGATCGCTTCTTATAGACATCGTGGATATAGTCAGGAAGATAATGCCGCATATCCTGCATCAGTAGCGTCGGCGGAATTCCTGCACCACCAACCGGTAAGGGGTCAGCATACAATGCCCCATAAGCAAATCGGCTTTGATCCGGAGAAATCTGACTTGCCTGAGCATTGAAAGAAACCGTTCCCAGGAAAGGTGTCCCCCTAAAGAAAACTGCCTCTACATAAGGTATTGCTGTATCGGGTAAGAACGTCAAACCAGCCGATTTTGGAATGATTTCATACGCCTTCCCCCCAACATTTGCCGCATAGGTAATCGGTTTATCCGCTGCCTCTACCAATCCTGCCCGAATATGCTCTACCACATCATAAATCGATGTAATTTTCCCCTTATCATAATACTCAGACAGAGAAAGGAACATATCACTCATCACCCGCCAGAATTGCCCTAACCCACTGTAGAAAGCCATCTGGCGCGCTTGTTCAAGCAAAAAGTCAGGAAAGAGTACAGCAACTCCCTGAATTAGAGGGTTATTCTTAAACTTGGCTTGGATAGCTTGTTGCGATCGCCTCTCAAACTCTGGTGAATCCACATAGGCATCTAACCCACCACCACCGTGCCAGAACATGGCTTTCATGCAGTATTCGGCATACTCAAAATTAATGCGGTCATGCCACCAGTGACGCAATAACTTCTTGAGTGAAATTTCTCCATTAAAGTATTTGAAAAAGGGAAAAAACACTAAGAATTGATTTTCTGCAATGTAGTTGAGATTGCGAGAATAGGCATCTAGAACAATGCCATAGCTATGAAGAATTCCAACAACTTCCTCGACATTATCGGGTGAATCTGGCAGTAAGGCACCACCAGTGAGCAACCGCTCAATATATGACTCTAACGGATGAATTTTTCGAGATTTTCTTTTGCTAATAACCATCTAATTCTCTTGAGCAAACGGTTTTATAAAGGGGTTTCCAAAGTAGGTTGTAATCCTGTACTATCCGACGATTGAAGAGCAACCGTTGGTGGCGTCGGAACCAAAGCCGCTGTCGTCTTCTCTGAGAGCGCAACCAGCCATCCTGGCTGTATTCCTAGGATGACAATCAAAATCGCTAAAATAATTCCTGGCAGACGCTCTTTCCAGAGCACTTTAGGCAAATCGATCACCCGTGCAGATAGACGCCCAAAAAAGGCACGATCGAGCAGTCGTAATAGATAAACAGCCGTTAAGCCCGTGCCAAGCATGCATAGAATGGTTTGCACTGGAAATACCGGAAAACTGCCCCGAAACACCAGAAATTCGGAGATGAACCCCACCATCCCAGGAATTCCTGCACTTGCCATCACACCCAAAATCATCAAGCTACCAATCAGTGGTAAGCCCCGTTCTGGGTTTAATAGACCGTTGAGGACATCCAAATCTCGTGAGCCAGTCTTTTTATACACGATACCTACCAGCAAAAACAGTAGCGCTGATATCAAACCGTGACTCACCATCTGGAGAACAGCAGCCACTAGCGAGAGTGGTGTTGCGGCAGCCGCAGCAAGGAGGATAAAACCCATGTGACCCACAGAGCTATAGGCAACCATTTTTTTCATGTCGATTTGGGCGATCGCATTAAATGAACCGTAAAGCACACTCACTACTGCCCAAATTGCTAACCCGATTGCCACTGATGCCCAAGCATCAGGAAACAAGCCCAACCCAAATCGCAATAAACCATAGGTACCTAACTTCAGTAACACCCCCGCTAACAGAATCGAAATCGGTGTTGATGCCTCAACGTGGGCATCGGGTAACCAGGTATGGAACGGTACAAATGGAATTTTGATGCCAAAACCAACTAGAAGTGCTCCCAGTAGCAGCAATTGCTGAGATTTTGGTAGTAAAGATGCAACAGCAACAGTATCTGCATAGGCAAAGCTGTTGGCTCCACCCAAAAACACCACGCCCAAGAATGCTGCCAGAATCAGTGCTCCGGAAACTGCTGTATAGAGGAGAAATTTAGTTGCTGCATAGCCTCGTCGCTGCCCTCCCCAAATTGCAATTAACAAATACAGGGGAATCAGTTCCAGCTCATAAAACAGGAAAAACAACAGCAAATCTTGAGCCAGGAAGGCACCAGCCACTCCGGCATTCAACAACAAAATCAACGAGTAATAGAATCGAGGTCGGTTGATCGTTTCATCGGTGCTGTAGAGGGCAATCACGGTCAGCAAACCATTTAAAAGTAGCAATGGCAAAGACAGACCATCTACCCCTAGACTATAGGTCAACCCTAAGGCTTCAATCCAGGGCAGATTTTCCTGAAACTGCTGGCTTACCTCACTAGGGTTAAACTGCAACAGCAGTACAACTGACCAGATCAAGACCCCAATCGTTACTGCTATTGCCACTTGACGAGCACTCTTAGATGTCACGGTTCCGGGCCAAAACCCTACGAGAGCGGCACTGATTATTGGCACCCAAATCAAGGCACTTAGCATAAAATGACCAGTCTCCTAAAAAAATGTCTTTTGCTAATGGCTAATAGCTAGCAACGAACAATTTGCAATTAGCCAGTGACTACTAACCTTTAAGTAATGACAACTGATCTAAAGACCACTGACTCAACGACCATTGATTCAAAGGCCAGATCATTAGAAGAGCTAGAAGGCTAACGCCTAGCAGGATAGTCAGTGCATAAAACTGTGTCTTACCCGAAGTGTTGTACTTCAATGTCTGACCACTAATAACTGTGGCAAGACCAACTAGGTTGACAAATCCATCGACAATATACCGATCAAACCATGCAGTGATTTTAGAGAACGAGCCAACGGCAAAAACTACAGTTACGCGGTAAAGGCGATCGACATAAAAGTCGTATGCCAATAAGTCCTGCACAAATTTTACGGGAATCAGAACAGACCGCGACCAAGTTCTGGGCAGGTAAACAACTGCCCCCAAAGTGCAACCCAGGATACTAGAGCTTACCAACAACAACTGAGGTGTTTGAATGAGGAACTCGTACTTTGAGGGAGGCAACAGTGATAGTTGCTGTAGTGCTAGAGGCGTCATGAGTGTCAGCACGGTTAACGTCACCATAGGCAATGCCATCGGCCAAGCAACCTCTGGTGCCCGACGCGTTTTAGGCTGAGGCTTGCCTAGGAAAACTAGACGATACACACGGGTTAAACCAAATGCAGTAATGCCGTTGACCAACAGAAAGACTGCCACGAGCCAGGGATGGTAAACCCACAACGCATTAATCCCTTTACTCAAAGCCCAGTAGCCTCCCAGCGGCAACAGTCCGACCAAACCAGCGGTACCTACGACAAAGGCACTAGTCGTGGCAGGCATCCGGGACCACAGACCTCCCATTTCTGTAAGGTTTTGGTTATTCGTGGTGAGAATGACCGAGCCAGTACTCATAAACAACAGACCTTTGGCAACCGCATGAGCAAGTAGCAACGCAGCAGCAACGTCAGCTCGCTGTAAACCAACCGAGATAAACACTAAACCCAGCCAAGCACTGGTGGTGTGGGAGAGGGCACGCTTAATGTCAATTTGGGCAATGGCAACAAAAGAGGCTCCAATCGCCGTTACTGTTCCGATTACCACTAAGACTATTGATGCCACGGGTGATAGGGCTAAAATCGGCTCCAGCTGAATCAGCACATAAGCACCGCAACTTACAACTAGAGAATTTCGCAATACGGAGGCGGGATTTGGTCCCTCCATCGCCTCATCGAGCCACAAATGCAACGGGAATTGGGCACATTTACCAAGGGGTGCAGCAATCAGTGCCAATCCTAACAATGTTGCTGTTAAAGGCCGGAGATTCGCTGTCCTTGCCCACTCATACAAGTCAGGAAAATTCAAACTTCCCGCCAGAGTTGCCAGCGCTACAAGGCCCATCAAAAGGATGATGTCGCCCACCCGCTTCGTTAAAAAGGCATCTCGCGCTGCTGTTACTACCAAAGGCTGTGCATACCAAAAGCCCACGAGTAAATAGGTGCTTAGCGTGAGCATCTCCAGTAGGGCATAGCTGAGGAATAAGGAATCACTGATAGCAATCCCAGTCATTGCCGCTTCGAAAAATCCTACTAAGGCAAAGAAGCGAGCTAACGCCCAATCCTTTTCCATGTATCCCAACGCATACAGTTGCGCCAATAAACTTAAGCTGGTAACAACCTCCATTGCCCCGGCACTTATCGGCGAGATGGTAATCGCCAAAGATATATCTACATCCGCGACATGGAGCCAGTGAAACACTATCTCTTGCGATGGCTGGTTTAATGCCACCCCTAAGATGAACCAGCCATGAACACAAGCCAAAACTGTCATCAACAGGTTAAAATAAGCAGCCGGTCGGGGACCAGTGCGACGAATTACTCCTGTTGCCCAGGGTAGGCTTAAAATCGCACCGACTAAACCATAAAAAGGTATCCACCAACTTGTTTGAGTGAGAAACTCCTGAATCACACTTTCCTACCTCACTGTTTTTTATTAATTAGAATTGAGTGAAAAAATCTAGCTTTTTTTAATTAAAACGAAAATTATTGTCGCTATTAAGCTAATAATTTTCTATCTATTATTATTAGTTATTTTAGAGATTTCAATTTTAGCAGCTAAGGGATTTTCCAAAAAATTTTGGGATAGTCACAGCAAACTTTCCTGACCTAGTACCACAACTCAATAGTTTACCTGTACAAGTAACCCTGATGTAACCTATAACAGCAGCTTATGACTCAAAATAGCTATCCTCTGGGTCTTTAGGTGGATCTAGCCAAGGGTTTCCCCATGACCTATAGGTTTTCCCTTGATTGGCAAGTTTGAAGAATTTTGGGTATTAGAAGGCTAGCTTATAGAATATTTATAAAAAAATTATAAAGCAAAAGCAACCATTCTCCAAAACGGTGAATTTTCGTTAACTCATATCACTGGCAAATGATGATTGTTAAGTTTTTTTAACCTCTTTCATTGAGAATTATTATAATAAATTATATTGATTAAGTATGCCAAGCTTCTCTATGCTTGGATTAGCTCTTAAATGAGAGAGCCAATCCAAGCTAAAAAATGGGCATCCTGTCCAATTTTTGCTTAAAGCTGATTTGCACACTTGTATTTAACTAATCCACTAGGAGAAAAGAGCAATGCCGATTGCTGTGGGAATGATTGAAACTAGAGGCTTTCCAGCTGTTGTAGAAGCGGCAGATGCGATGGTAAAGGCGGCCCGTGTCACCCTTGTGGGTTATGAAAAAATCGGTAGCGCTCGTGTGACTGTTATTGTCCGGGGGGATGTATCAGAAGTACAAGCCTCGGTAGCGGCTGGAGTTGAATCCGCCAAGCGGGTAAATGGGGGTGAGGTTGTATCAACTCACATCATTGCTCGTCCCCATGAGAACTTAGAATACGTCTTGCCGATTCGTTACAGTGAAGCGGTTGAACAGTTTCGTGCTTATTAGCAAAACACTAAGGGCTGAGTTCAATTGATTTGACTCGCCTCTAGGTAGCAATTCTTACAACATTAACTAATCTTGGAGTAAAACTCATGTCAATCGCAGTCGGAATGGTAGAAACTCTGGGCTTTCCAGCTGTTGTCGAAGCAGCGGATGCAATGGTAAAAGCGGCTCGTGTCACGTTAGTAGGTTACGAAAAAATTGGTAGTGGTCGTGTCACTGTCATCGTGCGGGGAGATGTCTCTGAAGTGCAAGCCTCGGTAGCCGCTGGGGTTGACAATGTCAAACGGGTAAATGGGGGTCAAGTATTATCAACCCACATTATTGCTCGTCCTCACGAGAACCTAGAGTACGTTCTGCCGATTCGTTACACCGAAGATGTTCAACAGTTCCGCGAAAGCACTAATGCTATCCGTCCGCTCAATCGCCCTTAAGATAATTAACCAATTTTAGATTTGAGATTGCCGATTTTGGATTGTTCCTGGATAAGTTCCAGTGTTTGAGATGAATAATCCAAAATCCTTGCCTCCAAAATCTAAAGTGTGGAGGGTCAATGCAAATTGCTAGAGTTCGTGGCACGGTTGTCAGTAATCTTAAGGAACCAAGTCTTAGAGGCGTTAAATTCCTCTTATTGCAATTTCTAGATGAAGAGGGACAACTGCTGCCCAAGTATGAAGTGGCGGCGGATGCTGTCGGTGCGGGAATGGATGAGTGGGTGCTGGTCAGTCGTGGTAGTGCCGCCCGTCAGGTGGCTGACAATACTCACACGCGTCCCATTGATGCTCTGGTGGTAGGGATTATTGACACGGTTAGTGTAGATAATCAGATTCTCTACAGCAAGAAAGATCAATATCGTTAGTGGGTGGTGGGAATGGTAACGTTGGAAAGTTAAAGGCGATCACGAGCACGCTCATCCCAACCAACGGCTGTGGCTTGACCGTTTAGTGATCTAAACCGGGGAGCCATTAAATCTTTTCCCACCTACGACGCTTCAAGCATATCGCTTACGCTCATGTATCGCTTTTTCAGATAGGAGGAAGACATCTATGGCAGTCGGCAGCTACGCAGCTCCCCCGACCCCTTGGTCGAAAAATTTGGCGGAACCAAAAATTCATGAAACTGCCTATGTACATTCCTTTTCTAACATTATTGGGGATGTGCGGATTGCTGCCAATGTATTGGTTTCTCCCGGAACCTCTATTCGAGCCGATGAAGGGGGACCATTCTACATTGGTGAGGGCACAAACATTCAAGACGGTGTAGTGATTCATGGACTCGAAGAAGGTCTGGTGGTTGGGGATGACCGGCAGAACTACGGAGTATGGATTGGGAAGAATACTTCCATTACCCACATGAGTCTGATTCATGGACCAGCCTATATCGGGGATGATTGCTTCATTGGCTTTCGCTCTACGGTGTTCAACGCCCGGATCGGAAACGGCTGCATCGTGATGATGCATGCCTTAGTTCAAGATGTGGAAATTCCTCCCGGTAAGTATGTGCCTTCTGGAACAGTGATTAACAGCCAACAGCAAGCTGATCGGTTGCCAGATGTCCAGGATGAGGATAGGCAGTTTGCTAACCATGTCGTAACGTCTAACGCGGCGTTACGCACAGGTTATCAATGCATTCAGGATGAAGCCTGTATTGCACCTATCCGTAATGAAATGACCAAGCCGTCTAACTCTAATGGCGATTTGCAAAACAATCGTCATGCTCAAAGTTCATATAATTCACTTAGTTCCATGTCTTCGAGTACAGGATTAACTTCAGAGCTTAAACAACAGGTTCGCCAACTTCTAGCCCAAGGATACCGAGTTGGTGTTGAGTACGCTGATGAGCGTCGCTTCCGCACCAGTTCTTGGAAGAGTGCTGCCTCGATTCACTCAGAGCGGGATTCGGAAGTGCTGGGCGCAATAGAAGAAACCTTAGCGGAACACACCGGCGAGTATGTGCGGCTGATTGGGATTGACCCCAAAGCGAAGCGCCGAGTGGCAGAGGAAATCATCCAAAAGCCCGGTGATCAAGTCTCAAGAGGATCCAACACCTCTACAACCACTCGTCCTAGCTACAGTCCTAGCTACAGCTCCCCCGCCTCTTCCCATAACAGCTCTTCTCAGGCGTCAAGTACAGGGTTAGCTCCAGAAGTTAAAGATAAGGTTCGTCAACTCTTAGCCCAAGGGTACCGAGTTGGTGCTGAGTATGCCGATGAGCGTCGCTTCCGCACCAGTTCCTGGAACAGTGCTGCCTCGATTCACTCAGAGCGGGATTCGGAAGTACTAAGGGCATTGGAAGAAACTCTGGCGGAACATCCTGGTGAGTATGTGCGATTGATTGGGATTGATCCCAAGGCAAAGCGCCGGGTGACAGAGGAAATTATCCAAAAACCTGGTGATAAGAAGCTGCAACCGACAGACAAGTCCACCGCCTTGAATGGTGCGGGCAACGGCTACAGCTACACATCCCAGACACAAGACTCCTCAAAATCTCAAAATGTGGGCAACTCAAGCATATCTTTGAGCAGGGAAACGATTGAGCAGGTACGTCAACTGCTAGCCCAAGGCTACAAGATAGGGACAGAGCATGCAGACAAGCGCCGATTCCGCACAGGGTCTTGGCAAACCTGTAGCCCGATCGCATCCTCTCAGGTGTCGGACGTTATTGACGGTCTAGAAGGTTGCTGCCTTGAGCATAGCGGTGAGTATGTGCGATTGATTGGCATTGACCCGAAAGCAAAGCGGCGTGTTCTAGAGACAATCATTCAACAGCCTAGCTGAAACGTTCCCAAACACATTTTGGATTTTGGATTTTGGATTACTCAATCGCTGGTTAGACTCGAAGGTCTCTGACGGCTAACCAGACTTTCCCAATCCAAAATCGGCGATCTAAAATCCAACAAGCCTGGATGCAATAAGAATGCATTTGCCAACACTGCCATTAAGCAGTAGCTCTCATATATATGTGGAAGGAGATGTAAGCATTGACCCTAGTGCAATGATCGCCGCAGGCGTAATTTTGCGAGCTGATAGAGCCAGTAAAATTCGCATTGCTGCTGGTGTGTGTATTGGTACAGGGTCAATCCTTCATGCTCACCAAGGTACGCTAGAAATAGAAGCAGGAGCAAATTTGGGTGCCGGTGTTTTGGTCGTTGGCAAGGGCAAAATAGGGACGCATGCCTGTGTTGGTGCAATCACGACCGTGTGGAATGCTTCCATTGAGCCCTGGACAGTAGTGCCATCAGGCTCTTTGCTCGGGAAAAAGGGGCGTCAAGTTGCTGAGGAGCCCTCGGCATCCGTTGCCCCACCTAGTCCCAAGATCCCAGACACTCCAGCTGAGTCTCCTAAAACGACGAAGCACGAGTCTCTCAATGGGCAAGTCCCATCTGACCCTGCGGTGGTGTCCACCACCACAACCGACGAAGACCACTCAATTGAGCCACAGGTAGAATCAGCTACCTCTGAGACTAGTGCATCCGTTTATGGGCAAGGCAACTTGAACCGACTTCTCAAGACCCTGTTTCCCTACAATAATCCGCCTCTTATCCCCCCACCTGAAGAAGACGGTTAGATCGATAAGTTGTTAGTTTTTAGTTGTGAGTTTCTCGACTTGATAACAGCCAACAATTAACAGCCGACAACTGAATGGAGGACCTAGCTATGGAGTTATACAGACCGGGGATTGTTCCTCAAGACCCGTTAAGACAACGGGAGACTCTCTCCTACACAGATGCTAATGCAAACGGCGATCGCACCGGCGACCCTCGCATCGGCCAAGGCTCCTTAGGCTTGGTTTCTACTCTCAGTTTTCCCGTGATCGTGAGCACGGCTGATGCCATGCTCAAATCAGCGGGAGTCATACTCGTTGGCTACGAAAAAATTGGCAGTGGTCAATGTACAGCGATTGTTCGGGGTGCGTTCGCTGAAGTTCGGATCGCCGTTCAAGCGGGTGTTGAACATGCTCAACAAGAAGGTCAACTGCTCTCCTCTCTGGTCATCCCGCGACCGTTCCCTAATCTGGAAGTTATATTTCCTATCGGCTCTCAGCTGCTTGAGGAGGCTCAACAGTATGATCGCTCTCGCATTAGTAATCAATCGATCGGTCTTTTGGAAACACGGGGATTTCCAGCGATGGTTGGCGCAGCTGATGCCATGCTCAAGGCGGCGGATGTCCAGCTAACGGCTTACGAAACTATTGGTGCTGGGTTGTGTACGGCTATTATTCGAGGAGCTGTGGCAGAGGTTGCTATGGCTTTACAAGTTGGGATGGCTGAAGCTCAGCGGATCGGTGAACTGGTTGCTGTTACTGTGATTCCTCGACCCCTAGAAGATTTAGAGAGAACTCTGCCAGTCGCGAGTTGTCTGATTGAAGAGCAACCCCAACCTCTGATGTTGCCGATTGAAATCAAGGAACCCGAAAAGGAGCTTGTAGAATTACCAGATTTAAGGAAGCTGCCCATGCATATAAAAGAGATAAAAGATTCATAAGCACTCAACCTCAAGCCTCCAAATCTTAGTCGTGCATCATTTGCCGCGTCCTTAGATTTTTTGAACCTTCTCTCGCAAAAAAGGAAAGCGTTGCATCAAACCAAAGCCGATGAGATGGAATTATAAATCCACCTGTGAAATACACAATGAGAGTGGACTGATAACGACCCCAATATACAGCCTGGTAATTGTGCAACGCCACATGGAAGGAAGACTGTCACTTGTTCCAGTTACTGGAAATCATAACCTGGAATATTCATAGAAAAATGCATGATTATTTATGGTTGCGATAGAATTTTATCTATGGTATTTGAAGGAGTAGTATAGTTGAAGCAAGCTACACTGCATCAACTCAAGGTATTTGAAGCGGTCGCTCGGCATAATAGCTTTACGCGAGCAGCAGAGGAGCTATTTCTCACACAACCTACTGTCTCAATGCAAGTCAAGCAGCTGACAAAAGCTGTTGGGATGCCTCTGTTTGACCAGGTAGGCAAGCGCCTTTATCTTACACAAGTTGGTGAGGAACTGGTAAAGACCTGTCGCGAAGTCTTTAACACGTTAGATCAGTTTGAGATGACTGTGGCAGACCTAAAAGGTTTGAAACAGGGGCGGTTACGGTTGGCTGTAATTACAACAGCAAAATATTTTGTCCCTCGTTTATTGGGACCGTTTTGCCAGCGTTATCCCGGAATTGATGTTTCTCTTCAGGTCACAAACCACGAGCATATACTCAATCGCCTGAATGAAAATTTAGACGATTTGTATGTGATGAGTCAACTCCCGGAAAATGTCGAGATCACCTGCCAGCCAATACTAGAAAACCCCTTAGTTGTATTGGCACGTATTGATCATCCCTTAGCTAAGGAAAAAAATATTTCACTCGAACGCATTGCCACCGAGCCTTTTATTATGCGAGAACCGGGTTCAGGTACCCGCAAGGCAGTGCAAAACCTGTTCGATGAGCATAAGCTTTCATTGAAAGTAAGGCTAGATTTGGGCAGTAATGAGGCGATTAAGCAAGCGATCGTTGGAGGTCTAGGGATTTCTGTATTATCTCTGCATACCCTAGCGCTTGAAAGTCCTAGCAGTCAGCTCACGGTTTTGGATGTCGAAAAATTTCCGATTGAGCGTTATTGGTATGCTGTTTACCCTAGCGGCAAACAACTGTCTATAGTGGCTCGTACTTTTCTTGAGTATCTGTTGGAGGAAGGACGGCAAATTGCCGAGCAGACAGCCGCTCGAAAGGTTCTTGACGTAGACCGCTCTAGCTCAACCCCGACACCTAACGCCGAAAACGGCGCGGAGCCAGAGCGTCCCGCAGACCATCCCTTAGCCAATTAAAAGCCAATACGGTCAGGATAATAAATTTAAAGCTTAAGAGGGCGGGGAATAATCACGCTGAAGACTGCGCGGATCGAGAGCGTCCCGCAGACCATCCCCCAGCAAATTAAACGCCAATACCGTCAAGATAATCAGCAGCGCCGGAGGCCAAATTAACCAGGGCTGTAGTACCAGAATAGAAGCATTTGTTGCTAGTGACAGCAGATTCCCCCATGAAGGGTCAGGTTGCTGAATTCCAAGACCGATCAAACTCAACACTGATTCAGCAATAATGAAGCTGGGAATCACTAGGGTTGCCGAGATGATTATATAGGTCGCGGTTTGGGGCAAAACGTGGCGAACAATAATATAAAAAGGATTGGCACCCATAGCTTTTGCAGCTTGGACAAATTCCCGTTCTTTGATAGATAGCACTTGTCCTCGAATCACTCGTGCCAAGCCAGACCAACTAACTAACGAAGTAATCAAGACAATTAATAAAAACCGCTGAGCACTCGATAGTCCTGGTGGGAGGACGGCGGCAAGCGCCACCAGCAGGTAAAAAGTAGGGATTGTCATGAGCACCTCTACTAGGCGCATCAAGATAGCATCTATCCATCCTCCGAAATAGCCAGAAATTCCTCCTACTAATAGACCAAGCGGGAAGGAGATGGCAATTCCGACTAGACCAATGCTGAGGCTGATCCGGCCTCCATGTACAAGACGGCTGAACTGGTCGCGACCTTGCTCATCTGTCCCGAACAAATTAATCTTGCCTTCACCAACTGTTCCGAATAGGTGGAGATTACAGGGAATTCCCCCAAACAGTTCTACTTCCTCGAATTTTGAGCCAATCGGAAGACGAATCTGAAATAACTGATAGGTTGGACCTTGAACAAATAAGTGTATTGGTGAAGGGGTAGCACGGTTCACAATCAGTTGGCGATCGCCTGTCTCGATATTTGTCGGTCCTTGGGTTGTCGGATAGACATGGGGTCCGATAAATTGGCCCGTCTGGTTACGCCAGTAAATCCGGGTGGGTGGTAGCAGTGAACCATTTGATTGCGAGGCATAGGGATCATAAGGGGCAACAAAATCAGCGGCGAGAACTGCCAGATAAAATATCAGAAGCAGCAATGCCCCAAAACGGGCAAGTGGATTCTTTTTTAGTTTCTGCCACCAGTTCATGCTGTTAAAGAGTTAGGAGTGATGCTGTTGTGCTAGTTGCTTGTGTTGCTCTTCGTGGTCTTCATGTTCTACTTGAAACACGTTCGAGTAGAGGTTAGCAACAACTTGTTTACCTTGTTGCGTCAGTGACAAGTAGGCTAAAGCATCCTGAATGTAAGGATAAACTCCTTTCCAGTAGAACTTAGAATAGTTCCGCCGCACATCTCCCGGATGCCGATATCCTAAAAGTTTATTGACTCCAGTTTCCTCAAACTCATAGTACAGGGCACTAATTTTCTTAAGATAACGCGGGTCACTCAGCTGACCAATCAAGTCAGAGGCGCGAATCAATCCGGGGTAGTTGCCCGTATCTTGAAGATCCCCCTCTTTAGGCACGGGGAAACGAGTTAGTTCAATATTGAACTTAATTACCTCAGCCTCAATTAGCCTGTGACCACCAAAGCGCTCATCAATAAATAATTTTGCTCGATCTACATGATACGGAGTCAGGGAAGCATCTGAAGCCCCTATCGGTAGATGAATCATCTCTCCATTTTGGCCAGTGGCGTACAGTCTTTCGCTTTCTTGATCGCTGCGACACACTCCTTTAACATAGCCAATGTCATGGCATACCAGAGAAATAATAAAGTGCAACCAGTCTTCTGGCGTCACCCCACCCTCGCGGATATGTTTACCCCGCAAAATCTCCTGTCCGACCAAGGTAACCATGATGGAATGTTCGACATTATGATAAAGCGCATCGCTGTTGGCAATATTTTCCATTGCCATATTTCCAGCCCAGCCAATAATGTCTTCATTATCTGTCTTCCACCCTCCATAGGTTCGGCGATAGCCTTCCCGAAGTTTTTCAACAAACGAATTAATCTGAATCTCAGTAGGGTTAAACATCCTTAGTACTTGTTCGTAGCTTTGACTTCAACCGCACGGAACAGTTACAACTTGTCCACCATACAGGATGCAACAAAAACTGGTTAATCGCTTTTGTGAGGGTCACGATAGCGTTGTGTTTTGAGTCACAAGCCTCGGCTTGTGCAATCAACGAAGTGTTGAACAGTAATATCCACACGGGTTTTGGTAAAAATTAGGGAATTATTAAATATTGTTGAATCAGAATAATATTTCTATAGGCATTTGACTCCTGCAAAATTTTTGACACTTAACAAATATCTCCTAAATATTTGTATAATTATAGGTTGAGAAATGACATGCGGGTGTAGTTCAGTGGTAGAACGTCAGCTTCCCAAGCTGAATGTCGTGGGTTCGAGTCCCATCACCCGCTTAAAGCTACTTGTACAGTGACTATTTATTTGTCGTCGGTGACAGATTGCTGTGGTCGAGACTAATTGTGTGTCGTCCTGATTCTTTAAAAGCATCCCAAAAAACTCAGATTGGGAAGCTAACGTTCCTTTCAATCCACTCTAGCACTTGTAAGTTTGGTAAGTTTATGGCGCTTTTGGTCAGGATGTCTTCTGTATTGTCGTAAGCCTCGAACAGAGTTTTGGAGATACTACGGTTGGAGTTTAAGGCTTGGGGTTTTTTGCGCTTTTTGCTTTTGGTCTTGTGGATTGAGTCGATTGGTAGGGAGACGATTGAACCAGGGTCGCCTGTTGTGCCGTTTTGGAGCGATCGCATTCATCAACGTTTGCCTTGAGAACCTCAGAAGCTTCGAGCGCTAGATGGTCGGACTGACGATTCACCTGAATTTGATTTAGAAATACCGATTAGTCTTACGCTTCAATATCACAGACTTCGTTAAGTATTTTTTAAATATACTTTTTTCTCTAAACCTCAATAATTGATATAGCTAATTCGTGCATGACCTCTAAGGCAGCATCTTCATATTTTTTTGTACTCCTCAATGTTTTTGATTGTCATTTTTTGACCATGAGCAATCTCATTTATTCTTGTGACTAATGCTTTAAGTTCAATTTTATATTTATCCACTAAGGTACAAGTAAGACCAGCTTGGATTACATTTCTAAAAAACTAAATAGTTTATTAAATTCATCATCTTCTTTTTCATAGTCAAAGTTTATTTCATTAAGCAGTATTTTTTCCATGTAATCATCCAGCCACTGGGAAAAATGGCATAACATCCTCTGGGTGCATATCCAAGGAAAATGCGGTTACTTCGTCAGTTACCGCAAATTAGAACAGTGGATTGCTGCTTGTCGCACCCTCATTCGCTACTGTCCCAACCTCAACGCCCTCGATATCCTCTGGCAGTCCATTTTGCATGAAGCCCAGCGCTATACCGAAGATGCACTCTCCCGCCTCGAAGCCATCTGGCAGCAACGATACACCCATTTATTCAACCGTCCACAAACCTAAAAGCGTCACCAGCCAGCATCAAGTTCAAGTTGTCCAGTCTTCCTGCTGACTTCTGGCTGCCATATCAAAAGAGACTTTAACAAGGGTAAAACCAAGCTGTCGAACGGATAGTCCTACCTACCAAAAAGGCTATCAGCAAGCCTGAGAAGATTTTGAGATCGCGAAGCGCTGTTGCGATAGCGAGTGTTCGAGCGTCAGCGAAAATCGCGCCTCTTGTCACATTAGGAATTTGGTAGGGCTGACCCATAGAATAATATCTCGGCAGTTAACAATGCAGGTACAGTCCGCCAGTGAAGTTATTCGTTTACCACACCCCAGAACTGACTCCAACCGATCAAGTACCAGACTGTGCGATCGCCATTGATATTCTCAGAGCCACAACCACGATCGCCACCGCCTTAAATGCAGGTGCTGAAGCTGTCCAAGCCTTCAGTGAGATGGAAAAGTTGATGCAAGTCAGCGAACAATGGCCACCCGAAAAACGTCTTCGCGCCGGAGAACGCGGCGGTGCTATGGTGGCTGGCTGTGACTTGGGTAACTCCCCCCTAGATTGTACGCCTGAACGAGTCCAGGGACGGCGATTGTTCATTAGTACAACCAATGGCACCCGTGCTTTACAATGCGTGCAGAATGCCCCCATTGTTCTGGCAGCAGCCTTTGTGAATCGTCTGGCAACCGTAGAGTATATTTTGGCTCAACAGCCAGAGACGCTGTGGCTTGTCGGCTCAGGTTGGGAAGGCAGTTTCTCCTTAGAGGATACCGCTTGTGCTGGTGCGATCGCCCACAGTCTTCAGGAAAAGCTCGACGCCCCCTTAGACGAACTGGCAGGAAATGATGAAGTAATCGGTGCGATCGCCCTCTACTCGCAGTGGCAAGACCAATTATTAGAATTGTTCCATCATGCCAGCCACGGAAAACGCCTGTTGGGTCTAATTGGTCATGAAGACCTAAAATATTGCGCTCAGACGGATATTTTAAATGTCCTCCCCATCCAGAAAGAACCAGGAATTTTAGTTAAGCAGGAGTAATCCTCTGGCTAAAAATTACCTGTCCCTTGCTGGCAAACGCTCCCTCACGGAGCCATATCAGTATCAGGCATTTTAGATGCTTTCCCTGAGCCAATGTGACATCCTTCCAGCGCTGCCTTAATAGACAGCGTTGGGCTTCCCAGCGATTTAGCTAATTGATGATACCAGCGCTTTTGAACAATCGCTATCGAATTATTCAGGCTCTTGCGACGGGCGGATTTGGTGAAACCTTTCTGGCACAGGATACACATATGCCTTCAGGTCGTCACTGTGTCATTAAGCAACTCAAACCGATCGCAAACAATCCTAATGTTTACCAACTGGTTCAAGAGCGGTTTGAGCGGGAAGCCGCAATTCTAGAGCAATTGGGTGAGGGAAGCACTCAGATTCCTCGGTTGTATGCTTATTTTGCCGAGCAGGGACAGTTTTATTTAGTGCAGGAATGGATTGAAGGCGTCACTTTAAATGCCAAATTACAACGGAACGGCTCATTGGGCGAGCGTGACGTGAAGGAAATACTGTTGAGTATTTTATCCATCCTAGATTATGTCCACAACCGAGGAATTATCCATCGAGATATCAAACCCAACAACATTATTCTCAGACAACACGATGACAAACCTGTTTTAATTGATTTCGGCATTGCCAAAGAAACGATGGGTATGATGGTCAATCCTCAAGGGGAGATGACTAGCTCTATTGTGGTCGGCACAAAAGGGTTCATGCCCCCAGAGCAAGCCGTCGGTAAACCTGTCTACGCCAGTGACCTATACAGCTTGGGTCTCACAGCAATTTACCTATTAACGAGTAAACGCCCTCAAGAATTAGAGACACATCCTGAGACTGGTCAGTTCGTTTGGCACACAGATGCGGTGAAGATTAGCCCCACCTTAGCAGCCATTTTAGACAAGACGACTCAGCCTCATCCGCGCGATCGCTTCTCAACAGCCAGAGAAATGCTCCTTGCCTTGCAGGCGGATACTCGCATCTTAAAAAATATCCCAGAAATAATTCCGGCAGAGCCAACTCTCCCATCATCCCAGACTCAAACAACCCTGGCACCCGATCTCGAAACCACAAAACTCCCCACCCATAGTGAGGGTGCTCTTGACTGGGGAGTAGGAGGACACGGAAGACTTGGCAATACTCCCTCGTATTCCAACTCCCCACTTCCCAAACTTCAATCTCGAATCCCTTCGCAAGAGGTACTGGAAGCGAAAACGCTCTACTCCCGACAAGAGTATCGCAATCGCCAAATCTTGCTCAATAAGGTGAAAAATTATTGGATTAAAGGTGTTCTAGAAACGTCTTTACACGATAAGGCACTAATTGCCCTCGGTTTAGAAAAACGCCTTGATGCCCTCGATCGTCCTTGGGGTATTGTGTGGGAAACACCTGAGCAACCCCGGCAAACCCTGCCCCCCAATACCCGAATTATTGACCAATTCGACCAACTTGGAGCCGGACGAACGCTGTTAATTTTAGGCGCTCCCGGCGCAGGCAAAACAACGACACTTTTGGAACTAACTCGCGATCTGATTTCCCGTACCGAGCAAGACCTCAACCAGTCTATCCCTGTAGTATTTAACCTTTCGGCTTGGACAAATGACAAGCAAGCGCTTGCTGATTGGTTGGTACAAGAACTCAATACCAAATATCAAGTTTCCCCAGAAATCGGTCAAGCTTGGCTTAAAACTGAGCAGATATTACTGCTTCTGGATGGCTTAGACGAAGTCAGTCCTACTCGTCGAGCCGCATGTGTTCAAGCGTTAAACGAATTCATCCAGTTACACGGAACCACTGAAATTGTAGTGACGAGCCGTATCAAAGACTATGAAGTCCTCGACCACCACCTCCGGTTTCAGGCAGCTTTGTTCATCCAACCCCTCACCTTAGAACAAGTTCATCACTATCTTGCTAGTGCAGATCTAGAACTAGCAGCTCTCAATACCGCCCTACAAGCCGATACCACACTTCAAGAATTAGCCAAGTCTCCCCTGATGCTTAGTATTATGACCCTCGCTTACCAGGGGATGTCGGTAACAGATTTACCGGGGATGAATTTGGAAGAACGCCGCCAACATTTGTTTGATAACTACATTCAACGCATGTTTGACCGCAGAGGTGCCAATCGCCAGTATTCAAAATCACAATCAATGAATTGGCTGATTTGGCTAGCGCAACAACTATCTCAGCAATCTCAAACTGTATTCTTAATCGAACGAATGCAGCCAGATTTATTGCCCAAAAACTGGCAAAAACGGATTTACGAGCTCAGTGTTGTTCTCAGTTTTATCCTGTTCGGTGGGTTGATAGGAATATTGGTTTTCCCGCTCAACCGAATGCTTCTACTACTCTCAGCAACAGGGTTAGCTTTTTGGCGTATTTTCGGTATTTCTCGCATCAAACCTGTTGAGAAGCTAAAATGGTCTGGGAAAAACGCCAGGAAAAATCTGATTCGTGGAGTAGTTTTTGGTTCGCTTTGGGGATTGCTCCTCAAAATCCCTTATTATTTATTATTTAACCCCCTGCCTTTTAGTCTTTCCCATCCTCATTTTAGGGATTCATTGCTTCGTGGGCTAGTGTTTGGGATGACTATGGGGCTGACTGTTGGGTTAGTTCGTGGGTTAACTAGCCCTGGAATCGAGATGCTCACAGTTCCTAATCAAGGAATTTGGCAGTCTGCTAAAAATGCTGTTGTTTTTTCTTTAATAGGATTTTGCGTGGCCTGTGTAGGAGCCGCGCTATTGCATTGGCGAATTTTGTATTGGGGAATGTTTGGTCTATCCTTTGGACTGGTAGCTGGAGGCGGTGAAGCTTGTATCAAACACTTCATTCTGCGCCTTATCCTCTACTTGTGCGGGTATATTCCTGGGAATTATGCTCGTTTTCTCGACTGGGCGACAGAGCGAATTTTTTTACAAAAAGTTGGTGGAGGTTACATTTTTATTCATCGTCTACTGTTGGAGCATTTTGCACGAATGCCCCGTTGAGGGATTAGAGCAAAAGCTTAAAGTTGAAAGTTTGTAAATTGAAAGTTGAAAGTTGACAAATTGAGAGTTCTAACCTTCAACCTTCAACCCGCTTTAGAACTGTCGCAAAAATCGCAAGTCACTGCTGTACAATCGACGAATATCATCAATTTGATGCAGCACCATAGCAAAGCGTTCTGCACCAAAACCAGCGGCAAAGCCTGTGTAAATCTCAGGGTCGTAGCCGACGGCTTTGAGTACGTTAGGGTCAACCATGCCACAACCCCCCATTTCTAACCATTTCCCTCTCCACTTCACATCTACTTCTGCCGAAGGTTCTGTAAAGGGGAAATAACTGGCGCGGAAGCGTAATTCTATCTCCTCGCCAAACAAGTCTTGGAAGAATTCTTTGAGAGTACCTTTCAGGTCAGTAAAGGTTATCCCTTCATCTACGGCTAGTATTTCTATTTGATGAAACACAGCCGAGTGGGTGGCATCCACAGTATCCCGACGATAAACTCGACCGGGTGCAATAATTCGGATCGGTGGTTCATTGGCTTCCATGTAGCGAATCTGCACGGAAGAGGTATGAGTGCGTAGCAAGTTACCATCCGGCAGGTAAAACGTATCCTGCATATCCCTGGCTGGATGATCAGGCGGGGTGTTGAGTGCCTCAAAGTTATAGTAATCCGTCTCCATTTCCAGACCGGCGGCGACGGTATAACCTAATCCCACGAAGATATCCAACACCCGATCAATCGTGCTATTGAGGGGGTGAATCCGACCTTGAGGGCGATAAACCCCTGGCATCGTCACATCAAGGGTTTCGGCTTCCAATTGTGCCTGGATTTGGGCGGCTTGTAATTCAGTGCGCTTCTTTTCTAAACCCTCTTGGAGGGCTTCTTTAACAACATTGGCAAAAGCACCAATGCGACGTTTGTCTTCTGGTGCTAGCTTGCCCATACCCCCCAAAACCTGAGACAGTTGCGCTTTCTTGCCCAGGTAACTGATGCGTAATTGTTCTAATTGTTCTAGGGTATCAGTAGCAGCGATCTTGGAAAGTGCTTCTTCTTTGATGGCGGCTAATTGAGTCTCAAGCTCGTCAGGCGAAATGGTCATGCTAGGTCGTGAAGAAAGTTACCGAAGCTAATTACCTTTACCAGTGTACCCATCTGAGCTGTCATTCTTTTAGCGGTATTGTCAAAGGCTGAGTTGAGGAGGAGCTATGGGTTGTTTGACTGTCGCGATCGCTACACTCGGACTGAGCTTTCCCAAAAGCCGTATTGCAACCCAAGCCTCAAGATAGAATCAAACAACGACTTTCATCTTTGCGGCGACATTACTTCTTCATGAAATTGCTCATCAGCAACGACGACGGGATTTTCGCACTGGGTATTCGCACCCTCGCCGATACGCTTGCCCAAGCCGGCCATAACGTTACGGTTGTTTGTCCGGATCGAGAGCGATCGGCTACGGGTCATGGTCTTACCTTACACGACCCCATTCGTGCCGAAAAAGTTGAGTCAATCTTTCACCCATCGATCAAAGCCTGGGCGTGTTCAGGAACGCCGTCAGACTGCGTGAAGCTGGCGTTGGGGGCATTAATTGACAGCCCACCGGATTTTGTCCTTTCTGGCATCAATCACGGTTCTAACCTGGGTACAGATATCCTCTATTCGGGCACTGTTTCAGCGGCGATGGAAGGCGTAATCGAAGGCATTCCCAGCATTGCTTTCAGTCTGGCTAGCCATACCTCCCAGGAATTTCAAGCTGCCGCGCTGTTTGCTAAACAGCTCATTGATCAATTCTCCAAGCAGCCCCTACCTGAGGTAATGCTGCTGAATGTGAATGTACCCCCCCTGAAGCCAGAAGAAATTGCCGGAGTTAGTATCACTCGTCAAGGCATTCGCCGCTATTTCGATACCTTCGAGAAACGAGTTGATCCACGCGGCAAAACCTATTACTGGTTAGCCGGTGAAGTTCTCGAAGATGTGGAACAACCTGCCCATCTCCATCTCCCCGAACATGTACCAACAGATGTCCAGGCAATTCGTGATAAATATATCACTGTGACACCGTTGCAATATAACCTCACCTACGTAGCTGGAGTATCTAGTTTACAGAACTTAGGGCTTCGGACGGAGGATTGGGGATAAGTTCCAAGTTGGCAAGTTGAAAGTTCTAACCTACCCCTACCCTTCGGGTTCTGCTTCCGAGTACGGGGAACGCTACGCGAACAATCGACTAACCTTCCAACCTTCAACCCCCAATCAACCGCCGCCCCGGTAGTAAAGCTCCAGAAACCGGAAAAACTTCTCACACAGTTCCGCGTCTCTGGCTCCTACCTCCATTTCTTTGGTAATTTCCTCAACAGCTTGCATCCAGTAGGGGCGATCGCTCGCAGAGGTGTTGCTGGTACGGTGAAGCCGCTTACTGATAATGGCATCCGCGATATTGACCAGTTGAAAAACCTGAACAATATAAGGAATTTCATCGCCCTGCAACCCATCGGGATAGCCTGTACCATTGAGCCGCTCTTGATGAGAGCGAACTAAAGGGGCAAACTCCCTGAGAACAGGAAGCTGATTACAGATTAGCTCGGACACTTCTGGGTACTCGCGAATTTTCGTCCACTCCTGCTCGTTCAGAGAACTGGGTTTGAGCAGAATTGCGTCAGGAATACCAATTTTCCCCAGACCGTGGCAGTAACTCAAGAAAATGAGCTGGCGTATTTGTTCTTGATCCAATCTCAGCCAGCGTGCCAAATTTAGGCACATGGTTCGTAGACGATAGCATCGTAAGCCAACTGCAAGGTTTCGAGCCAGCTGGATTTGCTCTAGAAAACTTAAAATCTCAGCGTCGCCAGAACGAAGCATCAAACTGTAAAGTTAGACTTTTTTAGGTTGGCCTGATGGATTAAGAGTGGCAATACCACGAGTAATACGCCTTTCCCAATCCAAAGCACATTTGGATAACTGACCCCTGAAATCATCTCTCATCGGGTCAAGGTAATTTATGGTATCACCCATCCGCAAAAGATTTTTCTTGTCCGTCATCTGGGCAAAAACGAAAAAACTGACTTTTTGGCAACATTGGTGCCATTGTCAGCTCTACGAGGTGCGGACGACCATAACCGTTAATTCTACACTCTCACAAAGGCAAAATATCTCTTTTGACTGAGCCATGGCAAGCATATGACTAAGGATTGAGGGCGTAATGAACTAACTGGGCTAATTTTTGACGCAGTGTTTCCAGCCCGAACCGCTCACTGGCGGAAACGAATACGCCTTGAGGAAATTCGTCTTGAGCCAGCGTCAAGGTTTCACTATCTACCTGGTCAATTTTATTAAACGCCACCAAAATGGGGCCCGGTGTAACGGGCATTTCCGACAAAATGGTCATCACCGAGCGGATGTGACTTTGCCATGCCGGATGAGATAAATCCACCAAATGAAGCAGCGCGTCGGCTTCTGTAACTTCTTCTAAAGTGGCACGGAAGGAATCCACTAGAGGGGGAGGGAGTTCGTGGATAAATCCGACGGTATCGGTTAGCAGAATTTCCATCGGTTCACCGGTCACGGCATTGGGAATGGGTAAGCGTCGTGTGGTGGGGTCAAGGGTCGCAAACAACTGGTCAGCCGTGTAGACCTCAGCATTAGTGAGTGTATTCAACAGGGTGGATTTTCCAGCATTGGTATAACCGACGACTGCAACCGTAGTAACTTCCTGTCGCTGACGCCGCTGCCGCAAACGCGAACGATGGGCTTGCAACTGATTTACTTCCTGTTGGAGTCGATTAATGCGACGCTGAATCGCTCGGCGTTCCGTTTCCAGTTTAGTTTCACCGGGGCCGCGAGTACCGATACCACCCCCTAACCGTGACATCGCCTGACCGCGTCCTGTGAGACGGGGCAGCATGTATTCGAGCTGAGCCAGTTCTACCTGCAATTTTCCGGCGCGGGATTGGGCGCGTTGGGCAAAGATATCCAAAATGACTTCAGTACGGTCTACGACCCGGACACCCGTTTCCAATTCTAGGTTGCGGACTTGAGCTGGTGAGAGGTCGCGGTCAAACACGACGAGATTAGCTCCCAGAGTTTGAACGATTAGGGCAATTTCCTGAACTTTACCAGCCCCAACCACGGTTTGAGGATGCGGACGCGATCGCTTCTGCCGCATCGTCTGTAATACCTCTCCCCCTGCCGTATCCACCAACCGGGCGATTTCTGCTAAGCCATCCTCAAATCGCTCTTTAGTCGTCTCGTCCGTCATCAACCCAACGATCAGCACTCGGTCTTGATCGACATCAACCTGTTGTGCAACAAATTCTCGCCGGAACTCAGATTCTAGTCCTTCGACCAACTCCAGGAAATCCTGTTTGGTCAGTATATCCAAGCTTAGGGGTGGCGACAGACTCCAGCTCTGTTCAACGCCAGTTGCTAGAAGGCGGTCATCTGGATTTTGCACTCCTTGCTCCGTGGGAGGAAGTAAGTGAACTAAGTAAGTCTCTTTGACATAACCGGTAGCACCCCCTCCCCGCCGCTCAAATCCTGATTCTGTAACCGTCAGTACCACTAAAGCATCGAGTCGTTGAATGACCATGGCGGTTAAGGCCGCTTCTTTCGGAGTTTCTGACTTAAGCTGAGTGGCAAGACAGCGAATGCCCGACAGTCGTTCTGCGCCGTAGCGGGGCAATTCCAACGGCGGGATTTTCGTCTGAGAGGGAGTACCGACTCCCACGCGAATCACCTGTCCCCGCCGATTGATGTAGGTACACACCGGTTGTTTGATGTCCGTGCTGATGGCCGCCAGTCGTTGGGCAAACTCTGGTGTTGTCAAGCGATCGCTCGGTAAGCGTTGCTGATACAGCCGTTGGAGCTGCTTGAGTTGGCTGGACTTTAAACCCTGAAGATTCCCGTAGATAGTCTCGATAGGCGTTTCTGACCAGTTACCTGGCCCCTGAATCCATCGATTTCTATTTTACAGAAACACTCCTACACCGCATCTATACCTAGATGAGGGCAATACCGGGAAAAGCGTTTACGGCTAAACTTTTCATCGCTTTCCGGAAACTTTTATTAAATTTAATAAAAAAGTTGTATCATAAAGCACATTTTTGCTTAAATTAATATTCTTAGGATTATTACTCAACTCATTACCATATAGCCCTTGTCGATTGGAGCAGGTACATCCGTAGGGGCGCACAGCCCTATGCCCCTGCCATTGTGTACATGACACACAATTAAGAAAGGCTATAATTCTTTTTTAAGAGGAATCTCTTATAGAGCAAGAGCAAAACGAAGACGTTAATTGCTAGTTTGAGACCTTTGCTGTCAGGGTGCCTAGGGGCTTTTAAAAGTCTAAAGTCTATCGTCAAGAAAACCAAACTATTAAAGGGTATTATGTCGATGTGTATTATCGACGCAGCAAGTTATCAAGAATTATCCTTAATCCTGACTGCGTTTTACGTTACCAAAGCGATCCAATGTTTCGCTAACTGGTTTAAACGTTTTAGGCAGGATACTAGCTTGTCAGAATCAGAAAAACGCTTGTGTTTAAAAGTCTTGGCACTGGCAACGGTCTTTTGGCCGATTGTTCTTCCGCTTTCTGCATTGGAGAAACGCATTTGTGGTTCTCCTTTGGAAGGGGCGTTTTGGCATTAGCCGTGTAGTTCACAAGGCTAAACTAAAAATCTCTTGTATAGACTCAAAAGAATAGTAGGGGGCGTCTTCACGTTGGGGTGCGGAAGCATTACCCCCTATTTTGAGGACTCGATTCCACCAAATATTAGCGGCGTTTAGTGTCAGCTTTCTTTGAGGCTTTTGCCGCTTTTTTCGCGGCTTTTTCGGCGGCGATCGCAGCTAGTTTAGCTTGCTGTTTTTCTTCCGCGATTTTATCTAAATAATAGTGGTAATCTCCTAGATACGGGCGAAATTCACCCTCTCGGATTTCCACAATTTTGGTAGCGACTTTGGAAATGAAATAACGGTCGTGGGAGACAATCAGCACCGTACCATCATAATTCTGGATGGCTTCTTCCAGCATTTCTTTCGCAGGAATATCCAGGTGATTGGTCGGCTCATCCAACATCAGTAAATTAGCGGGACGTAAAAGCATCTTAGCCAAAGCAAGACGCGCTTTTTCTCCCCCACTCAGGGACTCAACTTTTTTAAACACCGTCTCACCACTAAACAAAAACCGTCCTAATAAGGTGCGAACTTCCTCGTTTTTCCAATCCGGCACCTCATCATGGATCGTTTGCATGACGGTTTTGTTTAAATCCAGAGCTTCGGCTTGATTTTGCTCGAAGTAACCCGGAAGGACATTATGTTGACCCAATTGAACCGTCCCTTCCGTGGGTTGTTCCATGCCCATAATTAAATGAAGCAGGGTCGATTTACCCGCACCATTAGGACCGAGAAACGCCACGCGATCGCCACGTTCAATCAGTAAATCGGCTCCTAAGAACAGAATCTTGTCATCATAGGCATGAACTAAGTCTTTGATTTTCACCACCTCCAAACCACTGCGAGGTGCCGGGGGAAAGCGGAAGTGCAGGGTTTTTAAGCTATTGGTTGGCGCTTCAATCCGCTCAATTTTGTCTAATTGTTTCTCGCGGCTTTTCGCCTGGGTGCTCCGGGTGGCGCTAGCGCGGAAACGATCCACAAAGACTTGCTGCTTCTCCAGTTCCTTTTGCTGACGCTCATAAGCACTCAGTTGAGCTTCCTGCATCTCAGCTTTCTGTTGCAAATAAGCAGAGTAGTTACCCAGGTATGTCGTCGAGACACCGCGTTCAGTTTCGACAATTTGGGTACACAGGCGATCCAGAAACTCCCGGTCATGGGAAACAATAACCATTGGGGTTTTTAGACCCTTCAGGTAAGTTTCCAGCCATTCAATGGTTTCTAAATCCAGATGGTTTGTTGGCTCGTCTAGCAGCAAGAGGTCGGGTTTTTGCAGCAAGATTTTGCCCAAACTCATCCGCATCTGCCAACCCCCACTGAACGCACTGACGAGGCGATCGCCATCTTCTGGCTCAAATCCCATTTCGGGCAAAATCTTCTCAATTTGAGCCTCTAATCCATAGCCATCTAGCGCTTCAAAGTGACGTTGGAGTTTGTCTAGTTTGTGGATGAGTCGGTCTAGTTCTTCTGGATTAGCCGTTTCCATCTGTCGCTGCACCTGCGTCATCGAATGCTGCACAGCGTTCGCTTCCTTAAACACCGTCCAAAATTCTTCGCGAACAGTACGCGTCGGATCGACTTCAAATTCTTGGGTGAGGTAGGCGATGTGTAGGCTAGCGGGACGGATAATTTCTCCCGCCGTGGGTTCCATCTCCCCAGCAATGATTTTTAGTTGGGTGGATTTGCCTGCGCCGTTAACGCCGACGAGTCCAATGCGATCGCCTACTTTGACTTCCCAGTTGACATCCTTGAGGACTTCGCCTGTAGGGTAAATTTTACTAATATGTTCGAGTCGCAGCATTAGGAGTGTCTCCAAGGACAATTTCAGTAGGTTTCGTGATCAGCGACAGACGAGGGTGGAGTCGCCAATGGCTGAATATCCCAATTTATCGTAACAAAATTTAACTACCAATTTGGGACTGGTGATTCCGGAAATTTTAACGAGATGGGAGGTATCACATTTGACACCTGGCTTCAACTCTCCATCACGCAAGGTAATATCAAAAATAATTACTTTTGATGCTAACGGTTCTTTTTACATACTCTTCCCTGTTTTATTTTAAAATTCTGTCACTGCTGCAACCAGTCACTTTTGAGGATGCCATACTGTACAAGATCTTCAAACTTTTTCCACTTGCGTATATGTTGGCGGCGGCATCCCTCGTAGTGCATCCCAATCTTCTGCATCACTCGTCCTGATGCTGGATTATGGGGAAAGTGGGCAGAATGAATGCGATGTAGACCCAGTACCTCGAAGCCATATCTCACCACGGCTCTAGCGGCTTCGGTGCAGTAGCCTTGTCCCCAATAGGGTTTGCCCAGCCAGTAGCCGAGTTCAGCCTGGTTATTTTCGGTATCGATGCCTAATCCGATCGCTCCACACAGTTCTCCACTTTCACGCAGGGCGATTGCCGAAGGCACCGCCCGGAGGGCGATCGCAAAGTTGACGGCTCTCCCTTGATCAAATGCAGTTGAATGGGTGTTAATCCACTCCTGAGCCATACCATCTTCGTAGGGATGGGGAATTGAGAGCGTCATCGCCGCAATTTCGCGTGCGCCAGCTAACCGTTGCACATCTGGTGCATCTGCCAGGATGAAGGGACGTAGAATGATCCGTTGAGTCTGGAGGGTGGGTTGTTGAGGATTGTTTTTAACTTCTAACTGAGCAGGACGATATCCGCCAAAGACGGCAAAGCTGAAATTTTTGTACCAGCAATCAACATCTTGGAAACCTGCCGCTTCCAGCCAACCCAGTTGTGCGTCAAGGGTTGCCATGCGATCGTATTCCATGCGTTTTTGGGCGGCTTTTAGTTCCTCGTCGGAGATACCGAGGGTACGGACTGAATCGAGCCACTGTTGTCGATAGCGCTTCTCTAATTCGGGTGTCTTACCCAAAACTTGGTCGGCATTGACGAACATACCCCCAGGCTTCAGCGCTTGGTAAATCCGCTGATAAAGACGCTTTTTATCCAAGTCGAACAGGTGATGGATGGATAAACCGGAAATCACAAGGTCGTATGGGCTTTCCCAATCACTTTCGACATAATCACCTATCAGGATTCTTGGGGACTTGCCCATCTTGCTAAATCGGCTCTTCGCCTTTTCTAACATCTCAGGGGCTAAGTCGAGCAGCGTGAACTCGGCATTCGGGAAGAGCGACTGAACCATACCTGAATACAGTCCGGTTCCCGCACCCAAATCAAGTATCTTCAGGGGTTCACTGCGATCGCAAGGGATAATTTCAACCGCTGTTCTGTAGAAGTCATCAAAGCACGGAATCAGGATGCGCCGTAATCGGTCATAATCGGCGGCAGCTGCATTAAACGCTTGTTGAATGTTCACTTTAGCTCTCCCCATTCCCCGATCAAGTGGCGATTAATTCTCCTCGCAGCACAGTAACCGCTTGTCCGGCGAGAAAGACGCGATCGCTCCCCGTATAGCGTACTTTCACCACCCCACCCCGACTAGATGCCTGATAGGCTAAAAACTCATCCTGACCGAGGCGATCGCGCCAGAAGGGAGCAAGGCAGCAATGAGCGGCTCCCGTTACTGGGTCTTCATCAATGCCTACGCCAGGTGCAAAGAAGCGAGAAATAAAATCATAATCCGAATCTTCCCTAGAAGAGCTGGTGACAATGACTCTGCCATGGTGCAGGGTTTTGAGTTGCTGGAAATTGGGTTGCATTTGCCGCACCCATTCTTCAGACTCCACTTCGACCAAATAGTCCAAAGCCGTCTGAAAAACTGATTTGAGCGGCACACCCAAAGCTTGAGAGAGTTCGGGAGGGGGGATTATTGCTTCTGAGCGATTGGCCGGAAAATCGAGTTCAATCCAATCTCCTTGGCGCTTGGCGATGAGTAAGCCACTTTTGGTGTAAAAACGAGCCACTGCATCCGAGGGTAAATGTCCTTCCGACCACAAGACATGGGCACTCGCTAGGGTCGCATGACCACAAAGCGGTACTTCTACGGCAGGGGTAAACCAACGTAAATTGAAGCCATCGTCCTGCCTGACGAGAAAAGCCGTCTCTGATAAATTCATCTCCCTGGCTACGTTTTGCATCCAGTCCTCATCCTGGGGAGCCGGCAAAACACAAACAGCCGCCGGGTTTCCGGCGAAGGGTGTATCAGTGAAAGCATCGACCTGAATGATGGTTTGTCTCATAAGGTTGCTCCGGTAGAATGCAAGAACGTGGTGGAAATCTCTACTTAGTTTTCTCCGTTACAGCCTCTTGTTCCCTCGGTGTTAGCTGATCGGCATGAGCCGGTTCTCCATCCTGTGCAACCACGGGTTTAGTTAAATGGGGTCTAATCAGTAAACTCACCCCGATCGCCCAAGCAATCGAAACCATCCAACCGGCGAGAATATCACTGGGATAGTGAACTCCTAGATAAAGACGTGTCCAGCCAATGGATACCACAAATACGCTTCCAATCAACCAAACGGGAAAGCGCCAACGGCTGTTCCAACTCAGAATGACCAACGCCGCTACCAGTGTCATACTCGACATGGCATGACCACTAGGGAATCCGTAGTCCAACTCTGGAGCGGGTGATGACCATAGGTGGGGACGAACTCGATGTAATAATACTTTGGCGGTGCGGTTAATGATGATGCTGCCGAAGAGAGTGGTGAGTAAATAAGTTAGCGATCGCCACCGTCGCCGCAGCAATAATACTAGCCCGATCACACTAGCGACGGGAAACACGCCCCAAAATACCCCTAGCTTCGTCAGGATGGTAGCGAAACCATCCATTTGGGTTGAGGATGTGCTATGAACCGCCAGCAGAATAGGCACATCCCAAGGAAAGCCGCCTTCATTTTCCCAAACTTCTTCTGCTAGCTCCCCAAAAACTTGTAAGGGTAAGTAGACACCAATAAATAGAATGAGCAAAGAGCGCCAATGAGCAGCAATCAGCTTTTTGCCAAAGCTCAGGAAAGACTGAAGAAATGCCCTAAAATCTAGTTCAAACATTCGCAAAAGCTAAACGAGAGTACAGACGCCTCGTGAACTACCCCCACTAAGTCGGAGTACCGAATATAGTGGGGGCTTCGACAATCACGAGAGAATGCCTTTGCTTGGGCTTGCGTCCAAGTTTTGGTCTTACATCTCCTCCTGCCGCAGGAGCGCTGGTTCCCAACGCCCATAACAATCTGATACCCTCTGCTCTTATGTTTCTTGCTGCATTTTCGTCTCTATCATGATGAGTGCCGCAATTCGGACAAGTCCAACTACGGACATCTAATGGCATCTCCGACATTTGATAGAGACACTTTGAGCAGAGTTTGGAACTAGGAAACCATCTATCAATTTCTATAAGCTTTCCACCCTTACGTTCCAGCTTGTAATCTAAGAAATTGACAAACATGCCCCAGCCAACATCAGAAATAGCTTTGGCTAGATTGTGGTTGCGAACCATGCCCTTGACATTGAGGTTCTCCACTACGATGACTTGGTTCTCGTCAACTAACTTCCGTGAAAGCTTATGGAGAAAATCTTGACGGACATTTCTAACTCGTTCGTATACTCTAGCCGCAAGCCTTCTTGCCTTCTCTCTAGACTTGCTCCCCTTCTGCTTTCTGGCTAAGTTAGCCTGTTTTCGAGCTAAGTTGCGTTCGTATTTAGCTAAATGCTTAGGGTTAGCAAACTTAGATGTTTTTTCACCATTATGAACAATGGCAAAATCTTTTATTCCTAAATCAATACCTGCGACCTTACCTTCAGTTGAAACTTCAGGTTCATCACCTTCCACTTCAAACAAGATAGATGCAAAGTATTTGCCTGATGGGTCTTTTGATATTGTGACAGTCTTAATTTCACCCTCAAATAACCTGTGAAACTTAGCCTCAATCAAACCAATAAAAGGAACTTTAAGACAGTTTCCTTCAACCTTGATACTCTGAGGGTATTGAATAGACTGTCTAGCTTTTCTAGATTTGAAACGAGGAAAAGCCGCGCGCTTTTCAAAGAAATTGAGGAACGCTCTAGACAAATTACGAGTGGTTGATTGATATACCTGTGAATAAGTCTCTTTTAGCCACTCGTATTCTTTTTTGAGCGATGGCAGAAGCGCATTAAGCGCCTTGTCTGACAACCCTTTTCCTGTCTCTTGGTAGGTTTGAATCGTTTTATTGAGTGCGAAATTCCACCACCAACGACTACAACCAAACGCTTTGGCTAGCGATTGTTGTTGTTCGTTTGTTGGATAGAGCCTAACTTTCGCTACTCGACGTTTCATCAGCTTTCAGTCTCTAAATCTAAATCCCAAATATGGTTTCCAAGCTCAACACGAGGGGCATCTATTATCTGACCTTGCTGATTGTACTTGTGGTCGTACCAAGCATTTACTGAGAATACTTGTGCACTGTACCCTTCGGTTGACTCTGCAACAATCACAACTCCCGCCTGATCACCCAAGCTATCTTTGGGCGTTACATAAGTTTTCCCAACCTTTATTTCCTTGATTAGCCTAGGTTTACTGTGAATTTATTTAATCGTAAAACAGTAAGATGGTATTGTCAATTGCGCTCCCGTTTGACCGGACGCAATTGACCGCCTTTCATCCCGCCGCTAAACCTGTGGCGGTACTCGCCTCACGGCTCGATGTATCCGCCTTGGCTATAGCGGGGGACTTCCCGGCGAATTAGTTAAAAAATTTTTACAGAGGAGTGAGTTTAGCGATTAGCTGCGCTAGTTTCTAGGGTAATCGCGAAGCCCTTGACTAATCGCTTGTAAGAGTTGAACAGTTGAAAAGGGCTTGGTCAGATAGCCGTTTGCCCCTAGAGCCTCTCCTTGATCCATGACGTTTTGGATATTGTCTGCCGTTAGAAAGAGTAAGGGAATACCTGCCGTCAGTGGATCTTGACGGAGTGTTTTTAATACTTCGTACCCAGAGATCTCCGGCATTCTAATATCACACAAAATAAGATCAGGAATCCGCTCTTTTGCCAAGCGTACTCCACTTTGGCCATCTCCTGCCTCAATCGTACTAAACCCATTCGTCTCTA
This sequence comes from Coleofasciculaceae cyanobacterium, assembly GCA_036703315.1. Taxonomy (GTDB): domain Bacteria; phylum Cyanobacteriota; class Cyanobacteriia; order Cyanobacteriales; family Coleofasciculaceae; genus DATNPH01. The sequence continues at coordinate 100,384 of DATNPH010000037.1, forward strand.
GGATATTCAGGATACTCTCGCGCAGGATTTCTTCGTCTTCGATGATTAGAACCCTTGTCATTAGTTGCTTTTCAGTCTTTTAACCCAAAAGAATCAAGGCGTCAGCCTCAGCGCTCACAATAACCTTGTACTCGCCGCCTGCTTGCAGCAAGCGTTGCAGCTCCTCGTCCTCGTGGGTAATGCCATTCTGGTAGCCAGAATGGCAGTCGTTTCATCCTTCTCGTTACGGTATGGCGACAAAGGTGGTACTTCGCAAATCCCTATGCTCAGACTCTTTATTCCAACTCTTATACAGATTACCGAGTACTCGAAGAATTAGGTTGTTTCTTGAGGTAGATTTTTACCAATCCCTAATGCTTTCTTGCTGTGCTTCAACTGTTTCCACAAACCTTTAATTTTCGTATAAGCCTCTTCCGGAGAAAGCTTTCCTCCCGTCTCTAGAGCCGAGATGTAAGAAACATTCTGAGCAAATTCTTGCAAATTGGCATTGAAGGTTAGATGCTCTGGTGTAAACCGTCCGTAGTAGCGGCTCTGAGGATAGAGAAAGCTGTTCTTGCTCATCCGAGCTGAATCTGCCATAGCTACCTCCTATCGAAAGTAAATTTCAATGTTAACAGATTTTCTTTACCTATTCTTAACCTTAAATTAACCTAAAAACCAGATTCCAGAAGAGGATTTTGGCAAAACGCCTTGTTTGACCCCAGTCGCCATCAAGCAAGGATAGTGCAACCGTCCGACAGGGGCAGCGTTTGTTGCTGAGTCTGGTGCTACCCCTGCCTTCAATTCGTCATTAGTAATGAGTACCTGATTTGCGATGATGCACAGCAGTAACGCCGTCAGCTTGCAGTAAGTGACCATTTTTAACCACCCCATAGACGACCCAGTGATCGCCACATTCCATGCGATTTTCTACCGTACATTCTAAATAAGCCAAGGCATCGCCTAGAATCGGGCAACCATTCTCAGCCTCTTGGGTCGCGACCCCAGCAAATCGGTCTTCCCCAGGCCCAAAGGGTTTGAGGAAGTGCTTCATTAAGCCCAAATGCTTCCCTTGGGCGAGAATATTCAGGACAAAGGAATCGCCCGTGTGCATCAGCGACTCAATTGCTCGGTCTTTGGCAACTGCAATGGTAAGACCCGGAGGTGTAAAGGTGGCTTGAGAAACCCAATCAGCCAGCATTGCCCCCTTGAGTTCCCCCTGTTTGGTTGTAACAATACACAAAGACCCGATTAAACGTCCCACCGCTTGCTCGGTACGGGCGGCTTGGGACTCACCAACCGGTTGCCGGGGGGTACGGGATTTCTTGGCTTTCTTCAAAGCTTGGGCAAAGTCGGTACCCGCTTCTTCACAGTATTTGAGGGTAACTTCGTTGGGCTTAAATTTAACTCGAATCGTTTCAAAGCCAAACTGGTAACCGGCATCGCTGAATTTACTTTCAATCAAGTCAATGGCTTCACCACTCCAGCCGTAGGAACCGAAGACACCCGCGAGTTTTGTTTTGCTGGCGGTCGAAAGGACGATTCCCAGTGCGGTTTGGATGGGCGTTGGGGCATGACCGCCCAGGGTTGGGGAACCCATAATAAATCCATCTGCTTTCTCCACCGCTTTCTGAATCTCTGTGGGGTCAGCCGCTTCGCTGTTAATTGCTTCAACCCCAACACCGGCTTTCGTGATGCCCCGTGCGATCGCTTGGGCTAAGGTTCCGGTATTTCCATAGGCTGATGCATAAATCAGGGCAACCGTCAAGTCCTTTGTTGCATTTTCCTCACTCCACTGTCGATACGACTGAGTCAGGGGGATCAGGCTATAGCGCACCAAAGGGCCATGACCCGTAGCATAAAGCCTTGCCTGGAATTCAGTTAGTTTGTCCAACGCCTTTTCCACTTGCTTGGCGTGGGGTGCCATGAGGCAATCGAAGTAATAGCGTCGGTCTTCGCTAATCGTCATCCATCCTTCGTCCATTACCTGGTCACCACAGACATGTGCCCCAAACAGCTTATCGGTGAAGAGAATTTCGGTTTGGGGGTCGTAAGTACAAAGTGAACCAGGCCATCGAGGACTGGGGGTTGGGATAAATTGTAGGTGATGACCTTGCCCTAAATCCAAGGTGTCATCACCGCGCACGACCTCAATTTTCAGTTCTTGGTCTGGCAAGAGGGTTCGTAGGTTAATTGATGCCGGATTGGAGCAAACAAATGTAACTTGAGGTGCAAGTTCAAGCAAGGCTTTGAGGGTAACGGCTCGGTTGGGATTGACGTGACCGAGAATTATGTAATCTAGCTGGGTTGGGTTGAGGCGTTGTTGGAGTGCAGCGAGAAAAATTTCGGTGAAGGATTCACCAGGGGGGTCGAATAGAGCAATTTTATCGGCTCGAATTAGGTAAGAGTTGGCGGTGGTGCCGCGTTGCAGGGCATATTCGATTTCAAACTTGAGTCTATCCCAAGTGCGCGATCGCAATACGGTGGTTTCTGCTCCAATGGGGAGAACTTGAACATCGCGTTGCTTTGTTGTTGGCGTAACTGTGACCATGATTGTGACCTCAATAGGTTTTTAGATAGACACGAAATTTAAAACCTCTTCCCCTCTCGCTCTGCCCTCCCTGCCTAGTTAGAGCTAGGCTTAAGGTCGTGACAGGATGGGGATGTTTGCCAAGATTTGTAAGGTGTAACACTGGGTGCTTGGGCTGTGAGAATCACCGCTCCCTGGGCACCGTATACCCAGCTTTGTGCTTCCACCAATTGTTTAGGCGTGCTAGGAGTGAGATTGGTTTGAGGGGTAACACCAGAGATATTTTCTGCCTCGGCGTTGAGGGTTATCCAATTCGGAGTTATTCCTTCGTCATTCTGGAGCAAGTCGTTTGGACTAGGAGGTAAGCCACCCCGTCCTATCATCACAAAGCTGCTTTTTTGGTCTGCGGCGGCGGGGGTACAACGGTTGTCAATTTGCTGTGAGGCATCGACTACGTTAGTCGGTAACTCGGCTAACCCCCGACTGGGGTCAACATTGGTAAGTAAATCGAGTTGAAACTCACCGTCTAAACCAAACTGAGAACTGGCAGTAATATCACTGCTTGCGGGAATGTCGCGTTCTCGGAATGTGAGTCCATAGATGCCTTGAGTGGTGATGTTGATATTGCCGCCTCGTCCATTGAAAGCATTGGCGGTGATGTCGCTATCTTCTTTAGGGACGGCGACAACGAAATCAGCGTTGATGTTAATATTTCCGCCATCGCCACCTGTGCCTGCGACTCCTGCGGTGGTGGAGATATTGCTGTCGTTACGTAGGAGTAATAAATCTCCCACTCGCAGCCTAATATTACCGCCGTTACCGGATTGGGTGGTGGCTAGGATTGAGGAACGATTGGTTTCCAAGTTTTGCGTCGTCTGGAGGGTAATGTCACCGGCTGTGCCAGTTCCTGAACTTTGAGAAGATATGAAGGCATCAGTCAAGGAAAGTGAGCCAGTGGTAATCTCTATGCTCCCACCATTGCCTATGGCTCCTGGTGCCACGAAACTCAACGCTCCACTGGATTGTCCATTGTTGCCGACGCCAGCAAAACGCACCTGATCAGTAGCCGTAATCTTTATATTCCCAGCATTTCCCTGACCGAAAGTGCCGGTGTTGAGTGTAGCGCCATTAGTAACCGACAGAGAGCCGGTGGTAATCTCAATGACACCACCATCCCCTACCCCGGTTGGTCCCACGAAGCTGGAGGCACCACCCCCATCAAAGCTAACGGTATCGGTTGCACTAATCCTCACCGCGCCAGCATTCCCCTGACCAATGGTGCTGCCAATCAGGAAAGCGCCATTGGTAACCTCAAGCGAACCAGTGGTAATCTCAATATCACCGCCATTCCCCACCCCTTCTGCTCCCACCGAGCTGAGGGCACTACCTCCATCAAAGCGCACGGTATCGGTGGCACGAATCCTCACACTGCCAGCCTTGCCTTGTCCATCAGTACTGGCAGACAGGAAAGCGCCATTGGTAACTAAAAGGGAGCCAGTGGTAATCTCAATATCACCCGCACTGCCTACCCCTCCTAGTCCCACCGAGCTGAAGGCATTACCCCCATCAAAACGCACGGTATCCGTCGCACGAATCCTTATACTGCCAGCATTGCCCTGTCCAGAAGTTCCAGTAGACAGTCCAGCCAGTCCCGCGCTATTGGTAACTGTTAGGGAGCCAGTGGTAATCTCAATGTCACCACCATCCCCTACTGCTCCTAAATCCACCGAGCTACCGACAATACCCCCATCAAAGTGCATGGTATCGGTGGCAGTAAGCTTCACATTGCCAGCATTCCCCTGTCCAAAGGTGCTAGCCAATAAGAAAGCGCTATTACTGACTGATAGGGAGCCAGTGGTAATCTCAATGTCACCACCATTGCCCACCGCTCCTGCTCCCACTGAGCTGAAGGCATAACCTCCATCAAAGCGCACGGTATCGGTGGCACGAATCCTGACACTGCCAGCCTTGCCTTGTCCATCAGTACTGGCAGACAGGAAAGCGCCATTACTGACTGATAGAGAGCCAGTGGTAATCTCAATATCACCACCATTGCCCACCCCTCCTGCTCCCACTGCGCTGAAGGCATAACCTCTATCAAAGCTAACGGTATCGGTAGCACTAATTCTCACACTGCCAGCTTTGCCTTGACCAGCAGTACTGGCAGACAGGAAAGCGCTATTACTGACTGATAGAGAGCCAGTAGTAATCTCAACATCACCGCCATTGCCCACTGCTCTTATTCCCACGGAGCTACTGGCATGACCTCCATCAAAGCGCACGGTATCCGTCGCACTAATCCTTATACTGCCAGAATTTCCCTGTCCAAAGGTGCTGGCAAGCAGGAAAGCGCCATTGGTAACTTCGAGGGAACCACTGCTAATCTCAATGTCACCACTATCCCCTACTGCTCCTGCATCCACTGAGCTGAAGACAGCACTGGGGAAGCCATTGCTATTGATCCCATCAAAGCGAACGGTATCCGTCGCACGAATCCTCACACTGCCAGCATCCCCCTGTCCATTAGTACTGGCAATCAGTTGAGCGCCATTGGTCACCTCAAGGGAGCCAGTGGTAATCTCAATGTCACCGCCATCCCCCACCGCTTCTGATCCCACCGCGCTGAGGGCATCACCCCCATCAAAGCGCACGGTATCGGTGGCACGAATCCTCACACTGCCAGCATTCCCCTGTCCAATGGTGCTAGTAAACAGGAAAGCGCCATTGGTAACTGTTAGGGAGCCAGTGGTAATCTCAATGTCACCGCCATCCCCCACCGCTTCTGGTCCCACCGCGCTGGTGGCTTTACTGGAGCGTCCATTGTTACCAACGCCATCAAAGCGCACGGTATCGGTGGCACGAATCCTCACACTGCCAGCATTCCCCTGTCCAAAGGTGCTGGCAATCAGTGAAGCACCATTGATAACCTCAAGCAAGCCAGTGTTAATCTCAATGTCGCCACCATTGCCCACGGCTCCTGCATTCCCCGAGCTAGCGGCATCACCCCCATCAAAGCGCACGGTATCCGTCGCACGAATCCTCACACTGCCAGCATTCCCCTGCCCAGCAGTCCCAGCAAGCAGTTCAGCGCCATTGGTGACAAAAAGCGACCCAGTTGTAATATTAATGTCGCCTCCCTTGCCTACAGCTCCCTCTGCCACTGTACTGACGGCTCCACTGGTTTCTCCATGGGGGTCGGTGCCATCAAAAGAGACTATATCGCGGGCATTTATTGTTAGACTACCTGCATCACCCTGTCCTTGAGTTGAAGAATTAAAATAACCGCCTTCTTTAACAAAAAGTGACCCGGTTGTGATCTTGATGTCGCCCGCTTTGCCTACCCCTTCAGGTAGCACTGCATTAGCAAGAAAACTCAGCTCTCCTGCAACAGTCATTGTCTCTGTCGCGTTAACTTCAATGTCTCCTGCCTTGCTATCCAGTGAACCCAAGCCTGACTCTATTCCCGCCCGTACTTTGCTTCCTCCCAAAACATCTAGGTTTCGGGCATTGATGGCAATACTCCCACCACCGCCAGCGCGTACATTTACTTCAGATTCATTAGTGAGGGATACATCTGCTCTCAGTACATCAGTAGGAAAACTCAAACGCAGTTCGTTGCCAAAGGCATTCAGCCCTACCGTTCCCGTTCCTGCCACTCCACCCAATTCGACTCGACCACCTGGAGCGAATAAACGCCCACCATCCAACTTCACATCGCCACCGACTAACAACAAACTCCGACCATCCGGAACCTGAAGCCCAATAGTAGGAGTACCTAACACCGTTGTTGTTGCTGTAGAGCGGTTGACAATTTGCCCCTGATTAGAGAGTTGATTATAGAAAAAAGCATTGGGGTTGATTGCGAGTAAATTGCTGGTTTGAGGTTCAGACGCACTGAATAACCCAGTATTACCAAGGCGAATTGCATTTGCTGTCGTTGCCACGAAAGAACCCCCCACATCCAAGCTGGCATTGGGCCCAAAGATAATCCCATTGGGATTAATTAAAAACAGGTTGGGCGTCGAATTGCCAAAGGTTCCAAGCGTACCCAGAATTTGTGATGGATTATTACCCGTCACCCGCGCCAAAATATTTTGAATGTCGGCGTTAGGGCTGAAGAAATAAGCTCCTCTGCCCTCACTTACATTGAATTCCTGAAAGCTGTGGAACAGATTTTGACCCCTTACTGCCCCGTCTGCGATCGCTTCCACAGGTAAACCGTTAAAGTTGGGTACAACCAGGGAACTCTCAGCACCCAGCGTGTTATCGGGGAGGATATTGCTCTGAGCTAAGGTACGATTTCCAGAAAACGCGATCGCACAACCTCCCATCAGCGCAATCGCACTTGCCATCCTTCCATATTGTGTTTTCCCATCTCGTTTTTTTACAGAGGGTCGCAGAGGTAAACGCTGAGGGGCGCTGAGGGGGTTTGATAATTCCAATAATCTGCCTCGATCGCACATTTTCTGCATCCCTTCCTCCGCCTGCCTTTGCGACATCCTTCGCGTTCTTCTACGTTAAGAACTCCCCTTTTCCCAGAGCATTCAAAAGTTTACCTCAACACCTAATTAGGTTTTTTGAATAGCAACAATGGAATCAGCCCTGCAACAATTAAATAAACTGAATTGTCATAGTGACAAATCCATAGAACTATCCCGACTAAAAAACTTATCCCCGCAAAGGCTAGCCCATAAATTAATCGGCTGGTTTCCAGAAAACGTCGGTGTTTTTCCTGTTTCACCTCCTCATTCTGACGAAGAATAACCTCGCGCACTCTAGCCCAATCTAAAGCTTCGTTAGGCGAATCCGATTTTGCTAAACGTTCCTCAACCAATGAAATCGTTTGGGTAAGATTTCGAGGCTTCTGATTAGAAAGGTTGGGTGACGACGATAAAGTTATCGCCAGTTCGTCTGGTTTTTCTGACATCCTTTAACCTTGCCCTGTAGGCAGTTGTAGGGTGAGCCTTGCCCACCCTACTGATAGCTTTAATAGTAGTTCCCAACCTTACGATGGTGAACCGCAGTTAGGGCATCGGGTTTGGAAACGCGACCATTATCAACGGTGGCGTACACAATCCAATGGTCGGTGAGTTCCATGCGGCTAACAACATGACACTCCATATAGGCAAGGGCATCTGTCAGAATGGGGGAACCGTTTTCAGCCGCTTGAGTTTTCACTCCAGCAAAGCGATCGGCACCCGGTGGGAAGCGCTTGAGGAAGTGCTTCATTAAGCCTTGATAATTGCCTTCTTCTAATACATTGAGGACGAAGCGATCGCCGACATGCATCAAGGACTCAATAGCCCGATCTTTAGCAACGGCTATGGTTAAACCCAAGGGTTGGAAGCTAGCCTGAGATACCCAGGAGGCCAACATTGCCCCCTTAATATCACCCTTGGTGGCTGTAATAATGTACAATCCACCGCTAATCCGTCCTAAGGCTTTATCAAGGTCACTATCGAGGGCTTTGCGTTGCTTGATGTCGCGATCGCGGGTTAGCAATTGCCCCATATCTGTACCGGCTTCTTCACAAAGTTGGTACGTGGCTTCTGAGGGGGTATCCTTCACTCGAATGGCAGGAAAGGCTTCTTTGAGTCCCAGATTTCTGAATTGATTCAGTAACGGATCGATCGGTTCGTCATCTCCCCCGTAGGACTCAAATATACCAACCACTTGCTTGGACTTCGCCGCCGCCAGAACTGTGCCTACAGCCGCCGCCGCAATTTTACTGGAGGCTGGGGGCATCCCGATTGCCATTCCCGCCGCACGCCCCACCATTTCCTGTACTTCTTGGGGATCGGCGGTTTTTAGGTCGATCATTTCCACGCCAACGCCCGTTTTGGTAATCCCTCTAGCAACGGCTTGAGACAGGCGATCGCTATACCCATAATCCGAGACATAAAACACCACCACCGATGTCTCTGCCTTGGCTTGGGCTTGACTCCACTTACGATAGCGACCGACCAATTCTGTCACATTATGACGCAGCAAGGGGCCGTGACCATTGGCAATCATCGTTACCTCTCCCAACTGATCCATCCGCTTGAGGGCAGACAGCACAGAACGCGCATTGGGAGCCATTAAACAGTCGTAGTAAAAGCGATAATCCGGTTCAATCGCCCTTAAATCTTCATCAAACGTGCTGTCTGAGCAGTAGTGCAGGCCGAAGGCGTCGCAAGTAAACATTACCTGCGTCCCTGCATCGTAACTGAAAATAGTGTCAGGCCAGTGCAGGTTAGGGGCATTGACAAATTCCAAAACATGTCCTTTGCCCAAATCTAGCTTGTCGCCATTTTTAACAATCAGCCGCTCAAAGGGTTGATGCACAAAATCTTCGAGGAACTGAATGGCTACCTTTGACCCTACTACCGTAACTTGAGGCGCTAACTGGAGGACATCTTTGACTAAACCACTGTGGTCTGGCTCGGTATGGCTAATAATGAGGTAATCAATTTCAGCGGGATTAATCTGTCCTTTAAGGGTGTCTAAATACAGTTGACGGAATTTTTCATGGGAGGTGTCTACTAAAGCCGTTTTCTCACCTCGAATTAAAAACGAGTTATAGGTTGTGCCATTTTGGAGGCCGAATTCGATATCGAAGCGATCGCGATCCCAGTCCAAAGAGCGAATCGTGGTTGTATCGGGGGCAATTTCGCCCGTTTGCATCGTTAATCTTTTTTGGGTTTTGTCGGTCAGTAATACCATTTAATGACTCCTAATTCAACTACTTTTTACTACTTTTTTAAAAAACTTTTTATTTTGTCTTTATTTTTACACAACTAACTCGTCAGGCTAAATTAGAAAAAATGATAGTGATGCTAAGAAGTTTGAAACGTAGGGGCATCAGTTTTTTCGTTTTTAACTATCAATTTCTCTGATTTTGCTCATAGACCCTTGCTTAGGCTGGGATGTTTTACACCGTTTGGTATGGGAGGCAGTCTGATGAACGGTTACTCTTTGTATGGTAACTGAGTAGAAATACTTATGACAACCAATCAGTCTTAACCGATCGTCAGTGGTGAATGGTGTAATGTGTATAGTTTCTAGGGGTGATTGCAAAGTCCCCATGTAACCTCTGTGGAGAAAACTGGATATATAGCTGTCGCCATAAAGGTTAGAACTTTCTTTAACGGCTCAAACAACCACGTAGTAATAATAAACATAAAAGCCTTTTCGTATGAGCTCAGGTGCCTTTTGCCTTTTGCCTTCTGTCCTCACTAAAGCTCCGTTTTGCCTTCTGCCTTCTGCTGTAACCAGGGTCTAGGTTCGGTTAGTCGCCTTGAATTTCAACAGCTTTGACCATTCCTCAACGTTTTAAGACTGCCTGCACCCCTATCGATTAACCATGCAACCTGACGATCCGCTGATTTATTCACCCGCGCTAGAGGAAGCCATTGATCGTAACCCCCTGATTGTTACACCTGACACCTTACTGTTAGACGCGATCGCATTAATGAGTCAGGCACGAGGGAGTCGTTGTTCGCTGACTGAGGCGAATACCCCCTTAGAGGCAATCCCCCGCTATGAGGGGCACTCTAGCAGTGTGTTAGTCATGGAGGGGAGCCAGTTACTAGGAATCTTTACAGAACGGGATATCGTGTGGCTTACGGCTGATGGTATACCCTTTGAGGGGATAAAAATTTCTGAGGTGATGACTCAGCCAGTGCTAACCATGCCTGAGTCGAATTTTCAGGATGTCTTTGCTGCCATATTCCTATTTCGTCGGAATCAGGTTCGCCATCTGGTGATTGTGGGCGATCAAAATCAACTGATTGGCATTGTCTCACAAGAAAGCATTCGTCGTATTCTTCGACCCGCCAACCTGCTGAAGTTGCGGCGTGTGTCAGAGGTGATGACGACTCAGATGATTCATGCTCCGGCAACAACTTCCGTATTAAATTTAGCCC
>DATNPH010000038.1:0-9082 GCA_036703315.1 Coleofasciculaceae cyanobacterium
TTACTATTCTCGTGAATGTGCGACAAGTAGTTTAGATGCCTCCGTCCCTCCGGCATCCTCGCCTTCCTCCCCCACCTGCGCGTTGTGGGCTGAACGCCCACTCGCTTCGAGGTGGGGGAATCCTGGCGAATCTAGTTGAAATTTGTAGGTATTCGTAAAATAGATACAAAAAGTTGCATAGCAAAGTAGTTAGACGTTATGGCGATCGCCCACGCGATTTTGGTATCTTTGATTGACTCTCCAGCTAGCGGGTATGATCTAGCGAAGCAATTTGAAGCTTCAGTCGGTTTTTTCTGGAAAGCTACCCACCAGCAGATTTATCGAGAGCTAACCAAACTAGAAGAGCAAGGTTGGATTAGTGCCGAGGTAGTTGCCCAGGAAAACCGCCCCGATAAAAAACTCTATAGTGTTACAGAACTCGGAAAACAGCAGCTGGTTGATTGGATGACTCAAAAGAGCGAACCGACTGCGATTAAAGACGATTTATTAGTCAAAACCTTTGCTGGTTATCTCATCTGTGAGCAAACCATTATTGAAGAGTTAGAGCATCACCGCAAACTTCATCAGGAAAAATTAAGGGTTTACCAGGATATAGAGCAGCAATACTTTCAAAATCCTCAAGCACTCTCTCAACAAGCCAAGTTTCGTTATTTGACTCTCCGTAAAGGCATCGGTTATGAGCAAGATTGGATTGCTTGGTGTGATGAAGCTATCAAACTATTAAATCAGCCATAGAATGATAGCATTTCACTTTAAAAATGCTAGGGATCGATGGTGACTCATGGCTCATGGCTAATTGGACTGAAATAAGCTATTAGTAAAAACATAGGTTGATCTGTAGCAGAATTTAGTGAATTTGGTATAACAAATTTCATACTTCATCCTTAGTTGCTATCGCTGCGTCTGAATTCCCTAATACACTTCATACTTCTGATGAAATCAGTTATTGTTTTCGGCAGCATTAACATGGACTTGGTGACCAAAACGCCTCGGTTGCCGATCGCTGGTGAAACGCTGCAAGGTTATGAATTTTTTACTGCCTCTGGAGGAAAAGGGGCAAATCAAGCTGTGGCGGCAGCGCAACTAGGTATCTCCACCCGAATAGTAGGGCGTTTAGGCGATGATGATTTTGGGCGTCAGCTACTTTCGGGTTTACAAACCACAGGTGTTCATACTGAGGGCCTGTTGGTGGATACGAGTGTAAGTTCTGGCGTAGCTGTCATTACCGTAGATGATGCTGGTGAAAACACTATCATCATTGTTCCCGGTGCTAATGGGCGTGTAAATCAGCAAGATGTAGAGCGTCTTGGTGACTTGTTAACGGGATGCACCGCATTGCTATTACAGTTAGAGGTTCCCTTGCCGGCTGTTGTTTGCGCTGCCCAAGTCGCACGACAGTCTGGGGTAACGGTAATTCTCGACCCAGCACCAGCTAGAGCAGACATCCCACCTGAGCTTTACTCGTTAGTTGACATCATTACACCTAACGAAATTGAAGCCAGTCAACTGGTAGGCTTTTCTGTCAATGGACAAGAGACGGCTGCTCAGGCGGCAGCAGAGTTACGTCAACGAGGCGTAGACACAGTGATTGTGAAACTGGGCGCTCAGGGGGTTATGTGTGCAACAGATGAGGCAACGTTCTTCGTTCCAGCTTTCTCTGTCCAGGCCGTTGACACGGTTGCGGCGGGAGATGCCTTCAATGGAGGATTGGCAGCGGCTCTAGCTGAGGGGTTACCTTTGGAGCAGGCGGTGATTTGGGGAGCAGCAGCTGGTGCGCTGTCTGCTACTAAAGCTGGAGCACAGCCCTCTCTACCTGATCGGGAGACGTTTGAAGCGTTTTTGAAAGAACGGAGCGTAGGTAGTGGTTAAACAGCAGTGTTACTAAAGTTTAGTTGAACTATCCAAAGCATAAGCGAGTCTTAGATTACAGTGAGGGAGAAAAACCATGAAATTACCGAATGGTCCCCAGCAGGACTCCTTGTTTCTCAACATCCAGGCGCTCCAAGGGATTTGGGAATGGTTTGATATCTACCAATGGATTGTTCACCCCTTGGAATGGTTCGACACCTATGCTGAGCGTTATGGTGACCCTTTTAGTTGGGGAGGAACTAAATCTCCCCTAGAGATATACTTCAGCCATCCGGAGGCACTACAGCAAATTTTTACCGCTGACCCAGCAATATTTGATTCCGGTCGCGGGAACCGACTTTTCCAACCCTTACTTGGAGATAATTCATTACTCCTGTTAGATGGCGATCGCCATCAGCACCAGCGACGGCTACTGACACCTCCCTTTCATGGAGAACGCATGCGAACCTATGGCAAGCTGATTTGTGAGATCACCGAGCAAGTCACTAGTCAGTGGAGGATTGGCGAACCCTTCCGTGTCCGTCCGACCATGCAAGAAATTTCTCTGCGAATTATCCTCAGCGCTGTATTTGGTCTGCATCACGGAGAGCGTTTTGACCAACTCAGGCAACTCCTCAGTTCGATGCTGGACTCTATTGGTTCTCCCTTGAGTTCTAGTTTTCTGTTTTTCCGCTCACTTCAGAAGGATTTAGGTCGCTGGAGTCCGTGGGGATACTTTCTTCGCCAAAAGCAGCAAATTCAGGAACTCCTGTACGCTGAGATTCAGTCTCGTCGGCATCAACCTCACCAATCAGGTGAAGATATCCTGAGTTTAATGATTTCTGCTCGTGATGAGGCGGGTGAGCCGATGAGCGATGCTGAATTACACGATGAGTTATTGACACTGTTATTTGCTGGTCATGAAACCACAGCTTCTGCTTTAGCGTGGGCATTGTACTGGATTAACCGTCTACCAGAGGTACAGGACAAACTACTCAAAGAGTTGAACACTCTAGCGCCAAATTCAGACCCAAGTGAGATTGCTCGACTTCCCTATCTCACGGCGGTTTGTCAAGAAACGCTACGCATCTATCCAATTGCCATGACAACGTTCGTTCGGATTTTGAAATCGCCCTTTGAGGTGATGGGTTACAAGTTGGAGCCAGGTACAGCACTGATTCCTGTCGTTTATTTGACCCATCGACGGGAGGACATATACCCGGAACCCAGGCAATTTAAACCTGAACGTTTCCTAGAAAGACAATTTTCACCCTACGAGTATTTGCCCTTTGGAGGCGGAAATCGTCGCTGTATTGGACAGGCTTTTGCTCTATTTGAAATGAAACTTGTACTGGCGACTATTGTGTCGCGCTTTCAACTATCCCTGCCTGACGACCGTCCAGTCAAACCTGTCCGCCGTGGCGTTACAGTTGCACCTCCTGGAAACATGCGTATGGTTGTGACCCAACTTCGGCATCAAAAAACTCCAGTTCTGCTTTAATCTAGCTCGAAAAGTTTATGAAACTGACGAATGGACCCTCAACTCCACGGTTACTACGGATGATCAAGTTGGTCGCTCGTCCTTTGGACTACCTGGAGGATTATGCTCAACGCTATGGAGACCCGTTTAGAGTAGGTGGAAAAACATCTCCAGGGCTTGTGTACTTCAGCAACCCAAAGGCAATCCAAGAGATTTTTACAGCTGATCCAGAGTTATTTGATTCGGGTCGAGGTAATGGAGTTTTACGATTTTTGCTAGGGGACTATTCCCTAATATTGCTAGATGGCGATCGCCATCAGCGTCAGCGACGACTATTGACGCCTCCCTTTCATGGCGATCGCATGCGTGCCTATAGTCAGCTAATCTGTGACATCACGAATCAAGTGACGGCACCGTGGAGGATTGGCGAACCCTTCCTAGTCCGTTCATTCATGCAAGAAATCACCCTTCGAGTGATTTTACAAGCCGTGTTTGGCTTGCATGAAGGACAGCGTTACCAGCAACTGATGCAACTCCTCAATTCGCTATTGGACTCTATTGGCTCCCCCTTAAGTTCCAGCTTGCTCTTTTTTCGATCGCTCCAACAGGATTGGGGTCCACTGAGTCCTTGGGGACGCTTTCTACGGCAAAAGCAGAAAATTGACCAACTCATCTACGAAGAGATTCGGGAACGTCGTGAGAAAGGTGATTTATCCGGTACTGATATTCTTACCTTACTGATGTCCGCTCGTGATGAAGCGGGTCAACCCATGACAGATGAAGAGTTACGCGATGAGTTGATGACACTATTGGTGGCAGGTCATGAAACTACCGCTTCAGCTCTAACGTGGGCGTTGTACTGGATTCATCATCTACCAGAGGTAAAGGACAAGCTGCTTCATGAGCTAAATACCCTTGGTGATGCCCACCCTAGCGAAATTGCCAAACTTCCCTACCTAACGGCTGTCTGTCAAGAGACACTGCGTATTTACCCAATTGCGATAAATGGCTTCTTTCGCATCTTAAAAGCACCGTTTAAGGTGATGGGTTACGAGTTTGAAGCGGGTACAGGGTTTATCCCCTCTATTTACTTGACTCATCATCGGGAAGATATATATCCAGAACCTAAGCGTTTTAAACCAGAGCGCTTTCTAGAGAGGCAATTTTCACAGTACGAGTATTTACCCTTTGGTGGCGGTAATCGTCGTTGTATTGGGATGGCCTTTGCACAGCTTGAAATGAAATTAGTACTGGCTACTGTTTTGTCGCACTTTCAACTGGCACTCGTCGATAGTCGTCCAGTCAAGCCTGTACGCCGTGGCTTAACTGCTGCTCCTCCCGGTAATATGCGAATGGTTGTAACCTAGCTGCGTCATCTTGTGCGCTAATCCGTCTCAAGCTATCGAATTTTTATAACTAGGGTAGTTCAATGTCAACCCACAATCTACCCTGGTAGTTAACAAGAAAGGCTCTTATGCAAAGGGCACAAGGAATAAGGAAAAATCTTCGGCTGATAGCCCAAGGCTTCTGGCGGCGGATAAGGAGCAGGGTCTAAATCCCCACCTTGTTTAAGTGGCTTTCTTTCAGGAGGGGTTCAATCCCATAAGAGAAAGAAACATAAGAGCCCTCTGCCTTCCCCCTTCTGCCTTTTGAACTAACAGAAATAATCCTGGAAAATAAGGCGATTTTTTTTTGAATAAATATTTATCGATTCTTAATTTATTTTAGTAAAGAGTTAATCGCTGGTAATTGTTGAAAGTTTGCCACCATAGGCTTATCAACTCATGTTTATCAATTTCGCTTATTAAAATATAGCAATATTACTCTACACAATTAGAGGTGAGTGCATCTATCATAAAGAAAAGATTTCTTGAATTTTGGCAAAAATCCCATAGTCGTATCTACCGTTATCATATTTGCTCAAATTACTTGTCGATCGCATACCACTACAGACAAGAATTTTCTGATTTACAGCATCTTCATGGCTTCATCAAAAATTTGCCAAAGTTCCAGCATTCGACTAGCAGCTCGATAAAGATTGCATCTCCACTAGGCTTTATATAGTCGTATTGGCTGTCTAAAAAAGCCTTCGATGTTAACTCAATATTCAAATCCAACTCGATATACCTATCGAGAGACAAATCATGCTGAGAACCACTACGCTTATTAACAATACCTCAGTCACTCGTCTACTCGAGCTATGGACAGAGCGCTATGTACCTGACTTATCAACTCTCTCCTCTTCAATGGAAGATTTGACCTTGTCTGAAGTAGTTGAAGCGGCATCGCCAGAGGGACGAGCTAAAACGGTTGCTAAGCTACAGCAGATGGTAGAGATCAACTGTAAGTGTGCTGGCATACAGACGAATGTCATCTTCTCTTACATTCCTAATGTTGTGCGTTTGACCGAAGCGCAAGGAATCGCTAGAACAGCAGCAAAGGTTTATCAGAAGGTACTGGAAGTTTACCAACAGCAGTTACCGTCTCCCACCTTACTGGCAGCAATACCCCAAGTAGGAACGTTTAAGTTCTCTACTGATGCCTTTAGCTCATCAGTAATGCCACAGCTATCTCTGCCAGAGGTTCAACAGCTAGCAACGGCGATTGAACCCGTATTACTACAGCTTCAGGAGCAACATCTATCAGCACCGGATCGGCGCACTATTGGCTTTATGAGCACTCAGTTTCACATAACTTCAAAGTTAGTGCTAAATCGACTGACACTCCCTGAGCAACTATTGCTGAGTCCTTACTTCAAGTTTGTCGAAGAGCAAGTCTGTATTCCCTGGGAACGAGTTTGTGCTGCTGCTGCTAAGCATGATCTTGACTCACCAGTCTTAGCCCTTGTCCGGAGACTGTTACCTGCTTCTGGGGAGATTGCAAAGAAAGTCTATCAGCAAGCTGTCGAATTGTACCCCAATCATCGTAGCCTCCGTGGAACCCTGAGCGAGCCAGGGGTAAGAACTTCTAGTATCCGAGACATAGAAATGTTCCAAGCCTATCTATGGCTATGTGCTTTAGAGGGAAATATGACGGCAGTAGAAGAGGAATTTCTACCCCTGTGTATGATGGTTTTTCCGAGTATCAATGTGAGTTGGAAATTGGTAGAACAATTACTGCCGTTGCTGATGGCTGAAATTCAGGCTCACGTGTCGCCAGACCAAATGCGCCTATTGCTACCCTACATGCAAGCTATGCAACAGCTGTTCTCTAACGTTGAAATAAAAGCAGCTAGAAACAGCGAGTACGAAATAAAAGTAGCTAGAAACAGCAAGTACCATCCCCTGCCATCTAGGTAAACTACTGACTCCCATTCCGCACCCCCCGCTGCCACAAGACGCTCGGAAAGCGCAGCGTGCCGCAGGCAAGACTCGAAGAGAGCTAGCGCTAACGATTTTTGGGAATTGGGAATCAGTAATTTCTAATATATCGACTATGTAAAAAACCCTTCCATTCCTAATTTTTCTGTGTGGTACTTCAGGGTGCTGAATGGGATAACTTTTTTATAAAGTGCATAATACTGCGTACAAAATTACATTTTATTTTAACAGTGCTACACATCATTCATGACTAATTGCCTTTTTGCCATTAGCCATTAGGCGTAGCAAAAAAAGAGAGTCACTCTGTAGAATAATTTAGGAAATTGCTATTAGTCAGCAAGTACTCCTTTCAAGTTTGCAACTTATGCAATTTAAAGGTATCACAAATCAATAATGTTCAGTACTTATACGGATGCCGATTCCGCTATATGGCTTAACTTAATTAAGAGTAATCAGAGCTAAAATAAAAAAGCCTGTGTAACAGCAGTACCACAAGAAGTGCATCTCTACAACGCTTAGTCACTTGTCCACTGCTGCCCAGAAAGCTTTCTAATTGATTCACTCAATATTCCGATACGCCTCGATATACATATCGAAAGAAAAATCATGCTAAAAACTGCCAAACTGAGCGACAATACTTCGGTTGATCGTTTAAGCCAGCTTTGGGCAGAGCGCTACATTCCTGACTTGTCAACTCTCTCTTTTAGTGAAAGCCGCTTTAACGTCTCTGAGCTGATTGAAGCCGCATCACCAGAGGGGCGAGCTCAAACTATTGCCAAGCTAGATCGGATGGTGGAGATCCGTTGCCAGTGCGCTGGAATAAAGACAAATATCATCTTCTCTTACATTCCCAACATTGTAAATTTGACCGAAAGCCGAGGAATAGCCAAAGCCGCCTCTGACGTTTATCAGAAGATATTGGAAGTTTACCAAAACCAAAAGCAGGTAACGCTCTCTGCCTCACTGGCAACTCTATCACCTAGCCTTACTATTGATGTCTCTACTGATGCTTTTAGGTCATCGGTAATGCCGGGGCTATGCTTGTCAGAGGTCAAGCAGCTAGCAACGATACTTGAACCAGTATTACTCGAATTTCAGGAGCAACATTTGGTATCGAAAGATCGACGAACTACGGGCTTCATGAGTACGCAGTTTCACTTAAGTTCAAAGTTAGTACTAAACCGACTTACAATCCCTGAACAACTACTGCTGAGTCCTTACTTCAAGTTCGTCGAAGAGCAAGTCTGTATTCCCTGGCAGCGAGTCTGTGCCGCCGCCATCAAGCATGATCTCAACTCGCCAATATTAGCCCTTGTTGAGCAAATGCTACCCGTTTCTCAGAAGATTGCCAAGCGAGTTCACAGACAAGCCGCTCTGTTGTACCCCAATCATCGCAGCACTCGCGGATTGCTGAGCCATTCAGGGGTGAAAGCCTCTAGCATTCGAGACATAGAAATGTTCCAAGCGTATCTATGGCTGTCTGCTTTAGAGGGAAATATGACGGCAATCGAAAAGGAACTGCTGCCGTTGTGTATGATGGTTTTTCCCAGCATCGATGTGAGTTGGGAACTGGTAGAACAATTGCTGCCGTTGCTAGTGGCTGAAATTGAGGCTCACTTATTGCCAGCTCAGATGCGCCTCTTGTTGCCTTACACTCAAGCAATGCAACAACTGTTCTGTGACCTTGAAACAAAAGCAGCTGAGGGAGCTAAGTCTTATTTTCTACTAATCAGCTGAACTACCGCTTTAAGGGTGCGCTAGCTCATTTACCAATATCTTCATTCCATAGCTGGGGATTAGTCTCAATAAAATCGCTCATCAGCTGTTTGCAGTCATCTAGGTTTAAATCAATGACTTCAACGCCATGCGATTCCATAAATTCCTTGGCACCAGGGAACGTTGCAGACTCACCTGCGATGACTTTCTTAATCCCAAATTGAACAACAGCACCCGCGCAGAGGTAGCAAGGCATCAAGGTTGAATAAAGGGTTGTACCTTTGTAATTACCGATTCTGCCAGCGTTGCGTAGGCAATCAATTTCGGCGTGGGTAACAGGATCATTGTCTTGAACACGCTTGTTGTGTCCTCTGCCAACAATCTGCCCATCTTTTACAAGCACTGAACCAATAGGAATGCCGCCTTCACTGAGTCCCTGTTTAGCTTCTGCGATCGCTGCTGTCATAAACTCATCCATAGTATGTCCTCCTCAACTGTTACGTTCTAAAATACTTGCTTATGTTTGACACTCCCTCGGCTGAAGCGCGAGGGATTCTAAGCGGATGTTTCGTTACGAGTTAAAACCACGTCACTACACTTTTTCCTCTTAGCTGACCAAAGAAAGATTCTTTGGGGTGCACTCAAAGACACCCTAGACAGTCCGCTTAGATTTAATCCAAGCATTCCGCTTACTTTCCTCAACACGTTGGCACTACCA
>DATNPH010000056.1:0-12013 GCA_036703315.1 Coleofasciculaceae cyanobacterium
CAGTAACGGGCAAAGCGATCAGTAAACTCATTACTAAATGGATCGAGATCATCTGGATAGCCATAGTGGAAGAGATCCCAGATCGGAGTGATTTGCGTCTGCTGCATGGCTTCAATCATGGGGTCAATACTAGAGAAGTCATAGCAGCCATCACGATCAACCAGTGGCCAAGGAATCCCTTCCCGTGCCACATCAATTCCTAGCGATCGCAACATATTGTAATCTTCCTGCGCGTGGCGATCGTGTTGTGTCTCTTCAATTAGATTCCGCCATCGCTTGTCCTTCCAGAGAAATGTCGAACACTCAAAGCCAGAGATGAAGAAGGTGGGGAAGATTCCAGGTCGTTGAGCCATACGTTTGCTCTGGTAAATTTACTCGTTATCGTAGGCGCTCTTGCTCATTTGAGACACTATCCAACGTCAGATGAACTATGAACGGAATCCTTCCCCTAAACGGGGAGGGATTCCGCGCCCAGATATTGATTCTCTTGGAATTCCCTAAACTTAGTTTGGCAAACCAGTCGCTACCTGTAGCTTATCCAAACAGATTTTTAACTTTTCGGCTAAAACCTTGACGTGTGGCTCCTTTAAGATACCAAGGTGGTCAGACGGAACATCATGAATCTCCACTCCTCCCGCTGCTAGTTTACCCCAGCCCAATCCAGAGTTAAGGTAAGAATCCGTGTAGAATACCTTTTCAGTAGCCCGGAAGATGGTTACTCGACCTGGGTAGACTCCTGGTAAATAGTTTCTTGAGGCTTCATCGTTTTCCTGCATCAGAGCTATGAGTTGGAGATTGTCAGACGTAGACCGCCCACTCAACAGCGAAACCTTTAAGTAAAGTGCTTCTAGTTTCTCCTTGATTCTCTCCAAAAGGTAGCTAGGTCCGAATCGGAAAATGTTACTTAAGTGACGCAAAGCTCGCTCAGGAACTGGCACCAGTTCTTCTTCACCTGGTCCCAAGGTATCAAATAAAGCCAATAAAGCGACTTTTTGACCTTGCTCATGGAGTTGTCGAGCCATTTCAAAGCACACAATGCCTCCATACGATACACCCGCGATAAAGTAGGGTCCCTGAGGCTGTAGGGTTTGCATTTCCTTAATGTAGTAAGCCGCTAAATCTTCAACTCGATTTGGGGGAGCCTGTTCTTTATCAAGCATCTGTGCTGCCAGTCCATAAAGGGGTTGCTCCGAATCCAGATAACGTGCCAAAGGTCGGTAAAATTCCAACCCTTTACCTAGGACATGTATACAAAACAGAGGGGGTTTAGAACTACCGGGTTGAATGACTGCCAGGGACGAACAAACCGCTGCTCCTCCTGGCTGACGCAGAGCATGAGCCAGTTGCTCAATAGTGGGTGCCTGGAAAAGGGTAGCTACGGAAAGGTGTTTGCCAATCTTATTCTCAATTTCATTGCATAGGCGTATGGCTAGCAATGAGTGTCCGCCTAGCTCAAAGAAATTGCTCTGGCTGCCGATCGCTGGAATGCCTAAAACCTGTTGCCAAATTTGGGTTAGCTGGAGTTCTAACTCATCCGTTGCAGCTACAACGGTTTCATCAGGTTCTTGCCTAACCTGAACCGGATTTGGTGCTGGCAGAGCGCGACGGTCTACCTTACCATTGGGGGTTAAAGGCAGAGTATCCAGCATCACAAAGGCAGCGGGTATCATAAACTCTGGTAGCTTCTGCTTGAGAAAGCTACGCAGTTCGCTGGTTGTTGGAGACTGCTCCGGTTTGAGAACTAAATAAGCGACTAAGCGCTTATTGCCCGGTTCGTCTTCGCGAGCTAGAACTACCGTCTGCTGAACAGCTGGGTGTTGTTCCAGTGCACCCTCAATCTCTATAAGTTCGATGCGGAAGCCCCGAATTTTCACCTGGAAGTCAATGCGACCGATAAATTCAATATTGCCGTCTGGCAGATAGCGCACCGTGTCCCCCGTTTTGTATATACGGGCACTAGGGTCATCGCTGAAGGGATTGGGGATGAACTTATTAGCATTTAGGTCGGGACGGTTAAGATAACCCCGACCGACGCTGGAACCACCGATGTAGAGTTCGCCCGGTACGCCGATCGGTACAGGTTGTAAGTGTCGATCGAGGATGTAAGCTTGGTAATTAGCAATCGGACGACCGATCGGGATTTCTGAAACAAAGCGATCGGTTTCAGGGTTGGCAATTGGGTCATAGACGGTTGCCGTTACCGTCGTTTCAGTCGGGCCATAGGAATTGAGCCAACGAACTTTCTCTCCAACCAACTTTAACCACGTTGAATAGGCAGAGCGTGAGGCTTTTTCTCCCCCCACAACCACTAAGCGCAGGCTGGCAGATAAGGGTTGTTTCAGCAGAGATAACCCATTGACTAACTCATGCCAGAACGCTGTCGGCACATTTAGAATCGTTAACTGCTCTTGTTCAACAAACTGGAAGAACTTTGTTGTAGACGAGAGGATTTCTTCATTACGGAGAACAATTGTCGCGCCGACCAGCCAGGAGGGAAACAGTTCTTCGATGATAATATCGAAGCTCATGCTAGAAAATTGCATCACGCGATCGCTCTGTTTGAGTTCGTACTGTTTGGCGATCGCAACATTGTGGTTCACCAGTCCCTGATGGGGAATCATTACCCCTTTGGGCTTACCTGTAGAACCCGAAGTATAGATTACATAGGCAAGATTCTGAGGAGTCGTCTCGCTGACTGGGTTTTCCTCGCTGTGTTGAGCAATAACCTCCCAATCCGTATCCAGTCTTACGACCTGAGCATTGTGTTCTGGCAGATATGCGACCAGACGCTCCTGAGTTAAAATCACTGGAGCTTGGGAATCTTTTAGCTTGTAAGCCCGACGATCGTGAGGATAGGTTGGGTCTAGGGGTACATACGCTCCACCCGCCTTGAGGATGCCCAAAAAGCCTACAACCATTTCTATCGATCGCTCTACAGAAATTGCCACCAGCACGTCAGGTTTAACCCCTAGTTTTTGCAGGTAGTGAGCGAGTTGATTGGCGCGGGTGTTCAGTTCCCGATAGGTCAACTGCTGGTTTCCATAGACTACTGCTATAGCCTCTGGTGTTCGCTCTACCTGAGCCTCGAATAGGTGATGATAACAGGAATCTTTCGGATAATCTGCCTGGGTGTTATTCCACTCCACCAACAGTTGATGCCGTTCAGCTGCGGTTAAAAGTGGTAAGTCTTTAAGCCGCGATTCTGGATTGGCAATCATACCTTCTAGCAAGGTCTGAATATGCCCTAGCATGCGAGCAATCGTAGCATCATCAAAACGATGGCGATCGTATTCAATCTCTAGCAACAACTCTGACTCTAAATACCCGGCTACCGTAAGGGGAAAGTTCGTTCGTTCAAGGAGTCGAAATTCTCGATTTTCCCACTTTCCCCCCTGCTCCTGCAATTTAGAATTCAATTGGTAATTTTCAAAAACCAGAAGGCTCTCAAACAGTGGCTGTCCCGCAGGAATATCGCTCCACCCCTGAATCTTAACCAATGGAGTGTGTTCATACTCTCGTAAGGCAATCCACTGCGTCCGTAACTCCTTCAGCCATTGCAGCAGAGGCATTTCACCAGGGACACGGACTCGTAGTGGCAGTGTATTAATCAAAAGCCCTATCATCGAGTCAGCTCCTTCCACAGATGACCGACGACAGGCTCTTGTAGCTCCAAAGACCACGTCTTCCTCACCACTATAGCGGTTCAGCAGCAAAGCCCAAGCCCCTTGGACTAAAGTATTGAAAGTGAGTTGATGCTGTTGTGCTAGGAATTGCAGTTTAGCGGTTAAGTCCCGTGAAAATCTAATTTTTTGCTGTCCATACCAGTAGTCCTCCGTTTCATCGGACTTCACTGGGCGAGTACGATCTACAGTCAAAGCTGTAGGGGCACTGAAGCCATTGAGTGTGCTTCGCCAGAAGTTCTCTGCTTTGCTAAAGTCCTGCTGTCTTAGCCAATCAATATAGTCCCGATAAGGACGAGGTTGGGGCAGTTGCAAGTCTTGGTTTGCACAAAATGCCTCATAGAAGGCAAACAGTTCTTTCAAAACTATAGGAAATGATCGACCATCCAGCAAGACATGATGAAACGTCCAGACACACTGGTAGTTTGCTTCAGCAATTTGGAAAAGCGCCACACGCATCAGCGGCGCTTCATTGACTTGGAATCCACGTTGTCGATCAGCGTGGAGATACGACTCCAGTTGTTGTTCCTGCTGCTTTGCAGATAAATCGCGCCAGTCTTGTTGTTCAAAAGGAATGGTAACGTGTCGCTGTACTTCCTGAAGGGGTTCATTGACATCTTGCCAACAAAAGCTTGTTCTCAAAATCGGATGTCGGTCTACAACTTGCTGCCAAGCTTGCTTGAACGCTGAGATGTTTAAGTCTTCGTGCAAGATACAAATTAGCTGCTCAACATTAATCCCAGACTTGGGCGCATATAAGCTGTTGAACAGCATTCCTTGCTGCATAAATGAAAGGAGGTGTTTATCTTCAATGGTGTCAAGCGGCATGGCAATGGGTGTTGTGTTGAGCATCTGCAAATTCCTTAAAAATAATTACTAGCAGGCACCTAATATGTCTGATAAAACAGACATGTCCAGAAATAGGAATTAAACTCAACCTAGTACTCTTCGCCGTGAGTTAAATCACGATTAGGCGGTGGCCAGGTTGACTATTGATGTTCCTGAGAAGTCGTAGGCATATTTATGCAAAGCGGTACTAAGCTAATACGCATAAAACATTGCATATTGACTCAATCGTTTTTTGTCCGTTGTCCGTTGTCCATTGCTACTGACCACTGACCACTGACAAAAACCCAAATTTATATTGTGCAGTTTAGATGCATGCAGCTTAGGCAATACAAGGTTTTAGACTAATTTCTGGAGATGTCCTGATATAGTGAACGGAAAATTTATAAAGTTTGTAAGAAATTGTCAAGTATCTTGCGAGTGATAAAAGTTAATGGCTTTTCTAAGATAACTCTTGAAATAGTATTGCCGCCATTTTTATTTAAAAAAAACTATTTAAGGATTAAATAAATACGATTTAAAAATACATGAAATTTAGCATTTAAAGGAATTGCAATATCAACTAAAGGTTAAAAATTCGGTTAGATTAGGTAAAGTTTTTGTGGACTATGGGGAAGTTGCGCTAAATCACAGTCTTTGGCGGAGTCTACCACCAGAGGACTGAGTGTTGTCAAGCAATGAGGTTCATGTGTGGTGTGCATCTCTCGAACAAGCGGAACTCCCTCAACTAACGTAGACAAGCCCATAGAGTTTGCACGGTTGCGGAATCAGGGTTTGAGGTGGTTCTTTCGGCAAACGCTGCTGCGAGAATTGAGGACTTACACCAACGACTTGCGATCGCAACTTGGACTGCCTGCCAGCCCCGTCCATTTTTGTCATGCCCCCCTAATCATCTCTGCCACAATCTTGCCTGAACTCATAACTCCTGGTAATCCCGCTCCTGGATGGGTTCCGGCTCCCACACAATAAAGATTAGGAATGTCCTCGCTAATGTTATGAGGACGGAACCAGGCAGACTGGAACAAAGTAGGCTCGACTGAAAACGCAGTGCCTTTGTAGCTATTCAACTCATCCCGGAAATGCAATGGATCGATATGGTGTTCAGTGACGATGTGCTTCGACAAATCCGGTAAGTAGTGTTGCTCTAGATACTGAACGATCGCATCTCGGTAGGGCTTCGCCATCTCTTTCCAATCTGTTGCCCCATCCAGGTTTGGAACTGGAGCCAGCACATACCAGCAATCACAACCCGGTGGCGCAAGGGTGGGGTCAGTTGCAGTAGGGCGATGAAGATAGAGCGAAAAGTCTGATGCCAGGTGCTTGCGATCGAACAAATCCATCATCCACTCCCGGTAGCGCGGCCCCATCAAAATCTCATGGTGCGCCATGTGGTTGTAGCGTCGATTCGTGCCAAAGTAAACGACGAACAGTGACATCGAATATCGCAGATTTTGCAGGTAGCGATCGCTATATTTGCGGCGAAACTGGGCTGGAACCAAATTGAGATAGGTCAGGGCAACATCGGCATTACTCACGACAGCATCCGCCTGGAGCAATTCGCCATCCTTGAGTGCAACCCCAGTTGCTCGTTTCGTCTTACCCTCAATCAAAATCTCTGCAACTTCTTTATTGAGCCGTAATTCTCCACCCAACTCTTGAAACAATCGCACCAAACCTTGCACTAATGCACCCGTGCCACCCATTGCAAACCAGACTCCGAAAGCCTGCTCCAGTTTATGAATCATGGCGTAGACCGAGGTACTCTGAAAGGGATTGCCACCAATCAGCAGGGGATGAAAGCTAAACACCTGCCGCAATCGCTCATCCTGGATGTACTGATTCACAAATCCTGCTACTGATTTGAAAGATTGCAATTGCAGCATATCGGGAGCGACTTTGAGCATATCGGTGAAGTGGCTAAACGGCTTGGTCATCAGGGGTAATCCCTTTTGAAACACCTGCTCAGATGCCCGGTAAAACCGATGGTAGCCTTCTACATCAGCCGGGTTGAATTGTCGAATTTGTTCCAGCAGGTAGTCGCGATCGCCGTTATAGTGAAATACCGATCCATCTTCAAACCGCACGTTGTAGAAGGGGTCAAGCGGCACCAGCGTCACGTAATCGGAAGTTTTGCGGTGACTTAGTTCAAAGAGTTCATGGATCAGGTAGGGAGCGGTAATGATGGTGGGGCCAGCATCGAAGGTGAAGCCATCCTGCTGATAGACATAGGCACGACCACCGGGTTTATCCCGTTTTTCTGCGATCATCACTTGATGCCCCTGTGCCTGTAGCCGGATGGCAGCCGATAGCCCACCAAAGCCACTTCCAATTACAACAATCTTCATGGAATGCTCCCAAGTCCTGCCAGATTCATTAAATCAGAAGCAGCCTCGCAAAATTACAACTCTATTGAAAACAGGTTCTTGCTCCTAAAATCGTTCCCTGCAAAGGCTTTGGCAAAACTTAATCGCTCTGATATCGCCAAATGTTATAAAGCAGAGCTTCCTTTGATATAAATGTTTAAATCGTTGGAGTGAATTTAAACATAGCAGTATAATCCTAATGTGCAGTGATATAGAGGAGATTGCTGTGGTTAGCGGGTTCACTCGTCAGGAGACTCTAGCCTTAACCGGGATAAGTTCGGGTAGATTAAGCTATCTGGATCGGACTGGGCTTGTTGTGCCTGAAAAGTTTGGCAATCCCAAGCACCCCAAAGTTGTTTACAGTTGGCAGCAAGTTCTTGAAATAAAAACGATCGAACGCTTGAGGGAAAAACTATCACTTCAGGAAATCCGTAAGGTACTTGAGTTTTTGAAGCTGAAGGAGTATGAGCCCTCGTTCTTTGTTCATAGCCTTGTTTTCGTCAACTCGCAGCTTTATTTAATTGAAGATCTTAAGGAATTTGGGTTGATAGTCTTAGAAGCTTCCGGGAGTAACCAAGGACAGGTTGTGATCCACGAAGTTGGACCCGTTGGCGATGTAATTGCTGAATTATGGAAAGAGGCGCAGAAACATCATGTCTTAGATTTTGATAAGCGTTCTGGAATTTCCTTGAATGAGACTGCGTATCAGGAGATTGTCGTTGGGGAGGTTAACTAGCGATGTCTTCCAGATCTACTACAGGGATTCTATATCAGCGTGTCATGGAGGAAGCTGGCTTCTACAGGAATGGTGTGCCTACTTCAGGTGTGATAGAAGCTGAGTCTCTTAGTAATGATAGTCAACAACTTGAGAAGCGCATTAAATATAGTGCCGTCATTGATCCAAATCAGATCAATGCTACGGCTATATTTGAGTTGTCTGGATCACCCTGTATTTACTTCACTCAGTTAGATCAGTCCGATCCCGATCCTAGAGAGCTGGCACGTTTGCATAAACTCTCTTGGAATCATGGTTTAGCACCGATGCTGTGGGTTGTAACACCTACGAATGTGCGTCTGTATAACTGTTACTCCGAACCGACACAAGATAATCCTGAGCGTAATTTAATTGCTCTGTTTGAAAATACTGAAGCAAGCTTGAAGCAACTCAACGAACACGCTAGTCGGCTTCAGCTTGAATCTGGAGAATTTTGGCAATGGCAGAAGGCAAAGCAGATTGATCGAAAAAAACGAGTCGATCAAGTTTTAGTAGAAGACTTACAGAAAGCTGAGAAGAAACTGAAGGAGCATGGACTAAAATCTCAAGTCGCTCATGCTCTCTTAATGCAATCTATCTTTGTTGCTTATCTTCAAGATCGAGGCATTTTAGATACGCAGTTCTTTCGCTCTCGCTTCAACGTCGATAACTTTATTGATTTATTGGATGACGCATCAGCTACTAGTAGGTTGTTTGAATGGCTACAAGTTACATTCAATGGAGATATGTTTCCAGTAGCCTCCAGCAGGTTGCAGAATTCTTATAATGCAAGACACCTTGAAATTGTTAAAGACTTAGTAGGTGGTACGATAGATATTGAAACAGGACAAGGAAGACTTTGGCGTTTTTATGACTTCAAAGTAATTCCTGTTGAACTAATTAGCTCAATCTATGAAAACTTTCTCTACTCTAAAGACTCAAAAGCGGCGAAGGAACTAAGCGTACACTACACGCCTATCAACCTCGTTGATTTAGTACTAGACGAAGTTTTCAAAGATTTAAATGGCAGGGCTAAAGTCTTAGATCTATCCTGTGGTTCGGGTGTATTTCTCGTTGAATCTCTCCGCAGGCTGGTTGTAAAACGTTGGATGAATGGTGAAGAACGATCGCGTCAGCTTGTACGGGATACTCTTTACAATCAAATTTATGGTGTAGATGTTGAACCTCAAGCAATTCAGATTGCAGCGTTTAGCTTATATCTCACTGCTTTAGAATTGGATTATGAATTAGATCACAACGCTTCCATATCGGATGACTTAAGGTTCCGAGAACTGATTAATAGAAATTTGTTCTCTAGTAATGCCTTTGATGAAGCGGCAGCCTTCAATAGTGTAGAACCTTTCATTAACAAAGGTTTCGACGCAATTGTAGGCAATCCACCTTGGACGAAATCAGAATCAAACAAGTCAGCATCAGAATACTGTACTCGCAAGCGTCCTAAACTTGATTATCCAAATGGCTACCCAATAGCTCGAAGTGATAATGTAGATCAAGCGTTCTTATGGCGAGTAGGTGATTTTGCTAATGACAATACTCGGATTGGTTTGATTTTGCATGGAAAACCATTTTTTAGTAATTCGCCTAAAGCTCATAAAGCTAAGGAAGCTCTTTTCCTAAGATTTAAACCAGAGATAATAATTAATCTATCTAAATTACGCAGAGATGATATTTTCCCAAATACTGAGGCTCCTGCTCTATGTCTAGTCGCTCAAGGTTTTGGTTGTGAAGCAAAAGATCAGTTTTATTTCGTTTGCCCAGAGCGCTCTTTGGAATTTCGACGACATGGAATTATTGAAATTGGACCTGAAAATGTAAAACGACTTTCAGTTTATGCTGTTGCATCCGATCAAGATATGCTTAAAGTTGCTTCTTGGGCAAGCGCTCGAGATATGGCATTAATACAGCAGCTACGAGAAAATTTTCCCTCACTTAAAGACTTAATTAATCAAAATTCTTGGAAAGCGGGGCAAGGGTTTCAACGTGCTGGTGGTCAAACAGAGCAATCGGATCTCTATACCAAAAAATGGTTGCCCCCTAAAAAAATACTACCCTATCAAATAGATGTAGATTCTTTAGAGTTTCTTCCTCCACAAGGACTCCATCGTACTAGAGATACTGAAATTTATAAGGGACCATTAGTAATTACAACACGGGGTTTACCTAAATCTGGATTTGCAGCAGCTTTTTGCCAAGAAGATGTTGTCTATCCAGAGTCTTACTACGGTATCTCAGTACCAATGGCACAAGAACCAATAGCTCATTATCTAAATGCCCTACTGAATTCTGCGCTTATTAAGTATTTCTTGTTCTTAACAGCATCAGTTTGGGGCGTTGAACGAGATGAAGTAAGACCAGAGGATTTATTACGCTTGCCCATTCCTGTGTATTCTGCTGAGTACAGTTTAGTCGAGCGAATTCTTTCTATAGAGAGGCATCAGCGTCAGTTTCCAAGTGGCTCTGCCAAGATGGAACTTGATCGGCAGTTAGATGAAGCTGTTTTTGATCTATATGGGCTTAATGAACTAGATCAAGTTTTAGTTATGGACACAGTCAATCTTACTATTGACCTTCACATGAAGCGAGAAATGTCCAATGCATCAAAATCACCCAGCTTAACGGAACTAGAAGTATACGCAATGCACTTAATCAGTGTAATTAAGCCTTTTCTGCAAACTCTCAAAGAGCGAACTTTAATTGCTGATGTATTCGATACTGAGCGATCATCTCTACAGGTAGTTCGATTTAGTCTGGTATCTGTGCCTGGGCGTAATCCAACTATTCAAACTACCCAAGCACAGGAGTTAAAATCTGTTCTTAACCGAATAGCTGAACAGTTGCCTCAGCAAATCGCTGATCGAATTTATACACGCCGAGATTTACGAATCTATACTGGGCAAGATATTTACATCATAAAACCTGCTCAGAAACGTTATTGGAGCCGCTCTGCTGGGTTAAATGATGCTGACCTTATTATCTCTGAACATTTGAGGGTAAATCGTGCTGCCATTGGATGAATCTAATACTATTGGACAACCTACTCTTATTCTGAGACAGGACATCATAGTTACTGTCCTTCTGTTAATTAGAGAAGGTTGGATGCAAGTTTGTCAATCATGCGAAATTAGCGCTTCTTCTGATGAAGAAACAATTGCAGGAGCTTTGCATAACGAGATGTGGTCAGCGAAGGAACGCCTTGGAATTCCTGGACCACCACAAATCGTTAATGAGCCAGCATCAAGAAAATCTAAGAACAGTTTAAAGCCAGAGGGGTTTATTGATTTCAAGATGTTTTATGGATGGGGAACCCAGGAAGATTATTTTGGTATAGAGTGCAAACGAATTAGTAGCACAGGAAAAGATAGAAATTTAGCAACAGAGTATGTCAAGAATGGGATCATGCGATTTATCACTGGCATCTATAGCCCTGGTCATGACTTTGCAGCAATGGTTGGTTTTATTATTGACGGTAAATTGACGGATTGCGTGGATTTAGTTCAGAAAAGATTGAGTAAATATTGCCACAAAACTTGTATGGAAGAGGATTGGGCAATTGAACATGATTTTGGTTCGCAGAATAATCTTTACCGGACTATTCACCGCCAGCAGGGGCGAAGCTTCCTTTTTAGGCTTCTGCATTTGTTTCTAGTCATCAGCTAGCTGAACAATGACTTTGAACAAGAAAGCGATCGCCCTTTAACCCTCACCATTCAACCCCAGAACCCGAAACTCCGACATCAGAACTCGAAACGTCAGCCCTTTTACTCCCAAATTAAAGCTCAGAACCCAGAACATCGAGCAAATTCCCTCTTCTGTCACTTTGGGAAAATTCTACGAATTTACGTTGTTTCAGCCCACGAAAAATTAAGGTTTCACCCCAGTTTGACAGAAGAGGGAAATTACTCAAATCTCTAAGCTCTGAGCCTCAGCTTTCAGCTTTAGAAGTCAGCAGCGATCGGCGACAATAGAAGCCTCAATGCAATCTGCCGCTACTTTCTCTAGAACCCGGAATGGACACCATCAAATACCTCCTGTCGGAAGACCAAATGCCCACTGCCTGGTATAATATTCAGGCGGATTTGTCCACGCCTCTACCCCCCGTTCTCCATCCCGGCACTGGGCAACCCATTACTCCCGATGACCTGGCTCCCCTCTTTCCCATGAGCCTGATTGAACAGGAAGTCAGCCAGGAACGCTGGATTGAGATTCCCGACGAGGTTCAGTCCATCTACCGTCAATGGCGACCAACACCGCTTTATCGGGCACGCCGACTAGAGAAAGCCCTCGATACCCCTGCCAAGATTTACTACAAATATGAAGGCGTTAGCCCTGCCGGAAGCCACAAACCGAAT
>DATNPH010000084.1:0-26064 GCA_036703315.1 Coleofasciculaceae cyanobacterium
TACTGTTAGGACGGGCAATTTTCGGAGTTCGGCTACCGATTGAACAACTAGGGTTAGCGATTGGGATTTGTGGTTGGCTATTTGGGCGGTTGGGACAGTCCCCAGAAACAACAGGGTCGTCAGTTTCCACGTTTCAGTCCAGAATCTGGGAAAGGGTTGGGGCGAGTTTATTACTAATTGGTTGGTTTGTTTCATTTCAAGAAAAGGTTCCCTGGCAGGCAACTGCTGTCAGTGGACTGGGTTTATGGTTTGCCACGACGCGCTTAAAACGATTTTGGCTACGTATTGACCTGCTAGCGATTTTTGCAATTGGCTTACAGGCGCAGTGGTTACTGTGGCGCTTGCTACCTGTAGTTTGGCGGCAAGAGGCGATCGCATTTTTCACCCAACTCACCAATTCTCAGAACGTCCCTTTTGTTTTGCTGAGTGTGGGGTTATTTCCCTATGTAATTGGGATGGTGGTGTTAACCGATTGGCTCTATCGCGCTGGCAAACCTCAGTTAGCTCGTTTCGGAGAACAGCTGGTGTTCTGGTTTGGGTTAGTGCTGACCTTAATTAGTCTGCAAAATCCTACCGTGCGATCACTAAATCTGTTCTTATCAACCGTCACCCTAGCCAGCGTGACGTTTCGCCAGACTCCCACCCGTACAGCTTTAGTCTACATAACCCATGTCACAGGATTACTCACCTTAGCGTCAGTAATTGATTGGCAATTACCCAATTTGAGCCAACCTGTCTGGGCAGGCATTTTACTTGTTGCAATGGTAGTCGAATGGGTCTTTAGTTGTCTTCCCCACTCCCCAATTTGGCAACGTAGTGCATGGCATCTAGGTTTTGTCCTATCTGGGTTAAGCTATACCTTACTGTGGCATGAGGCTTATCCCTACGGGATTTTCGGCACTTCAGTTATTACAGAATCGATGCTGTTGTGGCTACTGACGCCACTGACTCTTACTGGAGTTGCCAGTCGCACAGATGAACCGAGACGAGGGCAAGCCTCTTGGTTGAGTGTTGCCGCCTTGGGGATGGTGCAAGGTCTAACTCTACCGCTATCGGGAGTTAGATTAATCAGCTTAGGTTTTGCCACTGGGCTGATGTTGGTCAATACACGCTATTTGCGGAAACAAGCCGCAGCTGGAATTACTGTTGGCTTTGCACTCTCATTCATCGGGGCAGTGCTTTGGGAAGGTATCCCAGGATTGCCGCGACTGTTGGCAGGAGATTGGTTTTTGGCAGGCGCGATCGCAATTATCGTTTTGTGGTTCTCACGCCGCTTATTACTTCAACGTAACGGTACCCTAGCAGCACTTTATGCTAAGGCGTCAGATGACTGGGCGACTACTCTGTGCTGCTTTGAGTTATTGATGCTGACGTTGCACTCTCTGATGGTGTATTTGGACGAACCCTTCTTGCTGGTTGATTCTCCTAGCTGGAAGTACCTATTGGCGTCTTGCCTTATCGTTGCTGCTACTGTCTATCGGCAATGGCAACAGCCAACCAACGAGGGAATTTACGCCATTAGTTGGGCAGTTGAACTCGGTGTTGCTGAAGCGGTGATACTTACTGGTGGTTCTAGGTTGGAACTAGCAACCGTCAACATTATCTTAGGACTGGTGACGCTTTTTGTGAGTGATGGGTGGCTGGCACAGCGGCGTCGCACTATTTCCTTAAGTAGTGTTGAGACATTACCTTTGCTGTATGCCGTATTGGGCACTATATTGCGATTCGGTTACTTTACCAGTTGGACAGGGTTGCTTACCCTTGGTGCTGCTTTGACGGGGATTGGTATTGGGCGGCGTCGGGAGAAGTGGAAATCACTAATATATCTCTGCCTCGCTGGTATTTCCTTTGCCTGGTATGAACTGGTGATTTACCAGATGCTACAGGCAGATGGCGGCAGTTCAGCCGATGCCTTTACAATCTTGGCAGGTGTGGCAGTGGCGATCGCGTATGCTTACCGCTTGTTAGCTTGGTTTTGGACGTTGCGTTCCGGTGAGCCTTTGTTGAGCCTGAGTGTAGCAGAAATTAAAATGACGGCTCACATTCATTGGGCGATCGGCAGTTTACTGATGGTGTTGGCGGGAGCGATCGCAACAAGCACCCTCAATGATGTAGCCATTGCACCGCGCCTAACAAACGTTGGGATTACTCTATGTCTGCTTCTGGCTGCTTATGCTCTAGTGCAAGGACGCCAACATTTAGATCCCAACACCGCTTATACCTGGGTGTACCTAGGTGTAACAGAAGTGGTAGCGACAGTTGTCTATGCTCGACTGATTTGGACTGAGCTAAGTGTACTGGATGCCTGGTTCGCTGTGATTGGTTGTGCTGTAGCTTACGGCATGTATGAGCTACCTTGGAATCGTTGGGGATGGGATAAGACTCCCTGGAGACACTCAAGCTTAGTACTACCAGCAGTCACCGTGTTGGCAACAACACGGGTAATCTCTGATCCGAGTTTGCTGTTAGTGGCGGGGTTCTATGCTTGGATAGCCTTCCGACATCCGAATATACGCTTCACCTACATCAGTGTATTGTTAATTGATTGGGCGATCACACGTTGGTTTGACCGCTTACACTTGAGTGACTCCTTATGGTACGCAACAGTCTTTGGGTTGTCACTGCTGTATGTCGCGCAATTTGATCCAGGTTTGAAACAACCTCAGCAAAGGCAGAGTCGTCACTACCTCCGCGTACTCGGCAGTGGTCTTATTTGCCTAGTTGCTCTACTCTTTCATCAAGATACCGGACTTCTCCCCGGCATCATTAGTACAATCTCAATTTTTGCCGGATTAATCTTGCGGGTGCGAGCTTTCCTGTTTGTTGGCACTGCCACTTTTTTACTGACGGCATTTTATCAATTAGTGATTCTCATCGCCCGCTACCCATTCTTCAAGTGGGTAGTTGGCTTAATTGCGGGCATCATTTTTATTGGTATGGCAGCTAACTTTGAAACCCGGCGCGAACAAATCACTTCTGTATTCCGTAACAGCCGCAACGAATTAGGAGATTGGGAATAAAACTATTTTCAATTCAAAATTGACAGACTACTCCCTGCTTTCAAGATAAATCTACTTCAACCTTTTTGGTCAACAATAGCTTGAGGCTGATTTTGTTGTAGCGAACCCAAGTTTAAACCAAAGGGTGCGCCATCAAAATAACGAAGGGCATAACCTAGAGGTAGACCTACAGCTAGCCCTACACCGATCGCTGAAACCATAATAGAAAAAACAGTTCCTTCTTCAACTAGTCTACTTTTCATCTCACGGTTCTCCTAGAAGGTTCATCTCTTCTTAAATACAAACAAACCCTTCTAAGAATTACGTCCCTCTATCTACTTATGTCCTAGGTAGAGTCGGTGGGGATGATTGGAGTAAAATGGCGTGTTATACTTCATATACCCCATGAGCGGGGTTTTCACTGGGATGAGATGCAGAAATCTCAGCTTTAGGACAAGAGAGTGTTAGTTTCTTTTCACTTTTCCATCAACCCTTCAAAATGACAGTCGTATTTATTAATCCTGATCTGAACCTTTCCGATGTCTTGACTTTCTAGACTAGCGATCGCCAGAATGTGCAGAGGTCGTAAACTGCTCCCGAATGCGTAAATTTTTAATATTTTTGATTACTGTCGTGACTGTGACGGCATTTATTCTGATGCCCCAGGCGGCTCTTTCACAACAGTGGCGTCCCGTGCGAGGAGGTATACAATTTTCAATCAGTGGCATGGCACTGCTGCAACAGCAAAGCGATTCCTATTCTTTTCTAGTTGTTCATGACAACAAAGACAAAAACCAAGGGCGTCTGGCAATCATTACCCTAAAGGGTCAAAAGTCACCTCAATATGTCCCAGTCAACTGGCCTGGTAGCAGCCCTTTACCTATTGACCTAGAGTCCATAACTGCCGTACCAGGAAGATATGAACCCACTTTCATGGCTGCTACCAGTGCGGGAAGTGTGTATCACTTACGTCTGGATACCTCTAAGCAAAATGTCTCGATTCTCAAGGTGTTTGACTTCCCGAATATCCCCAAAGGAAGTAATTTTGAAGGATTTGCCTTGCAGAACATCAATGGTCAATTACTGGCAGTGTGGGCACATCGAGGGCAAGATAAACAGCCAGCCATAGTTTACTGGGGACGGCTTGACTTGAACACCTACCAAATCACTCCAATCGGTTCTGCCAAACTAGAAGTACCGTGGCCTGTCTCAGCAGTTCGCCACATTTCAGACCTTAGGGTAGACTCGGCAGGGGTTCTGTTTATCTCTTCAGCCGCTGATAACGGAGATGATGGCCCCTTTGAGTCTGCTGTTTATGTAGCTGGTGCGTTTGGAATTGGGAATGAGCAGATTACATTTGGGCAAAATTTCCAACTGGTTTGTCTGTATCGCTTCGGGCACCACAAAGTTGAGGCGATTGAACTGGTACCTGGGCGAACTGGCGGTGTGATAGTTGGTTCAGACGATGAGAACATGGGAGGGTCTGTATCCATGACATGGTAGTTCCTTCTTCCTCCTGCATAAGAGCCTTCTGCCTTTCTTGGTCAGACCGGAAGCGATCGCCACCATGAAAGAAATCGGCATCGACATTACCAATCATACCGTTGTTGCCTGTGCTGCTGTCTTTGATTGCCGGAGCGATCGTCACGGCGTTTTTTGGCGCATTAATGGCAGGACGACTTTCTAGCGAACAGCTTGAGAGAGCCATCTTGGTGCTGCTGGTGCTGATTGGCGTTGCCTTAACTATTGAGAGCTTTCTGCCTCAAACTATCCCCGCCCTCTTACCCTCTGCTCTAATCTGGCGCATTCCAGCGGGTATTCTGTTCGGGCTCACCATCGGACTAGTGAGCAGTCTACTGGGGGTTGCAGGCGGTGAGGTGATTATTCCAACACT
The DNA here is from genome assembly GCA_036703315.1 of Coleofasciculaceae cyanobacterium. Taxonomy (GTDB): domain Bacteria; phylum Cyanobacteriota; class Cyanobacteriia; order Cyanobacteriales; family Coleofasciculaceae; genus DATNPH01. Next base: position 4,894 of record DATNPH010000084.1, read on the forward strand.
TGTTTTCGCCTTTGGTGCAGATATTAAGACAGCAGGAACAGCCAGCCTGCTGGTGAGTTTACCAACAGTGTTTGTTGGGTTAGTTAAGTACGCCAGTCGGGGAGCGTTTAGCGATCGCTCTTCCTTGAAGAATACAGTTGCTCCGATGGGCGAGGGGTCAGTCATTGGCGCTTTTTCCGGGGGCTTGCTGGTTGGGCTTATTCCGGCATCCGTGCTCAAATTTATGCTGGGAATCATCTTGAATATCTCTGCGTTTCGAGTCTTTCACAAAAAGCATTGACTGAAGTCGTTTTGGGAAACCCTGACCTTTAAGCGTACCCAAAAATCTAAATAAGCTTTTCAGTTACCGGAGAACGACGCGATCGCGTCCGCTTGCTTTCGCTTCATACAACGCTGCATCAGCTGCCGCAACCAAATCAGCGAATGTTGCGTCTAGTTGCGGAATCATCCCAGCAACTCCCAAACTTAAAGTAATATGGGAACTGACATTTGAGCCAGCATGAGTAAGGCTTAAATTTCTGACTTCCTCGCGGATCAACTCTGCTAGACACAAAGCCCCAGTATCAGCTGTATGGGGCAAAATTACGGCAAATTCTTCGCCACCATACCGAGCCACTACATCAGCGGGACGCTTGACACTGCGCTGGAGAGCCACAGCCACTTGTTTGAGACACTCATCACCCGCTTGATGCCCATAAGTGTCGTTGTAACGCTTGAAAAAGTCGATATCGCACAGAATCAGTGAGAGGGGTTGTTGCTCCCTAGCAAGACGCCACCACTCTTGTTCCAGGTATTCATCAAAGCGGCGACGGTTAGCTAGCTGAGTTAAGCCATCCAAGGTAGCCAGACGCTTCAATTCTTGGTTAGCTGCCTCCAACTGTTGATAGAGTTCTGCTTGTTGAATAGCTATTCCGACCTGAATGGCTAGCTGTTTGAGTAACTCTATCTCCCAAGAAAGCCATTGCCTCTTTTGGGCGCAATGATGAGCAATCAGCAATCCCCATAGTTTGTCTCCTTGTAGAATTGGGACTACCAGGTTAGCTCTGACTTGAAACTGGGCAAGAAAATCGACATAACACTTTGGTAGACTTAGGGCGTAAATATCTTCCAATGCCTGGATGCGCCCCCGCCTGTAGGACTGAATCAAGGTTTCCTTTGCCAAGCAGGCATCGAAGAGGATTCGTCCTAACGTCGGTGTCCACCCCAGATCAACAGACTCTACAATCACAACTCCGCTCCAGTCCGGCTCAAAGCGATAAATGACTACCCGGTCAGTCTGGAGAAATTGCCGCACCTCTGTCACTGTGGTGTTGAGAATCTCCGTGAGGTCAAGGGATTGGCGAATACGCCTTTGTATCCTTCCCATCAGGCGCTCTCTTAGAAACTGCTTTCGGAGTCTCTCAAGCGTGTGCTTGCGCTCTGATATATCGCGCACAATCCATAGGACAGTAGGCTGTCTATTCAACTCAAACAGGTGAGCATTAACCTCAATCGGGATTTTCCGACCTTCTTTGGTTTGCATCACCATCTCAAACAAATGATGTTTCTTGGCAAAAAGCTTTTCAACAATGGCAGGAACCTCTCCTGCTTTTTCAGGGGCATGGATGTCTAGGGGAGATAACTGCAAGAGTTCTTCTCGGGTATAGCCGAGAATTTGGCAGGCAATATCATTTACCTCAGTGTATCGAGTTGGTATCCCAGCGCTTGTAAACCCGTGGACAAAGATTGCATCATTACCACTGTTGAACAGATAGCGATAACGCTCCTCACTCTGCCGTAGAGATTCCTCGGCTTGCTTGCGTTTAGTGATGTCAAAGTACGCGATCGCTACACCATAACCTTCCAGAGGAATCGGGGCGGCTGTGACACTAATCCAGCTAATTTCATTGCCGGGTTTCACAATCTTCTTTTCTACATTTTCAATGATCCGCTTTTCTTTTAAAGCTCTAACACTGGCGTACTCATTCACTGGCATGGGGGTACCATCTGGTCGGAGAACCTGCCATTTTTCACTATCGTATTTTATTTGAATATCTTCTTCGATTGAAAGACCTAAAATCTTCTCGGAGACTGAATTCGCCTCAATAATCTTGCCTGATTCATCAGTGATGGAAATGCCAATCGGGAAGAGTTGAAACAGAACCCTGTATTTTTCGCGGCTTTCTTTTAAGGCTTCCTCGGCTTGCTTAGCAAGAGTGATATCTCGCCCTACGGACTGGAACTCAGTAATGCATCCTTGCTCATCAAAAATTGCTCGGTCATTCCACTGCTGAATGCGAATCTCACCATTGGGCATGACAACCTGTTGTTCAACAATTCTCACAGGAATGTCTGGGTTGAAAGAAGTTAAGTACGTTTCAACCGCTTGTCCGTCTGCATTCTGAATAAAGGCGATAAAGTTGCTACCGATTAGCTCTTGACGCTGCTGACTAAAATACCGACAGTAAGCTTCATTGACGAAGGTTAGTGTTCCATCAGGTAAATAACGACAAATCAGTTCTGTTTGATCTTCAATAATCGCACGATAGCGAGCTTCGCTTTGCCGTAGAGCCTCCTCTGCCTGTTGGCGTAAGTGCAGTTCTCCGTAGACATCGCTAATATCCAAAAATACTCCATCTGCGACTAAATCCCCATTGTCTGTCCGGGAAAATCGGGCAATATTGCGTACCAACTTCACCTGACCAAATGTCGAAATTATCCGAAACTGATGATGGAATGGCTGCTGAGTTTCTATTGAGAGTCTCACGAATTCATTAAATTTCTGTCGATCCTCAGGATGAATTATTTCAAGCAGGCGTTCCGGATCAGCCAGCGCCTCTTGCGGATGGATACCAGTTAGTTCAAGCACCCCAGCACTGATGTAAGCTAAAGTCATTGTTCCATCAGGCTGTAGAGTAGCTCGATAAACTGAGCCTGGAATATTGGCAGCAATTGCCGCCAACTGATGCTCCCATTGTTGCAAAGCTTCTTCTACCTGTTTGCGTTCAGTGATGTCACTTATTGTCCCGATATAACCTCTTACTTCTCCTTTTTCCCCTTTCTCTGGACTTACATCGCCAATAACCCAGCAAGTTTTTCCATTAGGACGCCCAAAACGATAATCTGATTGAAACGGTTGATTCTCTTGAGTAGCGCGGAACCATTGGGCATAGATACGCTCTCGATCATCAGGATGAATGGATTGTATCCAGCTTTCTCCAAGTGCTTCTTCCAAAGAAATTCCGGTAATTTCACACCAGCGCTCATTGACATATAAAGAATATCCTTCAGTATCTGTACGAAATATTCCAACGGGTGCAAGTTTGGTTAAGATGTAATACTGATATTCACTTTCTCGAAGCACTTCTTCTATTTTGTGGCTTTCGGTATAGTCTTCCCAAACTAAGAGAATAGATGGATTAGGGTTGGTGTTAGGTAGTACTGTTGCGATCGCTCTCACCCATACTATTTTACCGTTTTGACAAATGACTCGATAGTTGCAGCTTTTTGAGGTAGTTAATTCAACAGAAGAATTCAGGATTGAGTCCTGTTTTCTTCCTGAATTCCAACTCCTAGCTGCTTGCTCAGGAGAGGAGTTAGCATCCCCGTGTGACTCTTGGACACTGACTTGTATATTCTCTTCAATCGGATCAGAGTCTTTGTAGCGTGCGCCTAGGGCAATCACAGCCATCAGTCTCTCCTGATCATCGGGATGAACAAGGCTAAAAATTGATTGACCAATTAATGCCTCAGCTGTGTAACCCAAGCGAGTTGCCCTAAACTGACTAACTGAAGAAATTAGTCCAGCTGAGTTGAGAATAAAGTAAATACACGGAAGACTTTTGTATAAAGTGCGATAACGCATTAGGTTGCCCCCGTTTTTTCTATAGCTTTTCAGAATCCCAAGCTTTACTAAGGGCTGGGGAAGTGAATATTTTATTGTAAATACTAAAAATTTCCGTGAAGATTCTTTGTTGATGTTTTGTGAAGATTCTGTGAGGGTAGTTAGTGTAAAAAAAGGGTGAGTAGGGAAGGAATTAAATCGTTTTCACTTGGATGATATACAAGAATCTCAGTTTTAGGACAAGGGATGGAGGACTCAAAGGAAGTCCATAGGGTTGTATTATCTTCAACCAAGAACCGCTATATTCCCAGTAACCTACTCCCTTTATCAGTGGAAGCTACACGTCTAATCAGGTAGTGAGTTGAGCAGCAACGTTAAGCTTCGGACGCACACCACAGCAACTAACGCCGCGATCGCACTAAAGCTCAGAGGCTGTAACCTAGTGTGTAACCAACCTAGCCCCCGCTCTAACTCTCCCTGGTAGTATTCGGCTACGTTATGAAGTGCGGTATTGAGATTGCCAGTTTCTTCCCCAGTGCGAATCATTTGCATGGCGATCGCGGGTAACTTGCCTTGTAAACTTTGGCTAAGGGGTTGACCGATACGGATTTTTCGCACAGCTCTTGCTAGATTGGCTCTCATCCCCAAATCAGGGATATGCTCTCGTACCAATTCCAATGCTGTGAGAAGCGGTACGCCACAACTCAAGGGCAAGCGCAACTGTGCCAAGTGAAGTAGCGATCGCGCCTGTATCAGGTTACCCAAAACTGGTAAATTGATGGCTAGTTGCTGAGATCCTCTGCTGGAATAGCGAGAAGCTAGAAAACTTATCCCCAGTAGAAGTACGCCTATTGCCACACTTCTCAGCCAAAACTCCGGTTTGATGAAACCATGGGGAGTGCGATTGAAAATGACTGCAACTAGGATTAGCAGGCTCCAAATCATCGCGATCGCCGATAATCTTACTGAGCGAATCAGTTGTTTGCGTCTAGCTTGAGCTTCGAGTGCGATCGCTAGTTGTTCGCAAGTCTGTGGCAGTGAGCCGCTATACTCTGCTAATCGGATCAGGCTGATTGTCCAATTGTCAAAGTAGCGACGCTCAACCGCCAGTGCAGAAGCTAAGTTTTGAGAGAAGTCCATAGCAGCACTAACCTGTTGCAGATAGCGCTGGAAAGAGAGATTGCCATCTTTCCCAGCTAAACTTAAGCTTTGCTGCACTGTCAGTCCAGAGTTAAGCAAAGCCGCAAACTGGTAAAAGAATCGAGCTTTTTCCTGAGTTGTCAAGCGGGTTAGTAGAGCCACTAGTTGTCATTGTGATGACGAGTTATTTCTAAGATTATTCGTCGGAATGCCAGTTGCGATCGCTCTTTTTGAAGCTTTTTTGTCTGCGTTGAGCTTTGATGATTAGCTCAATACTCTGACTAATCATCGACGGGATAACCTCTAGTGGAGGCTTGCCGGATAGCACGTCGAGATTACCTTTAATCACCATGAATAGAGCTTGCAGAATCAGTAAGCTAGTGATGACTTGCCGCAAAACATTTTTGCTAGCTTCTGGTTGCTGCTTCTCGTGGGGTTGTTTACCGTTAATCATTTAATTCACCTGTTTTTGGGTTACGAGGTGAATTGTTTTTTTGGGTTTTTCAACAGACACGTTCCCCAAGCAAGTGCCAGAATGTTTGTAGATTAAGGGTTAGCAGCTTGGGGAGGCTTGTCTGTTTGAGGGATTCAACAAGATTAATATTTCTTTACCTCAGTTGCACTAGCCCACTTCCCCGCCGTGGAATCAATTCCCATAGCGAGTAGCTCAAGTCCTCTCAAGAGGACTAAACACATATGCTCAAAGGATTTCAGTCCACTTCAGTGGACTTGATCTATTAGCCCGGAGTTTGAACTCCGGGCGGTGTGGCGGGTTAGAGCAAAATCTCACTTTACGCTTAACAGATGCCAAGAAATATTCGTTGGGACGAATCAGTTAAGGAAAATGCGCTGAACCTGGTAGAAGCTTTGCTGTCTCAGGCGGATGACGAATTGGACGACTTGGAACTCAAAGCGGCTGTTTATGTGGAGTGGGTGACACAGAACAAGCTGCGAGTGACGGGAAAAGAGAAGCAGAAAAAGGCGAAAAGAGAGCAAATCGTTGAAGTTGGCACTAGGAAAGAACATCTAGTCAAGCTAGTTAAAAAGGCTGGCAAAAGCTTAAAACTTCCTCAGAGAAAAAAGGAATCTGGCAGCAGTCAACTAGAGAGGGAATTGGCAGAGGTTCAAACTGCACTTGACTGCTTGCGAGAGTTGGGAGTGTTTGAGGAGGAAAAAAATACCCGGAAGAATCAAGGTTATTGGAAATTTACTCTGACGCTAAAACATCAGACGGCGACAAGGGAAGAGAATCTTGAGGTAGTGAAGCAGAAGTGGAAGGAACACCCAAAGACAAATTCTCTAGTAACTTCCTCGACAACACCAATACTGGAAACAGAGAAAAGCATCGACTGGCACAATATCTGCCGCAATAGGTTGGAGAAGCAGAAGCAGCTAACTACCAATCGGCTGATGTCGGCGCAACAGATGCTATTTGATATCAATCAAATTTGCGTGGATTTAGCATTAGTCGAACGCAAGCAACCAGACAAGCGGAGTGGAAATGATAATCCTGCACAATCCCAGTTGTACAAGCCAGACTACGAAGAAACCCAAAAGCTGGAGTACGAAGAATTTCTTGCCACAGTCCTGAAAGCATCGCCAAGTAATAAAATCGCGATTATTGGGGAACCAGGCGCGGGTAAAACGACGCTTCTGCAAAGAATTGCTTTCTGGATATTGGATAAGACTGATAATTTGCCGATTTGGATACCACTGGGGAATTTGCCGACTCCTGCGCCAAAGTTAAAAGAATATCTCCTGAATAATTGGCTAGAAGATGCCATCTTGAACGTTACGCCAAAAATCAGGGCTGAGTTTGAAGAACTCTTGACGGCTGGCAGGGTGTGGCTGCTGCTGGATGGGGTGGATGAGATGGTTGCTAATTCGGGGAATCTTCTCTCATTCATTGATAATTGGATACCAGGCTGGAGTCAGCAGTTGTCTGTGGTGCTGACGTGTCGGCTGAATGTTTGGGAAGCAAATCCTCATGCTCTAAACAACTTTCAAACCTATCGCACGTTGGAGTTTAGCCAAGAGAAAGTAATTGAGTTTATCGAGGCTTGTTTCCAAGAAAGTAACCCCGCACTGGGTATTCAATTGCAGCAGGCGTTAAACCAACCAGGAAAAGAACGAATTAAGGATTTGATCAGAAATCCCCTGCGGTTGACGCTGTTGTGTTCGACTTGGCATTTGCGAGATGGCAAGTTACCCGATACTAAGGCTGAACTTTACCAGCAGTTTGTCGAGGAAGTGTACAGGTGGAAAAAAGATGAGTTTCGCACAGAACCTGAAGAGAGAGAGCAACTCAACGCCAAGCTGAAAGAGTTGGCGCTAGCAGCAATTGATAAGGAAGAGAACCGATTTTGTTTGCGGCGCAAGTTTGTTGAGGGTGTATTAGGAGAACGGGATGGTTCTGTGTTCCAATTGGCGCTTAATATCGGCTGGCTCAATTGGGTGGGTGTAGATGCCAAAAATCCAAATCCTAATCAACCCGTCTACGCTTTCTTTCATCCCACGTTTCAGGAATATTTTGCAGCACTGGCGATCTATGATTGGGACTTTTTTCTCAACCACGTTCCCGACAATCCCGCACAAGGTATCTACCGCATTTTTGAGCCACAGTGGAAAGAGGTGATTTTGTTGTGGCTGGGGCGAGAGGATGTGGCTAAGGAGCACAAAGAAGGATTTATCAATGCACTAGTGACATTTGAGGATGGCTGGGAAGATTTTTATCACTATCGAGCCTATTTTCTGGCAGGAGCCGGAATTGCAGAGTTTCGAGATAATAGCTCGATCGAAGGTGTAAAAGAAGCTTTTCTCACCAGAGAGAATGCGTTTTACAAAGATTATGTAATGTCTATAGAGAAGCTTTCTCAGTATCGAACCCTTTTTAAGGGAACGCCAGGAACTGCCGATTTGCACAACAGCACCAATGCTAATGACATTGTGGCGAATCTCGCCATACTTGGCTTTGGTTATTACTGGCCTTACAGAAACGGATGGCGTAAGTTTCTCATACCGCATGGAACTGAAGAGGCTAGGGTAGCACTACAAGAAACTGATCGCAATAGAGCAATTGCCCTACTAGCGTGGCTGATTCCAGCTAAGCAGTCTCAAGTGACTCCCAATGGAACCTACGGACCAAATGAAGGCACTCAAATGGATGCAGCTCAGCTCTTGGGAAAAATTGGCACAGGTAATAAAACTGCTATTAAAGCGCTAGAGTGGCTAGTTCATAACGCTCATGATGAACATATTCGTCGAATAGCAGTTGAAAACTTGAGAAAAATTGACTCTAACAAAGCAATTGCTCATCAGACTCTAATAAATCCCATCTCCAGTACTCAGTTCAGGGAAGGCAGTATAAGAGTAGCTGAGATTGCAGAATTCGCGCTTCACACGCTATTCAGTATGATTCAAAATTTTTCTGAAGAAGGCATACGTGTGCAAGCAGTGGAGAAGTTGAAGGAAATTAAACTTGGTAATAAAGAAGCTGCAATTCAAGCATTAGAGTGGCTGATTGACAATATTGAGAATGAAGAAATTCTTTATCACTCTGCTGTTAGCTTAGGACGAGTTGACCCTGGCAATGAAACTGCTAGCAGGATTTTAGTGAAGTTGATGCGGACTCATTCTTACGATCCTGTAGTCTTACCATTTGGTGAGAGGTTGAAACAAAATCTGCGAGGTAGGCAATATTCGGAAGCCGTCACCGAATTAAACACCGAATTAGAGGACTACTTCTTAAAACCAATTGTTTCAGGAGGTGACTTTAGGAGATTTCTTGATTGCTACCGAGTCATCTGGCACTGTGCCGAAAACATGACCTACCCAGCCTTCTATCAAGCTTGGCACCAGCAAGAGGGAGTAGGGAAGACAACTACTTCCGACAGCCAAAGCCTCAACCAAGCTGACTTACCCCAAAGTCTTCAAAGTGCGATCGCCAACGACGCCCAACTAAGCCAAAGCATCCACCTAATTTGCATCGACGGCAGCCAATTCATAGAACGCGATCGCCCCGCCGCCGAAATATACGACCAGATGCTTGACCATAACTGCCCAGAGTGCGATCCAGTACCCAAAACGATGCCAGCACTCAAGCTTTATTGGAACTCCCTCAAGCGCAACAGCGATAAGCGACCAGTTTTGGTGTTTTATGCATCTTCCACGGAACCCTACAGCGAGGCATTCCTCACAGACTTGAGTAAATTCAGGGGTGCGATTTGTGTAATGACCTCTCCCCCAACCCCTCTCCTGCAAGGAGAGGGGAGTAAGATGCAAAGTGAGGGGAGTAAGAGTAGTTCCGGTTCCCCTTCCTCCCCGTGGGGGGAAGGGGTTAGGGGATGGGGGTCACTGCAATTTTTCGCACCCAGCCAAGCGATCGCCAATATGGTGGAATGGATACAGACGATGGTAGTGGTGGAATAAGCGATCGCGTAAAGTTGCACATCGCGTGAGGTAGTGTACAAAAAGCCGTTAAGCCGTTGATCTATTTCACCCATACGCCCTCCTATGAGCGATCGCCCTAAGCTTTTCTCTTTCTTTGCTGGCTCAGGTTTTCTTGATCTGGGGTTTGAATTGAGTGGCTTTGATATAGTTTACGTCAACGAAATTTACTCCCCATTTATGAAAGCCTACCGCTACTCTAGGCAATGTCTTCATTTGCGATCGCCAGAGTACGGATACCATGAAGGAGAAGAGGCAGATGTAACTAGGCTTACCGATACAGAACAAGCGCTACACCTCTCAGAGTTAATACAGGATGCGCGTAAGACTACTGATGTTATTGGATTTATAGGAGGGCCTCCCTGCCCTGACTTCTCAGTTGGTGGAAAAAATCGCGGCAGGGAAGGAGATAATGGTAAGCTTTCAGCCGCTTACATTGAGTTGATTTGTCAGCAAAAACCTGACTTTTTTTTGTTTGAGAATGTTAAAGGTTTATGGAAGACGACAAAACATCGTCATTTCTTTGAAGAACTTAAGAGTAAACTCAATCAATCTGGCTATCTATTAGTAGAGCGTCTAATTAATTCTATAGAATATGGAGTTCCTCAGGATAGAGAAAGAATTATTTTAATTGGATTTCATACTAACTTAATTACCAATATTGGTATTAAAATGTCCGATAAGGAAATACTATCTAAAGGTGCGTTTTCCTGGAAAAATTACATTTTATATCCTAAGCCTGAAGCTTTCTCTTACCCTTGGCCTTCCCATGAACTATTTAGAGAAGATTCTATACTACCCTGTCCGAACAACATCCCGCCGGAACTGACCGTTGAAGACTGGTTCAGAAGAAACGATGTACTGAATCATCCAAATTCTGAACATCATTTTCAACCAAGAGCAGGTATCAAAAGGTTTACTTCTGTTGCGGAAGGAGATAATTCAAAAAAATCTTACAAGCGTCTTCACCGATGGCGCTATTCTCCAACAGCTTGCTATGGAAATAATGAAGTACATTTGCACCCTTATAAAATCCGTAGACTCTCAGTTGCTGAAGCTCTAGCCATTCAATCTTTACCTAAAGAATTTGTACTTCCAGCTGATATGTCACTGACGAATATGTTTAAAACCGTTGGTAATGGTGTTCCCTACTTAGCTTCAAAAGCTATTGCTCAGACTATTCTTGATTTTCTAGCAACAACACAGTGGCATGATGAACACTCAGTAAACATGCAGCTAGAGCCAGTAAAACGAGGAGTGCGATCGCTCTTATCTAGCTGCTGATCTTCCTATAGTAGAAAGTGGCAGACAAGCAGATGAAGAAGAAGTTTAAGGACTTCCCGTGATGATAACCGACACATCCCTTAATCCAAATCTTGACAACACCCTCTCCGCCAGCACACACTGGCAGTGGTGATTTGGTCCATATGGCTCCACTTCATCAACCCATCAAAAGTACGCCACCACCGACAGTTGATTACTGAATCGGTGTGAACCTTCTAACTCCTGACTAACATTTCCCGTTAGCATAACTGACGCCACTGGCAGGAGTTTTTGCAATTACTAGTAAAGGAATGATCAAATGGCTACAAATCCAGCACCTAGTCCAGAATTATACGAAGGTATTCAAGGTCAAGTAGCTGCTGTCACGGATCTACAGAACCTTCTGCGCGCCAAAGGCTATACCTACGTCATCGCTGATGGAACCTTTGGTCCTAAGACCAAACAAGCTGTAATAGAGTTTCAAACCAAAAGTAAGCTGAAGCCAGACGGCATTGTCGGCACCCAGACGTGGGCAGCCCTCAGGAGTACTACAGGAGGGGGTGGGCAGCCTATCAAGTTAGTGGATGTCTGTAACTACTACGACCCGGCAAAATATCCCCATCAAACCAAAGCGCTCGAGTGGTTACAAAGCAATATTCCGGCGGCAACCCTTGACGAGTTTGCCAAACGCTGGCGTAATCCCTAGCGCAAAGGTTTATTAGACTTTGGACTAATTTGTCTAATTTGGAAGTAGTGGCTTGAGCGTCAACTGGTATAGCGGGTTTGGGAATTATTAATTAATCAACCTGCTGTGCCATTGATAAAAAATACAAGTAATGAACACGGCTCTGATTAAGCCATTTAAAATTGAAAGTTCACCCCCTCTCAAACGGCTGAAACTAGAACATGGTATATTCACAGTGGCTGGATATCATTGAATCTAATCAACGTCTCAGCAGCTAGTTTTTCGCCGGGGTTCCCTTGTTTAAGGCTCCTAATAGCTCGGTAAGTCAGTAAATAGTATTTGCCAATCTTTTCATGGAAATCCCTAACATCTTGTTTCTCAATTACCTCACCTGTCTGAGGATTGCGGAAAGCTGTTTGGAAATGAGCCACTAAATAGCCTTCAGACGTTTTAGCCGTGCCTAGCGTGTCAACTGTGACAGCGACATCCCCAAGTTTGCGATTGACTTGAGTAATAACTTTGTCCTTCACTTTGTAGTGGGAATCCATACCATCTCCCACCTCTCGAATTTTCACTGCTCCCGACTCGTCAGTCCCTTCTAACTCAAAGCGTTTCTGTCCGTGAAGTTTCTCAAACGGAACCCGTCTGCGGTGAATGACTTCCATCCGCAATTGATTCGCTATCAGCTGAGGCACTTCTTCCTTATTGATGTTAGCGACTTCCACACTCAAGTCTGGCTTAACGCGAACGATGCCCTGGTAGAGTTCCCCTTCAGTATTGATCGATACCTCAGCCGAATAGCCAGGAAACTGCTCATCCCAGGTATAGCGATTTTCATAAGCTGCCCGAAAGGCGTCACCAGCTGACTGGGTTGGTATTTCAGTTGCGCTACTCTTCTGGATAGACTGGGCATGTGCCATGCTTGGCAATCCTAGTATAGAGATAGCAATAAAAAAGATGAAACACAAACCCCAACCCAAAATTCTATGCTGTAATCGTTGCCGCATTACCATCATGTTAATCCGCTAATTCCTACAAAGATACTGCTGTTCTTGCCAGAGCTTTAGGCAAAATGAATAGTGCTAGATTGGTTTCTGATTTTCAATGTAGCGCTAGATAGTCTAGAAAAAAATCTTATCAGTGGTTGAACAGAGGCATTTAATCAACACTAGTATTTCAAAAGCTAACTCTGCCTATCTGAACTGAATCTAAAATCATTTGCACTACCAAATAAACATCTATGACAACAGAAACAAATATTACCTCCACTCCCAAACTCATCACCCTCAACTGCTCTGGTGGAATTTCCTTAGGTGCATACATGGCAGGAGTTTTCTACGAACTTACTAAAGAGGCAGTTAAGCCTGATGCGAAAATTAATATTGATATCATCACCGGAGCCTCTGCTGGTGCAATGTCTGGAGTAGTGGCTGCCTACTGTTTACTGGGTAGCACTACAAATAAATTATCTTTATCTAAAGATGAGGAACTGGAAAGCCCCTTATATAAGGCATTTGTTGAAAAAGCTGATATTCAGGATATAGATAGCTTTCCTGTAATGATACGTAGTTTTATAGATGGAATTCAAGCAACTCTAGAAAGCTTTGAAGATAGCTTTCAGAAGACTATATCTAATTATAGCAAGAGTTCTAGTCTGCTAAAAAAAACATTATATAAACTTCTGAAAGGTTTTAAAAAAGCTAACTATTCTCCTCAAAAAATTCGGAAAAGAAAACTTATGAGCGTTCTTTCAGGAGAGGCAATTGAAAATATTGCGAAACTGGTTAAAGAACCTCCGCGAATCACAAAAGACACAAAACCTCTGGCACTGCTAATGACCCTCACAAACTTGCAGGGGCTTCTTGAACAAGTAAATTTATCAACTTTAGAGGATTCTACAGAACAAAACATTAAAACGATTACCAGTGCCGAAACTCGTCAATTTCTTTTTCATTCAGGTCTTAATCAAGAGACAATGAATCAGATGTGGGCTAAAGCCGTAGCTGGTAGTTTAGCCTCTGGAGCTTTTCCCGTCGCTTTCCCCCCAATCTGGGATGACTCAAATATTGGTAGTGTAAATCTAAAATTCCTGAGTAACGATTATTTCCAAGACGGTTCTCATCGAACAAAGCTTAAGAATCAAGAACTAGGAGCGATACGTAACAACGAAACAGATGATACACAATTAGTTTTTCTTTACAGCGATGGTGGAATACTAAATAGTTTACCCCTACTAAAAGGGATTGACCTAGAAGCGGAGTTACGCTCTGACAAACAAGAAAATGCGGCTGATCAGCTTAAAGTATTTCAAAAAGAATTTATCGAACAAGATCCCGCTGATGAATTAGAAAGATTACATGTATATATTAGACCAATCCCTGTAGAAAATATGGATAGTGAAAAAAGACTAACACAGGGATATTTCTCTATGCTGGAAATTGGAATCAGCGGTTTCAATTTGCCTTCGGCAGAACATGACTCTATTCGCATTAAAGAAATTCAAAAACGAAACCAAATGGTTTTAGAAAAGAAAAAATTACTAAACTTAATCAAAAAGCAAAGTTTAGAAAATATTACTAAAATTGAAGAAAGACTGGAAAAAGCCATTCCTTATAAACATATTGAACTCCGACCTATTACCGCAGCAATTATTGGTAAAATCACCGACATAGAGAACCATCCAAAGCTTAGTAAGCTTTATCCAATCCACGCGGCTATGCCTGCTCATATTCAATCGTCCCTTCAGGAAGGCAATGCGGCAGCACTACTGGCTTCAGATTTCCTGGGAGCCTTTGGTGGTTTTTTTGATAAGCGTTATCGCATTCATGATTTTCTCATAGGTAGGATTTGTGGTATTACCTGGTTAGTTGAACACTGTGATGTAGAAATTAGTGATGAAGAAATTCAGTTGATAGTTGACCAGATAAAGACAAAGCTAATTAAGGAAGATCCAAAACCATCTGATTTAAAGTTTAGTCAGAAAATAAGAATTGGAAGAATTATTTTGCGTGCTCTAAGAATCGTAGTAATTGAGTCCAAAATTGTCGGATTCACTTGGATATTTACCTTAGGCATTCTCAAGCTGGCAGTAATTCTATTTTTAGCCGTTTTTGAAGTCTTAGCCACTTTACTCTTGATAATTTCTGACCTCATTGAGAAAATGGCTCCAAAAATGGATGTGTAGATGACAAGGAAGGTGAGGGAGATAACTTCTGTGCCTTCTTTATCTTCCCCAGCTTCCCCAGCTTCTCTTCAGCAAGCGCGGAAACCTCTGGTGTGACACTGAGGTCTGTGTTAAAGGGATGAAAGCTGATAGCCTAATCCAAGCAAAGATTGTTCTGGATCTCACAGCTTGAAAACACGCTCTAGTTACTGGCAACTGCTGCCTTATATCCGTCCCCAGTTGAAAACCATTGCTCAGGCGTTTGCTTGCACGTTAGGGGCGACAGTGTTCTGGCCGATACAGGCGGCACTGGCAGGTCAAATTGCAAATTTAATTGGACAGGGCAATATGATCGGGCTCGCCCGGTTAGCTGGAGTTCTTGCCCTGGTTTTTCTAGTTCAGAAAATCCTGATGTATGGTCAGGATTCCCTAATGGTCAAAGCAGCCCTCTTTGTTGCCCTAGACTTACGCAAGCAGGTCTATACCCACTTACAGCGCCTCAATCTGAGCTATTTTGAAACGTCTCAAACAGGCGACTTAACTTATCGCCTCACTGAAGACATCGATCGCATTGGGGAAGTGGTGAATAAAATATTTCATGACTTTATCCCCTGCGTGTTGCAGCTGATTGTGTTGCTGGGCTACATGATTTATCTCAACTGGCAACTGACGCTGGCAACGTTTTTGGTTGCCCCCCTGATGGGTGTTTTAATTGGCTGGTTCGGCGAACAGATGCTGAAGTTTTCCCGTCGCAGTCAAACTCGCGTCTCCAACTTATCGTCTTTGCTCACAGAAGTGTTCAGTGGGATTCGCCTGGTGCAAGCTTTTGCCGCTGAAGAGTATGAAATTGAACGCTTTGCCATAGAAGCAGAACATAATCGTAAAGCCAAGTATGCGGCTGAACACCTGAGAGCAATCCAGTTACCAATAGTGGGGTTTATGTACGTCATGAGCGTGCTGCTGCTGCTTTTCCTGGGCGGTTGGCAAATTGCCCAAGGCAACCTGAGCGGGGCACAATTTGTTAGCTATATCGCCAGTGTAGGACTACTCATTGACCCCATCACCCATATCACTAACAACTACAACGAGTTTAAACAAGGTCAGGCATCCGTTGACCGGATATTTGAACTGATGGCAATTCAGCCCAAGGTAGTGGAACAACCGGATGCAGTTGTCCTGCCGCCAGTTACGGGAAAAGTGGAGTATCGCAATGTGTCATTTGCCTACAACGCTGATGAACCCGTGCTGCAAACCCTAAGTTTCCTAGTATTACCGGGAGAAATGATCGCGCTTGTTGGACCATCTGGTGCCGGTAAAACCACTTTAGTTAATCTTCTCCCTCGATTTTATGATCCTCAAGCTGGGCAGATTCTAATCGACGGCGTTGATGTTCAAGATGTGACGCTGCGGAGTCTGCGGCGGCAGATTGGTATTGTGCCCCAGGAAACCATCCTATTTTCTGGCACGATCGCTCAAAATATTGCCTTTGGTCAAGCCGAGTTCGACCTCAAAGACGTTCAGGCAGCTGCTGAGGTGGCAAACGCTCACCAGTTCATCAGCCAGTTTTCCCAGGGTTATCACACCTGGGTAGGAGAACGGGGTGTCAACTTATCGGGGGGACAAAAACAACGGATTGCGATCGCTCGTGCTGTTCTCCTCAACCCCAGCATCCTTATCCTCGATGAAGCCACCTCTGCGCTAGATTCAGAGTCCGAAGCTTTAGTGCAAGAAGCACTGGAACGGATTATGAAAGACCGCACCGTTTTTGTCATTGCTCACCGACTGGCAACCGTGCGCCGCGCTAATCGCATTCTTGTCGTAGAACGAGGACAGATTGTTGAATCAGGAACCCACCAGGAATTGTTAGACCAAGGTGGTCGTTATGCCAAATTCTATGCTCAGCAGTTTAGTTAGAGGATTGGTGATCGGGAAGATTTGGCAGTCACATTAGTTCCCGATTCCCAATTCCCGATTCCCCATCCCCATCCCCATCCCCTATAACTTCTCCAGATAGCTCAAAAGGTCTGCCATCTCCTGAGGATTGGGCTGGAACTTCGGCATGGGTGGAGTCTCTCCGCTAGTCACCTGATGAATCAGACTAATCTTAGACTTCCGTTGAGAGACATGTTGCAAGCTTGGTCCCACCTGACCATCTCCATCTAATCCATGACAACCAGCACAGTTGATTTTAAACATGGCATGACCTCGATATGAGTTGCCACTCAGCGATAAAACACTGTGAACATAAGGGTCTGAAACCTTAATCAGGTGCAGACCAAACAGGCTTACGCCGATTGCCAACAGCGCCGCCAGCACGATTATGGTAATCCGCCGAATTAGAATTTCAGGTTGGGCAAGCTGATTCTCCAAACGATCTCCTATCAAATCGAGATTTTACAAAATGTTTTTAATTGAGATGCAACCGAAAAACCAACTTATCGACTAACAACATAAAGCGAGACTCCACGTAGATAGCACTTAGGAAGTAGGAATTGGCTGGATTCTTACCTATTCCTCATCCCTCATGCCCCAAACTGCCCCAACATAAGCGGGTAGCCACTTATGTTATTTAATACCAACTTGCTTTCAGACGTAGTATTTCATTTGAATAGGGTGGGAGTAGAGGGTAATAGGATAAGCCTCCTAATCTCTTATCCTACAAGTCACCCTTAACATCTTTGATCACAACTTGGTATAAAAAAGTCATAACGTAACGGCATATCGAAAAGTGTGTCGATTAATAAACATAGCTTAAAATTTATGGAATGAGTAATCAAGTGGTAACTTACGTTACTGTTTTGTCTAAGGTGCTGTAAAGCTGAATAATAAAAAGCTGTCACCCGTAGTCTGTTTCATCGTGAGAGCTAGTACGATGAGAAATAAGCAAAAAAACTTATCATTTGAGGAGCATTAACATGGTAGAACCGCTGCTTTCAGGAATCGTTCTTGGCTTAATCCCTGTTACCCTGGCTGGACTATTTTTCGCTGCCTATATGCAGTACAAGCGTGGTGACCAGTTGGGAATTAATAAGTAAAGAGTGGTAAGTAGGGAGTAGGCTGGAGCTTTAGTGAGGATGGGGAAGAAGAGGACGCTGAGAGTGGGAGATGTGGTGACCTACACAATGTTTGTCGTTAGCAAACTAGGACGGCGTTGAGACATCCCCTGTCCCCCGTGGCTTCTTCCCCCCCCCATCCTGACTCTTATCTTTTAACTATTCTCTTTCCCTACTCCCCACTGCCTCTGTTCTAAATGAGACGATAAAAGGTCAATGCCGTATTGCCGTAGACTTTCTGGCGGCAGATTTCGAGGTTGGGAATCTGTGTTGGCGTCGAGTTGTGAGGGTTATGCTCTACGGCTAATTCACCACCCTCGTCAAGTAGCTGGTAATGAGCGATCGCCTCAATCACTGGTTTATACAACTTACTAGAGTAAGGTGGATCGAAGTAAATGTGGTCAAACTTCTGACCAGCAAGCGTTGTTAATTGCCCAACAACATCCCCCCGCATTACCCTAAAGGTTTGTTCCGGCTTAGCAACCTGCTGCCAATTCTGTTGAATAACTGTGCAAGCTTTACCCCATTTTTCGATTCCGACAACTAAAGAGGCTTCCCGACACAGCGCTTCGGCACCCATTGAACCAGCCCCGGCACACAAGTCAAGCCAACGGCAATCAGCAATACTACCTCGCCAGATGTTAAACACAGCCTCACGCACCCGTGCCACTGTCGGACGGGTTTCTTGACCTGGTAGGGTTTTCAGCTGGCGATTACCGTAAATTCTCATTCAAATAAGAACAGATGTCTTGAATATAGGGAGTGGGAAGTGGGGAGTAGGGAAGATAGATTTTCATGGCTTTTTTGTGCGGTAAGCAACTCTTTGAGATTTATTGATGAGGAGTTCCTTGTGCCTTCTACTTCTATCTTCTCAACAATGACTACTAACTACTAACTAATGACTAATGACTAATGACTAATGACTCCGCAACGCGGCTAACTTGCGCTACGAAGTTAGACAAGATTTGTAGCCCTGTTGTAGAAGATTTTTCGGGGTGAAACTGGACTGCCATCAAATTGTCACGAGCGATCGCGGCTGTCACACTCTGGCTACCATGCGTAACGGCTGCTGCCCGGATACTGGGGTCAACGGGGTCAACATAGTAAGAGTGGACGAAATAGACTCGCGGATTGCCCGATAACTGCTGCCAAAGTGGACAATGGTTTTGAGTAAACTCTAGCTCGTTCCATCCCATGTGAGGAATCGTGATTCCTGGTTCTGGGCGAAAGCGGCGAACTGTACCAGGAATAATCCCTAATCCCAGTTCAATGCCTTCTTCACTACTCTCAAACAGAATTTGTAAACCTAAGCATATGCCTAAGAAGGGTTTGCCACTCTTGATGGCTTGTTTAATCGGTTCCTCAAGTCCACGCGATCGCAAATGTTGCACAGCTGGGTCAAACGAACCCACGCCAGGGAGAACCACAGCATCCGCCTGTTCAATGTCGGTTGGGGAATCAGTAACTTTAGTTGTTGCACCAGCTTTTTCCAAACCTTTGCACGCAGAGTGCAGGTTCCCCATGTCGTAATCTACAACCGCAATCACTGGCATTAACTGACTCTCCCATACATTTATTACAGAAGCCATCTCCATTTTAAGTTGTCACCTCTCTCCAATGAACGGAAAAATCCTCCTGACATCCTTTCAAACCTGGTTACCCCATCAGAAATCTAACGCTTCGGATGATTTATTAGAAGCGATCGCTCAGCTAGATAACCTTTCTCCCTGCTTGACTTTCTTGAGACAGTTGCCAGTTGATGTTCCCCAAGCGATGCATCGTGTTCTTGCCAAAATCGACGAACTGCAACCTGATGGAATTATTTGTTGTGGCATGGCAGAGACTCGCCCAAAATTAACAGTAGAATCTTGCGCGACTTGTGGATATGCCTCTTACCGAATCCGTTTATATGGTTACTGCCTGTCGATTTGCAAACGTTTGCGCTTAAAAGGGCTTCAAGCTTTTCTACAAAGCTTACTTGTAAGAAGTAATCAACCGGAACGAATATTAATCAAAACATCTGTGGATTTAGAGAACTTAGTGGCTGATTTAGCTAGGACAGAGATTAGCCATGATGCTGGTAAGTTTGTCTGTGAGGGATTGTATTTCCAAGTTTTGAAGTATCTCAGAGAGCGCAACCTGAACATCTACTGTATCTTTGTCCACGTCCCTGTTCTAACTCCAGACAATACATCTGGTATCCTGGCAGACTTCCAGATGATTATCGAGAAAATGGCATCTTTGGTTGGAACTGATGGTAATGGAAATCTTGACAGCGCCGCCTGCGGACTTGGAAACAGTTCAAGAGATTCTGAGTGAGGCTCAGACTTGTTTGCATTCTTGTAGCATTCAACAGTCGGTTGGTGTATCTTCACACGAAGCGATCGCGCTTCACATTGAGCCATACAAATTATTAAGTTTTGACTTCTACCTCTTGACTTTTGACCTTCAAGTCGTGTTATCGACCCAATAATTGCTGAAACCTAGCTCTTAAGTATGCTCGAACCGGAAATTGATAAAACTCCAGCACCAGCCAACCGACAATTGCCAGATGCAACAAAAAAGTTAACCCAGTCCAAGCAATGGGTAGCCAAGCCAGAGTGCTATCAGGACTTGGAGGAAACGTATAAGCGGTTAGTCCAATTATGCTAGCTGGCAAGACAATAAACGATACGGCAAACAGCCAAGACGCCCATCCCCAGTCAACTCCCTCTAGGTGGGCTCCTTTCCAATTCCTGCCATTCCATTGCCAGATCAGGGGAGGATGCCGATCAGCCATTTTGAGTCGCTGTCTTTCTAGGTCAACAGTGAAAATGTGACGGCAGCAGTCACAAGCCATAGCATCCATCAACGGCATGCCTTTGAGCTGATTGATGCGACAGACAGGGCAGGGGTAAATGCCTTGATAGTTCAAATAGTTCTTGTTTGTTGAACTGTGCATGTGAAAAGTAATCGTGTTAGTTTTGCACACTCTGGTGTCAGTTGAATTGTAGCGACCAGAAGGCTGGGCATGTACAGTTACTTTCACGATGAGTCGGCCGAAGGATAGAGACAAGAGCATCCATCTTAAGCGTAAGCTTGAATATCCTCACCACTGTGATCAACGAGGTAACAAAGGGAACGAAAACGCAAGCTGACTAATTGAGCGTAGAGAGGATTGAGCTTACATAGCGGTGGAATATGTGCTGCTTTTCAACCAAATAATTTTAGATCGCGCTCAAACGGACATTGAGCTGGAATTACTTTAGAGAAAAATAACCTGCGATGAGATCTATTGGGTTTGTTGCATAAATTATCAATGAAATGGTGAGAAGTACTATAGCGGTTCTCGATTGAGTGCAATACAATCTTTCTTTGTCCTCCTTGTCTCCAAGAGTACCTTTCCCAGAATCTGGAGTATTACCATGCAAGTGAAAACCGCTATATAGATCGCTGGAGTGCATTAAATCTACCGGAAGGAGGCTAATCAACAGGAAATAATTTGCTTATATTCGTTTATATATGCTAATGTTTACGGCATGGCATATATCCCACTCAGAAAAGCGGTCGAATTTCTGGGTTTGCATCCCCATACGCTGAGGAAGTATGCAGATGAAGG
>DATNPH010000101.1:0-15250 GCA_036703315.1 Coleofasciculaceae cyanobacterium
TCTTCAGGACCAAAAATTAAGGCAGAGGTTACTGATCCTTCCAGTAACCAAGGCAATGCCACTCTAGGGGATTCCAGTGGAGTGGAGAGAGTGCGGACGCGAGCAGTTGTTGCGATCGCTCGTTGACATCCCATTAAAGCAGCAGGGATTGTCGCTACTTGCTGAGCTGCTTCTAAGATATCCACCCCATGAACCGCCATCTGCTGTGCCTCTACCCCCAACGGGTCACACTGAGGATTCACCAGCACTAGAGTCCGTAGGCCCATATTCTTCATCACACGCGCCACAGCACCCACATTCAGAGGGCCAGCTGGTTCCACTAAGACAATCCTCACACTTGCTAATGCCATCATTATTCCGTTACATAATCAGACTCTTTCATCCACTCAACTGGATCTAACTTGTAGTAGCGTTTCAGCTCATGATAAAGCTCAGGGTGCTTCCTTTCCATTTGGAAAGGTTTTTCAAAAAAAGTCTCTGTAGCAACGGCGAAAAATTCGGCTGGATCAGTTGCACCATAGTCATCGATAACCGTTTTTATACCTCGTTCAACTTCACGACGCAATTCCTCATATTCTTTTCTAAACACGCGTGCCCAACTGACATAGTCTGACCTTTTCTCAAGAATAGGTACACCCGACGCACTGCCACCCTCTTGATCTAGCTGATGTGCAAACTCATGGAGCACCACATTGTGTCCATCCATCCAATGCTTCGCATCGTATCTGATATTCTCCCACGAAAGCACAACTATGCCCGTACCCCATGATTCACCCGCTTTAACTTGCTTCTCCTCTAAATAGTATTCTCCAAAAGGTGTAGCCTGACCCGCTATAAAGACGCTTGGGTAAACTAGAATGAGACGAAGCTTCGAGAAATAATTTCCTCTTTCATTTAGTAAAAGTAGAGCGGCTATTGCAGCAATAGTCACCTTAATTTCATCAGTTATATGTAATCCTCCACACCCTTTAAATTTTTTCTCAGATAGCAAAACAGTAATGTGCCCATGGAGTCGCTTACGCAATGAGTCGGACAGAGGTTTATAGAAGGGAACATTTCGCTCAAGAATGACAGTCCAATGAGAGGGAAAAGGCCGGTTAGCTAGGCGTCTACGCCTCAATCGGATTAGAGGAGTTATTCCCAGGATTAAACCAATAATAAGGAAAACAAACAACAGGAAAATAATAGTTCTTATCATAGATAAGTCTGCTTTGTAATAGCGTCAAAGAGATAGCCTTCATTCTCTATCCAATCAAGTTTTGAGAATAAGATTTACACAGTGTTCTGCCTAGGTTAATGAGGACAGCATGAATCGCTATGAAGTGAGCGCTGGTTGTGTTGGCGATGATGCAGGCGAGGGTTTTTTGCCCGTGCCGGGAGATCCAAAAAAGATAAGTGAGGATGCTCGGCGGGCAGATCGGGGGGTGAAGGGTAATTCGCGATCGGCAAGACCAAGAAATTGACTACAATCCATTCTCCTCTACTCTACTATGGCGTAGCTGTATTAACAGGGTTGACAAAGCCGCTCTCTGATACTGTTTCAGTCTAACGTTGATACATATTGGCTGATTTTTGTCTAGGGTTCATGGTTCATTGTCTCCTCAATCAACAATGAACTATTAACAGTTAATAGCAACTATCTGCATTAATAATTTAGTAAATTGCTATTAATTGTTTATTAAACAATTCGTCATCAGCATTCACTGCTAATCATGTCTTAAAGGCAGATGACATTTTTTTTGGAAAGGCGACTTATACCAATTTTATAAATGCTTGCTACAGATGCTGTTCTGGCTCGCCCCCCTTACTAAGGGGGGTTGGGGGGTCAATGTGTAGCGCTATTTTAGGAAATTGGTATTAGTCTCATTTGTTTTTGGATGATTTTAGAAATTTCTTCAGAGCTTAGGAGAAATGAAAGCTTTAATATGAATTCTGTACTACGATTCATCTACATATTTGATTCGCATTTCTCCACAAGCCGCTGCTATTTGTAGCATCTTGATATCAGCTTGCTTACGGCTTTTCTTTTTCTCGTTTTGCTGGTTGATAACGAAGCCAATGTTCGGAGCGTACTTGCGTAAGTCCTGAGCTCCAGAACTGCCAAAACCACCAGCAAAAGTGGAGCGAGGCGGACTTCGAGAAACTCTACGCCGAGTTTAAAAAGTGTGCCCCATCGCTACCGTTGATTGGAGTCAGCACCCACAGCTTGAGGTGTGCCAGTTTCAGAAGTGCGCTAGGTAATGCCCTTAGCGGCAGTGGTTTAAGAGATAGATAAGTATAGGTACTTACCGAAACTTAGCAAAGCATGAAACCTTTACCATTCCCGTTCGTGTCTACTTTAGTGCTATATGCCTTGGCTGGAGTGCTAACATTACTCTTTCCCCTACCCCAGACAGCCTCCTTATTGGACGTTACAGCGGTTGTTAATAAATAACCCTCCGATAAATGGAAGGCCCCGTTTGTTCAGCCTCTAAGAGTTTGGCAAATGGAGCCAATCGACTGATGATTCCAAAGACTCAGTTGACTATCGCAACTTCAACCAAGGAATCCCCAACCGCTGCCACACGACCCAAGTCGGCAAAAGCTGATGAAGTTGCAGCATTGACAGTGTTTGCCGCGTGGCTGAGTTTACGCCAGTACCCCAGAGGAGCAACCACAACACCCACTCGTGTGATGTCGCTAACCCTTGCTGGAACCTGAAACTTACCCCGGTCGTTGAATACCTCCACCAACTGACCCTCAACAATGCCTCGCTTGGCTGCATCTTCAGGATGGATAATGACCATCGGCTCTCGCTGAAGTTGGCGGTGCTTGGGCAAGTTGGCAAAGCAAGAATTGATAAACTGATGCGGTTTGGCTGACAACAGACTCAGCGGATGATGCTGTGCCTTGGTCGGATTGCTCGCAACTGACTCCCGCTGTGGAGTGTAGGTCGGCAACGGGTCTACAGCTGTGCCGGGTTGGAATTCCTCACAGCCTTGGCGGAAGGCAGGTAACACATAGTTACTGTCTACATTCATCGCAGAGAGGAACTCGCATTTGCCCGAAGGGGTTGGGAAGTTTCCCTCCACATGGGGAACCAAGTCAATTTTTAACTTGGCAAACCCCTGCTGCTTGAGCAGATTCATATCAACGCCCTCAAGGACGGGTGCTGACCAATCCAAGACTTCCAGAGCCATCTGCTCGTCACTGAGCTTGAAGCACTCATCCTCAAAGCCCATGCGAGTTGCCAAGCGTCGGAACAGTTCGATATTCGGGATGGCTTCCCCCAGTGGCTCAATGGCAGGCATATTTAAAGTCACATAAGTATGCCCCCAAGAAAACATCAAATCCAAATTCTCAACTTGGGTGGTGGCAGGTAGCAGGATGTCTGCATAATCAGCCGTGTCCGTCATGAACTGCTCACTGACCACCGTAAACAAATCCTCGCGGGACAATCCCGCCACAATTTTGTCCTGCTCAGCGGCTTGAGTCACTGGGTTGCAGTTGTAGACAAACAATCCCTTGATGGGTGGGTCGAGTTCTCCTGTCAACGTTTGACCAAGCTGCCACTGGTTGAGCACCCGCGTACCGGGTTTGATAAACTCAGGGCGATGCACCACCTCCCAGCGGATGGGGAACGGCCACATGGGAGCCTGTAGCATACCACCCCCTAAATGTCGCCAAGCACCTACTAGAGCAGGTAGACAGCAAATGGCTCGTATCCCCTGACCACCCCCTGCTTGCTTCTCAAGAGCGACTCCCAAGCGAATAACCGATGGCTGTGTCGTTGCGTATTCTCTAGCCAGCGTCACAATGTCTGGCGCTGGAATCCCCGTGATTTGTGCCACCCGCTCGGGTGAAAACTCACTAACCCGTTGTTTGAGTTCTGCAAAGCCAACAGTGTACTTTTCCACATAGTCGGCATCAATCAGATTCTCGTTGATGATCACATGCATTAGTCCCAGAGCGAACGCACCATCCGTACCGGGACGAATAGGAAGATGCCAGTCCGCCTGCTTTGCAGTGCGGGTGCGAACCGGGTCGATGACAACCAGCTTAGCTCCGTTCTGTCGGGCTTCTCTGAATAAATGGCCAGAGATGCACGTTCGTACTCAGCGCATTACAGCCCCACAGAATAATGTATTTAGAATGGGCAAAAGTATCCGGGTCTGTGCCGTGAGTCGGGCCGTAGGTCATCAACCAAGCAGTACTCGTGCCAGAGATACAGAAGGTTCGCTCGCTAATGGAAGCACCGAGGCGATTGAAGAACGCATCACCTACAGTTAGACCATTCAAAAGACCTTCGTGTCCCAGGTAGCTGCACGGCAGGATAGCCTCCGCTCCATATTCGGCAATAATCTCCTGGAAGCGGGTGGTAATTTCATCGAGGGCAGCATCCCAGCTAATACGCTCAAACTGACCACTCCCCTTGGAACCAACTCGTCGCATCGGGTACAGCACACGGTGAGGGCTATAGACGCGGTCAAGGTAGTCACTTACTTTGCCACAGAGTGTACCTCGTGTGTGGGGATGGTCGGGGTTGCCTCGTACTTCAGTAGCTCGACCATTTTCCACCGTGACCAGCATGGCACAGGTATCGGGGCAGTCATGAGGACATGCGCCATATACTACTGTTTTCTGGCTAGTAAGACCCACCATAACTTTGTCTCACTGATTAAAGGATTTTGGATTTATTAATCTAGCGAGATATCCTCCCTCAAACTGTCAGCAAAGCTACACAAAAAATTTATCCGCCTAAATTATTCCTGCTTTGGGCTTACTTTCTTTAGTAATTTTGATGCCGTTCACTTGGAATGCACTACAAGTACTGGGGAGCTTTCAGTTAAAAAGGGGGAGAATTATCAGGTAAATTGCCTTGAATTTAAGTGAATTCAATATCTAGGAGGGGAGCCTAAACGTCAACGCATTTATCCTCACTCACCTCAGCATTGGCTCTACCTTGATACTCAAAATTGGGATAGCTAAATACGGCTGCCAAATTTATAAAAATTTCTAGAAAAATGGCTTCCTGAGATTTCAAAGGAGCAGTAATGTTCTTGCCACCTCTTCCGGTGAGTTTACTGCTGTGTTTGACTCACTTGTAAATTGCTACTCTTAAAAGTCCTCATCTCAAGCGTAAGCTTGAATATCCTCACCACACACATCTACCAGGTAGCAAAGGGCGCGAAAGCGTAAGCCAACTAATTGTTCATAGAGAGGATTCAGCTTACATAGCGGCGGAATATGAGCAACCTGGCGTCCGAATAGTTTAATATCACGCTCGAACGGGCATTGAGCCGGAATCATGTGGGAGACAAACCTCGCCAGCTTCGGATTATTAATCTCAATGCCATCGAGCCAGCAGCGTACAGGTTGTAGTAGGTCGAGATGTTGAGAAGACATGTGTAACTCCGTCAAGTTGTCGAGACTCTTTACGTTTTTAGTTTCGGAGGGGGGGGTCTGCGATAGCGTTTGCTTTACGTCCAACTTTTTGTATAAGTTTGAATTCGTTACAGACTCCTTCCTCACCCTCTACTAACTTGTCAGGTATATAAGGGAAGTTTTACGCAATTACAGGCGGTGACAACGGCGTTGAGACCGGTGCGTAAGCCTCTTGCTCTCAGATGATGGAGCGTAGTTACAAGCCCCACTTCATCCTGAGGGATAACAGTGGGGTAATTAACCGAAGTTCTATGTCCAGTAGAGAACACGAGCTATAGGAAAGCGTTTAGCAATCTCGCTCTCGAAAAAGCGGCGCAGCATCTTCATCGTGTCGGCATCGTAAACATACTTCGTGCCGCCGAACTTGTTGCGCTTGACGCTACGTGTCGCCTCGTCCATATCCAGTAGGGTGTGAGGATACCACTGTTGCAGCACTTCCTTCGACCCGGGTGTGAAGCGGTGGGAGATTAACTCGAAGGTAAGGTCACAATCGAAATCGAGTGCTTCGCTTATCTGGTCAAAGAGGTAACTGTAATGTGACATCCAATCATCTACGGGCATAATCGGCGCAATCACTAGACCCACCGGATAACCCCCACCGCCTTTTGAGCGAGGCAGCGCCAACCGCCGCAACGCTTGAAGACGGGCACTCACCGATGCCGTACCCCCCTCAAACCGACCCGAAACGGGCGCTGCATTAACACTCATCCGGCAGCGCGTATGACCGTTGTGCGGCAAGTCGAGCAGTTCATCTACCGCATCGAACTTCGACACCCAGCGCAGATGTCCATTTTCTCGCGTCCCAAAATGGCGGATGCACATCGAGAGGCTACCAGTCAAATGCTCGATGCCTAGGGGGTCAGTATAGCAGCTCACTTCGTAAGTGGTCGCCTTAAGAGCTTGCTCGTATACCGCTAGATTGTCTAATATCTGGGGCAAGTTGGCAAAGACGCGGATGACTGGTGGACCTGATAAACTCCCCGCCAGATAGCAGTATTGGCAGTGTGCTGGACAACCTTCTGCAATGTGAAACTGCCAGTCAGCGGAAGGAGGAATGGGGCTGAGTTTGAAAGCACTTGGCGGTGCAGTCACAACCGCGAGAGTGCGCTTACTCTTGTTGTAGGTTTCCCGCTCATCCTCACCGCGCAGACCTGTGAGGCGATTTCGAGGTAGCTCCTCAACAGGCAAATTAAGAGACTGTACGCGAGACAGAATCTGCTGACCCCATGGCTGTTCCAAGGCAGCAGGCGTAAACAACACGCGCTCAGGCATCCACAATCTAGGTTCACGCGCCTCTGACCCTAGCTTAGGCTTGTCTACTATTGAGTTTGACAAAAGTGTTTTCCTATCCTTTTACAGGATTTTCCAATTCAGGAACAGACGATAGAAAGGTAACTTTCTTCTAGCATTACTTACTAGAAGAAAGTGATTAACTAAGCTTCCATGACTTGGCGAATACGCCGTTCTAAAAGTTCGAGATCCAAACCGCCTTCGTCACGACTAATGCGACGTACAGTCGAGTTGACGTTGCCCAAATCTACCAGTAAATCTTGTAAGATTTCCTGCTGCTGACGAGCTTGAGTAATCTCTCGCGGTTCCTGTACTAAGTCGCGCACAATTGTGTCCTCAGCTCGTGAAGCAACAACTGGATCGATTTGTCCTTGAAGATGAACAAAAGTCCGTCGTCCTGGACCTCGCCCTTCTTCAATTGGTACTACAGCTGTTACTTGATCGGAGCGCACATATTTTCCAAACCCCAGATGAACTAGCACAGATGATTGGATTTTCATTTAAGCTTATCTTGGCTGACTTATCTCTATTTTAACGTCCAGTATGATAAGCGCCAACGCATAGAGAGAGCGGGTTTCACTCCCTTATGGTAGGGTTATCCAAAATATTGATTAGCCACTTGATTGACTAGAAGCAATCTTGCTTTTATCTAGCGCTTTAAGGTATAAGGTTGAATGGACAAAATCCAAAATATTAAAGTTTTATCTCAATTCCTAAAATTTATTTCTACAAGATATTGTCATAAGCATTATGAGAAGAAAATTTGTGGATTAGAGCCATTTAAATCAGCAAAAATACAGTTTTGCACTTAGTTGAGATCTGACCGCACAACTGAGTCGATTTCCAGGATTAAATCAGCACCATAGACTCTTGAGGGTGTCTGGAAACCGTTCCTCACATGATGAGCCAGCACTTTTTCCACAACAGCCAAAGCGGTCATCGCTGTGAGAGTGTAGCCTTCAGGACATTGTAGTTGGGACACTCGCTGCTTCCCTTGAGTGTCTATAACCTCTCCCCAAAACCTTGTTGTACCCTTTGTTCGCTCAAGCTCAGTTGGTCCTGGCGCACCTTTTTGAATCAGACGTTTCTGAAAGCGTTGTACAGCGTCCAAGCCTAGCAACCCACCTAGATAACGGCTTGCTACCATCGCCCAGTAAATATTGGATTCAACTGCCATATAGACTTCAATATCAGGAATCCCCGTGCTGTAGAACGCTGTAGATACGTCACCCCAAGGAATGGTTGTGGCTAATACTGGGCCTTGTCCAAAGTCGATCGCTCGGGTTTTCCAAGCGGCGGGAACCGGGGTGAGAACTCCACCGCGTCGAATCAGTCCGCCTCGATGCTGGTTCTCTACCATCGTCGTCGCGGTTCCTCGTGACATTTGCCCCGCTTGAAAAGCTAGGGTGATTTGTGTTGCCGTTGGTAGCTGTGCCTTAAGGTGTGCCGCTAGACAGTCTGAGGGGACAACATCAAAGCCGACGCCAGGCATAAGCATGACTCCTGCTGTTTGAGCTTCGGCATCTAAGGCAGCGATCGCCTCAAATACATTCACTTCACCTGTAATGTCTAAATAGTGCGTTTTTGTTCTCAGGCACGCCTCAACCATTGGTTTAGACGTATGGGAGAAGGGACCAGCACAATGAAGTACCACAGGCACATTCTGTAGTGCTGTCTCTATGGCAGTGGCATCCTCTAAAGAAAAGGCGCGGTGTTCTAAGCCAAGGGTTGCAGCAAGTGTCTCCAGTTTATTGAAATCGCGTCCTGCCAGGAGTGGGCGTAATCCTCGCTTGATGGCTTCAGTGGCAATCAGGGTTCCGGTATAGCCATTGGCACCATATAACAGGAAGTGAGGGGACATTTTAATCGTTCCTTTACTCTTGAACAGGCATTACCCAGGACGCACGAGGTCAAGGCAAAACTGAGGAGTTGAGCCAATTGAGGAGAACTAGGGCATGAGGTAATTATGCGATCACTCTGGAACTTCTGGAACTATTAACGTATTGCTATTAACGCGATCGCGATCGTAATTTCTTGGCAAGCCAACTCAACTGAATCACCAGTGCCGTAAATGCCCCAGCCGCGATCGCTACACCTAGACTAATTACGATCGATGTGGTGGGAACTAACCATGGGTTTGGAACACCCAGATAGGAGAGAGTCGAACCTACTGGATATTTCAGTGCTTCAGCTGGTTTAGTATCCCCAGCTCCTGGAAATTGACCTGCGATAGAGGCAATAAATGACCCAGCTGCCAATCCCACACCGATGATAGCGATGGTGTTTTGGAAGGTGCGATCGCGCTTTGCTTGGTTAAGTGCTACTTCGGCGCGAATGAAGTTGACAGAAACCTCCAAAAGTTTTAAACCAGGGCTGAGACTGTCATAGTCTTTTTGCACTTGTTGCAAGTATTTATCTCTGCCAGAACGATAGAACTTTTTTAGAAACTTTAGGTCAGTAGGCATCACCTCTATCGTTGAGTTGTTCTGCATTTCCACGAGAAGTTGGCGATAGTTATAGAGGTTAGTGTCAATCGTGCTGCTTTGAAACTCCAGGTAGTTTAAGTCAATGACATAATTAGAAAAGATAGTCTCAGCTTCGTCTAATATTTGTTCAATATGCTTGAGGCTTTGTTTTTTATATTTATCAGTTTTAAAGCCTTTAATGTACTGTTGAATTTTGATAAAGTCTGTTTTCAGGGATTGTTTCAGTAGCCGACTCTGACGGTAAGCCCAGAGGATTTTGCTGCGATAGCAAAATAGCCGTAGCCATTCAGGAATAAAATCAGCCGCCTTGTCCGCCGTTTCCTGATTGGGATAGATGGCAATGATTATATGATGATTATCTTTAATAGTGGTTAGACTTAACGGCTCAGGTGAAGGTGAGCTGTATGGGTCTGAAATCACCTTACTGTCTCGCCATAATTCAAAGATAGTAGCTCCTAGAAAATAACCTTTCCCTTGTAAGTTATCTTCCCAACTAGCATCAGGAATTAAAGCTTGATAGCAGGCTTGAGCAATGCTTTCTGGGTTATCTATAGGATAAGCATTACTTGGTAGTTCACCAGAAATCATCCAGGTTTGCCCGATGTTGGCTACTTGTTCTTTAAGGGCTTGATCAATCAGTTTCTTGAGGGTGGCGATGCAACTGACGGGGTGAGTGATTTGATTCTTTACTGAACAGTCAAGTAGTAACGCATAGGTATCACTCAGACGTACTGGGTAGTAATAGCCTTCAAAATTTGGGGATGGTAGAGTAAGGTCTACAGTTCGTGGGTTTCCCAGTAATTCGATATATTCTGCTTCAAATGGGGTGTCATGCTCAAAGAGAGATGAGTGGATACTAGCTGGGAGTTTTTGGGCAAAGTGTTGTCGATTTTTATCAATTTCTTTTTGTTCCTGTCCCAAGCCATCTCGCAAATCGTAGAGGAATAAATCGATTGTGGGATAGATTAGATGAGCCATCGGTTGCTAAAACTTAATTAGATGCTTCCTGAATATATCGCTGGAGGCGCTCAAGGAAGCTAAGTTTTTGGGCGTTGGAAGGTTCTTTTAGAATGGGTATGACAATGTCGTTGATGATGACACTGTTATTGGTTTGAGCAGGTTTGCCTGGTTTACGACCACGAATTTCACGCATGCTAGCAGTAGACAACTCTTGTATAAGTTCAGCTTCGCTAGGAAGTAATTCGGGTGGAATGTTACCATCCACAGCGTCTAGTTTAGCCTTAGCTGCTTGATACAGCTGATTTAAGGAAGCATTACCCTCAATCACCTTCGTCAAGCCTTCTTCAATTACTTTCGATGCATTAGGGTTGGCGTCTAGTGGGCTACCCACCTTTTTTAAGGCGGCTAGCTGGTTACCTACCTTTTTTAAGGCGGCTTGTGCAGTAGGAATGAGGGGGTCTTCTAAATTCTTCAGAGCCAGCGAGAGCGCCAGTAAGGTAGTTTCAATTGGTGCAGCCATGGAACCCAGTAGGTGATTTTAGATGGCAGGAAGTCATTCCTAAGCTGATTTTTATCTAACCTTCCTCAGGTAAGCCATGAAATCCGGACGGTAAAGTTTTGTGATGAAAACTTAAATAACGAAAAGCTTAATTGCTCTGCGGATTATGAAGCGGCAAGCCTTGGTAGTTGGTATCAATAACTATGCCTGGGAGGACAATCTCCCGACAGCAACAACGGATGCGGAGGCAGTTGCACGGTTGCTGGAGCAATATGGCGACTTTGAAGTGCATCGACTGCCAACTCAGGGCAGTATGCGGCGAGTTGAGCCAGAGAAAGAGGTGTATTTAGAGGAGCTGGAAGAAGCGATTATCCGGCTTTTCCACCCAAAAAGCGGCATAATTCCAGAGATGGGGCTACTGTTTTTTGCGGGTCATGGTGATCAGCAACCAACTCACGATGGGAAAACCGAAGGATTTTTGACCACCAGTGAGGCTGGTTCAGTAGAGGATAAGGGATTCTTATCACTAAAATGGTTACGCCAGCTGTTGCAAGACTCTCCGGTGCGGCAGCAGATTGTTTGGCTAGACTGCTGCCATAGTGGGGAATTATTTAATTTTATTGATACAGATTTAGGCGAATACAAGAAGGGACGCGATCGCTGTTTCATTGCTGCGTGCCGCGAGTTCCAGGTGGCTTATGGAGGAGTGCTAACTCCTGCGCTGTTGCGAGGTCTTGACCCCATAAATCGAGTCGATGGCTGGGTGACTAATTATAGTCTGACAGATTTTATCGAGCAGGCATTGAAAGACGCACCTCAGCATATAGTTTGTCGCAACACTGGCGGTCAAATTCTGTTGAGTGGCAAAAATGGAGTTCGGGGCAACATCTGTCCCTATAAGGGATTGGAATATTTTGACTTCAATCCAGAAGTACCTCAAAAAGCTGAAGACCCCAAGTATTTTTATGGGCGCACAGCACTAACAAAGCAGCTATCGGATGCAGTGCAGGAGCGTAATTGCCTTGCTGTACTGGGAGCATCTGGGAGTGGCAAATCTTCTGTTGTTAGAGCTGGATTACTCTATCAGCTGTATTTGGGCGAGGAGATACGAGGAAGTGATCGCTGGAAAATATACCCACCATTTACTCCTGGAGAGCATCCACTTCAGCGTCTCAAGGAAGTTGTTGAGGTAGAAGCGGAACAGTTAGAACCTTTGATTAAGGCTGCTGCTGACCGTGTGGTGCTGGTGGTAGATCAGTTTGAGGAAGTCTTTACTCAGTGTCGAGATAAAGATGAACGAGAAAAGTTTTTTAAGTATTTGATGGGTGCAGTGGAGCGACTGGGGAAAAAAGTCTGTCTGGTGTTGGTGATGCGAGATGATTTTCAACACAAATGTGCTGAGCAGGAGTATGCAGGACTCGCTACCAAGATTGATCAGAATCTGGTGAGAGTCAGGCAGATGAACCCACAGGAGTTAATGGAAGCGATTACCAAACCAGCTGAACAGGTGGGATTGGAACTCGATCGTGAGCTGGTCACCAAGATGATTGAAGATGTGGAAAGTTCACCGGGTGACTTGCCCCTGTTGCAATACACGCTAACGGAATTGTGGAAACAGCGCCAATTATATCGGTTAACCATCTCGGACTATACCCGCCTCGGTGGAGTCAAGAAGGCACTGGAAAAACACGCTAACGAAGTTTATGAATCCTTTAAGACAGAGGAGGAGAAGCGAACTGCCAAGCAGATTTTTCTGGAACTGACGCATTTGGGACAGGGAACGGAAGATACGCGCCGGCAAGTTTGTCAACAGGATTTAGTTAGTGAGAAGCGATCGCCAGAGTTAGTGGTGCGGGTGGTGCAGCGTTTGGCGAAGGAAAAGTTGGTCATCACAGGTGAGCAAGAGGTTGAGGGCAAGCAAGTAGCAGTAGTGAATATCGCCCACGAAGCCCTGATTCGCAATTGGGATTTATTGGGCAAGTGGCTCAAGGAAAACCGAGAGGCTCTTTTAAGAAAGCAGGATATTGAGGATGCTGCTAAGGATTGGCGAGACAACAGGAAGCAGGGAGAGGAAGCTTATCTACTGCAAGGGACAAGATTGGCTACGGCGGAGGATTATCTCCAGCGTTACGGCGATACGGTGCCACTGTCAGGACTGGCTCAAGAATTTGTTCGCCGAAGCATCAAACATAGACAAAGCAGCCGCCGTAACCTAATTGTCACCATTACTGCGGTTATTCTGGGACTCTCTGGATTGGCTGGATGGGCTTTAATTGAGGGCGAGGACGCCCGGATTAGAGCCGATAGTGCATCTTCAGAATCACTCTTTGCTGCGGATAGAAAGTTGGAGGCGCTGGTAGCAAGCATTAGAGCGGGCAGACGCCGGAAAGGACTACTCGGAACAATTGGTGCAAAAGCTGATACTCGAATTCAATCTGTGACAGCGGTAGAGCAAGCAGTTTACGGAGTGAGAGAGCGTAACCGCCTAGATGGGCATAGGCAGCCAGTCTTGGACGTGAATTTTAGCCCAGACGGTCAGATAATCGCCTCAACCAGTGACGACGGAACTGTCAGACTTTGGAAGCCTGACGGCACTTTGCTCACGACCCTGTCAGAGAATTCAGAGAATAAGGCTAGAGATAACATTATGAGCAGTACGATCCGGATCTCTGGCGTGAGCTTCAGCCCCAACGGTCAAATCATGGCTGTGAGCGTAGCAGGAAGCACCATCAAACTCATGAGCCGTGACGGTAAACTGCTGAGAACTCTCAAACATAATGACAATGCATCAAGATCAATGCTTGGGATCACTCGCGTCACCTTCAGTCCCGATGGTCAGCTCGTTGCTTCTGGTGGTAATGACTATCAAATCCGACTCCAGACCCTAGACGGCAAGTTACTCGCTATCCTTAGTGGGCATAAATCTTGGGTCAATAGCGTGACCTTCAGCCCAAATGGACGAACTATTGCTTCTGGCAGTGGTGATGGCAGTGTCAACCTTTGGAGCCGCGAGGGTAGCTTGCTGAGAACTCTCCAACATAACTATGTTCAGCCCGGAACAAAGAAACATATTGGCAATGTGAGGGAGGGTTCAGACGGTCAAGGCATTGTAGAGGATATCTGGAGTGTGAGTTTTAGTCCGGACAGTCAGACCATTGCCTCAGCTGGCGAAGACGGTACGGTAAAACTTTGGAAGCTCAATGGTAGATTACTAGCTACTCTTTCTGGACATAGAGGTAGAGTCAAGAGCGTCAGTTTCAGCCCTGATGGTCGGATAATTGCCTCAGCCAGTGGTGACAACACAATAAAAATTTGGAAAAATGACGGCACATTAATCACTACCTTCACTGGGCATAGCAGTACAGTCAACAGGGCCAGTTTCAGTCCGGATGGTCAGATGATTGTCTCAGCTAGTGATGATGGTACTGTTCGACTCTGGCCGCTTCGTATCAATTCGATTTTCAGCCTAAAGGGACATAGCAGTTCTGTCACTAGCGTGAGCTTTAGCCCGGATGGTCGGATGATTGCCTCAACTGGTAAAGACCACACTGTTAAACTCTGGAGTCGCGATGGTGCATTGCTCAAGACCCTCAGTGGGCATGGTGATATTGTTAACAATGTGAGTTTTAGCCCGGATAGCCGACTGATTGCCTCAGCCAGTAAGGATAGAACCATCAGGCTCTGGAGCCGAGATGGCACATTGCTTAAAACCCTCAGTGGGCGTTTTCAGTGGAGTATCAATGGTGTCAGTTTCAGTCCGGATGGTCGGATGATTGCCTCAACTGGTTTGGGAGCAATAGAACTCTGGAGGCGTGATGGCACACCCCTCTCCACCATCAACTCTAGGGTTGATGATTATCTCCGTAGCGTGACTTTTAGCCCTGATGGTCAGATCATTGCTTCACATGGTGAATATAAACCT
Organism: Coleofasciculaceae cyanobacterium; assembly: GCA_036703315.1. Lineage (GTDB taxonomy): Bacteria > Cyanobacteriota > Cyanobacteriia > Cyanobacteriales > Coleofasciculaceae > DATNPH01. Next base: position 14,582 of record DATNPH010000101.1, read on the forward strand.
GGATTCAATGTTGCCGAAACTGTCGAACTCTGGCAACTTGATGGCAAGTTGATCACCCGCCTCACCGGGCATAGCGTGAGCTTTAGTCCTGACGGTCAGATGATTGCCTCAGCCAGTAAGGACGGAGTAGTGAGACTCTGGAAACGTGACGGTAAGTTAATTACTAACCTCACGGGGCATAGCCAGTACGTCACGAGCATCAGTTTTAGCCCGGACAGCCAGATGATTGCCTCAGCCAGTAAGGATGCTACCGTAAAACTCTGGAGTCGCAACGGCACGTTGCTCAAAACGCTAGAGCATCCTGCTGATGTCAATGGTCTGAATTTCAGCCTGGATGGCAAAACGCTAGCTACAGCCGTTGACAACGGAACAGTGCTTTTGTGGAATTTGGATCTTGATGATCTACTAGGGCGAGGTTGCAACTGGGTGCGCGGCTATCTGGAACACAATCCTAACATCAGTGAAGAAGATCGACGCCTCTGTAAGGGAATTAAACCTCTCCGTTCCTAGAGGTAGGTGAGGAGAGTAGCGATCGCTCCCTCCACCAAAGCAATTTAGAAGCGATCAGCCTAACGGCATGCTGTGCTAACACGCTTCTCCTCAATCAAGCAGAACACACCGCCTCAGAACACTCATCACCTCACCTGGATTGGCTGTCGCTACTAATGG
>DATNPH010000117.1:0-34631 GCA_036703315.1 Coleofasciculaceae cyanobacterium
CGAGCAAAGCAATGTAACAGAAACTCACCCTGACACCGACCCTGACCAGGAAGACACCCTTCCGGAGCGGAAGCTTCCGCCATCAGACACGGAAGGAACCCGGAAGCCCGATGGAATCTCGGTGGAAGCCTTTTCAGCCCGTTTGACATCAGCCTTAGCGGAAGCTTCCGGGGAAGCTTCCCAGACCCTTCCGCCCCTATTTGAGGGCTTAGATCGGGAAGGGAAGCTTCTCATGCTCCGGCTGTTGCTGGCGAAAAAATTGGGTAAAGAAAAGACGATTATGTTGGCATGGAGTGTTAAGTCTGGAGGCAGAAGCCACGATAAATATCGGATGGCTTCCGAACTAATAGATTCAATGATGCGTGACCTATCAGAACTCGGATTCGATGAAGAGAATAACTGGGGAATAGAGCAATGAAAAAAGCGTTAGTCGATTTTTCTGAAACAACAGGAAGATACTCGTTACTGCTGGTCAAGATTTCTGCTACTGCCTTACTGGGGTGTGGAATTGTCAGTGGAATTACCGCACTTGGTAGAACGATTCAACCGCTAGAAAAACCAACTCAACGAGTAGCTGCTGCTGCCGCGAATATTGGAACAATCGGACTAGCTGGATTAATTGCATCAGGTGCCATTTATTTAGCTGGGGGAGGTGGCAGAACTCCTGTTGCTGGCAGAACTGAAAACAAAGAAGACGATGAAGATATTAGGGATGTCAAATGGGAGGAATTGGTGCAAGATTTATGGGGAACTGAATATTACCTTGCTAGCTGCAAAGGATGCAAGCATTTAGTCGAAAAAATTGCACCGTGTACTTATATGATTTGCGCGATGCATCCCTATGGTCAGAAAAATTGTGATGATTGGGAAAAGCGTTAAAGCTAAACGAGAATTAGGAGCAGAAAGCCAATGATATTCAATCCCAATGTAATTTCTGTTTACGCTGGTACAAGTGTTGAAGAAATTAACGCTATTCCAGAACTACTCGCAGAACTTCAAGCAATGAGTCGAGATTGCAAAACTCCTCTTCAGAGCGAAGAGCGCGAAGTATATCTCGGAACTAATAGACCTCGTGTTCGAGAAATTGGTGAACGTTTCAATAAGGCAGGCGGGTATAATCTCATGCTCTGGGCGGCTAAACAAATTCCTCTACACGATCAACGAGAACTTGAGTATGCTTGGCATGGCATCGGGCATTGGCAATCATGAAAGCAACCGATTATCCTTGCTGGCTCTCTAAAAAAGATTTACACATTGCCCAAGCTCTAGTTGAAGAAGCTGGATTCATTTACTGTGGAAAGAATGAAGATTTCATCCCATACGATGAGGAGCTTGGCACTGGCTATAAGTTAGCTTCATGCTGCGGTTGGCAACTGGCTAGTGCTTATGGTGATGTAGCTCTGGAAGCCGTTCGAGATGGCGCGGTGTTCGGCAAATGTCTGGAAGTTTTGCCGGATATCAACTTTAAAAAAGAGGTCAAGCTCGCCAAGCGAGTTATCAGAGAAGCGGCTTCATATTGGGAAAAATCGAATCCATCATCCTTCGAGCAGTTGTCTTTGTTGTAGATGATTGAACACAAACACCAAAACTGAGTTGAATTTCCCGCTCAAGCAAGCGGGATTTTTATTAAGTTGTCAAAATAAAAGGTAATGACTAACCCCACGCCAATCTCTCCTGCAAAAATCCACCTTGTCGTCAACACGTCTGTTGGCACACTGTTGGTGTTTTATACCAGCGGACACTGCTGGCAGTTCCGGGTGCTAAGTCCTGGGGGCAAAGTTTTCGGAGAGCGACGAATTTTCTACACCGCTGAAGCAGCCGAGCGAGCAGGGCGTGAGTGGGTGGAAAAAGGAAACTAACTGGGCGGGTAAAATTTGCGATCGCGTTCATCAAACTTCCACCCCGACCGCTGCTCTAAGTACTCCTGGGAAGTCAGACCGTGCCTCTTGGCTTTAGCTGACAAGTTATTAGGGCTTTCCCCAACCTGCTTACAGAGTTCATTCTGCGAGAGTCCTTGAGCGGAGCCAGTGGCTAAAGTAGATACAGATTCCCTTTTCCTGTTTACCCTCTGAGGCTGGCGATCGCTGCAATTTTCTCGGCTTGAGAGGGACTCAACTTTTTTTCTAATGTCTCTAGGCGTGCGTTAACGGAATCCTCCAAACTCCTCAGATTACCCTGCAAGCCCTCTAACTCCTCAACTAATTCAGCTTTTATCTGTGCTCTTAATTGATCGAGTCGTCCTGTAGACAAATCTGTTAACGACTCTTTTGACACACCAAGCCGTTCTTTAAGCAAGCGCTGGGCAACCAGGTTAGCACTTTCATCTCCCTCGGCTAGCTGCTTGAGGGCTTCCAGCTCGGCATCGTTAACCCGAAACGAGATTAGGTGGCTTGCCATTAGTTAACACTCCGTTGACTACTGTTAACACTAGCCTAACTTAGTTGTAGACATTTTGTTAACAGGGTGTTGACAAGTAGCTAACTATTAGTCTACAGTTGTTAACAACGAGGCGATGCCACTACATACTTCGCCAATCGCCCAAAGCTTAAATCGCTAACGCTCCAAAGATTTAAGAGGGCAATCACTTCAATCAGCTCACAAAAATATCGACACATAAGGACTTTGTTGCAATGGAATTAACTATCGCCACACTCAACTTCATTCTGCTGCCTCCATTCTTGTTCATCGTTGTTTTCTGCTTCCTGTGCTGCCAGCTTCCTCGAACCAGCTACACTACTGCCATGCAGCAGCCAGAGATGGAAGCGGTTACAACCCCACAAATCCAGACCGAAACCGTCGAAGAAGTTGAAGCAGAGCAAAAGTCAGTCGGCGAAGAACACGCTCTCAACCAACCTCAAGCCGACACACCAGCAATAGAAATCCTGGAGAATGTGCCAATCGAAACAGAGGCGGAAGAAACTGTCACATCAGTTTCGGCGGTTAGTAGCCCACAGCCCGAACTTTGTACCCAGGTGCTTGCCGTCATCGACAATCTGGGCAAACGGGAAGCCCGGAAGATCATGGGCGCACTGAAGTTGCAGCAGAAGCGAAACGGTGTGGAACTCTCCACAGAACTGATGGTTGCCAGCATCAAGCGCGAGTTCAAGGCTTCCCCAGATCGCGTAATAGAAGCAATTCGCGATCGCTTACCTGAACTGCTGTCAAATGCCACTTCTTCTCAACCCGATCAACTAGCCAGCTAAAACAGTTGAGGGGCGACCCGCCGCATAAATCGCCCCGCCCAACTCCCATAAGGATTTTTCAATGATATTAGTCCCCAGTGCTAGCTACTGGGGATTTTTATTGAAGCGATCGGTGGAAGCTGCCGCAACTGGGGTCGTTTCACTAATCGCCAGGGCAGCACACCGCCCACAGAAATTGTTAGGACAGAGCAAAGTTTGTAATTGGCGGGTGCCGCCCCGCGAGAGCTCTGGCGATTCCCCCAGTTGCTCCAGTTATAGATCTGACTTCATATCAACCAAGTGACTGCCAATCGCCCCCTTGCCCGAACGCACGACCAGGCTCCTTTGCGATCGCTCACCTCAACATCTGACCAAAGCAAGTCAGCCAGTTCGCAAAGGGAGCAAACCTGTATTGAGCAAAACCTTAATCGTCCCCAAGTTTTAAATAAGAACTCAAGCTTTCTTGCCACAGCTAGCGCTATCAGGGTTGGCAAAACAACAGATTGTACTTTCCATGAATAGAGAACAGTTACTTTTGAAATATCAACAAGGGCAAAGAGATTTCAGCCAGCTACAACTTGGCAGTATCGACCTTTCGCACACCTACCTAGCTGGTATTTCATTCAATGGTGCAGACCTCAGCACAGCCAACCTCTATGGAGCAAATCTCTTGAGAGCTGACTTGCGAAACGCAATACTGCGAAGGGCTAACCTATCGAAAGCGGTCTTGATAGGCAGCAGACTTGACGGCGCGTGTCTCGAACGAGCCAATCTCGACGACACGCTTATGCCCAACAATCGTACCACCTACTCTTACAGAGTCAAACCGGAGAAGAAAGCTTATGCTCGGCAGATGAGAAACAATCCCACCCCCTCGGAAGCAGCGCTGTGGGAACGGCTCCGACGCAATCAGTTGGGTGTCAAAATTGGCAGACAGAGAGTGATTCTGGGGTACATTGCTGACTTCTACTGTGCCTCCTGTCGCTTAGTCATTGAGGTGGACGGTGGCTCTCACGCCGACCGCCACCAGGAAGATGCTTTAAGAGACACAGCGCTTCTCAAGAAAGGGTTTCGCACGCTCCGGTTTCCAGCCGATAGAGTGTTGAGTGACCCAGACGGAGTGGTCGCTGAGATAAAGAAAGCCATCAGGAAGAGCTGGGATTAAACTTTGCCTCGCAACAGAAGCTGAATCCCTCAAATCAAGTTGATAATTGACTCTCCTTTCAATTAAATCAAGGAGAGTTAATTATCAAGGGGAGTCTCTAAGCTTTTGAGTTGGTGTCTCCTCCAATCCGGGATAAATGTATTTGCCATTCGCTAGTGTCGTTTCTTATTCCTTTGTTACGAAAAGATTTAGCTTTAATTTATGAGAATTTAGGAAATCAAATTTTCTTCAATAAAGCAAGAAAAAATCGGGCAGAAGTTTCAGCAGCATAGTGACGGAATTGATCGTCTTTCTCATGATCTCCATAGTCGGATACTGACTTAACAATAATCATTGGCAATTGGTGTAATTCGGCAACTGCCCCGATAGCTGCACTTTCCATTTCTACCCCAAGTGTTTTGCGTCCTATTTTTTCTAAACGAGAAAACAATTGCGGATCTTGTTGCACCATACTACTGGTTCCAATGGGAGCAACGTGAACCTCTGGCTCTAGTGGGTCTGATGGAAGACAGTCTAGATATTGCAAACGCTCTTGTTCGACTTTTCGCTTAGCTGTAGCCGTCAATTCCAAGCCTTTTTTCTTTAACAATCCTTTTTGAATTAGTTGTTGGACGACCTGCGTCCATGCTGGACACTCTTGCTTTCTCTCTGGATGGTTCAATGGAGATGGTTCTTTGTCAGAATCAACTTCATGGTCGTATAGTTTATGAAGCAGCCACTGCTCTTGGTGGAAATAGGAGCGAGGGCGATTGCCCTTAATTGTTTTTATCCAGTCTTTAGAAAAGTTTTCTACCTGATGCTTCCAGAGAGAGCGAAGGTTATAAGTTTGGATATCGTGGAAAATTTCTTCCTTCCGAATTACTTCGCTGCCTGATTGCTCATAATAAGCTTTCAGCTTGCCGCTGTCGATTTTGAACACTCGGTCAGCAACAATTACGTCTCCGAGGAATACTTCTCCTTGCCTACCAGCGCAAATACCAGTCATGGCTATACGGCTAGGCTTTAATTCTTGGATAAGACGTGTAGCGACGCTTGCTGCATGAAATTCTCCCATGCTAACTGCCCTGGCAGCAGCAACCGTGATAAGTGTGCCGTTACTATGTCTGAATATTTGTTTATAGTAGGAAAAACCTTGACTATCTTCGCATTCTTGCCATGAATGAGAAGATTCGTCTACACAGCCTAAAAGTGCATCAAGTTCATCTTTTAAGGCGGTAATGACCAGGACATCAATTTCTGGTTGTTGAGCTTGATTGTTTGATTGTGGTATCAAATTGCTGTAGGTGGAAGATTTAAGGTACTCCTCAGTAGACGGAGGTTCCAAAGCGTGGATTAGCTTTACTATACCTTGAACCACTTCCCTAACAGGTCTTTTACCTTGACGGGTTGTTAAGCCAGTGACCAGACTACCAGCAGCACTGGTGTCAGATATACGAACGAAAGTATGGGGTTCATCAAGCATTTTCGTTGCCAAGGGTGGCGCTCCGCCACTTCCATCATTGCAGCTACAACCGATTTGAATATCTAGAGGGATAACAGGCTTGCCATTTCCCCTGTATAAATCTGCTAGGCTTTCAACTCCCTCCCCTCCACCTAGGATGATAAGGATGTCTCCTCGGAGTACTTGACGTTGCCGATATAACTCTCCTGATGCCCGACCAGGCTTAAGACAATTTATTTCAATAGCATCGGTAGCTAATAGAGATTCCCATAAATCTCGCCGGGAATCAGGAATTTGCTTTTCTGTCTTATCTTTCCGTACTATGTAAATCAAACGTTCTGTAAAATCGGAGATCCTGACCACTCCCTGCTGCAAACATTCGTAGATGGCGCTAAGTGCAGTCCAGTCAAAAATAATTGGCAGTGAGTTAGGATCGTCTGGTATCGATAGAGGATCTTTACCAATGCCCGTGATAAACATTGCTCCCTCTACTATCAAGGCTTTTACCAGTTGTGTGACTAACTCATGGGCATAACGAAGAAGGTTTGGGTCTAGGCTTGGATCTGCACTACCTGCAATATGAACCCGCCGTCCTCTAATATGCATATCTGTGTCATTTAAGCAAGACTTACTTATCTATCTTAATATATTGATTGCAAAGGTATCTATCAGAGAAAATGTCAAATCAGTTGAGAAAAGATTTCAAAAGTCCTCTTAAGAGGCTTTTAGGAAGGTATTACAGCCTGGCTGGTTTGCTAGTTTTTCTTTTAGGCGTTTTACTCAGGCTAGCTGCCTTGGGTAAAACAGGATTTTTTTGGGATGCAACTAAAGATATTGGTACTTTTTTTGCTGTTGCAGTTGCTATACCATTTTTCTATGAAAAGTTGATTAAATCTGAAGAACGTCAGCTTTTTATTACTGAGCTTGAAGAATTATTAGATAGTAAATTTCCTAATCATAAAACTGGTTTGAAGTTATATGAGGATGGCAGACCAAGTATTTCTGATAAAGTAGATATACTTTTGACTGCCAAATTCGAGGTAGTTAATTTAGGAATTGCACACCGTTCTTTGGTTGGGTATTTTGAACAAAGACCTGCTCGTGAATTCAAAGAGCCTATTTTAGAGTTGCTAAGAAAAGGGGTTGTATTCAAGTATATTTTTCTAGACCCTGATTGTGATATTGCCAAGCAATATGCTCAAGACAGAGGAGAATTAGAACTTATCAACCGCATCCGAACATCTCTTGATGCTGTAAAAGTACTGAAATCAGAAATTGATAAATTAGGACTCTCAGGGAGATTCGAGATATACCTTTCTTCCAGTTTTCCTTATATGTCTGTTACTTGTATTGATGGAAATGAAGTAAATGGTCGGATGTTAATTTCTCCTTATTTATATGGGATTAAAAGGGCTGAAATGCCGCATTTCGATATTTCCAAGACTGAACATGAGGTGATGTTTCAGACCTACTGGAGATCGATTACAGAAATATTAGTTAATTCTCGCCAACTTTAATTACTAAATAGTATATTCCCTTGCCTCCAGTTTTGCAATAACCAGTAACCTTTTTATAGCTATTCACTAAACCACTCTTGCCATTTTGTCAGTGACTTTAAGTTGTCACTGCTTTCCATTTGTTTTGTTAATCTTTCTAAAAATTTTGAAGTTTTGATTCTATCCTGACTATTTTTTACTCCTAAGTAGTCATCTACGTGTAGTGATTGTCCAGTTTTATCTTGAATTGGTGACTTAACTAAATTGGTAGCCTCACGGCAAAAATGCAGCAGCATATCTTTAGATGTTGTCTTTCCCTGATAATTTTTAAAAGCTTCAATTGCCATCGATTCTGCATGATATCCAGATATTTTTAGATTCTTAGGTATTGTTTTATCGATAATAGATTTAAAAAGTTTGATTGTTGGCACAACTCTACCAGACAAGGCTTGATTGACAGCAGTCAGCTTACGAGCAAAGGATTCAGGACGAACTACATTACTCCAACTACCTTCGTCCGGATTAGAAATTTTAAACCCAGTTTTTGTTCGGATAGCAGGTAACAATTGAATTTCTTGTCCATCTGAATATCGGACTGTTACCGCAAGTTTTCCTACGTCAACATTAGTATTAGAAAGCCGTTGTTTAATTCGTTGTTCAAAATATTCTAAAACTTCTTGAGGAGATTTTTTTTCTAAGGATGTGTTATTAACAAGAACTAATGCATCTACGTCACTTAGACCATTGATGAATGTATTTTTACGAATTGAACCACCAAATAATAAGTCAACGCTATTTTCTATTTCTCGCTCAATAGCTTCTTTGAGAACATTTAAATGCCTTTGAGTAACTTCCGCCTCTCGTGCATTAAATTCCTTTAATGCATTTTGAAGTAAACTGTTGACTTCTGAGTTGTAAGAAGCTCCTTCTATACTGTCGGTTGCACGTCGAAGTAGTTGGTTAATTTCATCTGAAGAATTACTGGAAGACCAGCTAGAACCTCCTCCACTACCACCCATGATCATTCCTCCCTTACTTTTAGTCCTGCGTTTTCTACTAAATTAAGCACCTGCGGCATGATTTTCCCCCAAGCAGAAAATTCTTGAATACGCCTTGTCCGAGAAAATCTATGCATTGCATGAGATAAAGAGCTAAGACTTTGGAGATTGTTTATACTATAAAGTTGATTTAGCTCTAAATCAGTATAATGCCAGTCGGTTTGCATAAGCGCTGCTGTTGATTGATACAAGGTAAGACCTTCAACCAAAGCGTAACGCAGCCAAGCTAGCCCATCAAAAATGTCGGCTCCGCAAAAAAAGTACGAAATAATTAAAATTGGATCTAAGCATCCTAAAACATGGATTGGAATTTGAATACCTTGCTCGTTTAAGGTGGAGCGAATTTTCAAAAGATTACAGCATCTTTCAAGTATAGATGTACCAAGTTCTTTTTCTGTTATTCCTAGTATGGAAAATGAAGTTAAATGATGTGCGTATCCAAGTAAACTGTCAAGGTTGATTACTGGAGACTTTGGCGTTTCTGGCTTATAAAGAAAATTGGATGCATGATTTGGATACTTTTGAAAAAAAGATTTTGCAATTTCTATTTGGCTAAGGACAGATTCCCAGTTGTTGCAATCATCATAACTAATTAAAACCAATTGGGATAAAGGTTGTAAATTATCAAGAACAATTTGGTGTAAGTCTCTAGACCAATCGTAAACATTATAGTTGTCTCTTAGAGCGTACACATCATCCGAATTTACTGATGATTGAATAATCTTAGTCTCATAGCCACCACTGTCGATAAAAAGAATATTAGAGGCATAAATATCTACATTTTGCAATTTGTAGTATATATCATAGGCGCTGATAAGTGAAATGTCAGAAATATAGTCTTTAGTCACTTCGTAAATGCTTTCCAATTCAGGGAATCCCCTACTAGAAAATGATGGTATGATGAGAGGAGTATAAGCATCAATAATAGAAATTTGACGAGATGCACAGATTTCAGAAATCCTCATTTAATGCTCTCCTATCCAAACATGATAAGCATTTTCCACAAGGTTTATCATTGCTACGTTCACAGCTAAAAGTAAGATGTGTCGGGACTTGGGCTAGTTTGCAATATTTGAAAACGTCTTTTTTTGTGAATTCTATGAATGGAGCTTCTACTTGAATGGAACCAGCAAAATAACCATCAAAAATTCGTTGAATATCTAAAATAAATGTTCTAGAGCAATCGTAATAAGGTGTTCCTGCATGAATTCCTATCGCAAATCTGCCGTGCTTGTTGGCAAGAATGCTGGCGGCAGCAAACAGTAGTGTTGCGTTACGACAATGGTACTCTCCTTGAGAGTTGGCAATCTCTAATCCAAGGTCAATAGTCGTTAAAGAAATATCATAATATTGAGCTAGCGCGAGGACTGCATGACGTTCGCCTTGAAAGCTGGGTTGATTATAGTTGAAATGGATACCTCTGACAGTTGAACCATGTGAAAGGTAGAAGGCGATTAAAGCTGCTGAATCTATCCCCCCCCCAAGTAGTAAATTTACTTGTTTGTCCGATTGAAGCATCAATTGTTTACCCCTCCGCCTCTACCAATCGCCACACTGCTGCAAACAGCGGTTGATAGCAATTCGGTTACGGGCATGGCGCTATGCTCCTAGCAAACTCTCCTCATCGAGCTTAACCGAAGAGGTCTGTATGTCACCTAATGTATTTATAGAACTTTTGAATCCTTATCGAAACAAAGAAGTAAGCTTTTTTGTGTAGTGCCAGTACCGCCTCGCTAGGGTTAAAGTTTTGACTAATCTTGGAATTGTACTTTCTCCGCTTCCTGGTTATTACTTTACTGGCTAGGTTTAATCTTCTTCTTCACCAATCAGATTCACAGCTTTTTCTAAATCGTGGTGAGAAGGTTCACAATAGCGGCGGGTCGTGTCCAAACTCTCATGCCCTGCTAACGCTGCGATTTTCTCCAAGCTCACACCAGCATCCACAAGGTTCTTGCAAAACGTATGCCGGAGACTGTGGCAGGTCAAATCTTCTAACCCCTTTGATCGATACTTTTCCACCAAATTCTCCAGACCCCGCCGGGTCATCTTGCCTCGCTGTCCAGTCATAATCGGCTTATCAGTCTCCTGGTGTTCATCCCATCCCAATAGCCGCAGAGCAAACCGAGCATCGGGATTTAGGGGAATTTCCCGACGCTTGCAACCCTTTCCCGATCGCACAGTTAAATTCCCTTTGCGATCGGACATCGTAATGTCCGACCAGCGCAGCGTTTCCAGTTCGCTTACTCTCAGCCCCGTGTTCAAAAGGAGTTTTACTGCCCCCAAGTCTCTGGTGCTGCCATACCGCTCTACCCGTCGCAGCAGAGCGTGTTGCTCAGTGCGAGAAAGCCAGCGGATTCTCTCGCGCTGTTGCTTCAGGGCTTTGGGAATCTTGGGGATGCTGTCAGTCAGCTTCACCTCATGCGCCCAAGTCAAAAAGGCACGGAGAGTTGACAGTTTCCTATTTATACTTTTAGGTTTGTAGTTTTTTTCTACTAGGTGGCGTTTGTAGTCCCTGATATCAATTGCTGTAACAAACTTTGGTAAGAACTCACCTTGCTCTTTCTCAAACCATTTAACAAAAGCATCTATATCGCTTAAGTAACTCGAAATTGTGTTATCACTACACTCTTTTTCCTCTAAGGACTCGATAAATCCCTGTCGCCAGTCCACCTTATTATGTGCGGAGTTTTTATGAAGATAATCATTGAACTTTAAAACCTTACCCAATTGAAAAAACCCCTTGACACGACACATAGTGCTGATTATGTGCTGTGAATCAGGGGAAGGGCAAGCAGCGATCGCAATGGGCTGGATAGGTCAGGCATAATAATCGCCATGCCACAATTGCTCCCGGTCGCTCAAAAGGTCTGTCCAACTGGAGCGACTGCCAGCGTGAGCGCTTCCCCTCGCAAGAAAAGCTGAGTTTGAGCGGATGGTAATGCTTTACTGGCACGGATTTTCTAGGGGTAAAACACAGTCCAATACAATCCAGAACTGGGCTGGGGCAATCAGGACACTCATCTTACCCCTTATCATGCTAAAGACTATTAATTTGCTGCTGGTCTATGTTGGCAAGCACCCGCATAATACTGGCATCAAATGCTCGCTTAAATTCGGGGTCTGAGGCATAGCGCTTGTAGAGGTCAAGTTCCCGCTTTCGTTCCCGGCTGATGGATTGTTGGATTAACTGCTCAAGGGCAATTCGGCGGTTTTGCTCGTCCTGGTTATTGACCACTTGGCTCTGGTAGTTGGGATTTTCGACAACGTGTTTGGCAATATTGAGGAACTTGACCCGCTGTTCTTCGGGAGTGGCATCCCAACCGGAGAAGAAGCGCTCGTTGAAGGCAGCGATGATTTCATCGAGCGGATCGCGTTGAGGAGCGTCACCGTGATAGCCTCGCAGGTTGGAGTTTTGCGGGTCAACTTCTGACTCAGAGGCATCTAGCCCGATCGCATAATTGAGTTTGACCCGTTCTAAACCATAGGTAGATAGATCTACGCTTTCCAGCAGTTCGTCGATTTGATCTTGTTCAGAATCTCTGACGCTCAGTTTGGGGATGAGGAACTTCAAGAACCAATACAGTTTTTCCCACTGCATGTTGTTGTAAGGAATGATGCAAGCGACCTGACCGTAAATTTTGACAAACTGTTTGGCTTTAATTTTCCAGTCGATCTTGTCCTTGTCTTCCAGACCCAGTTCTTGGTTGAATCGAGCAGCGGCGGTGTCTATTAAAGGGCTGAGTTGGTCAGCGTCCGCTTTGTTGAAGAAAAGTTCGTTGAACTGTTCAACCTCATACCATTCATAAACGCCCACGTCATCCAGGACTTCTTTCAGGTCATGTAGGACATTGACATCAGTAGGCTCACTTAAGGAGGTGGAGGTGTAGAAATCATCAAAGGCGTGTTTGATATCATCAACGGTGTTGAAGAAGTCAAGGACGAAGGTATCGACCTTGCCCATCTTGTTGTTGCAGCGGTTGAGCCGGGATAGGGTCTGCACGGCGAGGACGGATTGCAGCTTTTTATCCACATACATGGTGTGCAACAGCGGCTCGTCAAACCCAGTGAGGTACTTGTTGGCAACCACTAAAATTTTGTAGTCATCTTCCTTAAACTTTTCAGGAATGTCTTTGCTGGAGAAGCCGTTAAGTGTATCCTCCGTGTATTCGATACCATCTACGGTTTTCTTACCAGAGAAGGCAACGATCGCCTTAAAGGGTGCATTCTCTCGCTTCAGGGCTTCTCGGATGGCGAAGAAGTAGCGGATAGCGGTTGCAATGTTGCGGGTGACGACCATTGCTTTGGCTTGCCCCTTGAGCTTTTTGGGTTTCCAGACTTGCTCAATGAAGTGGCTCACCATAATATCGGCTTTTGTGGCAATCGTCTGCTTATGTCCCTCCACAAAAGCTCGCAGCTTCTTTTGGGCTTTGGCGGTGTCGAATTGGGGGTTGTCCTGGATGGATTTTTGGATTTCGTAGTAACTGCGGTAGGTGGTGTAGTTTGCCAGCACATCGAGGATGAAGCCCTCTTCGATCGCCTGCTTCATCGAGTAGAGGTGAAATGGCACAAACTTGCCATCGGCGTTCCGCTGTCCAAATTTTTCCAGGGTGGCATTTTTGGGGGTAGCGGTGAAGGCAAAATAGGAGGCGTTTTTACCCAGTTTCCGCCCTTCCATTGCCTTGAGAATTTTGTCTTGCAGGTCTTCGGGTTCTTCATCATCGTTACCGAGAGCCGTAGCCATTTTGTCGGCAGCTTGTCCACTCTGGGACGAATGGGCTTCGTCGAGAATGACGGCAAAGTTTCGGTCTGAGAGATTTTCAACACCATCCACAATGAAGGGGAATTTCTGAATGGTGGTGATAATAATCCGCTTGCCTGTTTCCAGTGCAGTCTTAAGCTCTTGAGCACTGGAGGCATGGGCGATGATGTTTTTCATCTCCGAGAAGCCTTTGATGTTGTCTCGGAGCTGTTTGTCGAGGTTAGTGCGATCGGTGACAACCACGACCGAATCGAACATCGGGTAATCGGAGCCTGGAGCATATAGCTCGATGAGTTGGTAGGCTGTCCAAGTGATGGAATTAGACTTGCCCGACCCTGCGGAATGTTGGATTAAATAGGTCTGTCCCACTCCGTTTTTTCGGGCATGGGAGAGTAGTTGGCGAACTACATCGAGTTGGTGATAGCGGGGGAAGTAGAGGGATTTTTGCTGGAGTGGGGTTTTGCTATTTCCCGGAACGAGGATGGCGAAGTGTTCAATGATGTTGGTGAGGCTTTGGCGGGTGAGGATGTCTTCCCAGAGGTAGGCAGTTTTATGCCCCCCTGGATTGCCATCAACACCCAGGTTGGGTGGGTTGCCTTTGCCAAAGTTGAAGCCTTTGTTAAAGGGCAGAAAATAGGTGTTACCATTATCGAGCTTGGTGGTCATCCACACTTCGTCGGTATCGACAGCAAAATGGACGATGCACCGAGCAAACTGGAGCAGTGGCTCTTTCGGGTCGCGGTCTTTTTTGTATTGCTCTCTAGCATGGTAGACGGTTTGACCCGACCAAGCGTTTTTTAACTCCATTGTGGCGATCGCCATGCCATTGATAAACAGCACCATATCAAGGGAAAGCCTTGGATCGGCGTCAGAGTAATGCACCTGACGAGTGACGGAGAAAAGATTGCGCTCGAAGTTCTCCAGCACCTTGGGGTTGGCGTCGTTGTAGGGCAGGCTATAGAGCAGCGTCAGGTGAGCCGCATCGATCGCTAGTCCCTTCTTCAATACTGAGAGAATGCCATCTTTTTTGATTTTGCGGTCTAGCCGCTCTAGGATGAGTCGTTGCCAGTTGGGGCGATCCTTCAGCTTCTCCAGTTCTTCCGGTTGGGTGGTTTCTAGGAACTGCCAAAACTTTTCGCGATCGATGGCGAATTCGCGATCGAAGTCAGCCGAGTTGCCTTTTTCATAGCGAGAACGCTTGATCAGAGAGGTTTCGATGCAATTTTCTAACGCCTGCTCATTGGTTTGGCTGACCATTTTATTTGTTTCCTATTGGTATTGATTCATCAGTCGTTGCACCTGAATCTGCACATCTTGAAAGGCAAGAGGAGAGACAACCCCGGTTCTGAAGGTTAGTTCGGTGGTGTAGCGCCCGTTCTGTAAGTCTCGAAAGACTTTAAGTTCCCTATCCCTAAGATTTACTACCCAATATTCAGCAATACCTGCTTCGCCATAGACGGCTTTTTTCTCGTTCAGGTCTTTGTCGAGGGTGGTGTTTGAGAACTCAATGAGCCAAAAAATATCGTCGGGATAGGGATGGTGTTCTAGATAGACGGCTCCCAGTGGTTTAACAATTGCCAAATCTGGGGCGGGTTCGGAGTTATTGGGCAGGGTGATGGGATGCGCCTCGCGGATTTTGACCCGATTGCCCAGCAATGTCCGCAAATAATCCCCAACTTCACTGTTGTAGTAGGCGTGGGGTTCTCGCTCTGGTGGCATGACTACAATATCTCCGCGCAATAACTCGACGGGCTGATCGTCAAACAGCCCAGCATCGATCGCCCGGTGGTAGCGTTCAATTGTCCATTTGTAGGTGGTGACAGTCATGGCAATCAAGTCTCAGAACGCACAGATGCAACGGTGAATCAATGTTTTTAGTATGGCAAAGAAAGCGATCGCAGTTAGCCCGGTTGTCTTTTTCCTAGCGGCAACTCTCCACCAATACCCGTTCATTGCAGTTTTCTAGTGCTTGCTCGTTGGCTTGATTGACCATGAAGTTTCCCTTAAACTTTTATTTTTCCAGTTACAGCATTAGATATTAGGGAATGCTTCAATTCAACGAGTGCTTGAATTTCCCTGAGTATTGATATTGTTATTTCTTGATGCTGACTTCCAACATCGGTAATTAAACTTATAATTTTCTTTTGTTCACTAATAGGTGGAATAGGTGCATAAAGACTTTTAATTACGTCTTGCCCAATATTCTGCATTGATGAACTGGCACCATTAGCGCCAATTTCTATTTGCCGCCTTGCTGTTTTTGTTTGTAATAACAATACAAAGTATTCAGGAATAACTTTTTGCTTGTCTACTCGAACTCGATATAATTTGTCGCATAGTATCAACTTCTTCCGAGGATACAAAGCGCAAGCAGCACTCCCAACAAGCTCAAGTGTGTTTGCTCGACTAACGAGAATGTCTTCATGTTGAATCTCTAACTCTTCAATGGGCTTTAAATTAGGAGGTAAAACTTTATTCTCTCCTGGATTAAATTGATATCCATTGACACAGCCTACTTTCAGTACACCCCACTGATTAACATCTGCTTGATAAGCAAAACATTGTGGTGACCAGCCTTGATCCATTTTCTTTATTAAAGTTTTTAGTCGAGCAATACCCCAGTGGGAAGGAATAATACCCATCCACTTTATGCCGCTATCATGCATAGGAGCATTAGGATTTAGCCCTTTGGTGACGGCTTGATTGATGAGGATGGATTTTTGTTCTTGCAGGAGTTCAATGAGGCGCTGTTTTTTTGCGATCGCTTGGTCGATTTCGGAGGTTTTGCGATCAAGGAATTCAACAATTCTCTGCTGGTCTTCAATTGGAGGGCATATAGCTCTTACATCATTGAAATCCCCAGAATATAAGCGATAGAACCCAACCACAATTCCTCTGACCCTTCTATTAAACTCTGAAAGATAAACAGGGGTTTTGAAGAGGTGTTCAAAGTATTTGGGAATCATCTTTGAATCACGGAGCCTAAAAACGGAGTAGTCAGGGCTAACTAATCCTTCACATGGCGCAGTTGAAAACACGCTCAAATGCGCCTTAAGCCTATTAAGAACAAGGTCGCCCTTCAGACACAGCCTTGCACCTTCATATGACTCAGATTGAAGCGTTTTATCCTCAAAATCATCACTTGGTACAAGACCAAACTTCTGACTCATACACAAGTGAGTCTCCTTGCCATCAAGAGAACGTTCATTTTGTTCTCTAAAGAGAAAGCGATTGCGAATTACTCTCCAATGAACTGGGATTTCGCCTAAATCTGGAACTTCGCTCTCCTTATAGCTCTCGTATCTTGAAAGGTTCAGCATCAACTAACCTCACCAAAACTCACCAACCGCTTCAACAACCCTTCCGTTTCCTGCTCTAACTTCAAAATCTCTGCCGTCACTTCCTCCAGCGACCTCAGCGGCTTGTGCTGATAGAAATACTTGTTAAAGCTAATCTCATAACCAATCAGAGTCTTATCCAGTGCAATCCACGCATCCTCTACATGGGGTCGCACCTCCCGCACAAAGTAAGCGTGAATATCATCCTTCAACGGCACATTCTCAGTGTCCCGTAGCTCACTATCCGACTCATACTCAATCCATTGTCCTGGTTTCTTCCCTGCCCAGTAGCCAAAGTCTTGTAGGTGTTCCTCGCTGGTGTCCAGTTCCACTAACAAATCGGTCAACGCCTCATCTTTCAGCTTGTGAACCTTCTTGATCACCTTTGCCGCCGTCTCTTCCCGCCAACTCACTGCATTCAAAAGCTGGTTCTTCTCACTGGCTGAAAGCTTGATCGCCAGCTTCTTAATAGCCGCCTCCACCTTCGCCGAAAACTCGTTAAAGTCCAGCCACAGGTCTTGCCCCACCTCTGCCATGAGCTTTTCGCCCACAGCCATCAGTCCCCGCTGAGTCTCCCAAGTCTTCAGAGCCAACAGCGTATCCCGTTGTTTCTTATTGAGTTCGATTTCTTCCTGCTCCAGATGAGCTTCAATGGTGGCTTTATGCTCCGTCAGTTCGCTGTAAATCGCATCGCCCCATTTCTCATACCCCCACTCCATCACCTCTCGCAACGCAGGGACAAACCGCAGAGCCGCTAACCGTTCTGGTGTAAACTGAGCCGCTAGCCGCAACGGACGCTCAATTATCACCTTGTAATAGCCAAAGTCACTGTTATCAAACACCTTAGAAATGCCCTGGTTTGGCATTTCCAGGTAAAGATGGGTAATTTTATCAATATGCTCGGCTGAAAACTCGCAGTTCTTCGCCCCCAGATTCTTCCTCAACTTCTGGTAGAGTTCCGACGCATCAATCAGTTGCACCTTGCCCTTCCGGTGTGGCGCTTTATTATTCGACAGTACCCAGATATAAGTGGTGATGCCCGTGTTGTAGAACAAGTTGTTAGGCAACTGGACGATCGCCTCTAGCCAGTCATTCTCAATGATGTAGCGGCGAATATTGCTCTCCCCGCTGCCTGCATCCCCCGTAAACAGCGACGACCCGTTATGAACCGACGCGATCCGACTTCCCAACGGACTGTCCTTCAGCGGTTTCATCTTGCTGACCATATCCATCAGGAACAGCAACTGTCCATCCGACGATCGCGGCGTTGCCGGAACCGTTTCTTCAATTCCCTTGAAGTTTCTCAGCACCACCTGAAAGCGAGGGTCAAGCACCTCCTTACCATCCAGGATAAATTTCTGCTCTGACTTATAAGACTTGCCATAAGGCGGGTTTGACAGCATGAAGTCAAAGCGCATTCCGGCAAACTCATCGGTTGACAGCGTTGAGCCAAACTTGATCTTCTCCGGGTCATTGCCCTTGATCATCATGTCTGACTTACAGATCGCATAAGTTTCCCCGTTCACTTCCTTGCCATAGAGGTAAACCGATGCCTTAGACCGAATCTCACCTTCTGGATTGATGATAAAGTCCTGAGACTCCGTGAGCATCCCCCCAGACCCGCACGCCCCGTCGTACACGGTAATCACCGGAGGCAACTGCTCCTTCACCGGAATAAACAGCACATGGGTCATCAGCTTAATCACTTCACGAGGGGTAAAGTGTTCTCCCGCTTCTTCGTTATTCTCTTCGTTAAACTTGCGGATTAACTCCTCAAAGACATAGCCCATGCCCAGGTTGCTCAGTCCTGGTAGTTTGCGCCCATCTGGGTCTACGGCATCTTTAGGGCTGAGGTTGATATAAGGAGAGGTAAACTTCTCCAGCACATCCAACAACACATCCGC
Source organism: Coleofasciculaceae cyanobacterium (assembly GCA_036703315.1). Classification (GTDB taxonomy): domain Bacteria; phylum Cyanobacteriota; class Cyanobacteriia; order Cyanobacteriales; family Coleofasciculaceae; genus DATNPH01. The sequence goes on from DATNPH010000117.1 coordinate 18,344, forward strand.
CTGCACCATCCGCTTAATCTGGCTTCGCAGGTCAAACTTGTCGATAATCTCCTTCACATTGTCGCTAAACCCATCCAGGTAAGCGTTGAAGTTGGCATCAAGAATCTGGCGGTTGTTGGTTGCTGTCTTGACCAGCTTCTTCAGCGTCCAGTCCGACGTGTTGTAAAACACATAACCCGATGCGTCTCTTAGAGCAACCGGATCGAGCGTCGTAAAACCCGCTACCTCTATTTGAAAGCGTACCTCTTCTAAGACAGCTTCCTTCGTCTCCTCCAGCAAGCAATCCAGCCGCCGCAACACAAACATGGGTAGGATTACATCCCGGTATTTCCCCCGCACGTAGACATCTCTCAAGCAGTCATCGGCGATCGACCAGATAAAGGAAACGATTTTGTTTTGTAGGGAGAGATCCATCAAGAGCTGCCGTAGTTTAGTGCTTTAGTTTACATTGGCATCTGCGTGCCAATGCATTTTAGTCCTGGCTATTAGGTTGCCCTTTTCATTATCAATCCCAGCTAGGACACTCCCGTCTAATGTAACTCTCTAAGCACTAAGAAGCTCTAATTCAGACTAAGTAGGGGATGTTGGGGTAGGGGTCACAGTACCAAAACGGGAAAACTACCTGGTGTACCAAAAAACGAACCATTAATGGTACGCTGACCCCTTCCGCTCAAAATCGTCACTACATCCCCTGGCATTTGTACCAAAACCCGTCTATTTATCTGTGTTGCTCTACTTCCCTCACTCCAAGTTTTTGGTACTCACCAATTGAAGAGTTTGTAAATCTGAGCTAAAAAACCGAAAAATTTTCCTCTAACCTAAGATAGAGCGACCCAAAAAAACTTACATATTTCGGGGAATTCCTGGGCAGAAACTTTTCCTCTACCTAATGAGCTAGCTCTTAGGAAAGAGAATCACAGCTTAAATTGAGTGCCATTCTGAAAAAAAATGGCAGAACACACATGATTGACCCTTCATTATTTCACCACCCATTAATGCAATTTGGAATTAAAGCGGATAACAGTGAGGAAGAATCAGTAGATACATGGACAGCTTGCGCCTTCTGGCTTTATCAGGCTGCCTGTGGCGATAAAACTGCTATGCACCTTGCTATCGAACTCATCAACGGAGCCAATCCACTGATTGATGCCAAGGCTTTAATTCAGCGTTGCCAACAATTGGATAAGGCGGCGATTCGCCAAGCAACTGTCCTAATGAATAGCCAATTAACAAGTGCGTTCGACAAAGCTTTTGAGAATAGCTAATGTATCAGGCTCACCAAGCGTCCTTTGTGAGTTCTAGAATCATTAGCGCTTCGTCATAAATTGATAAATTGAACCCGCTCAAGTAGCAGCTATTGCGGGTTCAATTTTTTTTTGGGTTGTGGTTGGCTTTTAGCGGAACAACCAGAGGCCCCGAATTCTGTCTACCAGCATCAGCAGCACCGACCCTCAGCATCAGCAGCGCGTTCACCCTCGTGAACGTTTTTGAATATACGTTGCTGTCTGGAGAGCCGATTTGCCGGAATGCAAACCATTACCAAAATTACGTTTGAGGTTTTTTTAACGACAAAATTTGCCGTCATGCTAAAAAAAATTATATTGAAGTTAAACAAAGCATTTAAAAGTGTGGCACCGACGTGATACTGGTTTGGCACTGGTTTGGCAGTAAATAGGGTATAGCAGGCTAGGACATAACGAAATAGTTTGTTATGTCATGAAATTCTTGAGAATAGCTATCAATACCTGAGTGATTTAAAGTGCCAAAGGGGTGCCACAGAGATGTCAAGTGAGTGTCAAGTGAGTGTCAAGTGAGTGTCAAGTGAGTAGAGCAAACGCCGCCTCCTTCAACTGGTATTTCCGATATTTCCTACAATTAAAATCCTTTCCAGGCTTGGGCTTCAGGGCTTTTTCCCCAAAAATTTGCTACAATGCTGTTTACGGTTCGTAATCCGATTTGCCGGAATGCAAACCCTTAGCCAAATTGCACTTAAAGGTTTTTAACGACAAAATTTGCCGTCATCCTAAAAAAACCTATATTGACCTATATTGAACTGAAATAACATTGTGGCGAGATTGGGTCAGGCTCGGACTAGAATGGGTCAAAATTGAGTCAAAAGCGTAGTAAAACAAGGTAGATTAAAGCCTAATAAGTTGGTTAACGGCGTTTTGACAAAAATTTAAGAGATTAAAAAGCCGCCCAAAGGTGACACAATCAAGACCTTAAATGGCGCAATCTTGACCTTGAGTTGCCCGAAAAACACCCTCTTTCATACCCTTAAACGAAAGACATCAACGCCTGTAAGTGGCTCGGTGACGGGAATAGCGCCATCTTCAAGTGTCTCATGCGCGGCGGAAGCACCCGGAGGCTACCACTAATGGGTTTCGAGTAGCCCCCCAAGAAGGTGTACTCACTACACCTTTTTGCCCCGGTGGGGTGGGCTGCGCCCCTCTTCCGCCACCTGAACGGTGTCTCAGACAAAAAGGTTGCGTTCGCGCGGAGCGGCGTCCCCTTGAGGGCGAAACACGTTCAATAATCGAAGTATGCCTTACGCGATCGCACGCATTGCCAAACTTAAACGGGGGAATCTCGCTGGGAGTGCCAGTCATTCGGCACGGCAGCGATACACACCGAACGCCGACCCCAGTTCACAGAATATCAGGTTCATCGGCAGCGATGACCCATTAGAGAAACTGGACGCGCTAGTACTAGCAAAGATTGATGAACACAAGCAGAAGCGCAAAATCCGTCCCGATGCTGTGTACTGTGTGGAGCTGTTGCTAACCGCATCCCCTGAATACTTTCGACCACTCGACCCATCACGCAGCGGTCACTATGATGAGCAGCGGTTAAAGGCTTGGCTTGAAGTCAATCGCCAGTGGCTAAACCAGAAGTGGGGCGACCTGATTGTGCGAGGTGAGCTTCATTTAGATGAGGCGACACCGCATATTCATGCTTACCTAGTACCCAAAGACGAAAAAGGACAGCTCAACTGCAAAGCACTGTTCGGTGGTCGGGAGAAGATGAGAAAATTCCAGGATGATTATCACGCCGCCGTGCAACGCCTGGGACTAGAACGAGGCATCAAAGGCAGTCGGGCACAGCATCAGGACATTAAAGATTTCTACCAGATTGTCAACGTTGGTCGAGATTTAGACAAAGAGGTAGACCCGGAACTACTCCTCGCCAAAGCCGCCGATCGCGAGCGCGCCCTTCAAAAGCGTCAGGAGATGGAGCAGACGGCCAAATCCCTTGCACTGAAAGTTGAGCAGTTAGAAGCAACCAATTCCAAGCTAAAGACACTTGCGGACCAACTACGAGACCTCCCGCTGGAAGAGGTGGCATGGCACCTGGGGCTGGATAAAGACCAAAAAAATCGGTGGAAGGGGCGCAACCACAACATTAATATAGATGGTGGGAAATTTTACGATTTTTCTTCCTCGCGGGGTGGAGGCGGTTCAATTGACTTGGTGATGCATGTTCGCCAATGCCCTTATAAGGAAGCTCTCGCCTGGTTAAAGGAGCGTTTTGGGTCAGAAGGGATGCTCCAGGGAGTGACCCACCACGCCAGATTAGAAGCTATCTTTCTTGCCCAGACTTCTTTGGCGAGCAAGTTTAAGCCGCCTCAACCAGAAGAGAGTCAGTGGGAAAGGGTCAGAGACTACTTGCTATCCTCTCGGAAGCTCCCAGACTATCTAATTGACTCTCTCCACAGCCGGGGGGCAATTTATGCTGATTCAAGTCAAAACGCAGTATTTCTGATGCGAACCAAAGAAAGGGAGGTTGGAGGAGCTTTTTTGTATGGAACGGCAGGAGGCAACGACAACCAATTGATGGGGTATGCCGACAACACGTTGCGGCACAGCAGTTGGTTCGTATTTCAGATGGGCAAGTCTGATGGAGACCCTGTAGAGCGAGTGGTAATTCTCCAGTCTCCCATCGATGCTCTATCCTTCGCAGCATTAGACAGAACTCAGCAAGAGAAAAGAACCCTGTATCTGGTTGCTGATGGTAGGAGGCAGTTACCTATGGACTATCTCTTTGATAAAGAAGTCGTAGTCGCCTACTCCAGGGAGGGAGACGATTTAGCTAGAGAAATCAAGCAAATTGTCCCTCACGCCAGGAGGCATCGACCCAGAGGAGAGGATTGGAACGCTGACTTGCAAGAGCTTTATTTGAAGGAACCGCCCCAGCACCAACAGAAATCCAAACATCCATCCTCCCTCGAACTTGATTGAGGCGAGCTTAAATTCTAATTGTGCCTCAGGAACACAATTAGAATCCATCAACGCTACAAGGCGCAAGGGGTAAAGATTATTTCAAGCTTTGCATGGCACTTGGTTGCAGGAATGCTACCCTTACCCCTTGTTAAATTCCAGTCGCCCGGAATTTAGCAACGGCAAGGGCATCCGGCACGCTCCACCAAGCGTGAGACAATGAGAGCTAGGTGGCGAACACTGGCGAAAGATTAGTTCTGGTTATTGGGTTCGGAGCGATCAATCATCCGCCGCCAATCGATTCAACTCCAAAACCCACCGCTTGATCTGGGCGTGTTTGTCGGCAGAAAGCAATTTGCAAGCTAAATTCATCGCGTAACCGGGCCAACAGAGCCGTAAATCAGCCAACGCGTCGCGGTCGGGGCAGATATCTAAACTTTGTGCCATGTCCGCAAGATTTCCTGGTTCTAGCCAAGGGTCACTTGACTGATTTGAACGGGGAGAATCTTCGTGGCTATTACTTTTACTTGGTTCAAGCAGATCGAGCTGTTCAGTCTGGGCTGTTGACCGAACTTTTTCTCGTTCGGATTCAGTCAAAAGAGTACACCGCACCCAGTTGACTTGATTTTCTCCGTGCTCTCCTTTGATCGCAACCAACTCATCCTTATTGTTAGCCGACAGAAGCTGCTGCTTAATCCGGTTAGCCAATTTCGTCTTTGCCTGGAGATTGTCGCTGGAGCGGTGAGGGAAAGTCGAATAGTCAAGTTCGCCGCATGAAACACTCCACTTCAGTCCAATATGACTTTTAAACTTCGGACCCGATGTAGATGGCTCAATTGCCTGCGAAGGTTCGTCCAGGGTGTCCACCCTTTGTCCAACCTCTGAAATAGAGGTATCAGAAATTTCGGTTTCATTTTTTTCAAGTACTGCAACCGTTGATTTTTCTAAAGCTTTATCTCCTTGTTGGACAGTTGATCCACCCTGGACACCCTTGATTTCACGTTGTTCTGGGTTGTCCACAGTATAATTACTCACTACCGAATTTCTTGATCCACCCTGGACACCCTCATGGGAAGAGGGAGGTATAGGAGATATAGGAGGATTGTTATCACCGTCACCCCAATCACCCCCGTCATCATCTGGAGGTTCTGGCGGGTTCCAAAAATCGGCAAACTCCATTAAGCCGCCTTCTTCACATTTCGACTTACGGCAAACCCAGATAGGGTCTGTGGGGGGTGGAGCATTTTCCCCACTGTTACGGAATCCCTCGTTCTGGTTTATTCTGACAAAAGCTCCCGGCACGGTAGTAACGTACTCCCAGTGAGCCGGTATCCGATCTCGGTCCCCGTTCGACATGGAACCCCAGCGTCGCTGGACAAAGTTATGCGGCAATACGGTCTTCAGGTGGCTGATGAATTTGCTCATCCCCAGGGGTGTGTAGCCATGCTCTTTGCAGTAGGCGGTATACACCGTATGCAGCAGATGATGGTGCATGAACCCAGGTTCGCGACTCGGACGCAGGCAATTATCGACGAAGCTCTTGGTGCTGTCACCGTAGAGTGCTGCGTCAAGGCGTAAGTTGATGACTCGTTCATTCTCTGGCTCGGACAGTAAGATGCGATCGCGTTCCTCTCGCGGCATCGCCAGCGCCCAGCTAATAACATCAGCTTTTACTGCCTCGAGCTTAAGCTTTAGGTCTGGGTCGGGCTTGACAGTCCGGGCTAGTACCGGGATTGGGTAAGCTCGCCGCGCATAACCATCACCCGCGTTCTCAATTTGGAGGAAATCCACCGAGGCAGCCCAAAACCGAACATTCCACAGCTTCATGTAGCCAACTGGGTTAAACAGCGCCCGACCACTAAGTTCGCCATTGTCTACCAATTCGTAGAAAGCGCGGACACCTTGGACGAAGCCACCCACATCGGGGAATCCAAAGATTCGTTTGCCCGTCAGGAATTGGTGCCTGCCCTCTGGGGTTGCTATTTCCGAAAAATTTACAGCGCTGTCAGATGCTTCCCCCCATAAACTATTCCAGAATCGACCCAGAGTGCCCTTACCACCACCGGACTGACCGATTATATGGGGGAAACGTCCGTAGGGAGCTGTCGGATCGAGGAACATCGAGGTGAACGCGCGGATGATAGGAAGCATATCCTCACCGAACGATTCAGCGATGAAGCGGCGGAAAACTTCTGGACATTCTTTTCCCGGCTCGTAATCATAGGAAATCATGCTGGTGAGAAAATAGTCCTTGCTGTGGGGCATCGTCTGACCCGTTCTCATGTCCACAACACAGTTTTTGAAGGCGACGAGGTGCGTGTTGGATGGAAGCTCCTTCTGTCGATCGAGACGGCTGCGGACGTACTTGAACGCTGATTCCTTGTGACTGTTGGTTTCGTAAGGTTTGACGAAATGCCACCCAAGCTCCTTAGAGTGCTTCAATTTGAAAGCTTTTTCCCCAGCGTCAGCAATTTGGGCGTTGATGAGAGTGTCTTTCTGGTGCTGCCAATAGCCCAAGTATTCTTTCCACTGATAAAAAGCGGAGTCAATTACGCGCCAATCTCCCTGTGTTGCGCCGAATTCGCGACGATAAACCCAACCGTCGAAGGTGGTAACCGTGACGCAGTTTTCAAAGGGCAAGCCTAACTGTTTGCAGATGCGCTCGTACAACCACTCTGGGTTACTTTTGTCGGGTGTTGAACCAGAATCGTCACCCCCACCGTTGCCGCCAGAGCCACCTCCACCTGCACCTCGATTTCCACTGCCGTTGCCACCGTTGTTATCTGGCTGTAAAGATTTAAGCCACTGGCTGTACGGAAGTGCTTCATCAAAGGCTTGCTCAAAGGCGATCGCACCTTCTTTTACAATCAAATCGTCAACGCCTTTGCCTTGGTCGAGGTGCCATAGGCAGACAAAATTTTCGGCACGCTCTTTTTTAATCAGACGCCCAAGCTGGCGCAGTGCCGCCTCCACGCTCTCCTTGATAATGATGTCGGCGTCAAAAGCGAGATAGACCGGACGCCCCGGCACGATGAACGGGCTTATTGTTGGGTGTAGTTTTGTGCCTTTGCCTTCCTGACCCATCCAAACGCCAGAGATGGAGACGGCAATCCAACCGTGAGACAATAGGCAAGCCGCCTTCTTCGCGCCCTCGGTGAGAACAATTGGTAACTCTGGGTGGTTGAGCACCCACAGCCAGAAGCCCAGGTCGTCGCGCTCTTCTTTGATGTCGGATTCGTTAACCGGCACGCCGAACCGCTTACTAATCTGGTGCCAGAAGTCGAGAGTAACAACCAAATAGACGGCTGATGACTTCCCACCCTTGGGGTAGCTCAGATATTTCTGTGGCTCGTCTTTATCGGGAAACTGGATTGCAGTGTCAGGCTTAAACTGCCCGGACTTACCCTGCATTCCCGTTTGAGGGTCGCAGCTAGAGACGTACCAGCCGCCCGTGTGACCGTACCAATTCCAGTTGAGTAACTGCGCGATCGCTGGAGCGTGCTCGATATGACGAATGTTTTTTGCAGTAATTTCTGGGGCTACCCCACTGCCTGTTATCCATTCGGCTTCCCGCTGTTGGGGAGTCTTGCTGTTGGCAATCCGCTCTGAGTCCTCCTGCCGCCGCCGTTCTTCCCGCTCTGGGGAAGTGAGAATTTTGGCGATCACTTTGGTGTCGTAGCAGTTCCAACACTGGTATTTGCCCGAATTGCGATCGATGGTGAGCTTAGGTTTGCCGCAGTTGGGGCAATTGTAACGCCCTTTTTTGGCTTGGGTGAGCTGGTGGGCAAAGTCAAGAATGGTGAAATTTGATTCTGATGTCGGTGACACAATCCGTCTCCTGCGCGGTGTAGTAGGGTTGACACCCCTACGCTGGAGGAAGGCAGAAATTCGTGCGACTAAATGATGCAAATGGGTTGCTAAGTAGTGCAAAATTTAGTTGTACAGACTGAATGTATTGACAAACAGCTTTTGTATTGACATTAAATGCAAAGCTATGTCTACAGCGGTGTACGGCTTACTCTGATCGCAAAAAGCGAGTAAGCAAATCTGCCCCAAGTCTGCTAGACTTAGGCATGAAATGCTACTCTGCTGCAAAGCAGCAGTCAGAGTATGAGAAAAACTCTTGCCTTCCTGCACCACCTTTTGCTAAGCCTGACAAACTCTGAAAAGGTGAGTGGTAGGGGAAATGTAAATTTGTTAGATGGTGTCCCGCTCTCAAGGCGGGATTTTTATTGGAAGCATGGGTAGTTTTAGCAGTTTAATCTGTCTGGATCATAGTAGAAAAATGACCTTTTAGTGAAAACCTGAAATATAGACGGGCTATAGCTTTGCATAGTCAACTATGATTTTCTAGTTGACTATGATGTGGCGGCGGCTGAAACCGTTACTGTGTTGTGGTTGGCTCAGAAATTATTCCCTTTTTTCAAACAAAAAATGTTTTATCGCTGTTCGGCTGCGGTCTTGGCTAGCTGCTCCAGGCGCTCGCCCTGCCGTTCAGCAGCAGTAGCCTGTCGTTCAGCAACCCCCACCTGGCATACATAACTCCTACTCAAATTGGTCTAAATTATCGAGTGGCTTACTCACAGTTGTTTTTCAGTTAGCTCAGTAGCTTGTAAAACTTGCCCTAACCAGCAAGGGACACCATTAAATGAACTGAGTAACCGAAAATTGGAAATGAACTGCATCCGCTTTAGACGAAACCTTCCGGCATCTCCGTCAAAGTACCATCGCCAACCTTGATATTCGTAATTCCTGAGTGTTTCTCCAGAGGCAATTCGTGAAGTTCGATAGTCCAGTTCGTCTGGGTCGTTGAGATCGTAGGCGTTGCCAGTGAGAAAATCTTCTGGTGGCTTACCCTGAGCATCAAGGGCTGTAGGATTTGCGTAAAACTTCTTTTGTGTCTTGATGGCGTTAATATAAGTTGCTAGTGCCGATCGCTCTAGCTCCCCTATTGCTAGTTCTTGTTCTGGAATCGTCAGAATAGTATCTGAATCTAGGTCTAGTTCCGCACTTTGAAGATTACTTTCAGAAGGTTGTGTGTTTTGGAGGTTGCTAGCTAGTTCTGCTGCTACAGGGTATCGCTTCGGTTTTCCTTCCTCGGTTTCAGCGTAAAGATAAGCCTGTTTATATCCCCGGTTGGCGCAGTGTTTAGCGATTTTGTCCCAAGCCTTGTCTACTAATTTCTCCGCTACAAAACTCGCTAAGGGTTGTCCGTCACCTCTCAGGATGGCTACCGTCTCGGTATCAATTCTGACCCAATGTAGAGACAGGAGTTTCAAGTCGATGTCTGTCATTAATTCAAGTGCCATTACTCATTAGCTCCCTGAGTTTGTTAATTCTGCGTTTTAGGTCGCAAACATCTACGTCTAGTGCTGCCGCTAATTTGATGAGTTCTGGAGGCGAAGGAACTTCCCCTCGTGTGACTTGCTGCCAGCAGTTGAGCGCAAGTTCGCCATCCTTGTCTTGTGATCGAGACTCGAAAAGGTCAGCGGCAACGTATTGAGCAATTAAAAGAAAAGCTGCCATCCGCTCATCACCAGTCCATTGAGGTACTGATTCTTGAAGTTGGCTGACGTTGATTAGGTTGTCACGATTGGACAGCCATTCGTCAACCGCTCGGTTAACCAGACCTGATTGGCTTAGGTGTTTGGCGTCAGGCAGTTCCTTTAAGCGGTTTAGTAGCTCTTTCCGCACGTTGACGGCTTGCCAGTCTTCGCGACTCACATTTTCTCCTGTATTGAACAAGTACCTCAATTCTAGGGTTCTCTCATCTGTCATACAACAATGTCAGACAAGGTTATTGCACTTTCTAACAAGGGTATTGTAATATAGCAGACATAGGCAAGAGAAGTGAAATGAGCAGTGCAGCACACTCCTCGCACAGTCTGACCAGGTAAAACCTCTAAAACGGTTATCCAGCTTCGGTTCTGAGGACTAAGCAAGTAAAGCTACACTGATCAGTTCACATTAGCTTGCACAGCCAGATTTTTTGCACAACAGGACGCATACGCAACCATGCCAACCCCTTCTGCAATGAAGGTTAGGCGGTGCGGTCAATTCCTTGATATCCCCGTTCGCAAGGGTGAGGCTGCCAGGTTTCTGGGAGTCCACAGAAACACTGTGACAAAGTGGGATTCTTTTGCTCGAAACCACATTGAGAATTACCGAATGCACTTCGAGCAATCAGGGTCTAAGGAGCAAGCGCCGCTAAACCCATACCGTTTCTGGGTACTCACCAGACTCAAAGAGCTTTACCGGATTTATCGAGACGAAACCTTAATCGAGAAGTACGTATTAGCTCATCCCTACGATTTCAGTTACCGCACATTCTTTGAACTACGCAAACAGGAGAAACAAGCGTCATGAATAAGACACAGGTAATGGATAAATTCGGATTCACCAATGCCGATGATTTTGACGCTCTGCTTTTAGACTTAGCTATTGACCCTGAAGCGGAAGAATTAACAGACGCAGAAGTCGAGACTGTGAAAAACCACGTAACAGTATTTGCCACGTCTCTAACGGCATTACCGGAAGCACAGGAACCCTACGACAGGAACGGAAACGGACATCAAACTTACACGCCACCTGTGGGTGCAATGAGCGTCATTACCAATCAGGGGTTGCAATTAGCCAAGGAGACTGGATTACAGATTAGCCAAGGTGCCTTAGAAACTCTCTCCCAACTAACATTTGATAAAGGTCGCCTAGACGCGGCTTTCCTTGAAAACGCTTACTGGTTGGGACTTCTACGCCAACAAAATCAGCTTCGTGCTGCCAACACCGAGAAATTTATCCGGCTTTTGCAGGCGCAACAAAACACCAATTTAGACATTGAAAAACTGGCTACTGATGCGGGTTTGATGAGCAATGAGGAACTCGTAAAAAAACTCTCAACGGCGGCATCAGTAGCAACGGAACGAACCAGCCTGAACGATGCCGTTGCGGGAGCGACAGCTTGGTAGAGCTGGTAGAAGCGCTCGAAACCGAGCAATCATTACGGCTTTACTATCAACAAGAACTCGAACGAATCAACCAATTACCGTACTCGCAAGGAGAACAAAAAATGCAATTACTTGACCGAATTAACTATTTTCTGGAATGTTCTACAAACCTGATTTTCTTCGGAAAGTTCAAGCCTACATCTCCCTGGAAGTTTTAGGAGTGGTCAGCTTAATTTATCACCTGTTTTTCTAGGCGCTGCTCATAGTCCTAATTGAATCCGGAATTCTAAATTTTTTGAGGTGTTTTCAATGACCACCACCAAATTATTGACTGAACAAATCACCTTAGCAGGGCTTCGTCAACAGGCAGAACGACTGGAAATTCCAGACTTTGCCAAGATGCGTAAATCACAGCTAATCAAGGCAATTAACGATGCACAAAAAGGCTGAATATAGCGGCATTTTGGTAAGCCTCGACGCTCTCACTATTGGCAAACAGCAGCAATGGCTTGAAAATCAACCAGAGCCAAAAACCAAGCCAGAAACTCAGGAGCGAAAACGAGTGAAGCGGCTTATCAAATTAGCCAAGGACGAAGAAAGTGAGTAGGAGATTTTCGAGATGGAAAGTCTAGCTTACCTACATCTAGAGTTAGCAAATCAGCAACCTGAAAGTGAGCAAAACATTGATTCAAATAACATAGGTGCAAGCTGGGATGAATCAGGTTGGATGAAATTTTCGATTCGATAGATGCCGAAGAAGAAGAGGAGGAAGAGGAAGTTGAATCCGCCTAATGTACCATCGATAGTCAGACAAACCAAAACGCCAAATTGCTCCGAAGACAGGCGAGATTGCCTGACCGAACTATCAGACTGGGTTGACCAATACCGAGCTGAACTAGAGAAACAATCCTCAGCTCGCGCTGCACAAGTGGAAAGTTTGCTCACCGCTGGCGACTACGAAGCTATCCGCGAGTGGGTCTCACAATGGCAAGGAGAAGACAGCTCTAGAAATTCCCTCCTCAATCGCTACCGGGAAGCCCGTTCCCAGTTTCGGGAAGAGCGTTACCGCCAGCGGCAACAACAACTTTATGGCTCGGTAATCAACAGAATCACGGATAGAGGTGCGCGACGATGACAACTCAGGAGGACTGGAACCCATCAAGCGCCTGTGAAGAGATGGCTTTCCTCTTTAACCAAGCTGACAAAATAATCAACCAGCCGCACTATCAAGATGCCAGCGCTGACGAATTGGAACCTCCCAGCGCTGACTCTCTCCCAACGACCGCAGTAAACGAATCGCAAGGACTTACAACATTATGCCTGAACCAATCTTTACCCCGGCACAGCAAAACTTGATGAACTTCCTCGACAAACTCGCCACAAGCCCTTATAGCCCTGAGCTGATGCAGGAAGGAAACCAAGTACTGGACGCTGCTGTGGAAGAGAACCAACGCCTCCAAAACTCTATTCACTCTGCATCGAATGCAATGAGAAATGCGCGGCAGTGCGCCAATTTAGATGGAGGGATTCAGTGATGACACACCCAGTAGGTTACTACACCGGATACAACCCCCAATCCCAAACACCCGACATTCTCCACCAACTACAAGAACGCTTTGGCTCTCAACTTCAGGACATGAGCTATGAGCAAAAGATTGTCTTCCGGGCGGCACTGGCAGACTACATTGCGAATAAACCCGTACATCAGCCTAGTCCCCATCCCGATGAGGTGACTCTTATGCAAGGGTGCATTGAGTCAGCAGGCGCAGATTGGAGCGTGTGGGATGAAGATCCGGAATTATGCCAATACATTGAGGCGTGCGAATCTCTCCACGAGAGCGATATTGAGGGATTAATTGAAGCCCTTACCTCGCAGATTCGGAGTCGAGTTTACGCCTCGCGCAACGTTTAATTAATTGCTCAATTGCCCCTGGTGCAGTGCCAGGGGCATGGAGGGAATTATGAGCCGTCCAAACAAATACCAGGCACAAGCAACGCTCGGAATCGCTGGCTTAGTCTTAATCGCCACACCTCTATTTATCAAGCTTCCTTCTCAGTTCAGCAGCTTCAATTCTGCTACAGAACTGTCAACGGAATTGGCTAAGGAAAAGGCACAGCTAGAAGCCAATGAAGACTTAGAACGTGCGCGGATTGAGCAGAAAAAGAAGACCGCAGACAGGCTTAAGGAAACAGGGGTCTTACCCGCTGGCAACAAGTTAATCGTCCGAAATTATTTCGATACACCCAAGTGGAACCCCAAGCCAACCACGACAGCCTTTTTAAAGGATGAAACCATTTACGTCTACGACAGTGCAGGCATTTGTATAGGCAAAATTCAAAACCGGAAATGGTTCTGGAAACACTACTATCAAAACGTCTGCAATAACGCTCCAGTTCAGTAAGCAAGGAGGATTTATTATGGCACTTGGCGCAAATACCAACAACAAAGAAACTGACCCGTCAGATGAGCAAAAATTTCACGAGCATAAATCCTGGTCTGACTGGGCAGAGATTCTCGCTCGTTGGGTCGTCGATTTATTTGCAATTCCTGTTTCATTCGTGACAGCGATAATTGCTCAGTTTGCCGAGCGAAATGGCGCAGGGGCAAAGATTCTCGGTTCAATTGCCTTTTGGATTGGCACCTTACTTAGCACGGATGGCATCTGGCAAATGATGTTCCAAGGAACGCCTTTATTTCCCTGGTTTGAATCTAGCTGGATTGGCTGGACGGGCTGGTTGACGTTGCCCTTCAATCTGCTATTTTGGATTTCCCTGGCTATCAGTTATCTCGTGCAAACTCAAGAAGCTAAAACGCTACGTAGTAAGCTACCTTCTGAAGCGAAAAAAGAATTTGAGGAAGCACAACAATACACTCTGCCTCAAAAGCCAAAAAACACAATCGATTTAGCCAGAGCCTTATGGGGTGACTACAAACGCGCTGGTATGAGAGAGCGAAATTCAGGCGGATTGACAGCTCTATTTTTCTGGGGGTTTGATTTAGTTAGCACCTTCGCGGGTCGCAATCCCTTCAGATACACAAACCCAGGAATGATTTTAGCCTGCTTCGCCTACAACGTTTTCACAATGGCAGCCGGAGAAATCGGCTATAGCATTCGCAAACAGTCGAGCAAGAAGTAATTCCCAATGGGGAACAAATAAGCCCTACAGACCGATTCTGTGGGGTTTTATTTTAGGAGGTTTTATGCAAAATTTACCAACTCTAACAACAGAAGAAACTCAGCGATTAAGAAGCGATTATCCCTGTATCGAGCATTTGGAAGCTGGCAATGTGGCAAGTTGGTTGATGGAACGCCAGGAACAGCTTTTAGTCCGGGCTAAGGATGAGCGAACGGGCATGAACATTGCCAAGCTAATTACTTTAACTGGAGGTGTAGTTGGAGCGGTCTGTTACGCCACCAGTCCCCTAGCTCTGATTGGTTGCACGCTCGCCGGAGCGGGGTACATCTGGGCAGTAGCGCGAGATTTGAATGATTCGCATCAATTCGCTCCACTCCCTTTTATCCGAGGCAATTTCATCGAATTCCTGTCAGCAATGGGCGACAAGGAAGTTCGCGAGGAATGGTTTGCCTCTCAGAATGAGGTGGTGGATTTAATGTTTCATCTCAGCCCGATTGAGCGGTATGAGTTCGGGATGTTAAAGCAATTTATTCCCAACCTGACTGATTTTCTCAGCGGAGTGGAAGGAGGAAAGCGCTTTTACGCTTATCGCTGGCTCTTAGATTGGTACATCAACCTTAAAGGGAGTCTGCCAACTCAAGATGCTCTGAATAAGCACCTGGCAGCAGTCACAGTAGATCCACGAGTGAACTACCAGCAGGTTAGCGCCATCCAGCAGCATCAAGCCCAAATGCTCTTGCCAACAGAGCCGCAGTTTGTTGAACTGCCCCAAGCGCAGTTTGTCGAGCTGCCCGAACCTCAATTCGTTGAACCGTCAACGGTTGGCACTGCCACAAAACTGAACGCGATGCCTTCGGCCCAGAGCGAAGCGACCATCGAGACTCAAGCTGTTAGCGAAGCGGACTCGCGTACCCGCGAGACAGTCGTTACTTCATCAGAGCCAGAAGCATCTACCTCCGTTGTTCCAGTAGCAGAGCCACAAGCTTTACCAAACCTTGAAGAATTGAAGCAAATGCAACTGAGAGAGCGTGCGATCGCTATCCTGAATCAGCTATCTACTGAAGGATTCGATCTGAGCCGATGCATCGCTGACCAAATTACCTGCATCTGCGGTAACCAGCGAGGTGGTAAAGGCACGCTCATGGCAATTCTGGCTATCTTATCCAGCGCCATCGACTCAAGTACAAAAATTCACTACTTCACGGCTGGCGATGACATTTATCCCTTCAAGTGCGATCGCCTTAAATGTCGGCTCAGTTATCAGGATTTAGATGGCGATAGAGCCGATGCCTGCGTAGCTCAGCAGCTTTTCTCTTACCTCAAAGAAATGGACAAGCAAACTCAAGGAGCTTGCAAAGATATCATCCTGGTTATTGATGAAGCGGTTGCTCTATCTGACTACCTTGACCCAGATCAAAAACAGTGGATGATTCGTTTCTTGTTAACTCGCGCCAACAAGAAAGGTGCCCAAATATTCATCGTATTGCACGGCAAAAGTCTGACCAGTTGGGTTGGCACTGGTAACGCGGGAGGATTTAGCCAAACCTTCAAAACTGGAGCCACCTTCATTGGCTGTGAGGCGACAAGCATTAAACTGCATCCGTTACGCTCAATTTCTGTAGCTACAGGACATTATTTTCTGGCTGACCCTGATGATTTCTCTAAGCCTGTAGCCGGGGGAGATTTAGGGGTAATTCCAGAGTGGCTGAAAACAGAAAAAAACCCGTCTACGGGTCAACCAGACCCAACCCGAACACTTTTAAACTTCTTCCCAGAATTAAGAAGCGATGTCCAGGTTATAAAGACTTCAACGGGTAAAGAAATAGAAGATTCAAGGAAAGAGGAAAACGAGCAAAGCAATGTAACAGAAACTCACCCTGACACCGACCCTGACCAGGAAGACACCCTTCCGGAGCGGAAGCTTCCGCCATCAGACACGGAAGGAACCCGGAAGCCCGATGGAATCTCGGTGGAAGCCTTTTCAGCCCG
>DATNPH010000125.1:0-34393 GCA_036703315.1 Coleofasciculaceae cyanobacterium
TGACGGATAATATTTCGATTACTCCGGGTGTTATCTACCTGATTGCTCCGGGTCAGGATGCTGATAACCAAGATGCTGTGATTGGTACTCTCAGAACTACTTTCACTTTCTAGAACTGTTAGCTGCAAAGCTACATAACAACTAATTCAATCTTAGGACTTCTAGCCTAAGGAGCTTAGTTGCGACGATAGGAACACGAGATATTGCAGGGCGAATTCTACGAGGCACTTCAAGACCAGGAACTCTACTTTGATACTTAGAGGGGATTTCCTGGAACAGCTTGTGCTGAGCTTTGTGTTATTCCCCTGTAGCCAACCCCTGAAAATTTGGCACCAATCCACAAATTACTTACAAGCTTTATGCAATTTCTTTTGTGAGCACAAAATGACAATCAAACATCTAGCGTTTTCTTTCGTTAAGCCATCACTGCGACAAGCTGTAACAACTTGGCTGTGTCGCACTACGGCGGTATGTGTCGCTGTTTTGAGCATGGTACTACTCTATGTAGTCCCTCCAGCTAAGGCTTCGGATCACCAAGACACAACCTTTCTGGCTACTCAGCTTACCGCTGCGGATCTAACAGATTTGTATGTATTTGAGAGCCCAAGTTTTCCAGGCAATGTTGTCTTGGCGATGGACTTCGACCCTTTAATCGTTTCTGGTGAACTCAGACCTTACGACCCTAATGTTCTCTACCAGTTCAAGATTGATAACACGGGCGACGGTGTAGAAGATCTCGTGCTTCAATTTCAGATAAATGGCACAGGGTCGCCGTCAAGTGTCACAGTGCGCGGACCAGGTCGCCCACCAGTAATAGGAACAAGGTCTCGGCTGATTGGCGTAAGTGGTACAGGCACACTCAACCAGACATTCTCGGCGGGCGATGGTTTTGCAAGAGTTTTTGTTGGTCTGCGTAAAGACCCCTTCTTTTTCGATTTGGAGCAGTTCTTTAAAATCCTACCGGATCGTAACTACCAAGTTCAGCCGAATCCATCGCCTCCCTTAACTGTTGTTTCCTTCAGACCTCCTGGTCAAGCACAAGACACGCTTGCTCCATTCAATGTTCACTCGATTGTTATTGAACTACCGAGGAAGTTTCTTGTTGGTACCAATCGGACTGGAAAGATTGGTGTTTGGATCACAACTAGCACACCTGCTGCAACTGGGGATTATGTTCAGGTTGAGCGGCTAGCGGTTCCGGCGCTGAATGAATTGTTTATGAACTTCAATGCTCATGATGTCAGCAATCGTCAGACCCCGACAGCTGACGCTGCCTATCAATCTAGCTTCATTCGGTCTTTTGTTCAGACGATCGGGCGGCCTCAAGGCATAGCCGATGCTGTGATCTCAGTGGCGATTCCTGATGTTATAAAAGCTGACCTTACCAAACCCAGTGGTAGCTACTTTGGCTCTCAGTTAGGGAATAACTTTGGCGGTAGAAGGCCAAAAGATGACGTAATCGATGTAACGTCATCTGTCGTCTTCGGTAATGCCGTTACAGGTATTAATCAAGGTCAAATTCCGGCACTGACTAGCGATAATGTTGGGCCGAATCCTGCCAACTTTCTCCCTACCTTCCCCTATCTAGGTACCCCACGCTAGAAGCTATGTATCTGCGATCGCTATGGCTGTTATTGCTGACTAGCCTGCTAGTCTTACTGGGACACCCTGACGCCCATGCGTTAGGTAGAAGTAACACTAACAGATTTGTAGGCAATGGCAGTATCGCTTGGTCATACTCTTCTGTACAACTGCTGACTGTTAAATCTGGGGAGGCATTACCTCCTCAGGCACAGCCAGTAGAAGAAAGCCTGACTCCTGTCTTCCCTGATTACCAGCAACGGTCTCATATTATCAGCGTCTATGAGGCACAAGTGCATCAGTCTCCAGGCTCCTCGCTGCTCTTGCGCCTGCTGGCAAGTCAGTATTTAAAGCGCTTTCGAGAAGAGGGGGATGTCGAAGATCTGTTACGAGCAGAACAAGCAGCTCGCCGCTCCCTAGACCTACAACCGAGCCATAATGGAGCGGCTTCCATGCTTCTCGCCTCGGCTCTACTATCTCAGCATCAATTTAGGGAAGCTTTGCAGGTGCTCAGTGATGCCCAGCAGTCGGCTCCTGATAATCCCCAGCTTGTCTCGTTGATTGCATCAGTTCAAATAGAGTTGGGTAATTATGATGCAGCTCAGCAACTGTTGCAGTCCCTGACTAACGAATCGGCGATTTCCGGTCACAATGCCGTTGCCGCTCGTTACTTGGAGTTAACTGGTAATCTATCCTCGGCGCGGCAACTGCTGGATAAAACAATGCAGCAGATGGATAGTTTCTACACAAACCCGGCAGAGACTCGTGCCTGGTTTCATGTGCGGGCTGGGGATCTTGCGTTTGTGGCTGGGGATTTTGCCCTGTCTGAGCAGCGATACCGGGAAGCCCTTGACCTATTCCCAATGGATGTACCTGCGTTTACAGGGCTGGCTCGCCTCTATGCGGCTCAGCATCGCTGGCAGGAAGCCTTGGAGGCAGCAAATCAGGGTATAGAACTGGTGCCACTGGTAGAAACGTTGGCATACAAGGCAGATGCTCAACGGGCTTTGGGAGATCAGGAAGGCGCAACCGCCACTGAGGAGCTAATTGGGGTAGTAGCGCACCTGAGCAAAGTTAAAGGGATCTACGATCGCGCCTTGGCAGTCTACTATATAGAACATGGCATTCACTTACCAGAAGCTCTACAGATTGCCCGACGTGAAGTCGCGGTGCGGGACGATGTCTATGCTGAGGATACATTGGCTTGGGCAGCGGCAGCTAACGGACGCTGGAAAGAAGCGCAACAGGCAGCCCAACAGGCAACTCGCTATGGAACAGAGGACGCGCTGCTGCAATTTCATGCAGGCATGATTGCGCTGCACTGCGGTAACCGTGAGGAGGCAATCAAGCGCTTAACTCAAGCCGTGAGCCTAAATCCCCAGTTTCATCACAAGTATGCCGACCAAGCCCGCCAAGTTTTGGCTGATCTAGCACCATCTGCCTCTTCTTGAGCAAGATATAGTCCGCACGGGCACTTTCCTGACAGTTCGATTGCTGATGGCTAATCGCTAATCGAAGGATGGCAATGAGCGATTAGCAATTAGCACTATCCATAACTCACTTTACTCCTGACTCCGTAGAGAAGCCTTTATGAGAAAGCTACTGCATTGCTTGACTTGGAGTGCTGCCATCATGGTGATATTTTTCTGCTGGGTACCTGCGGCGGATGCCCATCCTCTAGGTAATTTCACCATCAATCACTACGCAGGACTACAGGTAGCACCGGATGGGGTGGGGATTGATTATGTGCTAGACATGGCAGAGATTCCCGCTTTCCAGGAAATTAATCAATTAGATACCAATCACAACCACCAAGCTGAACCTGCGGAGACGGGTAACTACCCTACCGCCAAATGCCATGAGGTAAACTCACACCTAGAGCTGCGGATTAATCAACAGCCTTTAGCACTCTCTTTGGAAAACTCAGCCGTCGAATTTCCTCCTGGCGTGGGAGGATTAGCCACACTGCGCCTGAGTTGTACTTTCCGGGGTTCAATGGCGTCTGTCGGCGCAAATCAGTTGGTTTTTGAAGACAAGTTTTATCCAAAACGCTTGGGCTGGCGTGAAATCACTGTGTCAGCAGATGGCGTTCCTATTCAGGGCAATTTCACATCCTCAAGTATCTCAAAGCGCTTGACGGATTATCCCAATGACCTGCTCAGCAGTCCCCTCAATCAGCGCAGTATCTCCTTGGCGATTAATCCGTCTTCTACCTTGGGTCAACAGGCGGTTCAATCCTCTGTGCCATCATCCAGCCACTTGGGTAATGCTTTGACAGGAAGAAGCAATGATGTGTTCACGAGGCTGATCACGTTGAAGGAGTACAACCTCCCTTCTATCTTGATAGCGTTAGCGATCGCGTTTGTGTGGGGTGGGTTGCACGCCCTGTCCCCAGGTCATGGCAAAACAGTAGTCGGTGCCTATTTGGTGGGAGCGCGTAGCAACGCCCGACATGCAATTTTTCTTGGTCTAACCGTAACACTTACCCATACCGCTAGCATCTTTGCTCTGGGGCTGGTGACCCTTGGTACCTCTCAGTTCATCCTGACGGAGCAAGTCTATCCCTGGCTAAGCGTAATCTCTGGTGTGTTGGTGACTGGAATGGGACTGAACCTGTTGATCAGTCGCTGGCGAGGTGCTCAGCTCTTCCAAAACTGGGCTTTTGGACAGCGCCATGCTAAACATGTGCATGACCATGAGCATCACCATCATGAACATAGTCATGATCACACTCACGATCACAACCATGAACTGGTTGATGCACATCATCACCACAATCATGACCACGATCACAAGCATGGACATCATACTCATTCCCATCTGCCCCCCGATGCTGATGGTTCTCCGATTACCTGGTCTAGCCTACTGGCTTTAGGAGTTTCAGGCGGTTTGTTGCCCTGTCCCTCAGCTTTGGTGGTATTGCTCAGTGCGATCGCGCTGGGTCGGATTGGCTTTGGACTGGCGCTGGTGTCTGCCTTTAGCTTGGGTTTAGCCGGGGTACTAACGGCGATCGGGTTGATGCTGGTCTATGCCAAGGAGCTGTTTGAGCAACTGCCAATTCAGCTCCCCAGGATGAGAATCTTACCAGCCGTGAGCGCCTTATTCATTACCCTAATTGGCTTAGGTCTTACAGCACAGGCTTTGTTTACTCAGTTACCTAGCAGCTAGAGCCGACCTGTGAACACTCGCTCAGCTGGCCCTGTCATGTAAACTCGTTGGTCTTGTGACCATTCAATTTCCAGACAACCACCAGGAAGTTCGACCGTGGCTTTGCGATCGCTCTTTCCAGCCAACACACCCGCCACCACAGAAGCACAGGCACCTGTGCCACAAGCCAGAGTTATTCCAGCACCACGTTCCCATACCCGCATCTTTAGATAATCTGGACGTACCACTTGAATAAATTCTGTATTTGTCCGCTGAGGGAAAGCAGAATGATGTTCAAATTGAGCACCCACGGTTTCCAGGGGAATAGCGGCGACATCCTCAACAAATGTAATGCAGTGAGGATTACCCATACTCACGCAGGTGACTCTCCAAGATTGCCCTGCCACTTCTAACTCAGTATCGATCACTTTTTGCTCAGCGGGTGCCAGGGTTGTCGGAATTTCAGCCGCACTTAGTTGGGGTATCCCCATATCAACCGTCACACTCCCCTCAGCTTCGAGTCTAGGACTAATGACGCCAGCCAAGGTATGAATACGATAGTGAGTTTTAGCGTCTGTCCCTTCTAGTTCAGACAAAAACTGAGCTAAACAGCGAATGCCATTGCCACACATCTCTGGCTCTGATCCATCGGAGTTGAAAATTCGCATGGTATAGTCAGTGCTGTCTTGTCCGGGTAGAGCAAAGATAACGCCATCTGCACCGATACCAAAATGCCGATCGCATAGGTGTACCGCTTGCTCCGACGTAATGATCGGTTCGGTGGAGGCGCGATTATCAATCAAAATGAAGTCATTACCCAGACCGTGGTACTTTGTAAATTCGATTCCCATAGATATCTCCTGGTTAAAAAATTGATTATGGCTGAATTCGAGACTGGTCTGCCCAGCGTTCGTCAAGTTCAAGGGTTCATAAAAGATGGAACACAAGTCGAGCTAAAGCTTCTTACCCAGGATTTGCTGACTGGCAGGCTTCGCTGGCAGGATCAACAATGCCTCTATCTCCTCACTCCAGATGACCAGTCGCTCATTATCTGGCGTCATGCCATTGCTTACGTTAAGCCACTATCTTAAAAATATTAGGGTTGAAGGTTAGAAGGTTGAAATATTAAAGGTTCAACCTTCTAACCTTCAACCTTTACTAACCTTCAACTTTTTCCCAGTCCTCTGAAAGGCTAACCTCATCACCATTTCGCTGACTATCCAAGGGTAAGTACTCTTTGAGGGCTTCACTCACTGGTGCCTTGAGTACAGGCAGTGGGATCAGAGGTGATTGCGGTCCCTGTCCAATCCACTGCTGCAATTGCTTGAGCGGATAACTGCCACCGCACAAGAGTAGGTGATCGCCAGCGCGTATTTCCGCACCACCGTCGGGAAAAGCGATGAACTTTCCTTCACGACGAATTGCTTGTACAGAAACGCCGTACTGCCGCCGGAAATGTAGCTCCCAAAGCGATTTACCGACAACTGCGCTTCCTGGTGGGACTTGCAGCCATTGTACGGGGGTGCTGGCTCCTGGAATTGCCACTTCCCCTTTAGCCAGTTCATAAAAAGCCGCTAGTTCCTCCGGTTCTCCCACCACTAATAAGCGATCGCCTTTTTTCAGCTTGCTCTGAGCATCCGGATAATCTTTCTCCTCACCTGTGGCACGACGAATTGCTATTACACTAACGCCGGTTAATTTGCGAATATTCGCCTCTTCTAGCGTCATTCCTGTAAGCGGCGAATATTCTGGCAAGTTGTACCACTTGCTATTCATTTCCTGTGCAGCAACCTTGAGTTCCCGTGACATGGCAGTTGAGGATGGAGATGTGCGTAAATCCAGATAATGAGAATCACGGATTCGCTGCATTTCTCTCTGAATCAGAGGTACGAATAAACCCATTCCGCCTAATAGATGGGTTGCCAGTTCCAAACTCGCCTCAAACTCTGGCTGTACTACCTCTTTAGCTCCCAATTGGTAGAGCAGTTCAATATCTCGATCTTGGTTGGCACAAACAACAATATCCAGGTTCGGGTCTAGTCCCAAAGAGCGTTTCAGGCAAAGTCGGGTACTCATTGGGTCGGGTAGTGCGATCGCCATTCCCATCGCCTCCTCTACCCTAGCGGTTTCTAATACATGCAAACTCGCTGCATTGCCGTAAACATAGGGCACAGCGGCTTCTCTTAACTGCTGAATTCGACTTTCTGATTGATCGATGACTATAACCGGGTAGTGATGCTCCTGCAACAATCGCACAATATTACGTCCGACTCGACCATAGCCACAGACCACGATGTGCTCTTTAATCGGCAAATCCGCCGACACTTCCTGGGGAAAATCCGTAGCATTGAGATACCGCCTCAGACCTGACCAAGCTTCAACCCAACTAAAAATCTTGGGAACCAGCTGCATCACAAACGGAGTGACAATCAATGTCACTGCCGTCGTTCCCAAAATCAACAGATACACTCGTCGGGAAACCAATCCCAGTGCTTGTCCTTCACTGGCAAGAACGAAGGAGAATTCCCCAATCTGAGCTAACCCCAAACCCACAACAATTGCCGTCTTTAGCGGATAGCCGAAGGCTTTAACCAACGGTGTTACGATCAAAAACTTGCCGACGAATACCAGCAAGACCAGTCCCAGAATTAATTCCAGGTTGTTCCACAGGAACAGTGGGTCAATCAGCATCCCGATCGCTGCAAAAAATAGAGCCGCAAATACATCCCGTAGAGGCTCTACATACGTCAGCGTCTGGTCAGCGTATTCCACCTCCGAAATCATCAAACCAGCGACGAACGCCCCCATCTCAATGGAAAGACCCATGTGCTCTGTCAGAAGGGCAATCATCAAGCACAAGGTAACGATACCGAGCAAAAACAGCTCTCGACTTTCTGTACGCGCTAAGAGTCGCAATAAGGGGGGAATCAACCAAATACCGGCAGCAATCGCACCCGCAGCAAATAATCCAATTTTTAATAGAGCATATCCTATCGCTATCCCAATCGCTTCTGGCGGTTTATCAAGGGCTGGCAGAACGGCTAACATCAATCCCAGTGCCAAGTCTTGTACAACCAGAATCCCCAACATCACCTGACCGTGAGAGGTTTCTGTCTCGTTGCGCTCCATTAAACACTTCAGCACAACTGCCGTAGAAGACAAGGACAAAATTGCACCTAGGAAAACACCCTGCGCGGGTGATGTTACCCAGCCCATGACCAGCGAAACTAATGTGGTTATAAGGATTGTCAGGGCAATCTGTAACCCACCGCCCCCTAACGCGATCGCCTGGACTTTTTTGAGTTGGCTTAAGGAAAACTCCACACCCAGTGCGAACAACAAAAACGCCACCCCAAACTGAGCCAGCGTTTCTATCTGGACTAATTCTTTAATTAAACCCAGACCTGCCGGACCAACAATCATTCCGCCTAGGAGATAGCCCAACAGCGCCGGTTGACCGCATAGTGCTGCAAATAGCCCACCGGCGGCAGCTGCCGCGAGAACAGACACGAAGTCAAGGATCAGTCGGAAGTCTTCTTGCACTAGTTTTTATCTGAAAGAATTATTAAGCTCTATTAATTTAGAATACAAACTTTTTCCTCTCCTCTGGAACCCTTCACAGGCATGGAAGAGAAATCAAGTTGAAACAATTGGAAACACTTAGGGCAAGGTGCTAGTCTATCCGCTATTAGTTATGTAATCGTTCTCAAGAACCTGATAGGGGATAATTGCCTGTGCTATCGAAGACTACTTCGTCTCAATCGAGCCCCCGCCGGAGCTGGCTAGCTAATGCTTTGGGGTTTCGACGCCAAGGTACTAATTGGATCCGAACCAATCTTACCCTTGGCATTATTGTTGCATTGATGGCGATCGCTGTACCAGCCCGAGCGTTGCAGGTGCGCTTGTCGCCTACAACTGCCCAGTTGGGCGATACAGTGTCCGTGCTTGTTGAGCAAAGCCCTAGCATTAGCAGCACTCCAACTGTCAAAGTCGGTCAGAAAACTTATCCAACTTTTGTTTCAGGCAAGGGTAACTTTAGGGCTTTAGTGCCAACTACACCTCTAGACAAACCTGGAACCTTAAATATTCAGGTAACAGGAGAGGGAGAAACCAAAAACTTGACAGTCCCTTTACGAAAGCGGTCTTTTCCTACCCAAAGCATTTGGCTTTCAGGGGCAGCTGGGGCGGATGCGACACAGCAAGAACTCGATCGCGTGGATGCTTTCAAAAACTTGGAGACGCCAGAAAAATATTGGACCGGTCCGTTCCTGAAGCCTAACGAAGGCCCGATTACGACAATTTATGGAGTTCGTCGCTATTACAATGGTGAGTTTGCCGAAGATTACTACCATCGGGGTGTTGACTATGCTGGTGGGACGGGTTCGCCAGTTGTGGCACCAGCAGCGGGTAAAATCGCGTTAGTCGGACGGGTGTCTCAAGGATTTCGGGTGCATGGTAATGTAGTAGGAATTGACCACGGTCAAGGCGTTACCAGTATCCTGATGCATTTAAGCCGCATTGATGTTCGAGAAGGTGATGTTGTGAAAGCGGGTCAACGAATAGGTGCAGTGGGTGCTACAGGTGCCGCTACGGGACCACATTTACATTGGGGTTTATATGTTCATGGACTTTCTGTTGACCCAGTCCCCTGGAGATATCAAGGCTTTGATTAAAGCTGTGTTAAACTTTTGATGAAGTTTTCAGAAGTTTTATAAATATTGAGTTGTTTTAAACAAAGATGGTGGCAGGGTTTCCCCCTCCTCGCTACTACCGGGAAGCACACTCCAACGTCATGAGTATTGAAAAAATCGTAGAACAAGCTCTCCAAGATGGCTACTTAACCCCAGTCATGGAAACCGAGGTGGGGCGCATCTGTGATACAGCCTCGGAGCTGTCGATTGAAGAGTATATGGCGTTGGATCGACTGATGGGGGCGCTTCTAACGGGTGAAGTCGTTGCCGTTCCTCGCAAGCAATTTATCAATGTGATGGAGGAGTTAGTACTCACAGAAGCGATCGCACAAATTGCCGAAATCGAAGCAACCAGCGATCGCGTTCTGGATGTTGGTGATATTGCCGCCTATGCACTCAATCGCCTCCCTCCTCTCTATGCCACTACCGAAGAAGGTGCTCAATACCAGCGTCAGCGAGCTAAAGAGGAACTCCAAGAGTTAATTACTCAACAAGTCTGTGCTGCCATCACCCGCAACCTGGCTCGACCTGACTTTGGCTCTGAACGTCAAGCGATCGGCAAAAGTAGTGGGAACGACATCCTCTCACAGGTTAGTAACTTGTTACAAGATTACGCACCCAACTTTGAGCCGGACTCTTCAGAGGGGATTAGTCACTGAGGGCAAACGCAAACACTCCACACGCAGGGAATTTTTCTTTCCGTGTCACCCGTCTCCCTATCGGTGTGCCTCTCACCATTTTCCTTTAATAGTGCTACACATGATTACGGCTAATTGTTAGTTGCCATTTTGCCATTAGCAATTAGCAAAAAACAGAGTCGATCTGTAGCAGGAATTTAGAAACTTGGTATTACCCCACTCCCTCTTTCACATAAAAGCGGCGAGGAAACCCAAGCCAAGTGTAGGGGTGGGACGCCGCTTAAAGCGGCGAATTACTTCGCCGCACGCTGCTCTACTGAATCGCCGTCGCCGAATTCCCTAGTCATCAGTCAACGTTCTCCTGGAGGGAACCTCCAGGAGCTGCGTTGACTTCGTCAATAGTCATTAGTTTTTTGCTAATGACTGATGAGTGATGACTAGGGACTTGAAATCCCACGTATGAGAAAGCGTGGGATGAACTTAATTACGAACCACTACCTGCGTTCCTATACTGACCTGCTCATACAACTCTCGAATATCCTTATTTCGCATCCGTAAGCAGCCGTGGGAAACCGCTTGACCAACCAGTTCTTCGTTATTGGTGCCATGAAACCCGATTTGATGATGTCCGTCAGACCAAAAGGCAATCCATCGGTCTCCTAATGGATTATCGGGACCCGTTGGTATCAGTTCGCCAGTAATCGGTTGCTTCCAGATCGGGTTGCTTTGTTTTTGTACAACTTTGAAGGTGCCAGTTGGTGTTTCCCAACCCGGTTGACCGACAGCGGTGGCATAGCTTGAGAGCAGCCGCTCTCCCCAGTAACTGTAGACTTTAGCATCACTCAAATCAACAACTAGCCGAGAACTAAAGGAAGCGATCGCTTTGGTCAGTACAGGGGTTACAGGTAAAGCTAGTGTAATTTTAGGCTTAGGGGGTTTTACTAGTATCGGCTTAGGCTCTGGTCGTGCCGCAGAAAACAACACTCCAGCTGACGCAAAGCAAATGAACATCAAGCTTGTCTTGAATGAAATAGTTGTGCCCATAATCACTCATGGGTATTAGCAGGTGGCAGTTCTACAATATCAAACCAGTATTTTCCTACGGTGTTTACCGCTTCG
Source organism: Coleofasciculaceae cyanobacterium (assembly GCA_036703315.1). GTDB lineage: Bacteria > Cyanobacteriota > Cyanobacteriia > Cyanobacteriales > Coleofasciculaceae > DATNPH01. Next base: position 11,177 of record DATNPH010000125.1, read on the forward strand.
ACCAGCGATTCAAAGGTCATTGGCTTTGTGAAGTAAGAACTGGCTCCTAACTCATAGCAACGACGAATGTCTTGCTCAGAATTTGAAGACGAGAACACTACAATCGGGATGCGCCGTAGGTTAGAGTCAGCTTTAATTGCTTGTATTGCCTCGATACCGTCTAGCTTGGGTAGGTACAAATCCAGCACAATCAGATCGGGTCGTGGTGCTTTAGCCAATTCGCTATACTCGCGGCGATGGTATAGATAGTCCAGCAGTTCCTCTCCATCATGGACAATGTATAGATTGTTCAGTAAGTCACTTTCACCGATCGCGTGCCTGATTAAAATCTGATCCTCGATCTCGTCTTCTGCCAATAGAATATTAATTCGCTTTCTATACTTACTCACTCTGTGACCCTATCTCCTTTGGGTTGTTCGTCAATCATGCTCTTTGAAAAAAATTCACAATTATTTCTCCGGAGGTGTTGGGTAGCGAGAAGAATCTTGGAATAGCTCCTAATGATATAGACCTTTGGCTTCACAGGAGGACTAGGTGATGCTCCAACAACCCTTACAGTACTTCTAGAGCATCTAGGTAATGTAAGGTGACAAGCTCACTCAATCCTGAGCCTAACTATCACATGAGGGCTATGGAGGTTAAAGTAATAACCTGGCAAAACCCTTAACTTCACCTACAAACTAACCCGTTTGGAGGATGCTCTTGAGCTGTCTTAAGAGAAATGATAGTTAATCTGCTAGGTAGTGCTTAATTATTCGCTTGTGAAAATGCAACTAAACCCTTTTTGCTTTTCCGGCGGGAACTTCGTGTGAAGTCGGGGCGTCTTTGGGAGTAAGGATGTTCTAGCACCCATTTCATCCATGAGCCAATCGACTTCTTTATCCTGGTCAACGGTTGAGGTAACAGTTCCCCAAGTACAGGTGGAACCCGAAAAACTCTCGAACTATGATTTGATTTTGCGCTGTCAGGAGGGACTCCGTCCTGATCGCACCGCCTTTGCCGAACTTCTACGTCGGTATCAATCCCATGTAGATAAAATTTTGTACCACCTAGCTCCCGACTGGCAGGACAGAGCTGACTTGGCGCAAGAAGTATGGATCCGCGTTTACCGTAACGTTAAGCGGCTCAACGAACCTGTCAAGTTTCAAGGTTGGTTAAGCCGCATTGCTACGAATCTGTTTTACGATGAGCTACGTAAACGCAAACGGGTATCTAGTCCCCTGTCACTAGATGCTCCGCTTCGTATGGATGACGGCGATATGGACTGGGAAATTGCCTCAGACAAACCCAGTCCTGAAGAAGACATGACGACGCGAGAGTTTTATGAACAGCTACGCGAAGCCATTGCCGACTTGCCTGAAGTGTTCCGTACAACCATTGTCCTGAGAGAAATCGAAGGCATGGCTTATGAAGAGATTGCTGAAATTACAGGCGTCTCCCTAGGAACCGTCAAGTCGAGAATTGCCAGAGCCAGAGCTAGACTTCAATCCCAACTCCAAACCTATTTGGAAGTGTGATTAGCCGTCTACTTCTTTGGGAACAATTTCCTATCAGAGTTGTTCATTCTATGATAGGACGTATAAAATAGCTTTTCAGTGAGCGCTTGGTATGACTCGGCGGTGATCCAAACATGACCTCCAATTTTGACGCTCGTAAAAATGTTAGGCAGTCTACTGCCAAAGAGATGGATAGCCTACAACGCGATCGCTTTGAATTACTCAGTGCATTTATAGATGGTGAGGTAACAGCCGCAGAGCGTAAGCAGGTGCAGCAGTTATTGGCAAGCGATGCCGACATGCAGCGCTTGTACTCCCGACTGCTTAAGCTACGCCAAGGATTGCAGCATATGCCAGTGCCATCCACCGAAGCCAAGGCACCAGAAACCGCACAGCAGGTTTTCTCTCGTCTAGACCGTCGCCGGACTCGGCAGACAGTTATCTGGGGTGGTGCCGCGATCGCAGCTGTATTTGTCAGTGCGTTATCAGGAATTCTCCCTGGTAACCAGTCATTTGTGCCAAACATGGCTCTGGCTCCGAAGCAAGACCCGGCTTCAGAACCACTGATGATTGCTGTGAACTACTCAGTGATCGAGATTCCTAAAGCACCTGTGGCATCTCACAAAAAATTACTAGAGCCACCGACAGTACGGCATAATACAGACAAAACTAATCTCAATTAGGTCAATAATTGACCCGTCTAGTTTAGGCAATCGGCCTAAAGCTAGGACGCCTTGCTTTCCAAGGCGTACAATATTTCATTTACAAATCGTTCTTTCTCCCTGAAGGTGATAAAGCTGGAGATTGGCTTAATATCTCTCCACAAATGAGAATAAGCTGTCATATCTAAAATGGCATTATAGTAATGGCTAAAAGTCTTGCTGATATTGGCTTAGAGACTGTTTGATTGTCAATTGTGAATTGTGAATTGCTGATTAACGTAACCGCTCCACCATCCAGATGGGATAAGCACACCTTTTAAACGCTGTACCTGATCGGTAGTCATTAAGTAGACCCAGGCAAGTCCTAGCGCCTGTTCTGATAAATCATAAGTTTCAATTTGTTGCCGATAATATTCATTTTTTTCGGGTGTCCGGCTGGAATCGTAATCTTCCAGTTCATCTAGGGCACTTAAAATACCTAGGTCAGCGAAGGTAAGCAAGAAACCCTGAACTAGACTTTCTCCAGGCGTCATCGCAGGGTAACCCAACGGTAGGTCAAACAGTTGGCCATAGGTGATCGCTCTTTTCTCCTCCACAACCTTACCCGCACAGTAGAGGTGGTAGTTTGCCTCTCCTGGTTTAAGGGTTCCGTATACAAAAACCTTTATAGTATTCAAGGTTTGACCCTCAATTATTGCATACTACAATAAGTAGTATAAGTGCTATTCGTCGGTCATTCCTAAGCGATACAAGCAAAATTCTCAATATACTGAAGCAAAGGCGCATAGCGAGTCCATTAGGAGCAAGTTTTGTGGAGTCACGTTACAACCCAGCCGAGATAGAGGAAAAGTGGCAACAGATTTGGGCAGAACAGGGCTTAGACCAAACTCCCACAGATACCAGCAAGCCGAAATTTTATGCCCTGTCCATGTTTCCCTATCCATCCGGTAGCCTGCACATGGGTCACGTCCGTAACTACACGATTACGGATATCATTGCCAGAGTTCGCCGAATGCAGGGCTATCGGGTACTACATCCGATGGGTTGGGATGCTTTTGGTCTGCCTGCTGAAAACGCCGCGATCCAACGTGGGATTCATCCTGCCAAGTGGACGTATGAAAATATTGCCCATATGAAGGGTCAGTTAAAGCCGTTAGGCTTGTCTCTGGACTGGAATTGTGAACTGGCTACTTGTTCACCGGAGTATTACAAGTGGACACAGTGGATTTTCTTGCAATTTCTCCAGGCTGGGTTAGCTTACCAAAAAGAAGCAGCCGTCAACTGGGATCCCATCGATCAGACTGTATTGGCGAACGAGCAAGTCGATAGCGAAGGTCGCTCTTGGCGTTCTGGGGCGAAAGTCGAGCGCAAATTGTTGCGGCAGTGGTTCCTCAAAATAACTGACTACGCTGAGGAGTTGCTCAACGACCTCGACAAGCTGGCGGGTTGGCCGGAACGAGTCAAGTTGATGCAGGCGAACTGGATTGGTAAATCCGTCGGAGCTTACTTAGAATTCCCGATTGTCGGCTTGGATGAAAAAATTGCCGTCTTTACTACCCGTCCTGATACGGTGTATGGCGTTACCTATGTTGTCTTAGCACCAGAACATCCTTTAACGCCCAAAGTCACCACAACTGAGCAAAAAGCAGCAGTTGAGACTTTCATTCAAGACGTTGCACAAGAAAGTGAACTGGAACGGACGGCTGAGGATAAGCCAAAACGTGGTATTCCGACTGGTGGCAAGGCAATCAATCCGTTTACTGGGGAGGAGATACCCATTTGGATTGCCGACTACGTGCTGTATGAGTACGGCACTGGTGCAGTGATGGGCGTCCCTGCTCACGATACGAGAGATTTCCAATTTGCTAAGGAAAAACAGCTGCCTATCACAGTTGTGATTGTGCCTGAAGGGGAGAACACCAGCGAGACGCCTGTGCTACAGGAGGCTTACACTACTCCTGGAATTATGATCAATTCGGCTTCCTTTAATGGCATGCCTTCCACTGAAGGGAAACAGGCAATTATTGAACATGCAGAAAAAGAACGCTTTGGAAAAGCGAGAATCCAGTATCGTCTACGGGATTGGTTAATCTCGCGGCAACGCTATTGGGGTGCGCCGATTCCGGTGATTCACTGCCCGAACTGCGGTATCGTGCCAGTCCCTGAAAAAGACTTACCCGTGCAGTTGCCAGAAGATGTGGAATTTACTGGTGGTCGCATTTCTTCGTTATCACAATTAGAGGGTTGGGCGAATGTGCCTTGTCCAAGCTGTGGAACAGCAGCGAGGCGGGAGACGGATACGATGGATACGTTTATCGATTCGTCCTGGTATTTTCTCCGCTTCCCGGATGCTAGCAACGAGGAGAAAGTATTTGACTCTAGCACCACGAATGATTGGATGCCAGTGGATCAGTATGTGGGTGGGATTGAACACGCGATTTTGCACTTGTTGTACTCGCGGTTCTTTACTAAGGTACTGCGTGATCGCGGTTTGCTCAACTTCGATGAACCCTTCCAGCGGCTGTTGACTCAGGGCATGGTTCAGGGATTAACTTACATGAATCCTAAAACAGGTAAATGCATTCCCTCTGCCGAAGTAGACCCCGCTGACCCCAAAGACCCTGAAACTAGGGAAAAGCTGGAAGTCTCTTATAAAACCATGTCTAAGTCCAAGTACAACGGTGTGGCACCAGAAGATGTGATTAATAAGTACGGTGCTGATACCGCACGAATGTTCATCCTCTTCAAAGCACCGCCAGAGAAAGACTTGGAATGGGATGATGCCGATGTAGAAGGGCAATTCCGCTTCCTTAACCGTGTCTGGCGTCTAGTCTCAGATTTTGTGGATAGTAGGGGCACAAAGCCTTCCGCCCCTACAGATGGAAATTTGAGCAAAACCGAAAAAGACTTGCGGCGGGCAATCCACACAGCTATCAAGGCAGTCACAGAGGATTTAGAGGGTGAGTACCAATTCAATACGGCTGTCTCAGAGTTGATGAAACTGAGCAACGCTCTAACGGATGCAGATTGTAAAGACTCAGCCGTGTATGCGGAAGGGATTGAAACCCTGATTCTGCTGTTGGCTCCCTTTGCACCTCATATTGCTGAAGAGTTATGGCGGATCACGAGTAAACCTGAGTCAGTCCACACCCAAGTTTGGCCTCAAGCTGATGCAGCGGCTTTAGTTGCCGATGAAATTACCTTAGTCATTCAAGTTATGGGCAAAACCCGTGGTACGATTCAAGTCCCGGCGCAAGCTGATAAACAAGCATTGGAACAGTATGCTCGTGATTCGGAAGTTGCCCGACGGTTTATTGGGGACAAGGAGATTAAGAAAGTAATCGTTGTGCCTGGGAAGTTGGTGAATTTTGTAGTTGCTTAGAAAGTGGGGGAGTGTGATTGATCGCGATCGCATTCTCCCAACTGCCTTTAAAGATGCTGTTGGATTGGTAATTGGTAATACATAGACTACCTAGAATACTCTTACCATTCCCCATTGCCTCTAATCCCCAAAGGGGGCCCCGAGTTCCCCATTCCTCACTCGTAAGTAGTGTGACACTTCAAGGTGCCGAATCTGGGCTTGAACACGAGTACACAACAAAGAATGAAAATTTCTCTTCCCTCTCCTGGTGAAGTGTTCAGGTAGTGGGAATGTTTTATCTGCCTGGAGAGGGAGGACATCGGGTGAATAAAAACGGCTTGTGGAAAGTGGAGGGTAAGGAGGACAAACACATGAATCTAATCAAACTTAGACTTTTAGGCGATGGTAGGCGCGGCTATCGGCAGATTATCAGATTTTCAGCAGTGAAACTGGTGAAGGGAAATCTGATCATTGATTGTCCCCTACCTAACGACGCTTTTGCTTTACTGCGGCAGTTCGGTACTGATTTACACCTAATTGCTAAACGGCTAAGAATTGTTGAAACTATTGAAATCACAAGCAATGGAGAAACGATTTACCAGCCTCACCCAGTGGGTTTGATCTTTTGGGAGTGAAGCACTTAAGGAGTGTTGTGTATTCCGTGCGATCGCTCTGATTGAATCCTCACGAAGTGCGATATGCCGGATTACATGCTGAGCATGATGTTGTAGGGGCGCAAGGCAAGACAATGGTGTCAACTTAACGTTGATTGGGCGGTTGAAACCGCAGCTACATAAACAAAACCTGCCTGTGCAGGTTAAATAAGTGTTGATTTTTCGTTAGTCCGCGCAGGCGGACTTGGTTTGTTTAGCCGCGACTTCCAGTCGCCAGGGCTTAAGTTGACACTAATGAAGGCAAGAGCGCCCCTACCGTGTGGTACACGAACCTGAGAATTGCTGTAAATTACTAGCGATCGCCTTTTGACCAAACCTCAAAGGCGATCGCGCACTGGGAATTCTAGTTTCAATCCCTGATAGGGATTCATATTAATTGGAACCATCAGCATTCTTGAAGCCGATCAGTTTCCCTTTGGTTTCAATCCCTGATGCTGAAACAACACCTACCCATTCGCGCACGGATATACCCGATTGAATTTCCACAAAGGGCGATCGCATCTTAACCGTCACCCACAATTTTCACTAACTCAGCTACTGCTCCTTATTAGATTCACCAATCAAGCCGTCCTTGAAGGACCGGGCTTGTATCCCATTCGTTTTGGTCATTTATGTGCAATCTCGGCGATCGCCGACTCAATCGCATTGCCTCGGAAAGATATTAATAATACAACCCGCTCTGGCAGAAAGCTAGAGCGGGTTTATTTTGCAATAATCTCATCAAATCACCAAAAGTGCGATCAAGACTCGGATTTTGCCGTTAGTGAGCACCCTGTACGGCTCAGCTAAGCTATTCCACATTTAAGAAAGTATACAGGCAACAGTCAATAGTCTTGTGGCTATTACATTTCCCCTTTTAACTTTTGACTTGCTTGACCATCCATGCCTCCTCAATCTTCCTGAGCTTCAAATCTTGCTGGCTTCAAAAACAGCCAACTTACAAAGAAAAAAGAAGCTGTGGATAGTTGAATAAGATCCAATGCCGATAAGTAACCGTCAGAGAAGGAAGCAATGCTTCTATCCGTGATTCCGAATAGCCAAGATGAAACACCTAGAAGCCAGATAGCATTTCTAAGCTTTCCCAAAAACACAGATTGCTCTATTGCTTGCTGCTTATTCGTGATTTCAGTCGTATTCCTAGTCATAAGTTGCTTTTTGTTAGTTGCTTAAGGGATTAAGGAGTTTTTTGGCTCTTGGCTATCCCTCTGCCTCTCTAGGTTAAGAAATATTTAATTAACTTGCAATAGATCCAAAGATATACATCAAGCAATCAAGATAAATATTTACAGAAGTCTCCAAAAAGTCCACGGTGAAATAGCGTGGACTCAACAGTACGGTTGCAAAAGTTCAGGAGTTACCGAATTTCTGAATTCCTGCTTAGCCTATTGTGTGGAGCGTGTAAATCAAAATACAATTGTCCAGCCTTGCTGCTTGGCATCATCCTTTGTATACGAGACACCATCGATCTTGATGCCATCCTTATCAAGAAGAGTAATGATGCCACCAGCGTTCCCAAGCTGGATATCTTCTCCCGTTAGAGGCACCGTGACAACGGCACCAGACTCAAGGCTAATTCCATCAAGAGAGTGCTTGTGCTTCAAGCTATCAGCTAATGCCCAACCACTTAGGTCTACCTTGTCTGGCGAAGCATTGATTAAGGTGACTGCCTCCTTGCCTAAATCTTCGCCAGGGGGATTTACCAAAGCCGCAACGATTCTAACCTGTGCATTGACTGGAGGAGTTTTCGGATCTATCTGTGGCTCAGTGCCTCGCTGTACCGACACTGGGTTGCCAGTACGGTCATCAGTGTGGAACGACTGGGACTGGAACGCAAAGAAGGCAGCAACCCACTGATTTCGTGATGGGTAGTGAATCAATAGCCCTCCGTCCTGGTAGATACCGTTATCTCCTTGAAACTTACCTGTACTGCCCTGATTCATGTGAATGTCATGAATACCATTGCCAGGACGAAAGCCAAATATTTTGTCAGACTTATCTTCTGGACCCCACTTTTCTCCGAATGCATAGATAACAGCATCCTTACTAGCGATCGCCCGCTGAATGTATAAGTCAATCAATTCGTTGAGGTCGTTGTCCACTCCTGGTAAATTGAACGGCAACGGCTTCATCTTAGTGACATCAAATAGGTTTCCCCGGATGTAATCCAGCGCTAGATCTCCTGGCTTAGAGGGCAGTGGATGAAAGCCAAAGTCCAATTTACCTAGCCGATCAGTGATGGGGTGCTGAAATTTGTCATCCACGAAGTACAGCAGATCGAACGGTGCCTGAACCGACTTGACGTTGAGCGCAATGCGGTAGTCTTGCTGCTCGTCTTTCACATGTATTTGGAAGTGTGGGCTAGCCTTTTCCTGTTCCAGCTTGCGTTCGATCACATGACACTTCAGAACACCGTAATCTTTTATAGGCATTACTTTCTCCTGATTTCAGAGTTTAAAAGGGTTAATTAACAAGTCAAATCGGGGTAGCGATACACGCTACTCTTCCGTGAAGATCGCTACTATTAAGGCTTTTTCCTACCTGAGGCTTCAGGGGACTGCGAACAGAGTACAGCTCTACGCGATCGCATTACGCTCATGTAGTCTTGGCTTCTGCCTGAGCCTGTCGTCTAAACTCTCTAAGTTTAATGTGGCGATGTGTAGCTTGATTGGCATAGGTTGCCCCCGAAGTGATGCTACTTTACTTCAAAACGCCTAGGAGTGCTTCCGGAAATTTTAGGGTGGTCAGCAACTCATTGAGTGCTGTTTTCTTCTCAGACGCTAAGATGGTGATTCATTAATCTTCCTATGACCTTTTTTACAGAGGAAGACGTATCGTCCTCAATTACTGAGAAACTTAATCTTGGATGAAACAAAATGTTAAGTAAATGGCGATGTCTACAACAAAGACTGCGTCCTACGCAATTGATTTTGGCACGAGCAACACGGTAATCACTCGCTGGAACTCAGCTACCCAGCAGTCAGAAACCCTCAATTTACCTGGCTTATCGCTGCAACTGAGTCAGAATCCGCCGTTGATTCCCAGTTTGCTCTATGTAGAAGACGCTAGTCAGGATAAGGTAGTGGTTGGTCAGGCAGTGCGCGATCGCGGTCTGGATTTGACTCATGACCCCCGGTTCTTCCGCAGTTTCAAACGGGGGATTGGTGCAGACATTCAAGGATTTTTGCCAGAACTGGATGGGAAAATCGTCAGCTTTGAGCAAGTTGGGGAATGGTTTCTTGAGCGAATTATTGAAAAACTGAAACCTTCTGAGGACGATTCAATTGAGTCCCTGATTTTAACGGTTCCTGTGGATAGCTTTGAAGCCTATAGGCATTGGCTGGGTGGAGTCTGCCAATCTCTGCCAGTAGAACAAGTCCGGATGTTAGATGAACCCACCGCCGCTGCTTTGGGCTATGGGGTTGCACAGGGGGATACCCTACTGGTGATTGACTTTGGCGGCGGTACTCTAGATTTATCCTTGGTGCAGCTAAATCAAGATGCTCAAACGGGTAAAAAGCCCCTCGGTTTTATCCTGAAGTGGGGTGAGAAGTTACTGGGTGAAAGTTCTGGGCAGAAGGCAAAAATTGCTCGTGTGCTAGCCAAAGCTGGGCAAAATTTGGGAGGCTCGGATCTTGATAACTGGTTAGTGGATTACTTTGTCCAGACTCAGGGATTGACGCGATCGCCTCTTACCACTCGACTCGCAGAACGCTTGAAAATTCAGCTTTCTGAAAAGCAATCAGCAACAGAAGTCTATTTCAACGATGAAACGTTAGAAAGCTACGAACTGAACTTAGACCGCAAAACGTTTGAAACCATCCTCAAAGACCATCAGTTTTTTGAGATACTGGATGATAGAATTACCCAACTATTGCAACAAGCGCGTCGTTCTGGTATAGAAGTATCAGACATTGATGCTGTCTTATTAGTCGGTGGCACTGTGAAAATACCGGCTGTGCAAGACTGGGTAAAGCAATACTTTGACTCAAGCAAAATTCGTTGCGAAAAACCGTTTGAAGCGATCGCTCAAGGCGCACTTCAGCTGGCGCAAGGCATAGAAGTCCAAGATTTCCTCTACCACAGCTACGGCATCCGTTACTGGGATAGACGAAACAACTGCCACAACTGGCATTCGATCATCAAATCTGGACAGGCTTATCCGATGGGTGACCCTGTAGAACTTGTTTTGGGGGCATCTGTAGAAAACCAACCCAGCATTGAACTGATCGTCGGTGAGTTGGGTTCTGCCAGTGGTAGAACGGAAGTTTACTTTGATGGCGATCGCCTCATCACTCGTCCCTTGGGCGGTGGTCAAACGGCTGTGCAAGCTCTTAATGACCGTGAAGGTGCCAGAAACATTGCTCAACTCACACCAACGGGAAGTCCGGGAAGCGATCGCATTAAAGTTCAATTTTGGGTCGATGCTCAGCGTTCTCTACGAATCAATGTTGAAGACTTACTGACTAATGAAACCTTATTGCAGAATCAAGTTGTTGCTCAGTTGAGTTAATCTAGTTGATTTGTCTTGAATGCAGATTTTTAGGAGCACGATATTATCGTGCTCCTACCCTTAAAACATTTTTGCCAAATCAGCACATATGGAATTATTTGATCGCCTTAACCAAGCTGTTATAAGCAAATTGAATAAATCTAATAGCCAAGCTGATGATAACAACTCATTGTTAGGAAAACGGTAAAAGTAAAACTACGAAAGATTCGTCTTAAAGTCCCTTTTGCTTGAGTATCGAGGCTTGCATCGAGCTATTCCCAATGGAATACACCAACGCGATCGCACTTCTGTTTGGCTGTAGGGTCATAGCTAATTTTAAGATAGCTCTCTAACTTCCTCCACAGAAAAACTCAAGGCTTCTGCTACCTGTTCCACGCTCAACCCCATTCCCAATAACCGAGGTATCGCATCCCGTCTCGCCTGTTCTGCCTGTTCAGCTCGTTCATCGCCAATTAGCAATAGTTCTCCTTGCTCATCCCACCACCTTAACCAGAGTTGGGTTTGATTTTGATAACTTCCATCCCATAGTCCCAACTCCACTCCTAATGGCGCAATTGGGTAATGACCCCGTTGATTAGCTGCTAGCGGCTCATAGAATCCATTGACGAGGTGATAAACCTCTAAATTGCCATTATTGATTTGATAGATTCCATAGTAGGGAATCCGCATGATACGCTCATACACCCAAAACTTACCTGGCTTAGTTACCTCCCCTTCACTAGAAAAGGATAGAGGTGTGCGATCGCGTTCTTCTGCTCCATCTCCTGAAGCGAACTCCAACGCAATCAACGGAGCGATAAATTCTCGCCACAGCACATAAGAGCGACGGATTTGGCCATCTAGGTTGGGGGGTACGTTGGGTACGTAGAACCAGTCAGGAGCTTCGGCTCCTTTTTCTGGTGGATCAGTCTCTCGCCAGTAGATGCCGCAGTCTTGACCAATAGCGTACTGTCCATCAGGATGTAGCCGCTGTAAAACGGGTCCAATCGAGTCGGTGAGAATTATGCTTTGAGGATGTTCCTGAAAGTTTTTCACAAACGTACCATCCGACTCTGGCAGGTGAGTGTGGTCGGGGAAGGGAGGAGGTAGAATATCTGGGGTGAGGCTCTGGGTCATAACCTTTCTCACAGGACTTACCTCTATTACAAGCTATTTGGCACAAGTTGCCTGTATCAGTTTCAAAGGTGATGATACCTGTCCCTACTCAAAATAACTAATGACCACTGGTGTTCCCTCCGACGCCCAATCAAACAACCAACGAGCGTGATCCACTGCCACATTCACACAACCGTGACTAACGGGCTTCCCAAACTGCTGATGCCAGTAGGCTCCGTGAATCGCGTAGTTCCCCTGGTAAAACATTACATAGGGAACATTGGGGAGGTCATAGTCATCACCGCTCATGCGTTGAGCAGGAATTTTTGTTTGAATGTTGAAGATACCAGAGGGAGTAGGAGTGGACGCTTTGCCAGTAGAGATGATGATTGCATAAATCGGCTTTGCACCTTCCCAAGCAATCAGCCGTTGCGTTTTCAGATCAACCAAAATCCAACGTTCCTGTGAAGCTAGCAATCCCGTGACTTTTTTAGTGATGTTGTCACTTTTAGTGATGTTGATGTTCTCATGCGGCGGAGTAGAGAGGGTTGGTGCTACGCAGCCACCTAAAGCTGTTAACGTCAGTACGAAAATAGCAAAGAACCTTCCAGAGCGATGCAACCAGTCAGAAGACATGATGCTTTTCAAAGACTTCGCACCTCCCAGTAAAGGTTCCTAAGAACTCATGACCTTAATCAGGTGTCTGTATTTTACAGCGCCCTCGTCAATTCCTTAAGGATTTTTGCCCGTTGGGCGATCGCTTCCCAATCTTCAGCCGCCACTAGCGATCGGGGAAACAAATCTCCCGAAAGTCCAACGGCGATCGCTCCCGCTTTAATGAATTCCTTCGCATTTTCCAGCGTGACACCACCTGTAGGAATTAGTGGGATATGGCCTAATGGTCCATGCAAACTTTTGATATAACTAGTCCCTCCTACCGCCTCAATAGGAAACACCTTGACGCAGCTAGCGCCAGCATCCCAGGCAGTGACAATTTCTGTAGGGGAGAGCGCCCCTGGTACTATCGGGACATCGACAGCTACAGCTGCCTTAATTAGCGCCCTGTCTACGTGGGGAGTGAAAAGAAACTGAGCACCTGCATCAATTGCCTGGTGCAACTGCTCCTGGTTGAGTAAGGTGCCAGCACCAATCGTACAGTGTGGTAATTCTTCGCGTAGCTGACTCATTAGCTCCGAGGGGCGATCGCTATTCCAGGTAATCTCAATCAGCGACATCCCACCTGCCGCCGTTGCCTGAGCCATTTGACGCCCCAGTGACAACTGGGACGAACGAATCACAGCGATCGAGCGATACTGCTGCAACAGTTTTAACCAAGACTGATTAGACATCTTCTACTTTGTGATGTCTAGGTAAAGGAACGAAGCAATGATTTTAGGCAAATAGAGTTCAAAATACTTAACTTTTCTAAATTTTCTGTGATGACTGGTATTCCATGCAATACTAAACTCTTTCTACGTCTCGTTAGAACCGTTAATTTTTATACATCATCTACAAATAGAGCAATGTTTCTATTTTTCCATATCAGTCAATAGGATGAAAAACTAATATAGAGCGATTCCTAATTAAAAAAAACTGCTATTTGTATCCTTGTATAACAAAATATAACAAAATAAAATTTATCTACCATTAGTTGGATGAGATTTAAGTTAGCTGTTCCCTATCCTGTTAAGTAAGCGACATCAGAAAAACGTAAAAATTAGGAGAAAAATTGCATGGCTCTTTTAAAACTTGCAGATGCTTATCCAAACTACAGACAAGAAATTTTCGGTGGCGATGACATCAAAGGATATGATGTCTACAGTAGTACAGATGATAAAGTTGGCGGAATTTATGATGCTCTCGTTGATGAGTCAGGTCGCTTCCGCTATTTCGTTGTTGACACAGGTTTCTGGGTCTTTGGCAAGAAAGTTTTAGTGCCCGTTGGTAGTGTACAGATCGATTATGATCGGCACCGCGTTTACGTCCCAGGTATGACTAAAGAAGAAGTCGAAAGCCTGCCTGAGTACAACGACAACATAACCGTTGATTATGACTATGAAGAACGGGTTAGAACCGTCTTCAGACCAAGAGCTACTCAATCAACTGCTACGGCTGCTACGGCTGCTACGGCTGCTACAGCTGCTCAGCCTGCCTATGATCGCAACAGCTATAACTATGACCACGAGCAATCTCTCTATACAGCCAATGAGGGAAATAATCAAAGGATCAAGCTGTATGAAGAGCGGTTGTTGACCAATAAAAACCGTGTTAAAACGGGCGAAGTTGCAATTGGTAAGCACATCGAAACTGAAACAGCCAAAGTTTCAGTCCCAGTCGAGAAAGAACGGGTGATTATTGAGCGTACCACCCCCACGAACGCTACAGAAGTCTCTCCAGGTGCTGCTGATTTCCGTGAAGGAGAAGTTGCACGTATGGAAGTCTACGAAGAAACAGCTGATATCCAGAAGCAAGCCTTTGTGCGTGAAGAAGTAAATATCAAAAAAGAAGTCGCTCATGAGACGGTGGATGCAACAGAAACCCTTCGTCGTGAAGAATTAGATGTTGATGTAGATGGTAACCCCATTATCAACAGAAATCAGTAGGCTTTTACTGAAAAACCTTGAATAGCTTTCTTGAAGAAGCCTAGCAATCTAGGATAGCAAGAAAGCCTTCCTAGCTGATACAGGTAGAGCCATTAACTGAATTGGCTCTACCTGTATCTTTAAAAATCTTTAGGTAAATCAGAATAAGGAAGGGAGAAATGGTTGTTAATAATACTGAAGTTATAAAAAATAGAACACGAATTAACGATTTATTAGAGAAGCTCAGAAAGAAGCTCAGAAGTTTTGAGGTAATTAATCTAAAGGGGCAAAGTTTAGGACATCTCAAAGATTTTACCCTTGATAAAAGTCGTCGTCTCTATTTGGTTATACCGCAGTCGAGCACTCAAGCCGACTCCCCGGTTTATTTATTAAGCAGTAAGTATATTCAGCAAGTTGACGCTTCAAATCGAGTAGTTTTTGTAGACATTAGCCTAGCCAGATTTCACCAGCTACCTCTATACCAAGCTTCTAATGATCAGGAAACAGAGTTTTCTCAACACTCTCAAATATCATCACTGACTCAATCAAATCTTTCCAGTTCTGGCGAGATAGGGGATTTTGATAAAAGTAAATATGCAAATCAGCCGTCTGTTAGAAAAGAACAGTTTGAAGAAGATAACCAAACTACTGTTGGGTCTGTAAATACACCAGAGATAGTGGAAGAACAAACTGTTCGTTTGCTAGAAGAACGATTGATCGTTAACCGCAGCAAGCACAAAGTTGGTGAGATTGTAGTTCGTAAAGTAATCGAAACCCGAATTATAGAGGTGCCGATTCAAAGCGAGAAATTAATTGTTGAGAAAGTTGGCTCAGAATCTCAACAACCTCTAGAAGTTGAGCGTCTGCCAGTAGACGAAGTTTCTTATGACAAGGTAACAGGGTTTTCCGAGGATTCTTCGACGCCGTCACTGACTCAGGAAAAGCTTACCGATTCTGGCGAGAAACTCGGTAGGCTAGAAAATCAGTCCCCGAATCAGCTTGAGGATGTAGATAACCTAAGTATCGCTGAGTCTAGTAATACGTCAGAGGTAGTAGAAGAAGAAATTATTGCCTTGTTAGAAGAACGATTAATCATTAACCGCAGCAAGTGGAAAGTTGGCGAGGTTGTGGTTAGAAAAGAAATCGAAAATAAAATCGTACAGGTACCGATTCGACGGGAAAAATTAATTATTGAGCAGGTCAGTCCTGAACCTAAGCAAATTGCAGAAATTGATTTAGGGAAAGGGGAAAATACTGGTGTTGGCTTGACCCAATCTCTAAGTTCTGATAGGTTATCTAGCTCAGTTCCAAGTGCTGATACTCCTTATACTGTCAGCGGTGAATTTCTTTCTCCTAAAGCAGCCAGTCACCTTTTAGAAGCGATCGCTCTTCAAAAACGGCATGGGTGCAAACGAGTCCGTGTGGAACTTGTTCTAGAAAACCCAGAACTTCAAGAAACTTACCAACAGATGTTTGACCGTTGCTCTAGTCGCTGAGGGCATACTAATAAATCGAGGAGTGGCTTGCTTCTACTGTAGAAGATTTATCCTTAGCTGCATTGCCAAAAATTTCTCACTATCTATCATTAAAACGAATCCTGAGTTGAAAGTCTTAATTAGACTTTAGACTCAGGAATTTTGTTTGTTAATACGCTATTAGTTTGACGTTAGTGTTTGCGTTCGTAGTCTTTACAGAATCATCATAAGATTTTGTAACTTCTTAAACTTGATTTAATTTATGCTTAATATCAACGCTGGATGCTCAGAAAGGCAAATTTTTTCGGCAAAAAATGATTCGAGTCACACATTGGCGTTATTGCTTGAGTGGTTCCCTTGTAGTATCTCTCTTGCTAATTGCAGGCAGTACAACTGCCACTTCATCCATTACCCTAGTCAACTCCATAACTATTCCTGGCGAAACCAAAGATTTATACCCCCTGAATGGTGGGAAGGGTGGTGCTAATGTCAACCGTTTGGGTGGGTTTGGTTCTGATCTTTTCTATAATCCTGCCCAAAAGGTGTACTATGGTTTGGTTGATCGTGGTCCTGGTGGTGGCACGATTGGATATGATACGCGAGTGCAGAAGTTTTCCCTTTCTGTCAACCCAACTACGGGTGTCATTAGCAATTTCAAGCTACTAGCAACGATTGGTTTAAAACAGAAAGACGGAACTCCTTTCAATGGATTTAGTCCTGAACGGGATAATCTTAACGGCAATCCGGAAAATTTAGGACGTAGTCTTGACCCAGAGGGATTTGTCGTTGCACCCAACGGGAATTTCTATATCTCAGATGAATACGGTCCCTCGCTTCTGGAATTTCAACCCAATGGAAAATTGGTGCGTAGGTTCCAGATACCCCAGAATGTCTTGCCAATTGATAGCAACAATAAACCCAATTATTCCACGGCATCTAGTGTAAAGATTGTCAAAGGGCGTCAACTTAACCGAGGATTTGAAGGACTGGCGATTAGTCCCGATGGCAAAAAACTGTATGCACTTTTGCAAGATCCATTAGCGGAAGAGGGGCAGCCAAATGGAACTTATAGCCGGAATTTACGCTTGGTGATATTCGATACCAAGAAGGGAAGTAGTACGGCTCAATATATCTACTCGTTAGAAAGTCTCAGTAGTATTAACAGTCGCATTGAGAAAAGCGAAGATGCTTTCAAGCCAGATCAACAAGGTCGTAGTATTGGAATTAGTGCGATCGCTGCATTAAATGAACACGAGTTTTTAGTGCTAGAGCGAGATAATCGCGGTTTCGGTGTGGAAGATCCAACAAGTAAGAAGCCTGTTGCGAGTAAACGGCTTTACAAAATTGACCTGAGGGGAGCAACCGATGTTAGCCGTCTTAGCTTGAAAGGTACCAATACTTTACCAACTAATGTAAAACCTGTTAAAAAGTCCTCTAGCCCCTTTTTGGATATTGCAAAGGCTTTGAAGGATGTTCAGAACAAAGTACCCGAAAAGTTTGAAGGTCTAACCTTTGGTCCGAAACTTGCAGACGGTTCCTATGCTTTGATTTTGGCAACAGATAATGACTTTAGTGTGACTCAAGAAGATAGTGGTCAACAGTCTGATGTTTGCACCGATGGGAAAAATAGCAAAAAGGTTCCTATTGATAGCAGTTGTCCGGCTGGACAGAAATTGATTCCTAGCTATCTGTTCTCATTTAAAGCAAAGTAAGTTGTAATCACCCTTAACAAGGGGGAGCAACAAGAGTATCTGTAGCAAGCCTTTAGGAAACTGGTATTACCCGCTATCTTTCCCATATTGGTATACCCTCTGGCTTTCCTGAAGGCATTGGCTTTTTGGGAACTTCTACACTGTGGCATCCGAGAGGTAGCTTAATAATTCTTTACCCTGGTTTGGTCATCGTTCTTAAGGAGGATAGTCATGCTTAGTAATTTTTACCTAAAGGAAGACGGGATTTAATACTTAAGTTCAGTAAATTATTATCGTTGGAAGCTACTCGCAAAACTTATTTTCTAAGGCACAAGTAGCTACTTGCTTGAAGGAAACCTCACTATGCAGCGATTACGAGTCGGATTTCTATCTGTTCAAAATTATCTAGACAGAAATGCTTGGTCAGGTACGCTGTACTATATGCAGAAAGCTTTAAAAGAAAGAGATATAGAAGTTGTTTATCTTGGCGACTCGAAAAAGTCTTCTCTTTGGCAAAAGCTGTTAAATCGTGTTTGGAAAAACAAGAAGGCTGCAAAACTAGGTTCTCCTCGTTACATTGCTGAGTATCAGGACTTTACGGCTGTAGCACAAAAAAAGCTTGTTCAAACGCCATGTGACGTAATTTTTGCCCCTGTTGCCTCGGCAGAGCTAATTTTTTTTGAAACAAATACTCCTATAATTTACTTATCAGATGCAACTTTTAGTTTGTATGACAAGCATTATCAGTTGAATTTAGACAAACAAGAATCTGAATGGGCGTCGAAACAAGAGTCAATAGCAATCTCAAAAGCTAGTAAGCTGGTATATTCTTCAAAGTGGGCAGCTGATTCAGCGATTTGTGACTACCAAGCTGATACGGATAAGGTTGAAACCTTTCCTTTTGGAGCCAATTTAGATGCTCCTCCTTTAGCTGATGAAGTTTTATCAAAAAAGCAGAATTCAGTATGTCGTTTGTTATTTGTTGGAAAAGAATGGTACAGAAAAGGCGGAGATATTGCCTTTCAAACTCTTATTTCTCTACGCAATAAGGGAATTGATGCGGAGCTGGTTGTCGTTGGGTGTGTACCCCCGCCTGAAATTAAACATGACAAGCTAACAGTCATCCCTTATTTGAATAAAAATGTTCCTGAACAGCGGAAGCAACTTGATGAGTTGTTTTTAAAATCAAGTTTCTTCATTCTTCCTACTCGTGCTGATTGTTCACCAATTGTGCTTTGTGAAGCGAACGCTTTTGGTATTCCTGCACTTACAAGTGATGTTTGCGGCATTCCTTCAATTATTAGGAATGGGAAAAATGGGTATAAACTACCGTTTTCTGCTTCCGGCGAGGATTACGCGACTTTGATTTCAGAAAGTTTTTCTGATAAAACTGGTTACGAGAAGCTAGTACGCTCTTCCAGAGAGGAATATGATACACGTTTGAACTGGAATAAATGGGCAGAAACTTTCCATCAAGTAATCATAGATGTACTTGCTCAGAAGCAACAGCCGAGAACTTTGGAAAAAAGTGCTCCTGAGTTAGTGAGTGCCCGATAGCAACTAAAGCCATTAGTGAGAAGAATATGACAGTAGAGCGATCGCGTTCATTTACTCAGCTGGGGTAAAGGTAAAGGCGATCGCTCTAGTCTACTTCCCTGAGGTAGAGTCAAAAGCGGATGGAGGTTGCCTATGATTACAACAATTTTCAGGTTCTTTTACGACACGGTAGCTTAGATAATTTAGAGCTTTTTATCTAAAGAACAAGTATCTCCCTCCAATCAACAACAGAAAGATACCGTAGAGTTTTTTCATCGTCTGACTGCTGATGAAGGGTTGGTTAGCAAATAATGCTCCGAAGTAATTCCCGATAATCAAACCAACCGCGATCAGAACGGCATGTTTAATATTTAGGTTACCTTCGCGATAGTAGACAAAGGCTGCCAAAATACCAATCGGCAAAATTTGAGCCGCAATAGAAGTACCGGTAGCAAATTTCTGATCCATGCCCAGTAACAGTACCATTGCTGGAACCATAATCGCTCCACCGCCAATCCCGAACATACCGCCAGCGACGCCAGCAACTAAGCCAATAATCAAAAGCTGGATGAGCATGAGTAGATGTTAAGTTGTATTTGCCAACTTACCCCTAATTACTCCTGGTGCTAATTGAACCAGTTCATCGGAACTTACAGAGGGACACCCATTGGCAAGATGGACTTGGGTAGCATACCATGAACCCCTTTTTGAGGACTATTCACCACTTGGGTAATGTGGAAGTTGACGGCGAGACTACACAAGACATAAGCCTCTTCCGCACTCAATCGGGCAAAGCGTTCCAGCCAAGTAATCATCTCCTTAAGGGCAAACTCAAACGCCTCCTCCAGCGTTTCACCAAATCCCATTGTGATGATGTCAGTTGGTGTTTCAGCAAGGGGATGTGTAAATTGCAAATCCTTACGCAGATTAATCTGGACAGTACCATTCATCGAAGTCTCGATCGCCGTGACATCAATTTCACCATCCCCTTGGGCAGAATGTCCGTCCCCAATAGACAATAAAGCACCAGGGACAAAAACAGGCAAGAATACTTTTGAGCCTGCTTGCAGTTCTCGATTATCTATATTGCCGCCGTAGCTACCAGGAGGAATCGAGGAACGGTTAGTTTCGGCTGTGGCGACGCCGAGGATACCAAAGAAGGGCTTCAAGGGAATATGGATGCCACTGCCGCTTGGAAATTCTGCAACACCCTTGTCTAAATCCAGTGGGATAAAGCGCAATCTAGATTCTGTAAACCGTTGGGGCAAAGCTCCCCATCCTGAACGGATAGCATTAAAGCCTACTGGTAGACGCGGTGAAATGCCTTTTAGCTTTACTTCCAACACGTCTCCAGGCTCAGCATCCTTTACATAAATTGGTCCTGTTAGCAGGTGTGGCCCTGACCCAACTTTACGCTCTGCGGGTAAATGTTGACAAATTTCTATAAATTCCGGCGTGAGAAATTCCGGTGGTGCTTTGTCATAAACATAGAAGCCACTGTAGGTTTCAACGTCAATACTGTCACCTGAATCAATAATCAATGCGGGTTCCAATTGTTGGGAAAAACCACCTAGATGAACAGTTTGACAGCTAGCTTTGAGAATGTGGTGAGTCATCTAGCACCCAGTTAAATAGCAATTGCGATATCGAAAATCTTGCTCCCTAGTCATGTCAACAAGTAATGACATATGTTAGAAGAACATGAAAGACTGTCACTAATATTACATCTACCCGAAGGAGTACTTGTTAACATCCTCTTTTCTTATCAAGAATTAGGTGTGAGGATTGAGAGTGTATGGATGCAACTACCTGGAAGGCTTGGCTTTCTGCGCCAGGGAAATTATGGGTGTCTTTGTTGGTTGCCAATACGGTGATGTACGTCCTGCCATCGCAGGCGAGTCCAGCCGGGATAGCTCCACTTGAGGATAATCAAGTCCAAGGGGCTATAGCGACATCTTCTGCACAACAGTCTGCGGCTTCTATTGATGTATCAGCCGACATGCTAGGTTTTGGCAATGTTACCGCTGTGGCTAAGCCTACTTCGGACAAAGGAAGCCTCGAGACGAATAACGCTCAAGACCCTATAGCAACCTCTTCCGCGCCACAGACGGCAGATTCTGTTGATGCAGCGCTCACAGCATCCCCAGTTGGTAAGGCTACCTCTGTAGCTGAGCTTACCTCGAATAAAAGAAACATTGATACCAATACAGTTCAAGGTACTGTAGCAGTCCCTTCTACTACAACATCGAAGATAGCACCTATTGAAGTATCAACCCAAGCGCCGACACCGAGTGATGTTCCCTCTGTAACTGAACTGACTTCAAGTGAAGCAGACAGCGATGCTGATAACCCCATGTCACAAATCACCAATGTGACGCAACTGCGGGATGTTTCGCCAGGAGACTGGGCTTTTGAAGCTTTGCGATCGCTGGTTGAGCGTTATGGCTGTATTGCAGGTTATCCTGATCGCACCTATCGCGGCAATCGGGCAACCTCCCGTTATGAATTTGCCGCTGGTTTAAATGCCTGTTTGCAGCAAATCGAGCGCTTGATTGCCTCTTCTACTACTGACTTTGTCAAGCGACAAGACTTAGAAACTCTGCAACGGCTGGTTAATGAGTTTAAGACAGAGCTAGCAACGCTTGGTACGCGAGTAGATAAATTGGAAGGTCGTGTTGCCTTTTTGGAAGACCATCAGTTTTCCACTACTACCAAGCTTAATGGTCTTGCTTGGTTCAACGTGACTGGAGCCTTTGCTGATGGTGACGTCTTAGTGGAAACAACTGATCTCAATGGCATTAATGGCGACCTCGCACTCCGACAAGCTGGACGAGATCCGGTTACTAACAGACCCATTGTTCGCACAGTAACAAAAAACCCTAGTATTACTTTGAGTAATCTAGTGTGGCTGACCTTCAATACTTCTTTTACTGGTAAAGACACTTTAGTCACTCAGCTAGCAGCAGGTAACGGAAATTCGCCAGCTAATGCGTTTGCCTCTGCGGGTTTTTACAACACCTATGGTGTACCCTTTCTTGACCAGACAGCTGGGACACAAACAGGCATCAATAACGTTATTGTGCGGGACTTGTTCTATCAATTCCCAGTGACTAACAGCATTCAGGTAGTGATTGGACCTCGGGTTAACTGGTACCGCTTCTTTGATAACAATGCTTACAACTTCTTCTTGACAGGTACAAGTACCTTCAACTCTAACGGCAGCACCTTATTAAACTCAGTTGACCGGGGTTCAGGAGCCGTTGTTCTCTGGGATATCAATAAGCTGTTTAAGCTGCGTTTTGGCTATCTCGGGGAAAGCGATGAATTTCTGCCTAGTCCCTTATTTAACTCAGCCTCCAACCCAGGTCAAGGTTTGTTCAATGGTACCAATTCTCTCACAGCAGAATTAACCTTCTCCCCCATTGATACCCTTAACTTACGCTTTCTCTACAATCGTACCAATACGCAGCAAATTTTTGGACAAGTTGGCGGTCCAGCTAGTGAACCCTTGGCAGGTTTGGCTGATGACGGTTTTGGTGGCCCACTCCGAAGTGCGTCAGCTGATACGTTTAGCGTTAACTTCGATTGGCGAGTAGCTTCGTTCTTGGGGCTTTTCGGACGCTATAGCTATGGCAGCACCCATCTAACTCCAGTTAATCCTGCTAGAGCTGGTGGTGATGTTAATATACAAGCGCTTCAGCTGGGATTGGCGTTTCCTGATTTGGGCAAGGAAGGAGCGATGCTGACTCTATCCTATCTAAGACCGTTTGCGCTTCTTGATGGTCGGAATTTCCTGGTCTCTGGTGGCGGTGATGGAGGCGTTCAGTATGAGTTTGAAGCGACTTACTACTATCCGATTACTAATAACATTGCGATCGTTCCAGCCTTTTATTACATCGCCAACCCCAACAACTTCAGTGCCAATCCCAGCATTTATATCGGTAACGTGCGGGCACAGTTTAGTTTTTAACTGAATGCATGAGGATAAGTGCAATATAGTTCCTAATTTCACGGAAAAACGCGGAAATTAGTTTGCAGGTGTAACCTTGACTGGGTGAACTACCACACCCTTTATCCCATTGCAAAAAGCGTTTGGGACTACTTTGCGAATAATGTTATAACTACCGTTACAGTC
>DATNPH010000258.1:0-23777 GCA_036703315.1 Coleofasciculaceae cyanobacterium
AACATGAATATATTGATGGGCAAATCTATGGGATGGCAGGGGCAAGCGACCCCCACGTTACCATTGCCCTTAACCTTGCTACGCTTCTCCGTAATCATGTCCGAGGTTCTGGCTGTCGCGTTTACATCTCGGACATGAAAGGGCGAATTGAAGCCCTCAATCGGTTCTACTATCCTGATGTCCTAGTCACCTGCGACCCACGCGACCTGGAAACCCCCACGTATAAGCGATTTCCTACTCTGATCGTCGAAGTTTTATCTGACTCTACCGAAGCCTTTGATCGAGGGGATAAGTTTGCCGATTACCAGAACTTAGAGAGCCTACGCGAGTACGTCTTGATTAACACCAAGCGGCAGCGAGTCGAATGCTTCCGACGCAATGATGAAGGGCTGTGGGTTTTGCAGTTCTACACGCCCCAACAAACATCATTTCGGCTCGACAGTATCGGCTTTGAGGGAACACTAGAGGCGCTTTATGAAGATGTAGTATTTGAATAATGCAACAACAGGCTCGATCGCCGTCCGGAAGTGCATTTGTGGCAATAGCGATGGGAGCGATCGCTAATCGCCACCAACACCATTCAGGAAGTAACGTAGTTCACAAGTGCTTATCTAACAACTTTTGAAACAAACTTTCAGATGCCCAGAAGGATGTATTTTGAAGGTTTTGGACAGCAGTCGGTAGATCGATGAGTTTCATAGTTGCTGCTTGATCTAGAATTCCGAGGATGCCTGTGATGGCAAGCCCTCTTTCTGTCGCGGTGCGTCGTGCCTTCATATCGTCTAGCAAGAGTAAATCTGCATTGAGTTCTTGGGCTAGAAGGATGGCTTCGCGTTCTCCAGGATCGAGTAGATCAAGAATTGCATCCGAAGGTTGGCTGACAGGCTGAATTTTGAGCCAATCGGGTGGAGTTGCAATCCAAGTTTGCACAGGTGAAGGGGCAGATGCATCGGACAGTTCGCTGTAGACTGCTTGGGGAATGATGATTTGTTGGAACAGTTCGGGTAAAAGGTTGATGTGACCAATCAGGATGAGGTAGTTGATTGGGGAGGTATTGGAAACAATAATCATTCCTTGGCTAAAACATTGCGAATGGCTTGTGCATCCTGCTCCAGGTCGTCTTCAGTGTAGGGTAAGTAGGCTTTTTCACGCTTGAGGAATTTGTAGGTTTCCCAACGGGATGAGAAGTTGAGCATTCGGCGGACTTGGGCGGCTCCAATGCGTCCTTGGCGATAGTTATCTGCTGCGATGAGTTCCAAAATTCGGCGGGAGATGTTCGCGGGTTGCAGTTGCAGTTGGTTGGCGATGTCGTCAGGGAGTTCGATCGTGATTTGCATCGGATTATTCTCCTTGATCGGTGTCAGCGCTCATAGCGTCAACATAGGTGATGAGAGCTTTAGCAATGACACTGTCTTCCAAATAGTGTTTTGCAACTTCACCGAGAGCGGCTTTGCTTGCAGTTAGATGTCGCTCTGGATTGAGGAGTTGGCATTTTAACAGTTGCAGTTGTTTTTTGATCTTTTGCCAGCGGGTCGGATTCGTCTCTTGGATTGCGCTAAATTCGACATCAATGATTTCAACAGCTTGGTCTTCGGTGGTGGGCTGGTGGGTTTGCTGAAGTTGATGCACCAATTGGCGAAGTTCAGGGATTTGTTGTTTCAGTTTTTCATTGTTTGCGTAATTGTGGGTGTGAGTATGGGTGCCTTTTTCAAAGTAGTTTTGAGTGTGAATGACACGCTTGGGTTGTTCCGTCACTTTTTTTATCTCCTGGGTAATAATGTTTAGCTTATTATGTAGTAAATCTTCTACTCTTTCCATTCTCTGAGGGGGCGGTAACTGGGCGATGTCGTAGTTGTAGAACTGGCAGCGTGATTGGATAGCAGCGATCGCAACGCCAATATTATCACTTGGAAATTTGACTTGTAGTTGAAAAAGCTTAGGTAGCGCTTTATAATTTCCAATTTTCTCTAATGCCTCAACAATAATGGCTCGATTTTTGAAGCTTTCATTCTCCAACGGACTTAATAGCCCTGAAATTGCGATCTCAGTTCCTAATGCTGCTAAATTATAGGCTGCACCACTTTGAGTAAGAGGATCTCCTTCCTCCAATGCTTTTACCAAAACTGATATTGCTTCTTCTCTGCCTAATTGGGCTAGTACACGAGCTGCATGAAAACGTACTTCGATGTTCTTTTTCTCCTGTCTAAGAATCGGTAACAGTATTGAGGCTACTTCCCTACTATCAACCCTATTTAGTACATAAATTGCCTGGATACAAACAAATAAATCTTGAGTTATTATGCTTCTATGAAGCACAGGTATTAATGTTTCGCTAAATGTCTTCAATTTCCGTTGAATTCTATCTAAGGCAGAAGCCGCACCAGAGCGAATCTCTATCAGTTGATGTTCAAAGGCTTTCATCAGTACTGGAATTGCTGCTTCAACCTCTAGTTGATTCCATATAAAAAACATACTCGAAGGAAATGGATGCTTTAGAGTCTCGATTAGTGCTGACGTTCCTACTTCACTGCCTAATCGTAATAGAGCAATCGCAATTTCCAATGAATCATAACAGTCCAAAGATTCCAGTGTTTTACAATCTGATTTTTCTAAAGCCTCAATTAGGTCAGGAACCGCTTTTGCATTGCCGATTAGCCCTAACGCTCTAGCCGCACTCCCACGAATACTCATATTCGGATGGCCTAAAGTTTGCTGTAACTCTGGAATCGCTGCTTCGCCACCAATTTGCCCCAATGCTTCAGCAGCACTTAAGCGAATAGAAAAGTCTCCATCATTTTTCAAAGTTTGGATTAAGTCTGGAATCGCTGCTTCACTACGGATCTGACCTAGCGCTCTAGCTGCATTCAAACGAACGTGTCTGTCTGTATCCACTAGAGCTTCTACCAGATTTGAAACTGCTACTTCATCTCCGATTTTCCCTAGTGCAAGAGCAGCACTACCACGAACCGTAGAATCTTCATCCTTCTCTAAAATGTCTAACAAGATTGGAATTGCTGACTTATTACCTAGTTGTCCTAAAATTGCTATGACGCTTCTGCGAATATAACAATTATCATCTGTTGTTAGAATATCGAACATTGCTTTAGTTGCTGCATCGCTACTAATCTGCCCTAAAGCCTTAATTACGCTCTCTTTGACTTCAACAGTATTTCTATTTAGAGCTTTTAGTAGTATGGGGATAGCAGCATCACTACCAATTCTGCCTAACGCTTCAATAGCCTTTTGACGAACAGAAGATTTTGGATGTTTTTCTATAGCTTCAAATAAAGCCCAGACAGCTCTCTCACTATTTAACAGTTCCAAGGCAGAGATTGCTTTACCACAAATAGTAAATTCAGGGTTTTCCAGAGCCTTTGAAAGTGCTGTAATCCCATTTGTATGTCCTAATTTTTCCAATTCATAAGCTGCCTTTAGATAAACATTCCAATCCTTCTGTTGTTCTAGGGCTTTCAATAGTGCTGAAATCGCTGCTTTGCCACCTATTGCTCCTAATGCGGAAACTGCTGCTAAACGGACAAAATAAGCTGTATCATCCAAGGCTTTCTTTAGTCCAGGAACTACAGTTTCGCTGCCAATTTTTCCTAGTGCGGTAACTGTAGCCCAGCGAACAGTGAAAACTGGATCATCGTCTAAGGCTTTCAGGAGTGCTGGAACTGCCGTTTCATTGCCGATTTCCCCCAAAGCTTCTGCTGCCTTCTCACGAACATTAGGTGCTTGATCTTTTAGAAGTAGAAGATCGAGTAGTGTGGCGATCGCATATTCAGAACGAGTGATGCCTAGAAGCTCTGCTTTAAGTAAGGAAGGTGGGTTTAAGCTAGTAATGAGTTCAATGGTTTGTGGCTGGCATACTGGTTTGACCTGCCCTGCCAACCTTGCACCCAAATACAAATCTACTTTTAGCGCCAGATCTATTAGCTGTTGTGCCAGATTTTCAGTTATTTCTGGCAGCCCAAGCATGATGGCGATCGGCTCTGTCCACTTCAAGTAGTTGAGATAATGACACTTCAGTTTCGTCTCACCTTCTTCATCCCTCAGAAGTTCAGGTAAATATTGCAGCAAGTATTCCGCCGCATAGTATTCCTGAATTAGTTGATGGTGAAAACTAACTTCCCTATCAGAGACTCTTTCCAAAAGGTGATACTTGAGTAACTCTTCAATCCGGGATGAAGCACCATGAAGATCGCCAAACTTTTCAGCAAGCACTTTTTCTGCTCGGTCGTCAGAGATTACCAAGCCAGGTGCGGTTGCCTCCGGAGAGTTCAGCATTGTGAACGCCAGATGTTTCAACCAAGGATTCCAAGCTTTGCGACGCTCATCTGTAACGGGTGCGTCTTCCTTATATTTTTTGAAAGACGGAAAAAATTGACGGAATGCCTCTCCCAAAGTCTCTACAACAGCGTCTGCCTCCTGAAACAAGTGATACAGCATCCACAAAACAAAGGGCGTGCGGCTTAACTCTCGATTATCTCGGCTCAACAGTTGCAACACCTGTTGCGCTTGACCGGGCATACATTCTCGCAAAAAGCGATCGATTTCTGGAGGGGTAGGTGGTTGAACTTCTAACCTTCTTTTGATGCCCAAATCGCCGCTACCTAGCTCTCGCGTTGTGCAGATGAGTGGTATTTCATCGCACTCCTCACGAAATACTTTCAGTTGTGTACGAACTGTGTCTGCTGGCATCTCGTTCAAGCCATCCAAGAGCAGAATCAGCCGTTTCTGAAACAATAGTTCTTCAACTTCTGGAATTTTCAGTCGTAGTTGTGGCTTAAGGGCATCTCTAATCAGAGTCAACATCCCTGAAGGATCTTCAGAGCTAGAAAAACGGACGTTGTACCTTTTCAACGGAACCAGCACTGGAATTCGAGGTTCTGCTTTCCCAAGCTCTTCTTTTGCAAAACTGAGCAAACAACGCAAAAGCGCGGTTGATTTGCCGACACCTGGCGAACCTACCAGCAAAATATGCTCAGATTCGACGTAATTCTGGATTCCCTTAAGTATTGACAGTGAAACTATTTGCGGCTTTTCCCCTGATTTCTTCTCCTCAGTTTGCACCATCTGCTCAAATGAGAAGGTTGCCTGTTGATCCGCGATCGTTTCAGTCAAAGCATCCACAGCCCACCACTGCTCGTAGCGGCAGCAGATTTTTTGTAAATAGCGCTGAAACTCGCTAAGGGCAATCATGCGAGAGTGAAGTTATATCTTCTCAAGAGAGTCTTCTCTATGATAGGCAGGCTATCTGGCATGATGCCTAGATGAAATAGGTGCAGGGATTGAGAGCTGAGAGTCTACTGAGCGATCGTAGCGTAAGTGAACTAACAGCCAATGAATAAGAAACAAGAAACATAGTGGGGGCTTGATGTCGTCTTTCAACCTTACAATTGAGTAAGGAAGCTTTGTAAGGAACATTGCCATGTCCATTGCAACAGTCACAACTAAGGGACAAATCACCATCCCCAAGGAAATTCGAGATTACCTGAAACTAGAAACGGGTAGCAAAATTGAATTTGTAATTGATGAAAGCGGTAATGTCAAAATTGTTCCGCTCAATGTCCCGGTTGAAGCCTTGTCTGGAGTTTTGCATCGTCCTGGTATGAAGACTGCAACGATAGAGGAGATGGAGATAGCAATCGCAGAGGGTGCGCGTGATTGGACTTGATACAAATGTCCTAATTCGCTATCTCACCCGAGACGATCTTGACCAATGGGAACGAGCTTCTCAAAGCATTCAAGAAAATCAACCTTGTTTTATTAGCAATGTTGCTTTATGTGAGGTGGTGTGGGTTCTTAGAGGACGACCTTATCAATTTGGCAAAGATGAAATCCTCACCATTTTGGAGATGATGGTGCAAAGTTCGGGCTTTGAATTTGAAAACCGTTCTGTGGTTTACCAAGCCTTACAACGGACCAAGCAGGGACGAGCTGATTTTTCGGACTATCTAATTGGAGCGATCGCCCGACAGATAGGCTGTACTGAAACCGTAACCTTCGATCAAAAGTTGCAAGGAGAGCAAGGATTCCATTGCCTGTAAGAATGATTACCCAAGCAGGAGTTGAGACAAGCAGTGGACTTTATTGACGAGTATTTGAGTGGGCATGTGTCGTTCCCAGCCTACTAGGGTTGAGGCTGGGGACACAGGCGGTTGCATTGTACGGAATGCCCCGCTACGCCGTAAACCAATCCAGCGCGGAGTCCGCGATCGCAGGAGGAATCGTGTGGGGACCGTCGAACTCCCGATAAAGCACATCGTAGCCAGCACCCTGCACCTGCGGCACTATCTTGCGGCTACAAACGTCGATCGGTAAAACAGAGTCTCGTGTGCCGTGCGAAATAAACAGGCGCGGTTCACCAACCTGTGAAGCTGGTGCCATAAACCCAGGCGAGAACGCTATGACATGGGTGAACAAGTCACCGTTAGTGATGCCGACACTTAGCGCATAGGAAGCCCCGTCCGAGAAGCCCTCGATCGCAATGCGACTGGGGTCTATAGCGTAGCGGCTGAACGTCTGCGCCAGCGCTTGGTCGATCAAGGTGATATCAGGGCCGTACTGACCGAACAGCACATCCCACGTCTGGCGGCGCGAGGCAGGTGCTAGCAGGATGAGTCCAGCCGCATCAGCGAGATTTCGGAACGGAGTCAATCCGCCAGGTGCATCGCCCCCTGCGCCGTGCATCATCACCACCAACGGTGCGGGTCGGGAAGCTTGGTAGTTTTTAGGCACATAGAGGAGTCCGTCGCGCTTGGTGGAAAGTCCCAATGGTTGCAGACCAACTGGTGCTGTTCCCGTCGGCTGCATTGGTCGCGCCAGTAGGCGTCCGTTCATAGATGCCTGTCTATCCTGATTCTTTCGTTTGTCTGTGTTCATTGATATATTTTTCTCCATAGACTCGGTGGCGCATCCCGCTCCCACGGCCCCAGTAATACTTGCTAAAAAGATTCCAAGTAGGTGCCTTCGCGTTAATCGTGGACAGATGTCAGTGTTCTGCCTCAGCATGATGCCAGAGCTTCTCCTGTTATGAAAAGCGAATTTTTCTCCCGCCACCAATGAGAGCAGATGACATCTTGCACTGAATAAGCGAACTGTTCTCGATTAGCCATGTGAGCATTTCTTATAAGGTGAAATCGCATAAAGTCCGCGAGCTGCGCTTCCCTTCGGGAATGCCAAAGGCAAACGATCCTCTCGCGAGAGCGATCGCGATCCTGAGGTGAAAAGATGAAAACAAATAATTGCTAACTTACCTTCTGGAAAGGATGAGCATCCCTAATGTTGTCGTTAAAATACTTACCATGTGATGGGGCATTCATTAAGTCCGCATAAACCACAGCAGACATTCGCATCAAAAGAAAAAATACAAGTTTTCCATATTTCAGCTAATTCTTCCGGTGTTGGCTTGTAGTAGCCACGGAATAAATCTTGCATATCTAGTTGCTGATTTACGCTTACTTTGGACTCAGGCTTGAATTTATTTTTACCTAGCTTTTAAGGCAAGTTCCTCTTTCTCGAATAGGGTTATGGCTTATTTATCCGTCTGCCTAGAGAAACAGTTAACCTTAACCCCTTTTGTTATCATGAATACAAAAACTGTTGACTATAGTCAACTGTAACTAACAGAAAGAAACCTCCGCTACTGGGAGAGCGGGGGCGGAAGTGTTGTAAAGGCAAAGTTCTCGAATGGCTGTAGCCTTTCACTACCCAGAAGTTTCATTAACCCAGCAGACTAGGGGAGAGACAATCTGTTCATCCTCATCAAACATTGCCCGATTTTCAAGAATCTTTTTAACGAAAGTCAGTTCCTTGATTGGGAGCAGCAACCACCTTAGGAGAAGCTCCTGGAGCTTCAGGTTCGGCACCGGTACTGACCTCAGAATCGGATTGTTGACTGGTCATACGATATCTCTCATCAAGCGGAGTGTCACCCTCTTCTGTGGTTGGGGGCGATCGCTTAAATTCTAGAGCGTTACTCGGTCAAGTTAGGCGGCTTTAACGACTTCGTTTTCTTGTCCCGAAATTGATATCAGTTTAATGTGTTTTCGCCCTAGATCAATGGCAAATTCATCCCCTGGCTTTAAGCCCAACTGTTTCGTGTAAGCTGAACCAACCAGCAGGTTCCCATTGGACTGCACCGTAACCCGGTAGCTAGGACTGCGTCCCACATGACCATTCCCTTCATGTTGGGCATCTAACGAAATCTCTTGTGCGTCAAGCAGAGCATTGAGAAACTTTATCAGATTAACTCGCTCTACCCCGTTTTTGGTGACGGTATAGTAGCCGCAGGCTTTAGCTTTTTCTTCTTTGCTCAAGTCAGACAGCTTTTTGACTTTATTAATTAATGCCTCGCCCTCTAAGGGCTTTATTTTTTTCTTTCTCGCCATAATAATAAGGTCTACTTATGCCATTAAATTGCTGATATTCTTATTTTGTATTATATAAAAAAGCTTCAAAAATTTAAGGATTGAAATCCAACCCTTTTTCGGCGGTTATCCGAATCAAAAACATCTCTAAAAATATCCGATTTGAGGTAGTTTTTTGTCGGTCAGCTCATAGCATCAAAAAGTTCTTGGGAGTCTTGCCGAGTTTCGACCCCAAGAGCTTTTTTGTTTTAACGTTCGTATCTTGCTCCTCACACAAGAGAAAGAATAGCACGTTATTGAGTTGCCTTTAGCCTATCTGAAGATGGGCATTTGTGTTAATCAGAGGAGTATAAAAGAACACAAAGTGGTTTGGAGAGGAGGCTCCGGTTTCAGATGACGTCAACGCCCTCTCTCCCATGAAAGTGTCGTAAAATTGTATTCGATGGCACATTTTTTTTTACACTAATCCCCTTCTTTAAGCAGACAGGAAACGCTTAAAGGTGATGGTAGTTTTTAGTTAATAACCGAACAAAAAACACTAATTCGGCAGCCCCCAGCGTGATGCACTGGGGTTTCTTTCTCTAGAGCGCAAGATTTTTCTTTACCATCAGTCAATTCAACTTCTTCCACTCCTTCACATAAAAACTCATAGGTTAGTGGAAAAACTTGCGGTTCGGGGGCAAATAATCAGAGCAATCGTTCGCTTTTTCAGTTAGAGCAATACAAGGGTGTACTGCACATTTGAGATAAGGATTTTTTGAAAAGAATTGACAGTTTATACAGGGAACTTGATGTAAACGCTCTAGGGCAATAATTTCAGCTCGTGCGGCCATTAAAATTATTGATACCATAAGACAAAGAATCGCCCATCCCATAATAAAGTTAATGGAAGGTTCCAACAGTACTACATCCAATGGGTTTCCTCCATTCTGTTTAGTCTGAGCGACTTTTACTTCACTCAGAGTTATCTGATTAAAATCCTTCTCCCCTATTGCGTATCGTTTCAGAAGTTCATTACCCTGCATATTAAAAGACTAAAGGACGCTTCTGTGTTGTTTACGAGAAAGGTGCTAGAAGAAAGCCAAGCTGCAATCATTGCTTAAACCTAAAGCTCAAACATCAAAACGCATTCAACTACGAAGCACGAGACTCTTCGCCATCTTCTTGAACCTCATTACCCGCTAGGGAAACATCGGCATCAAAATGGTCATTTTGCTGACCTTGTTCGCGGTAATCGTCGTAGTCGCCCTCTTGTTTAGAGTGATTACCTGATTTAGCGAGATCAGCATCAAAATAGTCGTCTTGCTGACCTTGGTTGCGGTAAGCGTCGTAGGTCATTTCAGTTTCTCCTAAAAGCTTAAAATGATTTATCTATGTTGAGCGAGAAGTTTAGCTGAGATTAGTGAAACGCTCCATCATGCCTTACGTTCAAATAGTGTTAAGAAGTCTGATGCAAGGCTAGCATTCCACTTCGCAAACAGCCTCAATCTCAGATAGGGTGTTAGATTGGCAATGCCCACCCTACTCATAAAGCTGTGAGGTTTTCTCATGCTGACGCTTTATCACGAGCCGATTTCTCCCAACTCCCGCCGCGTCTGGATTACACTCCTGGAAAAAGGACTTGAGTTTGAACTGGTAGAGATAAAACTGGATGGGGAGCAGTTTAAACCAGATTTTTTGACGATTAACCCTTTCCACCACATTCCAGTTTTGGTAGATGAGGGCTTTAACATAGTGGAATCTTTGGCAATTGTGGACTATTTAGAGGCAAAGTACCCCACGCCTGCGATGTTGCCAAAAGATGTAAAGGATTTGGCAGTTGTGCGGATGGTGCAATTGGTAACAGTGAATGAGTTGTTGCCTTCCAGTAGTCCACTGTTTCCGCAGATGTTGGGCTTGCCCGCAGGAGATCCAGAAAAAATCGAGCAGGCAAAGCAGAAAGTTTCAACAGTGCTAAAGTTTTTTGAGAATTTATTAGGCGATCGCCCTTACTTTGGTAGTCAAAACCTGACTGTAGCCGAGGTTGTTGCTGGAACCGTAATACCCTGGTTACCTAGAGGGGGCGTGTCCTTGAGCGACTATCCAAAACTGAGTGCTTGGTGCGATCGCTTGATGGCACGGGAGGCGTGGCAAGCAACCGAGGCTACACCAGAGGTAATGGAAGCCTTCAAGTCTCGCATGGCAGCTCGAATGGCGCAGTAGAATGCAGGTTGAACAATTAAGGTAAATTCTTGTCAGAGTCTTGTCGAGTTCTCATGTGATTATGGAACCGAGTTTTCCAGGGATGAACCCTTATCTTGAAAATCCTTCTTTGTGGTCAGAAGTTCACTCTTGGCTAATTGTTCGGCTTGCGCGTTCGCTCAATCCCTGACTGATACCAAAGTATCGAGCTGCTGTCGAGAAACGGGTTTACGATGATGCTCTACTTGTCGGTATTGCAGATGCGCCTGTTTTCCAACAAAACCCTGAGGCTGTATCAAGTGCTGTTGTAGCAACTGGGGTTTTAAGCAAGCCAATTCGGGTGACGGTACCCCTGACAGAAGAAATCACTGAACGCTATCTGGAGATTCGGGAAGTAAAAACCGGGCGGGTGGTAACTGCCATAGAGGTACTCTCTCCAAAGAATAAACGAGTCGGTGAAGGTCGAGACAAGTACCTGACCAAGCGACAAAAAGTCTTGAACAGTACAACTCACTTCGTTGAAATCGATCTGCTGAGAAGGGGTTCCTTCATGCCAATGGATCAAGCGATTCCATCGCACTACTGCATTCTAGTCAGTCGGGCTAATCTGCGTCCCGAAGCTGAACTCTACCCGTTTAATATACGTGAATCGATTCCTCAATGCTTGCTTCCTTTAAAGATGACAGCAGAAGCTGTAATAACTCATTTGTAGTTCATAGTTTCCCCCGCGATCGTGCGCCTAACGTTCCTGCTCACCGGACGCAGATAACCTTTGTATCCCAGAGATAACCTAGATTTGTTCCGATGCAGCAGGGTTGTTAGCCAACTTGTTGTCAGCCCACTTAGTTGATATACTATCCGCCCACACCTGTTTTAGATAATAGAGAGTTTGTTAGTCAATAGCTCTTAACGATATGTGTATCCCGATAAACTGATGGATCTCGTTCGCAAAACTCTGACACTCATAGAAACCAAGATTGGCGGATGAAAGTGGGAGTGTACGGTTAGCCATCAAAGCCAAACGAATCTGGAATGCATCCCTTCCACGTCTGGCATATCTTTCCATCTCTAACGCGATGATTTCTGTAACATTGTACTGCGCATTTTGAATATCATATTTTGAGCCAAGAATACCACCTTTTTTATAGGCAATCACCCCAGTCTTTCTATTGATAACACACCATAATTCGCGTTCTCGCACAATGAGCACAATAAACCAAATAAAGAAGATTACTATAATAATCCCAACCAGTGACAAAATAACTCCTTTAAGCAGACAGAAGACTGTGAAAACTAACAACAGTCCAAAGCCAAAGATGCTAGATGAATAATCTGGAGAATAGTGAATCAATAAAATAGAATTACTCTTACGTTCAATCTCTAATGGCATCGCAGTTCCGACCTATTTTCGGGTGGGTAGAGCGAGCTAACGGTGCGGTTGAGCGGCTGCTAGTAACCTTTGCGTCCACACCAAGATCTTGAGTCAGTCCGCTCCAGCCGAGTTGTTAGACTGTGCTAGCTACCAAGATTTAGACTATTTTGGCATTTCACCAGTGGTAAGTTCCATAAATGTATGCTGCTTTCCGTAATTGCCTCTGATTCTAATGCCGATCGCCACTACGTCCAACAACAAAGAAGCTGGCTTGTCTCTGTTGAGGGGCTGGATTATCGGTGTAGTGTTTACAGCGACCAAGCTACCCGCGCCAGTTCCTCCACTGATAGGGTTGATTGGAGCGGCTGGCGTGTTGCTTGGTGGCTATTGCTATGAAGCGATCGCCAAACTCCTGCTCAAACAATATCGAGGAAGACGTGTTCGATCGCAACAATTAGCACATCTAGAATTACTTCATAAATAGCATCAGTTGGACGACTCAGATCTTGCACCAGTCGCAATAACCCGCCAGGGGTTTAAACCCCTGGCTAATAGCTAAAGTCGTCTAAAGACGACTGGACAAGAATTTTAGTCCACTTCAGTGGACTTGAGCTATTAGCCAAGAACTTAAGTTCTTGGCGGGTTATCAGGCTTATTGAGAATGGTGCAAGATCTCAGACGATCTAGAGATAGTAATCCTGCCTGTTCCATAGTAAAGAAGCCGTAGATAGCCGAGTTCAACATCCGCATTGAGCATTTATCTCCTTCGCATCAGGCAGCCTAACACTTCACTAGTCTGTCTAGTTCAATGTAACTTTGCTGAACTGAGTCATTAATCACACTCATGTAGCTTAAGTTTCTACCTAACTATCAAAACTTGCCTGGTATGTCATCCAATGCTGCTACATGATGGTGAAAGCAAATCTAAGCCATTTGATTTATTCCCCATACTCAGTTTGCAATAGGGGTATTCACTGAATGTCTCTAAGCAAATTCCTATAATATCCTCCCAATTCCCTTGTAGAGTTTTTGAACAGAGAGTCTAGCTATGGAAGCTATAAATTATCCACTTATTCGTTTTCTGAAGGAAGAGCTAAAAATTCCTAAGAACTCCATCAAACTTGCATTACAACATTCCGAGCAGATTCCAAGTATGCTGCCGATAATCCTTTGGCAGTACGGTTTGATTACGTTAGCACAACTCGACCAAATTTATGACTGGCTATATGGATTTCCCAAAGTCAATTAATGCTAAATCCAAATTCTCAACAGAGGTGAATTAATATCTAAAATAGTTACAAATGCTTTGCCTTCTAGTCCTAAAAAATCTCGCTGTGGCTCTCCGATGTAGATGGTACATTGGTCACGAAAGAGAAAATATTGACCGATCTGCTTAGCAGCAGCGCTAGGCTAATGCCTTGCTTCGCTAACGCTTGTCATCAAAGCATAGCAGTACTTTTGCTCAATCTGACCCTGTGTTTAATCCGCAGGCGTCCGTCATTTATGTAACTGTAACTGCTCACAGCCAAAAGGACATCTGATTGTGGATGGGGAACAGAATTTGTCTGTTTTGATGCAACCGGAAACTGATTTTTCAAGTAAAAATTCGGTCTCCACGTTGATAACAATTTTGACTGAGTAGCAACCCCAAAATAAGGCTAACTACCTACTTGGTTTTCGCCA
Organism: Coleofasciculaceae cyanobacterium; assembly: GCA_036703315.1. Lineage (GTDB taxonomy): Bacteria > Cyanobacteriota > Cyanobacteriia > Cyanobacteriales > Coleofasciculaceae > DATNPH01. The sequence continues at coordinate 13,609 of DATNPH010000258.1, forward strand.
TCCCAAAATACCAGAATATACAGGCTTTGCAGTGGCTTGATTGGATGGCACTCAAAGCCATCTAGTCTCAAAGGCGTCTTGTCCATTTCCATAGACCAACGCCCCATAATCTTGCCATCGTACTACTGCTTCAGGAGTAAGTTCAGGAGCGTGCAAAACACTCAAGTTTTCCTCTAATTGCGCTTGAGTTCCTGGTGCAGTCAGTGCCAAGTGTACGGCTTTTTGGTGTAGTGCATATTGGTAACAATCAGCCGCTGTGGGAATCTCTCCAAGCCAATCCGGGTGTCCTTGTAGAAGTTCCCCCCAGCGGGTGCAAGTGAACGCGACGACTGGAATTCCAGCCTGTTGAGCCATTGGGAAAACCTGTTCTTGAGCCTTGCGATGCGCCATGTTGTAGCGGTGCATGAGTACCTCAGTGCGATCGCTCTTAATCAAGTCTAAGGCAATCGCACGATTATGAGTGGTTGCACCCACGTAGCGGATAAGCCCTCTTTCCTTCCAAGCCCAAAGTTCATCAAGTACAGCCCAAATCTGAGCAATGTCCTCATCGGGAGTGACATACTCGGCAAAAAATACATCCACGACATCAACATCGAGGCATTGACGCACTTGCTCTAGGTACTGCCGCAGTCTAGCTTTATCGCGCTTATCACTTCCCGTTGCCATCAATACCTGCTCGCGTTGAGTTGCAACTATTGGCTTTAGTCCACTCAGCAAGTTTTCGTGGGACAAATCGTAAAAAAAGAAATAATTAACTCCTGCCTCAAACGCGACTGCTGCACAAGATGTATCCATACCCCGACTTCCTGCTAAGCCGAGGATGCTAGCAGGCTGTCCGTTTAGAGTTTCTAAATGCATAGTCTGTGCTCCTTTTAACGATTTGTCTGCCAACACTAGTCAACTTTCGTTATGAGCTTCTTATTCAAGCCTAGGGCTCGAAACCTAAACAAGTCGTAAATTATCAGAAAGAATTAGTGTAAGCAGGTAGACAAATTAAACGTAAGGTGGGTATTGCCTACCTCCAATCCTGTAGTCCTGTTGCGAATGAGATTATGGGCAATGCCCACCCTACAAGTTGATTGCGTTTATTTATATTTATCTACTTAATTCAAGGAGATATCACCAAACAACTGCAAATTAGATGCGCGACACTTTACTCTTACTTTATTGCCACGTTCTGATTTCTGTTCACCCCAGTCAAATTGCCAAACCTAATCAATGTACATTAACCCTTCAGCTTCGTAGATGGCGATGGGTAAAACAATGTACATTGACCTTTCTTTCCTAGTATCTAGTCTCTAGTTGCTAAAAGCATCCTTGATGCTATCAATAGTGCGCTCAACAGCATTCTTTGTGTTGTCTACTGCTTCTTTAGTCCGAGCCGCATCTTCATCTGCTCTTTTCTCAATTCGCTCCCTATCTTTCTTTGCTTTGCGCTCAATGAAACTACCACTGTCTGTTGCTTGATCAACTCGATCAGCATTTTTATTTGCAGTTTGCTTAACCTTATCTTTCGTATCTTCGATGAAATTCTTGGCTCGTCCAGCATCTTCACTGGCTTTCCCTTGAGCCTGACTGCCCACGTCTGCGGCTGCGATCAAGTTTGCAGCAGGAGCAGCCATTGCTGCGGTGTTTGAGAAAAACGCACCTTGCCAAACAAAGGTGATCGCTGACACACAGAACACAGTTGTAGCTATCCAGCGCCCGACAGCCGAAAGTTGTTTCGTAAAATGATTCAGTTTCACAGAATACATCTCCATGAGATTTAGCCTTCTATTTCTACTTCATCTTGCTCATCGGCTAAATCATTCTCTAGGCAGAGGTTCTCTCGCTATAAGTTGTTGATGAATTCACTCTTTCGATAGGTTAAGTGAACAAACATCAGGCAATCTGCATAGTGTAAACTTTTGCGTGGGATTCTTAAGAGATTTCACCCATGAAACTCTACCTTGGAATCGATTTTGGCACCTCTGGCGCACGCGCTATTGTAATTGACGGCACGAGGAACATTCAATCCGAGGTGCAGTATCCCTTTGAAGAGGCGTCAGGTAGGGGCACGACATGTTGTGCCCCTACAGCATCTGGCTGGCAGAAGGCTTTATTTACCATAATTGAACAGATTCCCAAGGAAATACGAGGAGAAATAAGCGCGATCGCGATCGATGGAACCTCTTCCACCGTACTGCTGTGCGATGCTACTGGAGTGCCGATCGCTGAACCCCTAATGTACAACGATGGACGGGGAATAGAAGTGATGGATAGGCTCACAGCCATTGCTCCCCCAAACCACACTGTAATCAGCGCCACCTCCAGCCTCGCCAAACTCCTTTGGTTAAGTCAAAGGTTTAAAGGCAAAAGGCAAAATTATTATTTCTTGCATCAGGCAGACTGGTTAGCGTTTCTCCTGCATGGTCAATTGGGTATCAGTGACTATCACAATGCCTTGAAACTCGGTTACGATGTCCAAGATTTTTGCTATCCCAACTGGCTAGAAAGTCTGCAACTACCAATACATTTACCTAAAGTTGTTGCGCCTGGTACACCTGTCGCTGAATTATTGCCGGCTATTGCCAGTCAGCTAGGTTTACCCAGAAATTGTGTAGTATGTGCTGGCACAACGGATAGTATTGCAGCGTTTCTTGCTAGTGGTGCTAAATCTCCCGGTGAAGCCGTAACTTCGCTGGGTTCCACACTGGTGCTGAAACTATTGAGTCGTACCCGTGTAGATGATGCCCGATATGGGATTTACAGTCATCGGTTGGGGGACTTATGGCTAGTAGGCGGTGCCTCGAATACGGGTGGTGCGGTGCTACGGCACTTTTTTAGTGATGCACAATTAGAGAATCTAAGCGCTCGTATTGATTCGGAACGGGAGAGCCAACTTGATTATTATCCTTTGTTGAAATCCGGCGATCGCTTCCCCATCAATGACCCCAATCTACCGCCCCAACTAGAACCACGCCCAGCTGATCCAGTAGAATTCCTCCATGGATTGCTCGAAAGCATCACGCGAATTGAAGCACGGGGATATCAATTGCTGCAACAGCTGGGTGCGACTCCACTAACTTGTGTCTACACTGCCGGAGGTGGCGCGAAAAATATTACCTGGACAACGATGCGTAAACGTCATCTCAAGATACCGATACAACCCCCAATTCACACATCCGCTGCCTATGGCACGGCACTATTGGCAATGCACATAGATAGAATAGAAAAGATTGGTTAACTTAAGATAAAAAATTTAGTTAACTGGTGTTTATAGGCTGAGTAATTTTCAACTTAGCTTCTCAATGTGTACTTCATTGCCTGAAAAGATTACTTTGCTCAGAAAATTAAGTCATCTACAAATTGTTGTCAAGAACGCTAGTTGGAATCTGTATTTGAGCACATTGATTTCTCCAGGCTTGAAACCATGCTGCTGACGGACGATCTACTGCTGTTTTACAAACGTTGTCGCCGTCGGGTGTTTCTGGACGCATACGGAGACTTAAGCTTGCAAGACCAAGCGCAGGACTTTCTGCTAAAACTACGACAAGAAAGCCGCGCACATCAGCAAGCGGTTCTTGGGAGTGCCCCTCATCAGTCACCCAGCTATCCCAGAGGAAATTGGGAAGCTGGAGCTAATGCCACTTTGGAATTGATGCAACAGGGAGTGGAGCGCATTTCTCGAGGCACCCTAGTGATGCAAACACAACAAGGTGTGACGCTACTGAGCAATCCTGATCTGTTGATTAAACAGCCTGGGCAGTCTAGTTTTGGGGATTGGATGTATGCTCCCGCTCACATTAAGTTAGGCAGGCGTCCCAAGTCAGAGTATCAAATCGTTGCTGCGTTTAGCGCTCATCTTCTGGCGGCAGTGCAGGAAGTATTGCCGAGTAAAGCTTGGTTAATGTTACGTAGCCGAGATTCCTACAGCGTCAGCCTAGACAGATGGATACCGTTGATGCAGGAGGTTCTCTCTGAATGCATGGAAACACTTCTGCTGCGTCAAGAACCGGAGGTGTTTATTTCTCGTCAGCGTTGTGGTCTTTGTCAGTGGTATAGCAGTTGTTATGCGATCGCACAATCATCTCAACACATCTCTCTGTTACCAGGAGTGACTCCCACCCGTTACCGGGATTTGCAGACTCTGGGTGTCACAACAGTAGATTCCTTAGCTAAGTCCACGATTAACACACTAGAGCCAGCCGTCGGTATTGAAGCCGCCTGGGATCTGGTGCAGCAAGCTCAATCTCTAGTCGAGAATCGGGCGATGCTCCGCCAAAGCTACTCTGCTGACGCCGACAGGCCTGAGCCTTTCCTAACTACCGACACCTTACCCACGGCATCTGTGGAGCTTTACTTTGATATTGAGGCAGAACCAGAGTTGCAACTTGACTACTTGCTAGGTGTATTGGTTGTTGATAGACGCACTCAGACGGAGACGTTTCATCCCCTCCTAGCAGAACACCCAAGCGATGAAGGCTCAATCTGGCAACAATTTTTAGATTTAGTTTCGTTATACCCAGATGCCCCAATCTTCCATTTTTCCGACTATGAAGTTGAGACAGTTAAGCGTTTAGCTAAGCTCTACAACATACCACTAGGGCAGTTAAAACCGTTGCTTTCCCGCTTTGTAGATGTGCATCAGCGAGTCATGAAAACGGTAACACTGCCAGTAGAAAGTTATTCTCTCAAACACCTTGCTAGATGGATCGGCTTTGAGTGGCGTGATTCCGGTGTAACGGGTTCCCAATCTGTTTGTTTGTACGACCAGTGGTTAGAAAAGGGCGATCGCAATCTTCTTGATGTCATCCTACGTTACAACGAGGATGACTGCCGCGCTACATATCATCTCAAGAACTGGTTAGTGGACTTCTTGCAAAATCCAACGCAAACTTTTACAAAGATTTCTGAATAAATTACAAAACGCTGTCTTAGTTACAGGTTCTAAGCTTGAGCCAGTGTTATTCTGTAACTGCGACGTCTTATGACCTAATGACGGTTTGCGCCGCCATTATTTTAGTTTGATTAAGATAATTGCTAATTATAACATAGGTGCTCAAAATGTTACCCATTTTTCTAGTGCTTCTGGTAAGCGGATTCGTGAGCATCTGGATTTCTCTAAGAGCTTCTCACGAAATTTCCCGCCTTCTCACTGTCGGTTGTGGCATTATCTGCTTGATCGGGGGTTTGGCTCTGGCTCCTTGGCCCATTCAATTGTTGATTTTTCTTCTAATCCTCAGGCTGGAATGGTGGTATCCCTTTAGCAAGGTTGTCACCGTAAAATCGGCAATTTCGCTGTCAAGAGGAAAATAGATTGGGGGAATTCCATAAATTGGAAATTGGTATGACTTCATCTCGATAGTCTTTTTGAAATGAAATCATACCGTTTATTCCCCCGTACCCATGACCGACAACATGGCTCTGCCTCCCCAACATCATCCATCGTGTAGTGTTTCCGTCGAGCGCAGCCAATCCCGAAAGTTAGGCTAGATACATGGATAAAGCGTCGTCTCTGGGAGTGAGACTTCCCTAATTGTGTTCTTCTCTGCAATAGTTGTGTACAGTTGCTAGATTTATTCGTTATAATCACGAAAGTGCTCTCAGCCACCTAAAAAAATAGTTGAGTGCCGGATTTGACAAATTGACGGTTAATCGGCACAATTAGAGATGCGCCAAAAATTGGGACTGTAGTTCAATTGGTTAGAGCACCGCCCTGTCACGGCGGAAGTTGCGGGTTCGAGCCCCGTCAGTCCCGTAGAAAAAAAGCTAATAAATTAGGTAAATTGGTCAGTTGATGCCCTAAAACTGACAGTACATTACCCTGCCACCTAGAACACCCCTGAATGCCGTAAGGGGTATTTGACACTTTTATGGCTACCGAGGCAAAAGTATCATAGTTGAGTCAGCTAGCAAGTGAGTAGCAGGCTAAGAGTCAAATGGTAGTAAATGTTTGGGAATAAATAAACCCTGCTGCCTAAGGGCAGCAGGGCTTAGCCGTATCTTTAATTGGCATCTCTATTAAAGACTCAGCAGGGAAAGAAATATTTTATGCAGTAATTAACAAAACTTTATAAAACAGGCTCCGGCTGACACTAAGGGCAGAGTGAGAGGTGTGTTGTGTAAATGTATACAGCCAAATTGCTGAAACATTTTGGGACATATTACTGAGGCGGTAGGGCTCAAAACCGTTGAAAGTAAAGAAAAGAAAACCCCACTAGGTAAACGGCTAGTGGAGTTTAACTACCAACATGCAGGTTGTACCCTGTAAGATACAACCTGCGCCTTTGATATTACTTTTTGATGGCGCTTATAAAATGAGAGCCGAAGGCACCCTTGACACAGGAGCCAGGCTACCTTGATTTTTAGCGCGTCGGTACAATGGCTGACCAAGAAAGGCAGAGGGCTCTTATGCAGGAGGAAGAAGGAATGCCTTCGTCCTTTGCCCACGAATGAAGGGAGTAAGGGTATCAAGCCCCTTCCAATGGGTTACATAAGAGCCTTCTGCCTTCATTCTTCTGCCTTCTTCAATCGATCTAGGCAGAGATGGTTTACAATCCTTTCTCATCCGTTCTATTCAACAAATTGAATGAATCGCACTTTCGGTTGAGATAGATGGCTGTACTGAGTAGACCTGATTTCAATTTCTTGCAGTTGCCCTAAAGCTAGACCGCAAGGTCTGCCATACTTCGCCTGAACGCGATCACTGGCAATTTTCAGGGCTGTGCGCGATCGCTGAACAAAGTCATCAAGACTATAGTCACTGTTAGGTGTGAAATAATCTTTTACGACTAAAGAAGGGGAATAACAGGTTTCTTGGGAACCGTCTGGCCATTGAATTTGAAAGTGGATTTCAGGCATAAGGGGGAGTAAGTCAAAAGTCAAAAGTCAAAAATCAAAATTTGGAAAGGTAGTCAGAGCAAGATTCTTGCCGATTACATGGGGAACAGCTGCGGTGTGAAACTAAAACATGGAACCTGACACCTCAAACTGACTCAGGAGTTGTTCATAGTGATGCACATGCATTCTTGCGGATGTCTCCCAGGTATAACTAGCCAGAACGGATTGACTTTGCTGCACCAGGGAGATGGAAAGATTGGGCTGAATGATCGAGCGCATGGCTTGAGCGATCGCGTCTGGTGAATTAGGGTCAACCAGTAAGGCTTGGTTTTCTGAAAGAAATTCGGTAAATGGAGGTTGGTTGGAAGTAATCAGTGGGAGGCCAGAAGCGATCGCCTCCAGTACAACCAATCCCCAACCTTCTTTCATAGAAGGAAACACAAAGGCATCCGCAATCCTGTACAGAGCAGGCAATTCGGAATCGGGAATCACTCCTGGCAACACTAGAGAACGACCAATTTCTATCTGCAATTGGTCAGCGAGGGCAAAGAATTCATCCCGGTAAGACTGGTAGTCAAACAGCGTCGCTCCACCAGCGATGATTAACTGAGCCTTTGGGTACTCCTTCAATACTTGTGCGAATGCTTGTAGTAATCGAGTGGAGTTCTTTCGAGGCTCAATTCCACCAACTGTTAAATAAATGGGTGAACCATTCAATTTCCATCGCTCTTGGAGTGCATATTCTAAACCGCTAAGGATGGGTGAGAATCGCCACAAATTAATACCATTAATGACCCGTGGCGCATGGATTTGGTAGTGCTGCTGAAGTTCTGCCTGCCAGCGATCGCTGACACACAAGCAGAGATCCGCTTCACGAATCGAACGCTCCTGGCACTGCTGAAGATAGGGGCTGCTGTAGTCTTCAATGTGGTGGACTGTTCGCACAAAATGAGGAATTTGTCGATCTTGCCTCAGAATGGCTAAAGCATTGGCGCTAATGCAGTCTTGAGCGTGGTAGCAATCATAGATTGGATTGGATTGTTTTAGATACTCTACAAATTCTTGAATGCGTTGCCCAATAAGTGCATCAATTTCACTCGGAGCAGGGTGAGCAGGAATAGGCTGGTAGTCGCAAGATAGAGGATAGTCAAATCCTTTCCCATCTTTGTCTAATGCATAAATGCAAACCTGATGTCCTAAACGATGCAATGCAAAGCCAAGCTCCAGTGTATGAATGACGCTTCCTCTAGGCTTTGTGGAATAGGTGAATAACGCAATTTGCAAGTTCACGAGGACTGAGGGGGAATAGGGAAGGCTATCACTAGGCAAGGTTTAACCATCAGGGCTAAAAACGATGTGTGTATTCACTACCAGCCGGGAATCCAATGGGTGCCAGCAAGGGGAAGTCGTGCCATCGCGGCGGCTTCAACGGTTAGGGCAACCAAGTCTTCCCGTTCTAAGTGATGAACATTTTGCTTGCCGCAGGCACGGGCGATCGTCGTTAATTCCATATTCAGGGTTTGAAGATAATTCTTGACTCGACGCGCACCTACTTCAGGTTCTAAGCGTTTTTCCAAGATTTCGTCTTGGGTGGTGACACCAACGGGACATTTCCCAGTGTGGCAATGGTGGCAGTATCCGGGTGCAGTCCCGATCGCGGTATAGTCCTCTACTGCCGAATGATGAGCACCATTTTGAACGTAAGTTTCACTGTTGCAGCCTAGGGCAACAAGCATACCCTGACCGATAGAGACGGCATCTGCCCCCATCGCGATCGCTTTGGCAACATCGGCTCCAGTGCGAATGCCGCCAGAGACAATCAGTTGTACCTTACCCTTCATATTCATGTCTTCTAGAGCATCGACTGCCTGTCTTACAGCCGCCAGAGTCGGGATGCCGACATGCTCAATAAACACGGTTTGCGTGGCAGCAGTTCCACCTTGCATCCCATCCACGACAATGACATCAGCGCCCGCATGAACGGCAAGTTTGACATCATTGAACGTCCGTGATGCTCCGACCTTGACATAAATCGGCTTTTCCCAGTCGGTCAGTTCTCGCAATTGCTGAATCTTGATAGTAAGGTCGTCCGGGCCTGTCCAATCCGGATGACGGCAAGCAGAGCGTTGATCTACCCCTTCCGGGAGCGATCGCATCTGTGCCACCCGTGGATTGATCTTCTGTCCGAGTAACATACCACCGCCACCCGGTTTTGCCCCTTGACCAATCACAATTTCGATCGCATCGGCTTTTCGCACGTCATCTGGATTGAAGCCGTAACGGGAGGGCAAGCATTGGTAAATCAGGGTTTTTGAAGAGAGCCGTTCCTCTGGTGTCATGCCGCCGTCACCTGTTGTCGTAGAGGTTCCCACGGCGGTTGCAGCTCGACCGAGGGCTTCCTTTACGTTGGCGGATAGCGAACCAAAACTCATTCCAGCGATCGTAATCGGGATGTCTAGTTCAATTGGTTTCTTAGCGTAGCGAGTGCCGAGGGTGGTCTTGGTAAGGCACTTTTCACGATAGCCTTCTAATGGATAACGGGTCATGGATGCGCCCAAGAAAACCAGATCGTCAAAATGAGGCAAGCGACGTTTTGCGCCTAAGCCGCGAATTTCATACAGACCGTGTGCCGCTGCATTTTGGATATAGTTGATCATGCGGCGATCGTAGCCTGCTGATTCTTCTAATGAAACAGGTTGCTTGAAGTTAAAATTATTCATACTTATCAACTTCCTATAGGAAAGTTCCTAAACTTATTGCTCTACTAAATCTGTGATGAACTAGCAAGACAGGGATTATTTTGCCGAATCTTGTAAAGTTGGGTTCCGTAAAGTTTGTTCACCGCCATCTGATCCAGCCACTCATATAGTTGAGTCACAAGATCTTCCAAACGAAATGGCTTAGACCTAAATCCTACTCGTAGCCTCCTACGTACATCCTCTAAAGACAGTCCTTGCTTGATCAAAAAAGGAAGAATATCAATTAGTTTTCGTTCAGCAGTTTGGGGTTGAAAGCTACGTTCTGGATCTGCTTTAAGAGTAAATCGGCGGCGGCGCTTAAAACGATGATGGTATTTCGCCCAGGAATAATGGTCGATATAGGCTTCATCACTGTCAACAATCTGATCATCACGAGTAATCACATTGGCATTTTCCCAATATATTTTTTCTGTGACAAGAAACACTAGATCACAGTAAAGATGAGAGAAATGTGGAAACGTGTCACCACTAACCCAAAAATTCATGTCTCCAATTTGAGGAGACATTTGTGTAATGTGGCAATACGTATGTAAGAAGCTTTTATTCCAGATGTAGGGATCTTGATTACCACCAATAGAATCGTGATAA